>NZ_JBEOVB010000022.1:0-137872 GCF_040295245.1 Streptomyces sp. NPDC002884 | reverse complement strand
CATATACGCCCAACCCCCGCCCACGCCACGCGCCAGTATCACCGACCCACCCCCCACCCGAAAGCAAAACAACACCACCCACCACCACCCCACCCAACCCAACCCACTGACGAGCACCACCAACCACCCCCACCCACCCCTCAACCACCCACAAACAAACCGGACAGACGGTACCCACCACCCACACTTCTACGGCGCGGACCACCGACACCGCAGGCACCTACACCAACTACACCGCCGCCAGCTACCCGTTCGAGCAGAGCGCCGCCATAGCCCCGGAACTGCCATGATCGAACCCAGGATGCGCGCTCCTCCGAGTTCGATGGCGGAGTCGGGGTCCTCGGACGTTCCCGCGGCGGTTTGACCACCAACATCCACCTCGACGCACACAGCTGTTGCCGCCTGCTCGCTTTGGTCGTCACGCCCGGTCAGGCAGGTGACGCACCCGCATTCCCCGAGGTCATGGCCCGGTGACGAATGCCCCGGCCGATCGGCCGGCCCAGGACCACACCGGACGTGGTCCTGGCCGACAAGGCATATTCGTTTCGGGCGATCCGCAGTCACCTGCGACGGCGCGGAATCCGGTCGGTGATCCCGCGGCCGGCCGACCACGTCGCGAACCGCAAGCGGCTCGGCCGGTGCGGCGGCCGTCCGCCGGTCGGAAAGGTGAGCCAAGGAAGGCGGCCTAGTCCTGGTCCTGCGGTGCCAAGGTGCGCAGGACGTCGAACTCGTTGCCCTCAGGGTCGGCCATGACCACCCAGTTCCGATCCGGTCCCTGACCCACGTCCACCTTGACCGCGCCGAGACCGAGCAATCTGGTCACCTCGTCCCCGGTGCTGCCGTCGATCGGGCTGACGTCGAGGTGAAGCCGGTTCTTGACGGTCTTGCCCTCGGGCACACGGATGAACACCAGGGTGGGCGGCATCTGGCGGGCCCGGACATCCTCTACGGTCGGCATCCAAGAGCCGATCTCGACCTTGCCCTCGCTTCGGTCGATCACCTTGAAGTCCAGGACCTCGCACCAGAAGGCCGCGACCCTCTCCGGATCATGGCAGTCAACGGTCAACTCGGTGAACCTGCTTGTCATGCTTCTCCCAGATAGTGCGGACGGAGCTCAGCGTAGGTCGCCCACCCGACAGATCCGAGATCCTTTTTGACCAGAGGCATCGAACGGGCTTGATCCGGAGTAAAAACCCGTAACCTCCGCCGTACTTCGTCTTCCCTGGTCAGAGCGTTGATCCACTCTGCTGGTACGCACGGGGCCGAATCGGGGTCGAATCGAGTGCACCGGTCGTTCCACCGACCGGCACCACCTCGCGCCGCGATGGGCAACCTCGAACTGACAGTGAGTCATGCACAACAGGGTCGGGTTGCGTCAAGTCCCCACGGAGTGGTCGGCCGGGCCCCGACGGATGTGTATCACGCCGCGGCGAACAGGGATCCGAAGGTACTGACCTTGACGCCCTGGACCGGTGGGCCCGGCCGAGCGAGCTGACCGTCCTGGCGTCGCCCTCGCCCTCGCCGCAGGCTGACGTGAGAGAAGACGCGATCGGTGTGAAACTGGGCAAGGAAGGGGTGATCCCCTTGTCGGACCCACCACACGCGTCCTCCGGTCCCGACACCGCCGTCGACGAGAATCGGCTGGAAGAGCTGATCATCGAGGCGCAGACTGCCCTGCCAGTCGAACTGCCCGCGTTGGCGAACCGGTGTGCCTCGTCCCTCGGCCTGGACACCGCGTCGATCTACCTCGTCGACCTGCAACAACAACTGCTCATCCCACTCGACGAGGCTCTGGAGCCGCTTCCGGTGGACCACTCGTCGGCCGGCTGGGCCTACCGCACGGTCGATCCGCGGGTGGTCGAGGCCGACGACGGCTTGATCCTCTGGATGCCTCTGGTCGATGGTGCGGAGCGGCTGGGCGTGCTGGCGATTCGGACCGCCTCTCTCGACGCGGTGCGGATGCGCCGCAGCCGGATGCTGGCCCATCTGTTCGCCATGCTGATCACCTCCAAGCGCGCCTACAGCGACTGGCTCGCCGCCCGCACCCGCACTGCGACCATGCGGTTGCCCGCCGAGATGGTGCGGGCCTTCCTGCCACCCCGCACCATCGGCACGAGTAGGTGCGTATCGACCGCGGCCCTGGAACCGGCCTACGACGTCGCCGGCGATGCCTTCGACCACTCGGTGGCCAAGAACATCCTGCACACCATGATCCTCGACGCCATGGGTCACGATCTGACCGCCGGCCTGACCACGTCGGTCGCCATGGCGGCAGCGCGCAACGCCCGCCGGGCCGGCTCCGACCTGGCCGACGTCGTCAGCTCCGTCGACCAAGCGCTCACCCAGTGGCTGCCCGACCACTTCTGCACCGGCGTACTGTGCCGACTCGACGCCGAGACCGGCAGGCTGCGCTGGGTCAACTGCGGTCACCCCCCACCCCTGCTGATCCGTGCCGAGCGGGTGCTCGCCCAGGCGCTGGACAGCCCTCCACAGCCGCCGATCGGCTTGGCCGGCCACCTCGCCCCGGCAGTCCGGCAAGTCCACGAGGCGACCCTGGAACCGGGCGATAGCGTCCTCCTCTACACCGACGGTGTCGTGGAGGCCCGCGACGTGGACGGTGCGGAGTTCGGCCTCGACCGGTTCACCGACTTCATCATCCGCTCCTCCGCCGCCGGGCAGCGCCCAGCCGAGGTGCTGCGGCTGCTCATCCACGCCATCCTCGACTACCAACGCAACCAACTGCGGGACGATGCGACCATCCTGCTCTTCGAATGGCGCCCGCAGCACCGATGACGCGGTATTGCGCCGGTTGGGACACTGCGGCGCGCCGGCAACGAGCCGCTTATTGCCGGCCTGCCGGAGTGCGACGGCTTGGGACGAGGTCAGGGATGGTGCGTCGGTCAGGGCCGAAGGCTACGACGGGGTCTGGCCGGCCCCGGCCCGGGGTCGCCACACAGCGCGGGCCGGGATGCTGGGACTGATGCCCAGACGGGCTGCGGCGAGGAATTCCCACCGAAGCCGCAGCGCCTGTCGAGGCTGATCCCCTTGGTAGAAGCAGCCCCCACCGGGCTGCGGCGCACCATGCACAGCCTCGCCCAAACCGCCTGCGCTCTGCACGATCACACCGTCGCCAACGAAGCGGTCGTGCTCACGGACGTCCGCCGAACAGGTGGCGCGAACGGACTGGTCGCGCCGCCGTGGGTGGACTCAGCGGCATGGCAGGAGGTGCCGAAGTAAAAGCCGTCGCCGCATCCTCGCGGTCCGACTAGCCGAGGGGGTGCCTGGGCGCGACAGCACTGCCAGAGCTGCGGCGGACGAGCCAGTCACCGCGGCCCGTCATTCCGTTCCCGCCTGCTGTCTTGGGTGAGGGGTACCGCTGCGAGCAACGAGACGCCGGCGCGGCCCCGCGCGCACAGTCCCTGCCGTGTCGGGGCCACCGGCCCCTGTCCGGCGGCCCCTTTCGTGCGGGGCTGCGGGTCCCTAGATCAGCAGCGGTGAACGCATCTTCTACCGGCTGGTGAGCATGCCGTCTCGCAGGCGGGTCAGGCAACGCGACAGGAGGCGTGAGACATGCATCTGGGAGACGCCCAGGTGTTCGCCGATCTGGGCCTGGGTGAGTTCTTCCACGAACCGCATGTGGATGATCTGACGGTCCCGGTCATCGAGCCCGGCGATCAGCGGGGCCAGGGCGTGGAAGTCCTCCACCAGCTCTAGCGCCTGGTCCTCGGCGCCGATGAAGTCCTGCAGAGCGCTCTCGCCGTCCTCGCTGGTACCGATCGCCGCATCCAGGGAAGCGGAGTTGTAGCCGTTGGCGGCAAGGCGGGCTTCGATGACCTCATTCTCGGGCAGGCTCATCAGCTCCGACAGCTCCTTCACCGTCGGCGTGCGCCCCAGCCGGCTGCGCAGCTCATCCGTCGCACGGGCCAGCTGGACCCGGGCCTCCTGCAGACGGCGCGGGACATGCACCGCCCAGGTGGTGTCGCGGAAGAACCGCTTGATCTCGCCGACGATGTAGGGGATGGCGAAGGAGGTGAACTCGACCTCGCGGGACAGCTCGAACCGGTCGATGGCCTTGATCAGCCCGATCATGCCGACCTGGACAATGTCCTCCATCTCCTCCGGCCCCCGGCTGCGGAAGCGGCCGGCGGCGTACCGGACCAGAGACACGTTCACCTCGATCAGCGTGTTACGGGCGTAGCTGTACTCGGGCGTGCCCTCTTCCAACACCGTCAACTGGTCGAAGAACAGCCGGGACAGCTCACGGGCATCCTTCGGACTCACCTGAGAAGGGGCGAGGATCTCAGGCAGATCTCCGGTCTGCGCCTGCGTGGCCTTTGTACTCACCAAAGTCATGGCGTTCCCCTCCCACAGTTGAACCCGCCCGCCGTAACCAGTCGATACAGCCGAAGCCAAGGCGCGACTACCCCGCCCTTGCGTACCTACACCCGCGATCACGTAAGTCAGTAGATGCGCTCATGCCGCCCGGGCCGCTACCCGGCCAGTCGCCTGCCGTGCGCAGGGGAGCCGCCCTGGATACAACAGGTCGCGGCGACGGTGAAGGAGGCGCCCGCGCACGCCAGACTGGGGTGCTCAGCGGTCGAAGTGATGGCGACCGCGGACGGTGACGCGGCTGGAGGGCGCCACGGGGGTGGTGGCCATGACGAGGCACGTCCCGTCGATGCCGGGGAGGGCGAGGCCATTTCCTCGGTGATTCGCGCGCACATCAGATGAGTGGCGGGGAAGAAGGGCGCGGATGCGTGCTCTCCTGCGGCCAGTCGTCCGAAGGGCGAAGGCGCCGGGAGGCCGCATACTCGGTGATCGTCGCAGGGCTGTGGAGCCCTGCCCGCTGAGCGGGTTGAAGGGTGTGGGGGAGATGACCGGCGTGAACGATCTGGCCGCGGTGGACGTGGTGGAGGATCCTGCCGCACAGGAGCGCCAAGGGAGCGCTCTGGCGCGGTGGTTGCTGCGACACCGGGTGCAGGCGGTCAACCCCGCGGCGGAGGCGGGCGCCGGCGAGTCTCATGCCTGGTGGAAGGTGATGTGCCTGACCGGCGTCGACTACTTCTCCAGCCTGGCCTACGTGCCGGCCATCGCCGCCCTGGCAGCCGGCGCGGTCTCGCCGTTGGCCACTCTTCTGCTCGTCGTGCTGACCCTGGTGGGGATGCTGCCGATGTACCGGCGGGTGGCAGGCGAGAGTCCGCACGGGGCCGGATCGGTGGCGATGCTCGAGGACCTGCTGCCGTTCTGGCGGGGCAAACTGTTCGTCCTGGTCCTGCTCGGGTTCGTGGTGACCTCGTGGATCATCACGATCACCCTGTCCGCGGCCGACGCCTCCGTACATCTGGTGGAGAGCTCCTACGCGCCGCATGCTCTGCAAGGACACGAGGTAGTCATCACCGTGGCGCTCCTGGTACTCCTCGGCGGGGTCTTCCTGCTCGGGTTCAGCGAAGCCGTGAGCGTGGCCATCCCGTTGGTCGCCGTCTTCCTCGCGCTCAACGCGGTGACCATCGGCGTCGGCCTGGTGGATGTGTTCACCAGCCCGGACGCCTTCTCGGCCTGGACCGGCGCACTCACCGAAGGCCGCGGATTCGGCGACCTCGCCGAGCCCGCGCTGCTGGCCTTCCCGCTGCTGGTGCTGGGCCTGTCCGGATTCGAGACCGGGGTAAGCATGATGCCGCTCATCTCCGCCCAGGGCGAGAGTGCCGAACAGCGGCTGAAGTCCCGCATCCGCAATGCCCGCAGGCTGCTCACGACGGCCGCGCTCGTCATGAGCGTCTACCTGCTCGCCGCCAGTCTCGTGACCACCGTCCTCATACCGCACAAGGAGTTCGAGGCGGGCGGCGCGGCCAACGGCCGGGCCCTGGCCTGGCTGGCCCACGAACACGTCGGGGAAGCCTTCGGCACCGCCTACGACATCAGCACCATCCTGATCCTCTGGTTCGCGGGCGCCTCCGCCATGGCCGGACTGGTCAACATCGTCCCGCGCTATCTTCCCGCCTACGGCATGGCCCCCGAATGGGGCCGCGCGGTACGCCCCGTCGTACTCGTCTACACAGCTCTGTGCGTCATCATCACCATCGCCTTCGACGCCGACATCGACGCCCAGGCCGGCGCCTACGCCACCGGCATCCTCGCCATGATGGTCTCCGGCGCCTTCGCCGTGACCGTCTCCGCACTGCGCCGCCGCCAACGCACCCTGACCGTGGGATTCGCCGCGCTCACCGCGGTACTGCTCTACGCGCTGGTGGCCAACATCATCGACAAGCCCGACGGCATCACCATCTCCGCGATGTTCATCCTCGGCATCATCACCATCTCGCTGATCTCCCGCATCTCACGCACCACCGAACTGCGCGCGGACAAAATCGTGTTCGACGAGACCGCCCGCCAGTTCATCACCGACACCCTCGCCCACGACAACGCCATCAACATCATCACCAACCGCCGACAGGCCGGAGACGGCGCCGAGTACGCCGACAAGGAACGCGAGCAGCGTGCCACCAACCCCGTGCCCGGCCTCGCCGACATCCTGTTCCTCGAGATCGATGTCGTCGACCCCTCCGACTTCAGCGAAACCCTCACCGTCCACGGCGTCGAAATCGAGGGTTACCGCATCCTGCGAGCCGAAGCCCCCGCCGCGCCCAACGCCATCGCCGCGATCCTTCTCACCCTGCACGACACCACTGGCGTCCAGCCGCACTGCTACTTCGCCTGGGCCGAAGGCAGTCCCCTGACCCACATGTTCCGCTACTTCCTCCTCGGCCGCGGCGACACCGCACCCGTCACCCGCGAGATCATCCGCCGACACCAACCCGACCCCGCCCGCCGCCCCGGCATCCACGTCGCAGGCTGACACCCCTGGATGAGGCGGGCAGTCAACGCGGCGCCATTGGCACCTTCGTCGTGATGGCTGTGCACCGCTCAGGTGGGGGGAACCGGGGACGATCGCATCGCCTGGCAGACCGTGTGTGGTGACGAGACGGGCGCTGCCGTCGACCAGCTGGTAGGACAGGCCCACAACGGCGGTCCGCCCACTGCTGACCTGGTCGGCGAGGATTCGGGAGGGTCCGCCAAGCCCGTTGCATATTACTTGCAATTGCAAGACTGTCTCCACTCATCAGCGGGTAGCCCCTTGTCGCAAAGTGATCGCAACAGCATGCCATGTGCAGCAAGGGTGTGAGGCTGATGACGTCCCGTCGGATGAGAAGTGCCGCCGTCGCAGCGGCGGTTGCGCTGACCGGGCTCGCCGCCTGCTCGGCGCCCAGCAGTGGTGCCGGTGCCAGTAAGGCCGCGGCCGCCTCCGTGGTGATCGGGGTCGGATCCGAGCCGGACACTCTCAGCCCACTGCTCGGTTACGGCAAGGACGGCAACTCCAAGCTGTTCGACGGCCTGTTGGCCCGGGACGCCGACCTGAAACTCACGCCCGCCCTGGCGAAGGCGCTCCCTCAGGTCACCGACGACGGGCTCACGTACACCTACGCCCTGCGCGAGGGCGTGGAGTTCAGCGACGGCGAGCCCCTGACGGCCGCGGACGTGGTCTTCACCTACCGGACCGTCCTGGACGACGAGACGAACAACACCTCGCGCAGCGAGCTGGACGCCGTCAAGGAGGTCCGGGCCGACGGCGACGACGGTGTCGTCTTCACGCTGAAGTACCCCTACGCGCCGTTCGCGGGACGCACCGTGCTGCCCATCGTCCCCGAGCACCTCGCCGGCGAGCAGGATCCCAACACCGGTTCGTTCAACACGAAGCCGGTCGGTACCGGACCGTACGTCCTCTCCTCCTGGAGCAAGGGCGAGAAGCTCACCTTCAAGGCGAACCCGAAGTACTGGGGCGGTGCGCCGAGGGTGAAGACGTTCACCATGGCGGTCATCGCGGACGACAACGTGCGCGCCACCCGGCTGCGCTCCGGCGACCTGGACGGTGCGATCCTCCCGCCCAACCTGGCCGCGACCTTCAAGGACGACAAGGGCCGCAAGACGTACGACGCCAAGTCCTACGACTTCCGGACCGTCACACTCCCCCAGCAGAACAAGGTCACCGGCGACCGAGCGATACGGCAGGCGCTCGACGCCGCGGTGGACCGCGAGGCCATGGTCGACAAGATCCTCGACGGCGCGGGACGACCCGCGTACGGGCCGCTGCCCGTCGACGACCCCTGGTTCGCGAAGGGCATCGAGCGCGACCAGGATCTCGCCAAGGCCAGCCGGAACCTCGACCAGGCGGGCTGGGAGATCGGCGACGGCGGCATCCGCGCCAAGAGCGGGCAGCGGGCGGCGTTCACGCTGCTCTACCCCTCGGGCGACAAAGTCCGCCAGGACCACGCCCTCGCCTACGCCTCCGACGCCAGGAAGGCCGGCATCGCCGTGACGGTGGAGAGCGCGACCTGGGAGGTCATCGAGCCGCGTATGAAGGACGACGCGGTCCTCGCGGGCTTCGGCAGCACCGGCGACCCCGACTTCGGCCTCTACACCCTGCTGCACTCCTCCCTCGCCGGAAACGGCTTCAACAACATGGGCCGCTACGACAACCCGGCTGTGGACAAGGCCCTCGACACCGGCCGCCGCAGCCAGGACGCGGCCACGCGCGAGGCGGCGTACGACACCCTCCAGCAGGAGCTGGTCAAGGACCCCGGCTACACCTTCCTCACCCACATCGACCACGTCTATGTTCTCGCCGACCGCTGGCAGGGGCTGACCACGCAGCTGGAGCCGCACGAGCACGGCTTCGCGAGCGGCCCGTGGTGGAACATCGAGGACTGGCAGCCGAAGAAGTGACCCGGCCGCCCTGGGGCGCGATGGCCCGTCTGGCGGGGCGGCGGGCGCTGTTCGCCGCCCCGATCCTGCTCGTCGTCACCTTCGGTGTCTTCGCCATCGCCGCCGCCTCCCCCTTCGACCCCGTGCGGGCGTACGCCGGTACGGCCGCCCTCGGTGCCGATCAGGAGACCCTGGACCGGCTGCGGGGCAACCTCGGCGTGGACCAGTCCTTCGCCGTCCGCTGGTGGCATTGGCTGACCTCCGCGCTCAATGGCGACCTCGGCCAGTCCAGCGTTCTGCGGCAGCCGGTCGCCCAGGTCATCGGCGAACGTCTGCTCTGGTCCACGCTGTTGTGCGCCGTGGCCTTCGTCGTCGCCGTGCTGCTCGGCACGCTGCTCGGGGTGCTGGCCGCGCGCCGTCCCGGGTCGTGGCTCGACCGGATCGTCACCTCGCTCGCCTACACGCTGGAGGCAGCGCCCGTGTTCTGGATCGCGCTGCTCGTCATCTGGCTGTTCGCCCTCCAGTTGGGTGTGTTCCCGGCGGGCGGGCTGACGGACACCGCGAGCGAGCAGGTCACGCCGGGGCAGGTGACCAGTCATCTGGTGCTGCCGGCGGGCGTGCTCGCCGTCTCCCAACTCCCCTGGTTCGCCCTGTACGTGCGCCAGGGCGTGGGCGACGCGCTGGCGGAGGACCCGGTACGGGGCGCCCGCGCACGGGGGTCGAGCGAACGCACCGTCCTGCTCGGGCACGCCCTGCGCTCCGGACTGCTCCCGGTCCTGACGCTGATCGGCTCCCGCGTCCCCGAACTCATCACCGGGGCCCTGCTCGTGGAGAGCGTCTTCAGCTGGCCGGGCATCGCCGCGGCGACGGTGGAGGCGGCCACCGCCGTGGACTTCCCGCTGCTCGCCGCCCTGACAACCCTGGCCACCGCCGCCGTGCTCGTCGGCAACCTGCTCGCCGACCTGCTCTACGGTCTGTTCGATCCGAGGGTGAAGTTCAGTGACATGTGACGCGCCGGAATCCCCGGCTCCTTCCGTTCCTTCCCCGCCCGTCTGGCGGGGATACAGCACGCGGCGCCGCTCCACCCGGACGGTGCGGGTGCGCGCCTCCGCCGCGCTGGTCGCCGCGACCGTCCTCGCCGTTCTCCTCGTGCCGCCGCTGGTCCAACTCGACCAACAGGCCGTCGATCTGGCCGCCAAGCTGCTGCCACCGAGCTGGTCGCACCTCTTCGGCACCGACGACCTCGGGCGCGACCTGCTGGTCCGCTGCGTCTACGGGCTGCGGGTGTCCCTGCTGGTCGGTGTGGCGGCGGCCGTGACCGCGACGGTCATCGGCACCGCGGTCGGGGCCACGGCCGGGGCCCTGGGCGGCTGGGTGGACCACGGTCTCATGCGCGTGGTCGACACCTTCTCGTCCGTGCCGCACCTGCTGCTGGGCATCTTCATCGTGGCGATGTTCCGGCCGGGAGTCTGGCCGGTGGTGGTCTCGGTCGCGCTCACCCACTGGCTGTCCACGGCGCGGATCGTGCGGGCCGAGGTGATGTCGCTGCGGTCCCGCCCGTACATCGAGGCGGCCGTCTCCGGTGGCGCGTCCCGGTGGCGGGTGGCGGTACGGCACCTGCTGCCCGCCGTGTTGCCGCAGGCCGCGCTCGCCGCGGTCCTGATGGTGCCGCACGCCATGTGGCACGAGTCGGCCCTGTCGTTCCTGGGCCTCGGGCTGCCCACGCACACGGCGAGTCTCGGCACCCTCATCCAGGGCGCACGCGGTTCGCTGCTGGCAGGCCAGTGGTGGCCGACCCTCTTCCCCGGCCTCTTCATCGTCGTCCCGACCCTGGCCATCGCCGGTCTCGCCGGAGCCTGGCGGGAACGGATCAACCCCCGCCGCCGATCGGAGCTGATGCTGTGAGCAAGCGACTTCCCGTGCTGTCGGTACGCGGTCTGTCGGTTCGCTTCCTCATGCCGGGCAGGCGCCGGATCGCCGCCGTCACCGACGCGCACTTCGACGTGGCGGCCGGCGAGTGCCTGGCCCTGGTCGGGGAGAGCGGCTGCGGCAAGTCCGTCCTTGCCTCCGCCCTCCTCGGCCTGCTCCCCGCGAACGCCCAGACCGCGGGCGAGGCCCGCCTCGGCGGCCTCGACCTGCTCTCCGCCGACGAGAAGACCCTCGCCCGCACCGTGCGGGGCCGACTCATCGGGCTCATCCCGCAGACCCCGGCCGCGCACCTCACCCCGGTACGCACCATCCGCTCGCAACTGGAGGAGACGGTCGGCGCCTTGACCGACGTCCGGGGCCGCGCCGCCCGGCGCTCCGCCGCCCGGACGGCCGCCGAACGCGCCGCGTTCCCGGCCGACCACCTCGACCGCCACCCCCACCAGCTCTCCGGCGGCCTCGCCCAGCGCGCCGCCACGGCCCTCGCCCTCGTCGGCGACGCGCCTCTGCTGCTCGCCGACGAACCGACCACCGGACTCGATCGCGACCTGGTCGACCGCACGGTCGACGAGCTACGGCGCCCCGTGGACGCCGCTGGACAGGCCCTGCTGATGATCACCCACGACCTGGCTGCGGCCGAACGCATCGCCGACCGTGTCTCCGTGATGTACGCCGGCCGCATCATCGAACTCACGCACGCCCAGGCGTTCTTCGGCGCACCCGGCCCCCGCCACCCGTACAGCCGAGGTCTCCTCCAGGCCCTCCCCGACCGCGCCTTCTCCCCCATCCCCGGCATGCCCCCGGAACTCGGCGACCTGCCCGACGGCTGCGCCTTCGCCGCCCGCTGCGACCGGGCAACCGACGCCTGCGTCACGCTGCCCCGGATGACGGAGTCTGTCGCCTGCCACCACCCGCACGTGCAGGAGGACCTCCGTGCTTGAGCTGCGAAGCATCACCGCCGGATACGACCGACGCGCCCCGGTGGTGCGGAACGTCTCGCTGACGATAGCCCCCGGAGAGGCCGTAGGTCTGCTGGGTCCCAGCGGCTGCGGCAAGTCCACCCTTGCCCGCGTCGCCGCCCTCCTGCACCGGCCCGACTCCGGGTCCCTCGTCCTGGACGGCACCCCGGTACGCCACTGGCGCCATCGCGCCCCGCGCGAACAGCGCACCGCCGTCGGGATCGTCTTCCAGCAGCCTCGGCTCTCCGCCGACCCCCGGCTGAGGCTCACGGATTTGATCGCCGAGCCCTTGCGCGCGACCGGCCGCCGCGAGGCCGTCCCCGACCGGGTTCCCGAACTGGCCGAGGGTGTCGGCCTGACCCCCGACCTGCTGAAGCGACGTCCGCACGAGGTCAGCGACGGCCAGTTGCAACGCGCCTGCCTGGCCCGCGCCCTCGTGCTGCGTCCGCGCTGGTTGGTGTGCGACGAGATGACGGCGATGCTCGACGCCTCGACCACGGCCGCCCTGGTCACGGTGGTCGAGGACTACCGCCGGGCCACCGGCGCCGGCCTGCTCGCCGTGGGTCATGACCGGGTACTCCTGCACCGTTGGTGTGACCGCACGATCGACTGGGACACGACGTTCGAGAAGACCCCTTCGGCAGAAGGGCTCCCACAAGTCACGTCCTTGCGGGAGCCCTATGTGGTGCCGCCTGCAAGTGAAGGTTGAGAAGACGATCACGAGCAGGACGTCTGTGTGCGAACGCTGACGTGGCTACGGCGTCACGGCGCGAGCAGCAGGCTTTCGCCGCGCTCCTTGGCGGCGGCGTAACGCCGGTCCATGTCCTGCCAGTTGACGACGGCCCACATCACGTCGATGAAGTCGACCTTCTGGTTCCGGTACTGGAGGTAGAAGGCGTGCTCCCAGGCGTCGAAGACGAGGATCGGCATCGATCCCTGGCCGACGTTGCCCTGGTGGTCGTAGACCTGCTCGACGATCAGACTCCAGGAGAGCGGCTCGTAGGCGAGGACGCCCCAGCCGGAACCCTGGGTGGTCGCGGACGCCTTGGTCAGCTGGGCCTTGAAGCCGGCGAACGAGCCGAAGGACTCGGTGATGGCGTCCGCGAGGTCGCCGACGCCGTACGCCGCGAGGGGCTCGCCGCCTCCGTCGCCGGTCTTGTTGTGCCAGTAGATGCTGTGCAGGATGTGAGCCGAGGTGAACGCCACCGCCGGCACCGAGGAACACGTCCAGGGGCCGCAGCGGCTGTGGCACGTACGGGAGCTACGGTTCGCGGCCGTCGCAGCCGTGCTCGCCGGGTGGCTGACCGGCCGCACCAGAGCGGAGGTCCCGCGGACCGTGCTGGAACTGGCGGCAGTCGCTGTCGGGGCCTCCACGCTCGTCCCTGCGGCCGTGCGGAATCTTCATGGCACTCACCCGGGGCGCTGCCGCCAGACCATGCCCGCCGCCCCGCGGCGCATCGGCAGGCGTGTCCGTGACACGGGCAGGGAGGGCGGCGGCGACGCCGCGCGGGAGCGCGCACGAGGCGGGAAGCGGTCTGCCCCGCAGCCCAGGACAGACCCCACGGGCTCCTGGCCTCCGCACGACAGCACGTAGGCGCGGTCCGCGGTGAGCCCACCCGTCGGACAACCCGGCGGCACTCGGCCACGCCACAGGCCCGCAGGCACGCAGGCCCTCAGGCCTGCGCGGACTGCAGCAGCGCGGCGAGTCCGTCGTCGTAGATGCCGTGGAAGAGCTCCTCGGCATCGGCGTCGCTGACTCCCACCGGGGTGAACGAACCGGACCATTCGACGAGGGAGGCGTCGGGTCGGCCAGGGACA
Organism: Streptomyces sp. NPDC002884; assembly: GCF_040295245.1. Lineage (NCBI taxonomy): Bacteria > Bacillati > Actinomycetota > Actinomycetes > Kitasatosporales > Streptomycetaceae > Streptomyces > Streptomyces sp. NPDC002884. The sequence continues at coordinate 124,412 of NZ_JBEOVB010000022.1, read as the reverse complement.
GCGCGCACCGTCAGGGTGGAGAGGTAGCCGGTCGGTGTCAGGCTGCGGGCCGTGGGGACGCTGGCGGGGTGTCAGGCAGGGGGATGCGGGCCGTGATGCGTTTACCGACCGGCTGCTGCTCGATCAAGAGGTCATCGGTGACGGCCTTGACGATCTCGAGGCCGTGCTGGCCGATCCGGTCGGGGTCGGCGGGCCGGGCCGCCGGGAGGGTGGGGTCGCTGTCCCACACGACGACGTCCACGGCATGGGCCGTGATGCGCAGTTCCATCAGGACCGGACCGGGAGCGTACTTGAGGGCGTTGGTGACCAGCTCGCTGACCACCAGCTGGGTCAGGTCGCGCGCCCGGGCGGATACGGGCAGGCGATGGCCGGCGTGGGCCTGGTCGAGAAAGGCGACGGCGTGGTGGCGGGCGTCGGCGATACAGCCGCCGTCTCCGGTGAGGGCGTAGCCGGCGCGCATGAGGTGCTCGTCCGGCGCCGGACAGTCGTCACCGTCGTCATGGGATCCCGCTGGCATCGTCCTCATTCCCCGTTCACGAGCTCGCCCCTACCCCCGATCTCGTCATACATGTCATGTTGTTCGGCGCGGCCCTCCGGTGCATGGGGTCCGGGCGGTGGGGCAGAATCGTCCGTGCACGCCCTGTCCCCGGGGCAGGCCCGAGCGCAGTCGAGGAGACGGTGAGCAACATCGAGCATGCGGACCGGTCCGGCCGGTTCTCCGTCGTCCACCGCGTGGTCGGCGGCGTGCGCGTCGTCACCGTGCAGGGCGAGATCGATCACGACGTCAAGGACGCCTTCGGCAATGCCCTGCTGTCCGGGGACGACGCGGCGCAGGCGTTGCGGATCGTGGTGGACCTCAGCGGCGTGACCTTCATGGACTCCAGCGGCATCACCGTCTTCGTCACCGCCTACCAGGCCGCCAGCAGCGCCGGGGGATGGGTGCGTATCGCCGCCGCGCAAAAGCCCGTCCTGCACGTCCTCCAGCTGGTCGGCATCGACACCCTCATCACCTGCCACCCCAGCCTCGAGCAGGCCCTCGAGCCCTGATCCTGTCACCGGTGCGCGGCACGTCACGTCCCAAAGTGAGCCGCCGCCCCCGAGCCGCGCCAGCCGGAAATCTGCCCCGCGTTGGCCGGCAGGACGTACGCCACGTGCTCGTTCGCACCGACGCGACCACTCCCGTGATCGGTGGGACGATGGCAGGAGGCCGCAAGGGCGCTCCCCCGTGTGCGCCCATCCCGAGACAGACAGCAGGCCCGACCATGACCAAGCAGCCGAAACCGTCCCGCCCCGCGCCGGACAAGGGTCCGAGTCGCCACGAGGGCACCGATCAGCACGGCTGGTCGCCGGACGTAGACGCGACTCACCAGCAGGACAACCCGAGCGCCCATCGCTCCTTCCACGCAAAGAAGCACGCGCCCCCCAAGAGCTCCGGGCGGGCGGTCTCCAGGGAAGAGGCGGGCAACGCCCACGGAGAGCCCACCCAGAGCAGCGGCAGGCGCGGTGAAGAGCAGAGCAAGGGCTCGGCGGAGAAGGGTATGCACGGCACCGGCCCTCGAGGCCGATCCCAGCGGCCCAGCGGAACCAAGAACGCATCCGCCGTGACCGGCGTGGATCCCCAGGACCCGCCCGGCAGGCGCAGCGGCAAATAGCGCACCACCGGCATCGACGCCCTCACCACCTGCCACTTCACCCTCGAGCAGGCCCTGAACCCCTCGCTGCTCCAATGGGGCTGGTCCGGAGCGTCCGCCGACCTGGAACGCCGCTGCACGGCCTCGCCCAGCTCGTGTCCCACCGTCTGCGGTAATGGCTGCCCCAGCGCCCAGGCGATCACCATCTCGGCAACCGTGTGCAGCTTGATGTTGGTTTGCTGGGAGACCTGACGCAGCACCTCGAACCCCGCGGCCGGCCGAATCCGGTGGATCGCGGCGAGGACACCGACGGCCTGGTCGACCGTCGCGTGGGAGCCGAGCGCGTGCCGCAGCTGCGCGTTCTCCTGCTCCAGGCCGGCCACCGTGGCGTTGCGCATGCCATCGGACAGGTGCCGCGGTACGCGGGAGGTCGTCATGACGACGGGTCTCCATACAGGGGCGTACGTTTCCAGTACGCCTGCCCCGGACCGCAACCGCGAGATATCCCCCGCGCGACGCAAAGATCACATGACGCGTGGGAGCAGCTCTTCGCCGTCCATGGTCGGCGAAGAGCCCGAGAGGCTGTCGTCCCAACCCCTCCCCCGCCGAGTCGCCCGCACACTCACACTCACACCCGCTCCGCGCCATCAACTGCGGTATCGGAGCCCCCGTACCGGAAGCGATACACCAGGGGAGCTTCGCGGCCTTCAGCGCCGTGGTGCTCTTCCTCGCCCTGCCGGCGGTCGCCGTCCTCGACGCGGGGTAGCCGCGGAAGATCCGCTTCCCGGCGCCCTGTCCCTCTCCACCGGTGGGCCGATGCGCATCAAGACGGCCGGGCGCAGGTGAACCCCGAGCTTGACGCCCGACCCTCAGGTGAGGCCAGGCCCTCGACCGTGGCGACGGCTCGGCCGTCGGCGCGGAAGGCGGGGCACAGGCAGAGCTGTGCACCGGTTCTCCGTCAACGTGGACCGTGCAGGCGCCGCAGTCGCCCGCATCGCAGCCCTCCTTCACCCGGCGGATTCCCTCCGCGTACCGCAACGTCATGCGGCGCCGCCATTCGGGCAGCCCGTGGATGTCGTCGAGCCATTCCTCATCGGCGACGGCCGCCTCTATCGCCGCCCGCAGGGCTTCAGCGGTCGGAGGTGAGGAGAACTGCAGCCGTACGGGTGAACGGTGGCGGCGGAAACGGTGATGGCCAGTGAGCTGTCTGCCGGGTCCAGCGTGCCGATGACCAGCATGCCGGAGCGGCCCAGCCCGTACAGCGACGCCTGCCGGAATGCCGTGCGGCAGGCCAGGGCACGGACAGGGAGAGTGACGGACCTCAGCAGCTCGCCCTGGACGAGGTCCTTGCGGCCCGCGCCGGTCACGAAGTCGGTCACGTGCACCCGGCGACGGGCCCTCGCCCTGGGCGATGAGCAGGCACTCCCCGTCGACGGCGGCGTTGAGGGAAATCATCGTGGCTGCCCGCCGGGCACGGCTGGCCCCCGGCGGGCAGGGTGACGGTCAGCCGGCGGCGTCGAGGATGAGGTCGGTGACGGCGCGGGGGCGGCTGAGCATCGCGGCGTGCGAGCTGTTGATCTCGATGGTGTGGGCGTGCGCCCGGGCGGCCACCGCCACCCCGGCTCCATCGGGGCAATCCCCTCTCCGGTCCTGACCGCGCTGTCCCCGTTCCGGCCGTGTTGGTGCCGGTGGGCGCCCGTCACGTGCGCAGGCCGTGCAGGACATCCACGCCCCTGTGCAAGGTGGCACAGCCCGTGGCCTCCATGTGTGGCTCAGCCTGGCCCGCAGCTCCATCGGCGGGATTGACTCCTAAGCTAAAGCTGATAGCTTTTAGTTAACGCAGTTAGCCAACGGGCTGGCAGGCCACACGGAGGTAGTCGTGACCGAGTTCCTGAACGTCGACGGTGGGACCATCGCGTACGAGGTGAGCGGCGCCACCGGGCCGCTGGTGGTGGTTGCCCACGGCATGGGCGACAGCCGCGAGGCCTACCGGTTCTTCACCCCCGCCCTGGTGGAAGCCGGGTACCGAGTCGCGGAGGTGGACCTGCGCGGCCACGGCGAGTCCAGCGTCGGGTGGGCGTCCTACACCCGAACCGACCTCGCGGGTGACCTGATAGCCCTGGTGAAGCACCTCGGCGAGCCGGCGGTGCTCGTCGGCCACTCCATCGCCGGCGGTGCCGTCACGATCGCCGCGGCCAAGGCCCCGGAGCTCATCACCGCGGCGGTCGAGCTCGCTCCCTTCACCCGCAAGCAGCAGGTCCGGCTCGGCGATCTGCGGGTGGCCGGCTACCGCCGCGGCGTGACGCACCTCATGGGCACCACCATCCTCGGCAGCACCCGGCAGTGGGCCAAGTACCTGGACGTCGCCTACCCCGGCAACAAGCCCGCGGACTGGAACACACGCATGGGGCAGATCACCGCGATGCTGGAAGAGCCCGGCCGGATGAAGGTCCTGCAGGCGATGGGCAAGATCTCCCCCGCCGACGCCGGTGAGCAGCTGGGCAACGTCACCTGCCCGGTGCTCATCGTGCAGGGCACCCTCGACCCCGACTGGGCCTCGCCGCAAGCCGAGGGCGAGGCGATCGTCGCCGATCTGCCGACCGGTCTGGGCCGGCTGGAGATGATCGAGGGGGCCGGTCACTACCCGCACGTCCAGTTCCCCCGGCAGACCCTGGCCGCGGTCCTGACCTTCCTGGCCGGTGCCGGTGCCTAGGGCAGGCCTGGACGCGGCCACGATCGTCGCCGCCGGCGCCGCACTCGCCGACGAGATCGGCTTCAGCGAGCTGACCATGGGCCGGCTGGCCGAGCGACTCGGAGTGCGCGCCCCCTCGCTCTACAAGCACATCGCCAGCCAGGACGACCTCCACCGGCGGATCGCGGCGCTCGCCTTCGACGAGGCCGCCGTCGCGATCGGCACGGCCATCCAGGGCCGCGCCGGGCGCGACGCCCTGGCCGCCGCTGCCGGCGCGCTCCGCGACTTCGTACTCACCCACCCCGGCCGCTACGCGGCCACCCTCGGCCTCACGCCGACCGGTCCCGACGACCCGATCATGCTCGCCGGCAGACGAGGGATCGGCCCCTTCGCAGCGGTACTGCAGGGATACGACATCCCCCCACAGGACATGACCCACGCGCTGCGGGCGGTCCGCAGCGTCTTCCACGGCTTCGCCCACCTGCAGGCATCCGGCGGATTCCAGTGGTCCACCGACGTCGGCGAGAGTTTCGAGTGGCTCATCGACCTCGTCGACCGTGGCCTTCGCTCCGCCGCGGACCCCGCCGCCGCAGACCCCGCCGATCACCACCGGTAGACCACCCGCTCGCCGGACCGCCCCCCTCCTTCCCGCCCCCGCCAGAAGTGGAAGCCGTCATGGACGCAGTACTCACCGCCGTCATCGATATAGACGCCACCCCGGATGCGGTGTGGAACGTGCTCACCGACTTCGCCAGCTACGGCGAGTGGAGCACCTTCTCCGCAGCCGAGGGAACCGCTCACGTGGGAAGCCGGCTCACCATGCGCATGCCGGGCATGACCTTCAGGCCCACGGTCACCGTCGCAACACCCGGCCAGGAGCTGCGGTGGGCCGGCACGCTCGGCACGAAGCGGCTCTTCCACGGCCAGCACTCCTTCGTCCTCTCCTCCAACCACGACGGCACCACCCACCTGACCAACCGCGAGGAATTCTCCGGAGCCTTGACCACCCTGACCCGACGGTTCCTCAAAACGCCCAAGCACGACGGGTACGCCGCGTTCAACGAGGGCCTCAAGCAGCGAGTGGAAGGCCTGATCGATCTTGCCCATCGCTATGTACCGTCACCAACGTCCTGACCCGCAACACCTAGGAGTCCCGAACACCCGGAGGGCCTCAAAACGACGGTGCGCAGGCGACGTTGCAGGGAAGAATGGCCACCGTGACGTACGAAGGCTCCTTCATCGATCCGGCCAAACCCAGCATCGCCCGCGTCTACGACTACCTGCTCGGCGGCAAGGACAACTACGCCGTGGACCGTGCGATCGGCGACGTGTTCAAGCGCGACCTGCCCGGTTCGGTAGCCATCGCCTTCGCGAACCGCGCGGCCCTGACCCGGGCGGTCAGGGAGATCGCGAAGACCACCGGCATTCGGCAGTTCATCGACCTGGGCAGTGGCCTGCCCACCGCCGACAACGTCCACGAAGTCGCGCAACGGCACGCTCCCGAGTCGCGGGTCGTCTACGTCGACATCGATCTCCAAGTGTTGGTCCACGGCCGTGCACTGCTGGAACACAACGACCGGACCCGCGTCGTCGCGGTCGATGTGCGCAATCCCGAGGACATCCGCACTCACCCCGACACCCTCGCGGTCATCGACTTCGCTCGTCCCGTCGCCGTCATCCTCAGCGCGATCCTCCACCACGTCAACGACGACGAGGACCCGGCCGGCATCGTCCGCTACTGGCGCGACCATGTCCCCTCCGGAAGCTACTTCTTCATCAGTCACTTCCGCTCCGGCAACAACGCGGAGACCGCGCAGGCCGAGAAGGTCCTCCAGCAGACGTTCGGCCGCGGCCGGTGGCGCACCGACGCGGAAATCGCCGCCCTCCTTGACGGCCTGGAGATCCTCGACCCCGGGATCGTCCCCGCGTCCCTGTGGCGTCCCGACGAGACCGCCAACCAGTGGAACGGCGGCGAACGACGTGAGCTCACGGTATGGGAACACCTCATCGCCGCCGGACTGGCCCGGAAGGCCTAGACAAGTAGTTCCGAGGTGGCTCAGTGGTCGTAGGCGATGAGTGATCTGGCGATGGGTGCGCTGATGGTGCGGTTGTGTCAGATGACGCAGGTCATCGCGAGGATCCGCTGGGCCGCGCGGACGGCGACGCCGTCGGGGGTGCGGCCGCCGTGCTGTTCGAGGTCGAGCCGGCCTTTGAGGGTGTCGTTGACCGGCTCGATCAGCTGACGGACCGTTTGGAGCAGGGGTTCGGCCGGGTGCGGGGTGCCGCGGTTGCGGTAGGAGGGCCGCAGCAGCTGGATGCCGAGAACGGCGAGGAAGCGGTCGAGTTCGGCGGCGATGCAGCCCTTGTCGGCCAGGATCAGCAGTCCGGGCCGGGCGGCAGCCAGGTGCGGCTCGTCGTCGATCAGGGCGGCCAGGACCTGCCGTTCGTCGGTCTTCGGGTCGGCCGGGGCCCAGGTGGCGGGCAGACCGGCCGGGGTGCACACCATGTGCAGTTTCAGGCCCCGGTAGAAACGCGAGCGGGAGCGCCACTAGCCGTAGTTCGCCCATCCGGCCAGGTCGGAGCGCTTGACTGTCCCGCGGGATCTGGCGCACTCGACTGGGGTGGGTTCCAAGATCCACACATCGACCAGCCACAGGTCGGTGTCGGCTGCCAGCGACCAGATGGCCCGCTTGAGCAGGAGCAGAGCCGCTCGCAGACACTTGTTGCAACCCCGCAATCGGAACTACTCGTCCAGACATGATCCGGGGACGGCGATCGCCGGGCGGTTGCGCGTCTGGCCTGCGGATCGCCCAGGTGGCGAAGCGCCTCGTCATCGACGCCGGCAAGTGATCGTGGCTCCGCGGCCCCGGCACGACTGCGGAAGGGGCGGGCATGGAGTGGGCCTCGCACGGCGATGGCGGTTCGACGCCGTCGCGCCCTGTGCGCCGCTCGGCGCTTCGGGTGGCCCTCGAGGCGCGTGGGCTCAAGCCGAACCCGAATGCCCCTTGGTCGGCGGGCGCGGCAACCCAGGCAGATGACTGCTCAGCCGTCGTGACGCGGCTGAAGGTACACCTCGTCGACAAACCACCCGGCCCACTCGCCGCCGCCTTCGGTGGACGCATCAGCGGGTGTCGCTGGATTCGAAGTGGGCAGTGACGTGGCGGTGGCGCGAGCTGTCGCAACAGCCCACGTGACCGCAGGCGCGAAATCTCAGCCGAACTCCACGGAGACTGGGAAGCCCTCAACCGCGCCGTGCCTCCCACATCCCTGACCTGAACACGCGAGAACACCAACACGAAACCGTGACCCCTAGAAGGCCGCGAGGCGCAAGCGAAGACACCGGAAGTGGAAGTCATCTCGCGCGCATATACCGATATCGTCGCTCTGCGAACCGGGAAGGGCGCGGGGGGATCAGTCCCGTTTCCCTGAGGACAAGATCCGGACCATTCCCGGGCCGGCGGCTCCAACGAGCCATGCGCGGCCACGTTTTACGCAGGCCAGCGACACGTGACGCCCGCAAGCTGAGCCAAGTGCCGGGTCACAGGCTGTGGGCGATGGGGTGCAGCGGTTCGTAGAGCGGTAATTCGGCGCCGCTGGGAAGCCGGATCGCAGTCAGTCTGCCCCAGCGCTGTTCGCTGACCGGACGGGTGATCTCGACGCCCTGCGCGCGGAACTCGCCGAGCTGGGCATCAAGGTCGTCGCACATCAGGAAGAACTCGTGCTGGGGTGGGCCGTCGGTCGGGTGCACGGCCACCTCGGCCGGGGGCAGCTTGAAGATGAGCCAGCCGCCGCCCGCGTCGACGCCGGGAAAGTCGAGGACGTCACGGAGGAAGGCGCGGTCCGCCTCGGCGTCCTGGCTGTAGAGGATGACATGCGCACCACCAATCATGGCTTGCTCCTGTACCTTCGACGTGCGCGGTCGCGTCGACCACGGCACAGGGCCCCCTGACGCTTCATGGATTCGACACCCATGAGCTGTTCGGAAGGCCCTGCTTTCATACCCCGGCCGCCGGAAGATCAGCCGACGGCGTCCCTGAGCGCGTCGGCGAGGGCACCGGCTTCGGCCGGGGTCAGTTCGACCACGAGGCGGCCGCCGCCTTCGAGCGGGACACGCATGACGATGCCCTGCCCCTCCTCGGTGACCTCGAGCGGGCCGTCGCCCGTCCGCGGCCTGATACTGGCCCTGAGGCTCAGCGCCTGAGTGGATTCACCGCCGTTGCCGACGTTCTCAAGTCCGTCGGCGAGGGCGTCCGCCTCGTCCGGGGTAAGTTGGACCACCAGGCGGCCGCCGCCTTCGAGCGGCACACGCATGACGATGCCCCGCCCCTCCTCGGTGACCTCGAGCGGGCCGTCGCCCGTCCGCGGCCTGATACTGGCCTTGAGGCTCAGCGGCAGAGTGGATCCACCGTCGTTGAGGGGCAGTGCCTCGCTCCTGACCGTGGACGTCCCCGGAGCGGGTGTCGCGGTGGCGGCAGGCGCCAGGACGACCGTGGCCCCCAGAACGAACGACGAGGCGACGAGCGAGATGACGGCAGTGCGTCGGATGCGCCGGGCCATGATGGGTGTCCTCCCTCGCGATGAGTGGAGGGCGCCGCGGAAACACGGGGGCGATGCGCCGCGCCGGCGCTCCGGGATGGTCCCTCCGGCCACAGCCCGACAGCGGATGTACGGCTGCGGCGCCACTGTGGCGCCGGACTGATCGGAACGGCGCCGCTCCATCCATCGTCCCCCTCCCCGCACCGGGTGTCGACCGGACGGCCATGGGAGCCGGCCTGATGGACAAGCCCAGCAGCAGCTCACCACCGGGCGGCTTGACGGCCTGGCTTCGTGAAGTGCCTACCGCCTCGCCACCACTCCGTGCCCTGGCTCAACAACAGCTGACCGCGAGCCGTCCAGGACGCGTACCGCCTCCCTCACCGCCACCCCGGCCTCCCGATGCCACCGTCACAAGTCGTCCTCACGTGAGCACGCTTGAGTCACTCCATGGTCCACAAAGCACGCCGCTGAGGCCGGTGCAAGGGTGAAATATTGACGACTCGTCAGGTTGCGCTCCGCGCATGATTTCCACGGTGGTCTGAGGTACCGGCAACGTCGGCCGTGCGGCGATCCGTGCGGTCGAGGCGCATCCGGCGTTCGATCTCGCGGCCGTGCTCGTTCACAATCCCGACAAGGTCGGGCGCGACGCGGGCGGACTCGGCGGCCTCGACCGCGCCCTGGGCGTCCCGGCGACTATCCAGGCAGGCACATTACGCGCCGACAGCCCCTGGCTCACCTGTCGGGGTTCCCACCGCCTGCGTCGGCACGCCCACATCCCAGAGCTCGGCGAACCGCTGGGTCCTCAGTCTGACGTAGTCCTCATGCGCCCTCACTCGCGTCGAGGTGTTGACATGAAGTTGATCTTGTTCGATCTCATAGCAGGTCGCCTTGTCGAAGACTATGAATTCGTCCACCAAGCCCCGCCTGACGTTCTGAGGCAGCCGCGTCCGGACGAGCACACGTGTCTCTATACCCAACACCTCTTGCTCATGGCCGAGTTGACGCAGTTCGTCGTTGAGGTCTGCCGAGTCGTCCACCAGGAACAGCCGTCGTACCGTTACCCCCCTCGCTATCGCCTCGCGCTGCGCCTGCAGATAGCGGTCGGCAGGCCCGCTGTTCCAGAAGTCCCGGTCCACCAAGGAGAGCGTACTTGTGGTGTCGATGGAACTAGTGGCGCAGTTGGTAAGGGTCAGCAGCCAGTCGTGGTTCTCGCCGGCGCAATCGACACTCCCGCTCTTGAGCGCCTTCATGTCAATGGCGAGGCGCCGCATCAGCTCCTCGGCGAAGCGCCTCATGATGTCGGGCCCCCTGGAGACGACCTCTACCGCACTGGCGGCCAACGCGGCCACTCCGTCGGAAGGCAACCTTTCCATCTCGTTGTAGAACTTGGTTGCCTCGCTGATCTGGGCGAAGCTCCTCACGACCGTTTCCTGTGTCTGCGCGTTGTGCTGAGGCAGCACCGCCTTTAAGTCCCTCACCTGATTGATCAGGTCACCCAGGAGCTGAAGCATCAAGATGCAGCCACCGACGAAGATGCCGACACCGATCTGCCACTTGGCCTCCGAGTTCGCGACCTTGGCGATGATGGAGGTCAGGCCGCCAGCCGCAAGGGAGATGAATACTTTCAACCACATCCGCCATGCGCCGGCTCCTCCTCGCCACGGTGCGCCGTTCGGTTCCCCACTGGGCCCCATCGACATCGTGTGTCTCCCCACCAGTACCCGTGTCGGTTTCATCCTCAGGGCGTTGCGAAGTCCCCCCACGACAACCGGACTGCGTGAAAGGACAGTTGGTCGCGGATCACTGCACCAGGGTCTGCCGCTGCCGCGTTAAGCCCTGCGTCTCCTTCAGTGTGCCCCACAGGGGACGAGTTCCTGGATCACTCGCGCACCCGGCATCCACAGGTGCAGCAAGTGGTCGACGGCGGCCCGCAGCATCGGGAACGTGATGGCACCCTCCGACCTGCCCAGGCGGATACCTTCGAGCACGGTGGGCAACCAGTCGGCCAGTCGTGAAGAACAACCATCACGGACAGCGTGTGCGCCACCACGTCGTGCACCTCGCGTGCGATCCGCGCCCGCTCCTCGGCCACTGCTCGACGCACCTGCCGCCTCGGGGCGAGGATCTGAGCCACGAGCAGAATCACGGCCACGGCCACGGGCAGTCGCCGGCCCTCCCCGACCCCTGCGCCTGCGCCTGCGCCTGCGCCTGCGCCGAGGACCGAGGTGCAGAGTACGGCGAGCACCAAACCGGCCGAGCCCTACCACGGCGCCCGCACCACTCGCGGCGACAACTCGCCCCACCTCTCCCCCGCGCACACGTCATCGAGCTGCCCACGGTTGCGGTCCACGCCATTGACCAGCAGAAACGCGGAAGTCCGACCGGAATTCTAGCCCTGAGTGAAGGGTTTGGCCTGGAGGATCTCGTCCATCGAATGCTCGCGCCAGTGCTTCAGGAGCTCGTGGAAGGCGACCGCGCTGTGCGGGTAGCCCGCCGGGCCGTTCGGGCGGCCGCGGCCTTCGCGGTTGTAGTAGCCGGGGGTGCACTCGGCGTGGAACCACTCGTGGTCGGGGGCGTCCTCGGCCAGGGTGGCGATCCAAGCGTCCTCGGCTGCACGGGACGGTTCGATGAGGGCGTCCTTGGCTTCGGCGGCCGCGACGAGGGCGGCGACGTGAACGGCCTGCTCGTCCAGGATGTGGGTGTAGTTGACGCTGCTGGCGCTGTGCAGGGATCCCATCTGGATCAGGTTGGGGAAGGCGTTGGTGGTGAAGCCGTGCAGCGTGCGCGGGCCCTGTTTCGCCCACGCGTGCAGCAGTTGCGCGCCGCCCCGGCCGTGGACGGGGAGCGTACCGGAGTTGATGCCGGAGGTCCCGACGGAGAATCCCGTGGCGAAGATCAGGCAGTCGAGCTCGTAGGAGGTGTCGCCGACCACGACCCCGCGTGCGGTGACACGCTCGATGCCATGGGTGTCCGCGGTGTCGACCAGAGTGACGTTGGCCCTGTTGAACGCCGGGTAGTACCGGTCGGAGAAGGTGGGGCGCTTGCAGGCGTACCGGTACCAGGGTTGGAGCTTCTGCGCCGTATCCGGGTCCGTGACCGTCCGCTCGACGCGGGCGCGGAGCTCGTTCATCTTGGCGGCGTCGGCGGCCTCGTAGGCGAATTCGAAGGCTTTCCGGTCGCCTTGGCGGCGGAAGCTCGGCAGGAGCTTCTCCAAGAGGCCCGCTGACATGGTCCAGCGGTCCGCCACGAGATCCTGTTCGGCCGTCTCACCGGAGACGATGCGGAGGTGGTTCTCGCGTCGCTCGCGTGCCCAGCCGTCGTGGTCGGCGCTGACGTCCCGAGCGGTGGTGCGGCGGTTGGCCCGCACGTCCACGGTGGACGGGGTGCGCTGGAAGACATAGAGGTGTGCGGCGTCCTCGGCCAGCATCGGAATGACCTGGACGCCGGTGGCGCCGGTGCCGACGATGCCCACCCGCTTCCGCGCGAGGCCGGTCATGCCGCCGTCCGGGGTCCCGCCGGTGTAGGCGTAGTCCCACCGCGACGTGTGGAAGGTGTGGCCCTCGAAGTCCTTGATGCCCGGTATCCCGGGAAGCTTCGGCTCGGACAGCGTGCCGGTGGCGGTGACGACGTACGTGGCCCGGAACTCGTCGCCGCGGTCGGTGGCCACGATCCATATCCCTGACACCTCGTCCCAGGTCAGCGATGTGACCGAGGTGGAGAACAGGGCATCCGAGTAGAGGTGGAACTTCCGCGCGACCCGCACCGCGTGGCGGCGGATCTCCTCGCCGGGCGCGTACTTCCACTCCGGCACGTATCCGGACTCGTCGAGCATGGGCAGGTATACGTGCGACTCGATGTCGCAGTGGATTCCGGGATACCGGTTCCAGTACCAGGTGCCGCCGAAGTCGCCGCCCTTCTCGACGATCCGGACGCGCTCCACGCCCTGTTGCCGCATCCGCGCCCCGGCGAGGATGCCGCCGAAGCCACCTCCCACCACGGCGACGTCGACGGTGTCGCGCAGCGGCTCGCGTTCGGCGACCTCTCCCACGTAGGGATCGGCGGCGTAGTAGCCGAACTCCGCTTCCGCGGCCTGGTATTGGCGGACGCCGTCAGGCCGGACGCGTCGCTCACGTTCGAGGCGATACCGCTGCCTCAGCGCAGCGAGCTCAACGGGGTCCGGAACTTGAGGAGTTGTCATGGGGGACCTCAATCCTGTCGGTCTGCTGCTGCCCTCGGCGGCCCTGCGGGCCACCCGCGCCGACGCGCCCGCGCCGACGTGAGCGGCCGTCCGCTACCGTAGCAACAACCGGACAACGATGTCCGGTTGGAGGATGGGTGCACGGCATGATTCGGACAGACCACGTCCGCACCGACAGCGCCCGTGCGCGAACTTCCGGACAGCGGCGGCACCCGCACACAGCGGACAGGAAGGCTGATCCCCATGCGACGACTCCCGATCCGGTCCCTTGCCCTACTCACCGCGCTCGGCGCGCTGGCTCTCACCGGATGCGGTACGGACACAAGCGACACCGGAGACGAGACGGCCTCGGCCGGCACGGGTAAGACCATCCGCGCCCAGCGGTTCATGCAGTTGACGAGGACGCACGAAGAGACCGGGATGACCCTGCTGGAGGGCCCGACCTTCGACGAGGACGGCAAGCTGCTCGTCGTCGATGTCACCGCACCCGCGGGCGAACCGAAGGTGATACGCGTCGACGTCCGGAGAAGGACATCGCGATCGGTCCACACCTACGACCGAGGGGCCTACACCTCAGCGCAGTTCAGCCCGTACGACGGACGGCTCTACCTGACCGACTACGCGTATGGCGAGATCGTGAGCCTGGCCGCGGACGGCAGCGATCCGCAGACCTTCTTCTCCGGCGAGATCGACGGCGCGCGGATGAACCCCGACGACATCGCCTTCGACACCGAGGGCAACCTGTACGTCAGCGACTCACGCGCCCCGTCCGGGGGCCAGGCGCAAGGCCGAGTGGTCCGGATCGACCGCGAGGGCAGGACAACCACCGTTCTGGCCGAGGAACTGGCCGCGACGAACGGAATCTCGTTCGACGCCGACTACCGCGGACTGTGGATCAGCGAACTCACACAGAACCGGATCTCCTACCTTCGACTCGACGGAAACGGAAAGGTCACGTCCCGCCACACCGCCATCCGCGTCGACGGCGGGATCGCCCAGACCGACTCGATCGCCGTGGACGCGGCCGGCAACCTCTACCAGGCCCTGCACGGCCAGCCCGCGATGCTTGTGTACGACAAGTACGGTGAGCGCCTGGCGACGGTGGAGATTCCCGGCCGCGCCACAGGGCTCGAGTCAGCGACGAACGTGGCGATCACGCCGGGCGGGACCAGGGCCTACATGACCGTCAGCGGGCCGGCCGGGGGGTACCTGTACACCTTCGACGCCTTGGCGGAAGGCGTCCGGCAGTCCAACGGCGGCTGACACCACCCCTGCCCCCTGCGCTCATCCCGCGAAGGGGCGCACCGGCCCCACCTCGACCCCGAGCAGCCGCCAAGCCGCCAGCGCTCGGTGCTCCCGCTCCTCGCGGCGGCGGCCGGTGACGGCACCGGAGACCATGGCGACGGCGAGCATCAGGTCGTCCGCCGCCTCCAGGCGATGACCGCCCGGCAGGTGCCCCCGCAGAGCCCTCTCGACCCGCTGGGACAGGGCCAACGCGTGCGTGCGGGCGCCGGCGGAGCCACTGCCTTCCCCATCGACGTGCAACAGGCCGATGAAGGCAGCCGATTCCGTCAGATGCCAGGTCAGCACACCCAGAACGCCGGCGAGACACGCGTCTTGCACAGCGGCCGCCGCTTCGACCTGGCAGACGTTCTCCTCCAGAACCGCAGCGGACACGGCGGCCCGGTCGGGAAAGTGCCGGTACAGAACCCCCTGCCCCACCCCCGCCCGACGCGCTATCGCGGACAGCGGTGCTTGCAGGCCGTCTTCCGCGAAGACCTCGCGGGCGGCGGCGACCAGAGCGGCCCGGTTACGGGCGGCAGCCTTCGGCCCTTGGTTGGGAGGCCGCCGCTTGTCCGGCGAAGGGAGCTGCGTCACCCCGGAAGGGTACCCGGACCTGCTGGAGCCCCTCTGTCGGCCGCTGCCGGCCTCGATCAGCCGACGTGGCATGCCGACTGAGCACCGGCGGCAGCTGAACGCGACAGGGCGGATCTCGATACCGTCCCCGCTCCCCCTGAGCCCTTCCCAACTCCTGCTGCGGGACTCCTCGGGCGGCCGCGTCGAGTTCGACAGCGAGGCGGGGTCCTGGTGCGCCATCCGCATCTGCGGCTGCGCCCGGAGGCGGGCGCGCGATAGGGCGCCTCCGAGGGCTCGCCGCCTTGCGGGGAGACCTCCGTGCGGGGCGACCTCCGTGCGGCGCAGTTCCCGGGGCGTGGACGGCGAGGCTGCCCACCTCGTACGCAGAGCCTCCGATCCGAGTGAGCTCCGGCCCCCGCTGTAGCGTTCAGCTTCATCCATTGCAACGAGCAAGGCGTCTCTCGTTGCGTTAGATCCAGAACCGTTGCAATGATTTAACCGTTCTCACCTGCATTTATTGCAACCTTACGCAACAAGGAAGTTGCCCACGCCATGAACGCAACGTAGCTTTTCCTTCATCGGAAACAACGAGTCACAGGAGAAGACGATGCAGAAGTTCGCCACCACCGCCCCGATCGCCGCCGTCCTCGACATCCCCGTGGGCCGCGTCCAGTTCATCACCGACGACCGGACCGAGGCCACCGTCGAGGTCCTGCCGGCCGACGCCACGAAGAACCGTGACGTGAAGGCAGCCGAGCAGATCGAGGTCGCCTACAGCGACGGCGTCCTGCGGATCGAGGCCCCGGAGCCGAAGAACCAGCTCTTCGGGGCTTCCGGAGCCGTCGAGATCAACGTGCATCTGCCCGCCGGCTCCAACGTCGAGGCCAAGGCGGCGGGCGCCGAGCTCCGGTGCGTCGGACGCCTCGGCGACGTCGCCTTCGACAGCGCGCAGGGCACGGTCAGGCTGGACGAGGCCGCGAACGTCCGCCTCTCCCTCCAGGACGGTGACATCGAGGTCGGCCGACTGACCGGCGACGCCGAGATCAGCACCCAAAAGGGCGCCCTCCGCATCGGCGAGGCCGTACGCGGCACCCTCACCCTGCGCACCGAGTCCGGCGACATCTCGGTCGGCGCCGTCCGCGGAGCCTCCGCCTCTCTGGACGCCGGCACCTCTTTCGGCCGCGTCGACAACGCACTGAAGAACAGCGAAGGCGCCACCGCCCAGCTCACCATCCACGCAACCACCGGCTACGGCGACATCACCGCGCGCAGCCTCTGAAGAAGCAGCACCGGGACGGTCGGCCGCGTCCCGTCGCGGGTGGTGCGCCGTGTGGGAACTGTGCGGGATCAGCGGGCGATCGAGATCGCGAAGGGCGTGAACCCGCTGGACCGGATCACGTGCGGCACGAACAGAATCGCGGCCTCCGTGGCGCGGGCGGTCTGGATCCCGCCGAGATCGGTGATCCACTCCTTGCGCCAGCCGAGGTCGATGAGCAGTTCACGGACGGTCTCCTTGGCCTGTGGGTCGTCGCCGGAGAGGAAGGCGTCCGGCGCCTGGGCGAGCGTGGCAGGCGCGGTCATCACCGGGAAGAGCATGGTGTTGAGCGTTTTGACGACGCGCGTTCCGGGGAGCGCTTCCTGGAGTTGCTCGGCGAGGCTCGAACCGGGGTAGATCAGGTCGGCGGGCAGTCCGTCCGGTCCGTCGACGGTGGCGTTGGAGACGTCGACGAGGATCTTGTCGCGCAGTTCCTCGCGCAGGGCGGCGAGCCGGTCCAGCGAGCCGGCTCCCGGGGTGGCGTTGATGACGATCCGGGCTGTCCGGGCAGCGTCGGCGGCGGCTCCCGGCGCGCGGTCCGCCACGGTCACCTCATGCCCCGCCTGGGTGAGGGCTGTGGCCAGGCTGCCGCCGACGCGGCCGTTTCCGAGAACTGCGATCGTGGTCATGATGAATCTGGTCCTTCGTACGTGCGGGTTGTGGGGTGCGGTCAGCGAGAGAGCGTGGCGACGGCGTCGGCGTGGACGCCGGGCGCGGCAGCCAGGAAACTCTCGCTCTGCGGGGTCCAGGGGCGGCCCTCGGCGTCGGAGATCTGTCCGCCGGCCTCGGTGACGAGCAGCGCTCCGGGCAGCAGGTCCGCCCGGGCGCCCGCGAACTGCCAGAAGGCGTCGATCCGGCCGGCGGCCACGTTCGTCAGGTGCAGGGTCGCGGGCACGGCGGTGCGGACGACGAGCGCGTCGAAGAGCATCGCGGTGATCGAGGAGCCGACGCGCCGTACGACCTTCTCGTTCTCGTCCGGCCGGGCCTGGCTGGTGGCCACGATGCTCAGGCCGAGGTCCGCGGTCCCGGAGACGTGCAGCGGTCGGCCGTCGAGGTAGGCGCCCGCGCCGGTCAGCGCGGTGTAGGTCTCGCCGGTCAACGGCAGGTGGACCACCGTGAGCACCGGCTGGTTCTCCCGCACGAGAGTGGCGGTCACCGCCCACTCCGGCAGGGCGTGCAGGTGGTTGACGTTGCCTTCGGCCGGATCCACGACCCACCACTCGCCGGACGGCAGCGCCCCGCCGTCCAGTTCGTCCTCCACCCAGCTTGCGTCCGGACGCAGGCGCGTCAGTCGGGGGCGCAGGATGTCGAGGGCCGTGTCGTCGTTGACGGCGAGCGCGCGCATCAGCTCTTCGCGGCTCTCGTAGCGGACCACTTCGCCGAAGCGCTCGCGCAGCGCCGAGCCGGCCTCGCGAACGGCGCTCACGGTCTGGGCGAGCAGGTCGGCGTCGGAGGCGGCGACGTCAGTGGTCTGAAGCGTTTCGGACATGGTGGTACTCCCATCTGAGGAGGGGCGACGAGGAGGGGCGATGAGGTCGGTCGAGCCAAGCTGTGCGTTCGGCTTGCGCTCTGTTCTCGAAGGTATAGAGCCCCTTGATTAACTTCAAATGCATGTCAAGCACGGCTAGGATTACTCGCATGCAATTGGATTTGAACCTGCTCGCCGCGCTCGACGCGCTGCTGGAGGAGGGAAGCGTGGCCGGGGCGGCCGCGCGCCTGCACGTCACCGCCCCCGCGATGAGCCGGAGTCTGGGCCGGATCCGGCGCACGACCGGGGATCAGATCCTGGTGCGCACCGGCCGCACGATGACCCCGACGCCGTACGCGATCGCCGTCCGAGAACAGGTGCACGAGCTGCTGCACCAGGTCCAGGGAGTGCTGGCACCGAGCCGCGAACTCGATCTGGCGACGTTGGAACGCACGTTCACGCTCCGCTGGCACGATTCCCTGGTCGCCCTGAGCGGCCCCGCACTGCTCGCGGCCGTGCGCGGACAGGCGCCGGGCGTGCGCCTGCGCTTCGTCGCGGAATCGAGCATCGACACCCCCGACTTGCGGCGCGGCGAGGTCGACCTGGAGGCGAACGCCAACCGCCCGAGCGCACCGGACGTCCGTGCCGAGAACGTGGGCGAGACCCGCCTCGTCATCGTCGTGCGGCAGGGGCACCCCATCAGCCGCGTCACGACCGTCACCGCAGAGCAGTACGCCGCGGCCGAGCACATCACCGTCTCGCGACGCGGAAGACTCAGCAACGGCCTCGACGACGCCCTCGCGCAGCTCGGCCTCATCCGCCGCGTGGTGGCGACCGCGCCCACGGAAGCGGCCGCGCTGGAGTTCGTGCGCGGCTCCGATCTCCTGATCAGCGTCCCCGAGGCCACCACGCGGTCAGCGGTCGCCGACCTCGGCCTGGTCGTGCTGCCGCTCCCCCTCGAACTGCCGTCGGCACCGATATACCTGTCGTGGCATCAGCGCTACGACACCGACCACGCCCACGCCTGGCTGCGCGGACTGGCGCGAACCGCTCTGGCCATGTGCGAGGCGCCGTAGCCGACGCCGCCCGTCGTGGCGTTTCGGCCGGACGTTCGTCGGCTGTGCCGTTAAGGACCTGGCCGAGGTCGACTTGCTCTGGAGTGTTCCCGCACGCCATTTCACTTGGCGTACCGTTCAGTGGCATCGTCCCGGCCTGGAATATCTGGTGAGTACCGACCGTCGCCAGGCGACCCAGGCCCGCACGGTCTCGGCCGCGCCGATCCCCAGCTCGGCTGCGACCGCCTTAATCGCGGCCCACTCGGTTGGGCAGTTCGGGCGTGTCTCCGCGGCCATGCGTACCGCACGCCCACGAAGCTCAGGAGGGTATGGGGAACGGACGTACCATGGCTCGATCCTCTCAAGGAATCGAGCCTCCATCAGGCCGGAGCGCTTCAGAGGCGGCGGCGTTCATGGTGCGTACGTTGCCGCACCTGTCAGCCGCCTGATTCACGGCCAGGGCCCGGTGGAAGTCGGAACAGCGGGATGGCGACGGCGCGTCCGGCGGGCCCCACCAGGGGGAAAGCCGGCACGGTGAAGTACCTCGTGTGTGCACCCGCATCGGCTATAGGCGAGGCCGAGGTCGACGGACTTCAGCCAGCCGCGGCACCGTGGGCCATCACCTCACCGCCGACTCCGCACCACGCGTGCGAGCGGAACTCGCCAGCTTCTCGGCAGCCGCTTGGGCGGTGAGGCCCTGGATCTCCTCCCCGGCCTCGATGACTGCACGCTTGACTTCGAGGGCCAGGCCGACCGATGTCCTGATGACGCCTCGCACCAGCGGTTTCGCCACTCTTTTGGCCAGAGGGGCTGTCATCACGCCGACGGCGAAGGGAGCAACTGCAGGGAGCATGGGTAAACCCTCTTCTTGTGTACACAGCACGACTGCCGACGCCACACGAGCCAACACCGGCTGGCCGACAAGGCTGGGCAGGAATTTCGCCCCCACCAAAAACACGATAGTCGGACCTCGGTCGATGCGCCCGTAGACGCCGACACTGTTCATTCGGTCGGGCGGAAGCTCGCCGGAGTGGACCGTGGCTGGGCGACGGGATCAGAACTGCTTCGGCGCCCCCGGCCCGCACCGATCCAGCAGCGAGCCCACCACCTGCACAACAAAGTCGGGGACGCGATCCGGGAAGTCGTGGCCGGTTCCCTCTGGGGTGTAGACCCTCCGCCCTCTGCTGGAAGCCGCGAGGAACCGTTCTCTCACGGTGAGGAAGAAGTGCCGTACCCGGGCGCTCTCCTCCGGATCGTCGACCGCGTCGAAGATCTCGCCACCGCCCGTCAGATCGCGTGGCGCCACGAGGAGAAGGGGCAGCGAGCCGAGCTCGCCGTCGTGTACGGCCGTCTGCCAGCCGTCTCTGGTGATGCCGTCAGGCGACAGCTCTCGCAGGATCGATGCCGCGGCGCAGCTCGCCTTGGTCCTGAGCTCGATCATGGTGAGAACCTGCGTCGGGTCGTCGGAGGTGTGTGTCTCCTCCTTGCCCGCGAGAGGGTGGAGGCCGAAGAGGTGACGCAGCGCGAGGACGGTCTGGTCCCTCGGGGCACGTCGCAGGGCCGGAAGCGCCGGGCCGAAGGCGACGGCATCGGGCGGGGTGGGATCGAGCAGCACCAGACCGGCCACCAGGTCAGGGCGGCGCCTGGCGGCGTTGGCCATGAGCATCCCCCCGAACGAATGCCCCACGAAGACATAGGGACCCTTTTCACCGGCCCGTTCCAGCGCCGTGAGCAGTTCGACGGCCTCTGCCGCCGTCGTGCGCGGGAACGGGCCCGGGTCGCTCCAGCCGGACCCCGGACGGTCCACCAGGACCGAACGCATCTGTTCCCGCGCCAGCGCGTGCAGCCGGTACATGGCGTACCCCCCGGCATGGCCACCCGGCATCCAGACCACCGTGGGCCTCGCTCCGGCGTCTCCCTCGGCCAGGACATGCATGCGGTAGCCGCCCACGTCGACCATTCGTCCGGGTGGCGGATACCTCACCCGTATCCGGCCCACATGCACCAGATGGCGGAACGACCCGAGACCGAGTGCGAGGGCCACGGCCCACAGCACACCGCCGAGAATCCGCCAGCCGGTCCCCCTGGATGCGCACCGCGCACCTGCGGCCGCCGGCAGCAGAGCGATGGCCAGCCCGGCCCAGTCACGGCCGAGCAGCCGGTGTATCGCGTCAGCGGCACGTGTTCCCGGTCGCATGGTTCCCTCTCCGTCCCGGCCTTCACGGCCGCTGCCGGGAACACCGCACATCTGCGACCGGTACGACCATCGTCCCCTGAGAACCCCGCGGGCGCCACGCACGTTGCCGGCCCCGCCTGTCATGGCCTGTTGGGCAGGGGCCGACGCCGGACGGCCCCTGCCAGGGACCGACGATGCACAGTGCGGGACCTGTGGGTGTGCGCCGTGGTCTCCCAGGTTCTCGATGCGGGTATTCGCCGTCACGCCTGACCGGCACCTCACTCGCGAGCAAGGCGTGCTGCCACGTCCGCGACCACTTCGGCCTCCCGGGCTGCGAGGTAGAAGTGATCCCCGGGGAACGGGCGCAGCTCGAACGAGCCCGGGGCGGCGAGGCCGGACCAGGCGAGGACCCCGTCGAGCACGCAACTCGGATCGTCCTGGCCGAGGTACGCGGTGATCGGCGCCTTGACCGGTGCCGGACTCAGGGGGTGGTAGCCCTCGATGAGCCGGTAGTCCGAACGGAGGGCGGGCAGCAGCAGGTCACGCAGCTCCGGGATGTCGTAGGCCTCCGAGTGCAGGTCTCCGAGGCGCCGGACGTGGGTGATCAGGGTTTCGTCGTCGGCGTCGTGCAACGCGACGCGTTCGGCCCACCGGGGGGGGCTTCGTGTGCGGAGACCAGAAGGTGTTCGGGGACGATGCCGCGGGTCTCCAGCCGCAGGGCCACCTCGTAGGCGACGCAGGCGCCCATGCTGTGCCCGAAGAGCGCCAGTGGCCGGTCGAGCCAGGGCCGCAGTGCGTCCTCGATCGTGTCGGCCAGGGTGGCCATGTCCTCGATGCAGGCTTCCGCAAGCCGGTCCTGGCGGCCGGGGTACCGCACGGCGAGCACCTCGACGTCCGCCGGCAACAGCGCGGGCCAGCCGTGGAACAGCTGTGCCGTGCCGCCGGCGTGCGGGAAACACACCAGTCGGAGCCTGGGGTCCGCCGCACGCCGGTGGACACGGAACCACTTCTTCGCGTCGGTCGCCGTCATCACCAAGGGATCCCGCGCAGGTGCAGGGAGCCGAGCTCGGCGAGAAGCGCGGGAAGCTGCTCCACCGCCCTCATGGACACGTATGCGGTCTGCGGAGTGTGGCGCTGGCGATCGGTCACGACGAGTTCGCAGGCACCGCCTTCCTGGATGAGTTCCGCGGAATACAGGGGGGTTCCGGTCGCAGACATCTGACCTGCCTCCACCAGGGTGTCGTGATGGCCGATACGGCGCAGCCCACCGTGTCGCCGGTAACGCGGCGGTCGCATGCGAGAGGCCGGGCCGGCGAACGGCCGCTGTGTCAGCCGAAGGCTTCATGGAACGCCGTCGACTTTTTCACGGTGGGCATACGCGGAAAG
Organism: Streptomyces sp. NPDC002884; assembly: GCF_040295245.1. NCBI lineage: Bacteria > Bacillati > Actinomycetota > Actinomycetes > Kitasatosporales > Streptomycetaceae > Streptomyces > Streptomyces sp. NPDC002884. The sequence continues at coordinate 102,098 of NZ_JBEOVB010000022.1, read as the reverse complement.
GGACGGGTTTTACTCTGGCCGGGACTTGGAAGTCTCGACCGGTCACGAAGACGAAAACGTGGCCGTGACATTGGGACGAGCCAGAATCACACGGAGAGTCGGCGGGCGGACTCAGCGCGCCTTGGCGGCGGCCGAACCGGCGCTACGGGCCTTGCTTACGGACTTGCCCTGGCCGCCGGTCTGTCCCGCGTGGGCCTCTGCGGCCGCGGGCGCCGACCTGGCGGCCGCTCCGGCCCGGCCCGCGGTGCCGTCCTCCGGGGCGCCGACGCCGTGCCCGGCTCCTTGTGCCGTCTGGGCTGCACGCACTTCAGCGGTCGCCTCGGCAGCGAGATCCTGGATTCCCTCGCCGGCTTCGTGGACGGCCCGCTTGACTTCGATTCCCAGGCCCACCGACGCTTTGACGAGTCCTCGCACCAAGGGCTTGCCCACCCTCTTCACCAGGGATGCGGCGATCAGACCGATCAGGAAAGGAGGTACTACAGGCGGCATGGCACAACATCCTTCTCTTCTGTCGAGGAGATGATGATTAGACGGACGCACTCCGCTTCAGCGGACCTGCACCCGCCATCACAGAGAGTATCCGAGGCCGGGCAAGAGGCTACGAATTCCCCGTGGCCTTCACTCATTCGAGTAGAGTGGCCTTCCCTGGAAGCCTGTTCGGCCGTATGCCCCGTGCAGTTCTCTCTCCACCCGTCGGCGCAGGGCGGGAAACGGCAGTGTGCCGCCGGCCAGCACGGTCTCGTGAAAGGCGCGCACGTCGAACGCGGGGCCGGCGTCATGTTCGTATGCCGTCCGCAATGCCGTGAACTCCGCATGACCCGCCCGGTACGTCAGCGCCTGTCCCGGCAGATCGGTCGCGTAGCGCAGCGACTCGGTCGTGATCTGTCCCTCGGACTCGGCTGCCGCGTGGGCGCGCATGAAGGTGCGCGCCTGATCCAGTGTCATCGTCCCGAGGTTGAGGCCGGTGTCGACGACGAGGCGCTGCGCGGTGAACCGTTCATGGGCCAGGCGTCCGTACGCGTCCCACGGGTCGTCGTACAGCCCCATCTCCCAGCCGAGCCCTGCCGCGTACTCCGCCCAGCCCTCCTCGAACCCGCTGAAAGCCGTCAGTTCGCGGCGCAGGTCGGGCAGCGCGGTGTTCTCGGCCTGGCGGGCGAGGTGGAAGTGATGTCCGGGCGACAGCTCGTGGTAGATGAGCGCGGCCGCGCCGAGCAGTGACCGATGTGCCAGGTCCGAGGCGTTGTAGCGGTAGCGTCCCACCGGTCGCGTGGCGGTCGGCGGTTCGTAGTAGCCGAACGTCATCGACCCCTCCAGCGCCGGGTCGAGGCGGGCCACGTCGTAGGGGGCGCGGGGCAGGACCGCGAACCAGCGCGGCAGCAGCGGCGTGAGGCGGTCGAGGTGTCCGCGGTAACGGGCTTCGACCTCCTCCGGGGTGGCGGCGTACAGGCGCGGTTCGGTCGCGAGCCGTTCGTGGAACTCCGCCTCCGTTCCCGCGAAACCGAGCGTGTCGCGCATCTCCCGCATCCGCTCCCCGAGTTCGCGGCAGTGCTCACGGCCGAGTTCGTGGAGACGTTCGGGTGGTGTGTCGCCGGATGTGTACGTCCTGACGAAGGCCCGGTATGCCGCCTCGCCTTCCGGGTAGCGGGCCCAGCCGACGGCTTGCGGCGCCCACCGGAGGTAGTCCGGGTCGCTCACGAGGGCGACGAGGCGGTCGAACGCCGGCTCCAGTTCGGTGGCCACGAGCCGCTCGACCGTGTCGCGCAGGTGCCCCCGGCTCGCCGCGTCGAGTCGGGTGAGCCGCTCGGCGTCCGCCCGGACGTACCGTGCCGCCGACGCCCGCAGACGGGTGAGTGTGGTGTGAACGCCGGTCAGGGCCGGAGCGGGGATGTGAAAGCCCCGCTCCGCCTGCCCGGCGACCTTGTCGCCGATCGTCGCGACGCAGCGGGCCAGGTCCCGAACGAGGGTCACATACCGGTCCGCGTCGGCTCGGTGCTCGAAGCGGAACGGGCCGAAGACGGTGTCACCGTACTGCTGGAGGCGGAAGAGCTGGTACGGCGTGGCGGTGGGGGTGAGCCAATGGAAACGCCCCGCCTCCACTTCCTGTTCGGCCAGTGCCCGGAGGAAGCCCGCCGTGTCGGCGGCGAGACCGGACAGCTCCGCCGGTCGCAGCGCACGCAGCCGGTTCAGCACCCCTGCCGCGAACCCGGCGCGCTCGTCGGCCTCCCCCGCGGACACCCCCGGCAGCGACTCGACCGGCAGCCCGCGGCGCGTGCGCAGCGACGGCTCGCGTGCGAGCAGGAAGTCCCGGTACGAGGTCGCGAGTCGGTCGATCTCGCACGCCGTCGAGTCGTCCGGGGAACCCCCTGGATTGATGACCATGTCGCCAGTGTGCGCCTTGAGGTGACGCAGCGTCAGTAACAGGATGACCGTGGACCGCGCGTCGGGCGGCCTCACTCGGACGAGGGAAATAGTCGGGCATGTTCGCGTCCGTCCCGGGAAAGCCCGGACGACGCCGTCGATCGCGATGGCACGATGAGCGCCATGCACCGCCGAACCGTGTCGTCTCCCAGGGCTCGGTCGGTCGTGGCGGCGGCCGGTGTCGTCGTGTCAGCCGTGCTGGCCGGTTGCGGCGGCGACGTGTCGTCGACGCGCACTCCTGTGGTCGTGGGCGGCACCGTCACGATCGCCACCGCCTCCGAGACCTCGAGCTTCAACCCGTACTCGCAGTTCGGCCTTTCACTGGCTCCTTATGCCTACGACTCACTGGTCGATGTGGCACGGGACGGGCGTGTGGTGTCCGGTCTGGCCGAGAGATGGCAGGCGGGCGCCACTGCGGCGAGTTTCACCCTGCGCAAGGGGGTGACCTGCTCCGACGGCACGCCCCTGACGGCGTCCGGGGTGGCCCGGTCGCTGAGGTATGCCGGCGATCCACGCAACCGGCTCATCGGTGCCCGGACCGCCCTGCCGGGTGTGCCGTTCACGGTGTCGGCCGACGACGCGGAGCGGACGGTGTCGGTGCGGACGGCATCGCCGTACAGCTTCATCGTGCGGACGATCGGTCTGCTGCCCGTCGTCTGCCCCGCCGGACTGGCGGATCCCGGAGCGCTGGACAAGAGGTCGGAGGGCACCGGACCGTACGTGCTGATCGGCTACGCCTCGGGGGGTCCGTACCTCTTCACCCGGCGCAAGGGTTACGCGTGGGGGCCGCGCGGAGCAGGCAACGCAACTCCGGGGCAGCCGGAGCGGATCGTGGTGACGGTGGTTCCGCAGGAGTCCACCGTGGCGAATCTTCTGCTCACGGGCGGAGTGAACATCGCCATGGTGACCGGCCCGGACCGCGCGCGGCTGACCGGCCACGGTCTGGCGACCGCCCAGGTGCCGACCGTGGTGGGGCTGACCTTCTTCAACGAGCGCACCGACCGGCCCTTGAGCGACCCGGTGCTGCGCCAGGCACTGGTAGGGGCTCTGGACCGCAAGGGCCTCGCCAATGTGGCGATCGGTGGAGACGGTACGCCCGCGCGCGCTCTCACCGCCCCGAACTCCCTCTGCTACTCCGACGTGGCCACGGGGAACCTGCCCTCGCACAGCAGCGCCGTGCGGGCCCTGCGCGCCGCGGGCTGGACGAAGGACGTGCGGGGCAGGCTGGTCAAGCAGGGCCGACCGCTGCGTCTGCGGCTGCTCAGCAGCGCCGGCTTCGGCTCCACCCTTCCGTCGGTCGCCGAACTGATGGCCGTGACGTGGCAGGCGCTGGGCGTGGACGTCGACCTCGTCGGCGAGAGCCGCAACGCGGTGGTCCAGGCCATGTACGGAAGCGGCGACTTCGACGTCGTGGTCGGCAGCTCGCCGGGGCCGCCGTTGCCCGCGCAGCTCGTCCCGTACTTCTCCGGCCCGCCGTCGTCAGGAGGACTGAACTTCGCGCACGTCAGCAACCCCGCCTACGACCGATTCGTCGCCCGGGCCCTGCATGCGCCGGGCTCGGCCAGCTGCGCGGACTGGAACAGGGCCGCCGCGGCACTTCTCCGTTCGGCCGACGCGCTGCCCATCGCCGACGGCACGAGCACGGTGTACGGCTACCGGACAACCTTCTCGGTGGCACCCGGCGGCCGGATCGTACCGACCAGCATCCGCCTGCACAGATAGCCGTGGTGGACGCGCCGTGCGGCCGCCCGCCAGTCGAGGAGGTTTCCCAAATGACGACCGTGTCCGCGCGGCTCGGTGCCACGGCCCGCCACCACCCGTGGGCGGTGTTCTGCTGCCGGCGCGCGGCACGGCTGGTCGTCTCACTCTTCATTGTCGTCACCGCTTCCTTCGCGATAATCCGGCTGATCCCCGGGGACCCGGTCCGGGCCGCGCTCGGCGTGGACGCCCCGCCGGACCTGGTGGCGGCGAAGCGGCACGAACTCGGTCTGGACCGGAGCCTGCCGGAACAGTACTGGCAGCATCTCCCGCGGCTGACCCACGGCGACCTCGGGGTCTCGCTGGTGACCGGCGAGCCGGTGGCCGACCTGGTCAGGGCACGACTGCCGGCCACCCTGCTGCTCGCCGTCCTGGCCTTCGCCTGCGTCCTCGTCGTCGCGCTCCCAGGTGGGCTGCTCTCCGCGGTGTGGACACACGGGGGGCGACGCCCGCGGGCGGAGCTGGCGTTCACCGCCACCACCTCGGTCCTGGCGGGCGTGCCCGACTTCGTCCTCGCGGCGGGTCTCACCGCGGGACTGGCGGTCGCCCTGCGCATCCTTCCCGCCGCCGGCGACCTCGGTCCCCGGTCCTATGTGCTGCCCGTCGTCGCGCTTGCGCTCGCTCCGACCGCGGTCCTGTTGCGGATCGTGCGGGTGGAGACGCTCAAGGTACTCGCCACGGATTATGTGCGTGCCGCCCGCGCGAAACGGCTGTCCGCCGTCCCGCTCTACCTGCGCCACGTGGCACCGAACACGCTGACCGCGTCGCTGACGGTCGCCGGGAACCTGCTGCCGGCCCTGATCGCGGGAACGGTACTGGTCGAGAAGGTTTTCGCCTGGCCGGGCATCGGGTCGGCGATGGCGCAGTCCGTGGCCGCGCAGGACTACGCGGTCGTCGAGGCGTCGGTCCTGGTGCTGGGTTCGGCCGTCCTCGTGGTGAACTTCCTGGTCGATCTGGCCCTCGCGCTGCTCGACCCCCGATCCGTCATCCGGGAGACGTGATCCGATGACGTCGTCCTCCCCTTCCCCACCCACGCCGCGTGCCACAGCCGACAGGTCTCGTGCGACCCACTCGGGCTGGTCCACACCGATGGGCGTGATCACCCTGGTGATGCTCGGGTCACTCGTCGTACTGGCCGTCGCGGGGGCGGTGCTGTGGGGGCAGGCCGCCGAACGTCCGGACCCGTCGGCGGTGCTGCGGGCGCCCACTGCAAGCCACTTGCTCGGCACGGACCACCTCGGGCGCGACCTGCTCGCCCGACTGCTCTCGGCGACCTGGCTCTCCCTGCTGCCGGCCGTCGCGGCCACGCTCCTCGGTGCGACGGCCGGGATCACACTCGGGGCGCTCACCGCTGTCGTCGGCGGACGCGCCCGCCGCCTGCTGGGCGCCCTGATCAACCTCCTGATGGCCTTCCCCGCGCTCCTCGTCGCGATGTTCTTCGCGGCCCTCTTCGGTGCGGGGGCGGGCGGGGCCGTGTGCGCACTCGCCGTCGCCTGTGCGCCCGGCTTCGCGCGGATCACCCAGACCCTCGCCGCCAAAGTGGCCGGAACCGACTTCATGGCGGCCGCGCGCGTGCTGGGCCTGCGCCGCCACCGGCTCCTGCTGCGCCATGTCCTGCCCCACATCGCCGAACCGCTGATGCTCAACACCACGGTCGCCGCGGGCTCGGCACTCGTGGCCCTGTCGGGACTGAGCTTCCTCGGACTGGGGGTGCAGCCCCCCTCGTACGACTGGGGGCTCCTGCTCAGCCAGGGCCTGGACCGCATTTACACCGAACCGCTGCCGGCCGTGGCCCCCGGTATCGCCATCGTGTACGCCGCCGTGGCCTTCCAACTGCTCGGCGAGATGCTGGCCGGAGCCGCCGCGCGCCGCACCCGCCCAGGGCAGCCGGAAGAACCCGCGCCACACCCGGTACGCACCGGCCTTCCGGAGGCCGCGGACCACGTGCTGGAGGTGGCGGATCTACGGGTCGCCCTTCCCACGGCGGAGGGGGTGCTCCGGCCCGTCCGCGGTGTCAACCTCGCCCTGCGGCGCGGCGAGATGGTCGGCCTGGTCGGCGAGTCCGGCTCCGGCAAGTCGCTGACGGCGCTCGCCATCGCCGACCTGCTGCCGGACGGCGCCCGCGCGACCTGGGGCACCCACCGGTTTCTCGGCGCGGACGCCGACTCGTCGTCACGCAAAGAGCGACGCAGGCAGTTGGCGACGGGAATGGCGATGATCTTCCAGAACCCGGCCTCGGCCTTCAACCCGTCGCTCCGCATCGGAACGCAGATGACGGAGGCCGTGCGCGCACACCACGGCACTTCTCGTGCCGAGGCCGTCGAGCAGGCCCTGATCCAGCTTCAGCGGGTCGCGCTGCCCGGCGGGCGCCGGTTGCTGCGCTCCCGGCCCTTCCAGCTGTCCGGCGGTCAGCGCCAGCGAGTGGCGATCGCCGCCGCTTCGATGATGCGGCCCGCCCTCATCGTCGCGGACGAGCCGACGACAGCCCTGGACGTCACCGTGCAGCGGCAGATCATGGACCTGCTCCGCCGTATCCGGCGCGACGACGGCACGGCGATCCTCTTCATCAGCCACGACATCGCCCTGGTCGCCGACGCCTGCGACCGGGTTCTGGTCATGTACGGGGGAACGATCGTGGAGAATCTTCCCGCCCGTGAGCTGGCGACCGGCGCACGGCATCCGTACACGCGGATGCTCGTCGCCTCGGTCCCGGACCTGGCCGCGGACCGCGACCACCCCCTGCACACCATCGAGGGAGGGCCACCCGATCCGTACGGTACGGCCCCGGGCTGCCCCTTCCATGACCGCTGCCCGTACCGAGTGGACCGGTGTGCCGTGGAGAGCCCCGTGCTGTCTCCGCTCGACCCGGAGCATGAGGTCGCCTGCTGGCAGCCGCTGCCTCCGGCACAGTTCTGCGGGCAGCGCGAGACCGAAGAGGCGGAGCAGTGAGGGAAGAGGCAGGGCTGGCGCTGTACGGCGTCACCGTCCGTCACCACGGGCCGTTCGGGCCTGTCGCTGCGGTGGACGGGGTGTCACTGGACGTTCCCCGGGGCACGACGGTCGGCCTGGTCGGCGAGTCCGGTTCCGGAAAGTCCACGCTGGCACGTGCGGTCGTCGGGCTGGACAGTCCGTGCGCCGGGCGGATCACGGTCGGCGGCCGGGAGTACCGAGGCCTCCGGGCGGCGGATCGGCGTCGGCTGGGCCAACAGGTCCAACTGGTGTTCCAGGACCCGGACACGGCACTGGACCCCCGCATGACGGTCCGTCAGTCGCTCGCCGAATCGGCCGGGGCCTTCGTCCGGCTGGACCGCCGTAGCCGCGAACAGCGCGTCGGCGGACTGCTGGAACTCGTCGGTCTCGACACCGGCTGCGCCGACCGGCTGCCGCGGCAGCTCTCGGGCGGCCAGCGCCAACGCGTCGCCGTCGCCCGCGCGCTCGCCGTCGATCCGGCGGTGCTCATCGCCGACGAGGTCACCTCGGCTCTCGACGTGTCGGTCCGGGCGGCACTGCTCACCATGCTCCGGGACCTGCAGCGGCGCATGGGCTTCGCCATGCTGTTCATCAGCCATGACCTCGCCGCCGTCCGCCATGTGTCGGACGTCGTCGCCGTGATGTACCTCGGTCGGATCGTGGAGATCGCCGCCACCGAGAACCTGCTGCGCAGCCCACGGCATCCCTACACGCGAACGCTGCTGTCCGCCGTGCCGAGTCTGCACGCCGGGAGACGCCCGGCCGGGGAACCCCTTCTCACCGGTGAGGTGCCCGACCCCGCGTCGCCGCCGACCGGATGCCGCTTCCATCCCCGCTGTCCCGTCGGACCGCACCGACATCCCGGACGGGATGTCTGCGCCGCACGGGACCCGCAGCAGGACGCGGCCGGTCAGCCGCATCGCGCCGCCTGCCACTTCCCGTACCGCACCGACGACCACCCGCCCCAGGCCCGTCGCGTTCCCCCGGACGACGACGGTGACCGAACTCCGCGAACCCCCGAGCCCCGGCCGTCATGACGGCCGGGGAAATGGACACGCCTCCGTCCCGCGCGGACGCGGTCGTCGTGGGCACCGGTGTGATCGGTGCCGCGGTGGCACTGGAACCGGCGCGCACCGGCCGGCGCGTCGTGGTCGTGGACAAGGCCGGCGGCTTCGGCCACGGCTCCACCAGCGCGTCGAGCGCGATCATCCGTTTCACCTGCTCGACCCGGAGCGGTGTCGCCACCGCATGGGAATCCCGGCACTGCTGGGCACGATGGGCAGAGCACCTCGGCACCGGCGCTTCCTCTTCCACCGCACGGTCGTCGGTGTCCCGCCGGCGGACAACCCAGGTGACCAGGGCCGCACCGCCTCTCGAACCGTCATGGGCTCAGGTCCGGCCATCGGCACCCGTTCACAGAGCCGGTGCCGTCCGGCAGTCGATGTGCGGGACGGCACCGGCCTCATTGATCCAGAAGCGGTCTACCAGCGGCCACGTGCCGGCGCCGAGCCGAGCTTGGAACTCAGCACCGACAGGAAGGCCGGAAGCCTGGCCACCGCGGATTCGGGAACCGGGGTGACCTGTACCGTGTCCCGCACCACGTCCTGCACCACGAGCTTGTAGATGCCGTCTTCCCGGACGAGTTCAGCGGCGTAGAGCAGTGTTTCCACCAGAGGTCCTTCGATTGTGTCGTGCGACGGGTCAGGAGCCGTTGAGCCAGGCGTTCCAGGCCTTGACGGCCTGCTCTTCGTCCGCGTCCTCGGCGAAGAGGTGGTGGCCCAGCCAGATCGGCCAGTTCCAGGAACTTCCGTTGAAGAACCGGTACAGCGCGTCCGGGCCGCGCAGGCCGACGAAGTCGGGGCTCAGCCAGTCCACGACCACCTCCGTCGGGCCGCCGTCCGTACCCGGGAGGTCGAGCGACAACCGGTCGCCGACGGCCGCGTCGTCGTCGAGGCCGAGGCGCCGACGAAGGGCGGCGAAGTCTGCGGGATCCTCGGTGCACTCGGTACGGGCGGCCTTGACGTAGACGGCGGGGCGGCCGGCGAAGTGCCTCAGGTACTCGGGGAGGGAGTGCTGGTAGAAGTCGACGTGCTTCTCGGCCGCGTCCGCCTTGGTGTCCCAGTTCCAGGTGTCGTCCACGACGCCCGTGTGCACCCAGTGGATTCCCATCCGCAGGTGGCTCGCGCCGCCGTCGGCCGGCTCGATGCGGTAGGTGAGCGTGTTGGAGAACCCGCCGTCCTGGGTAGCCCGCACCGCGAAGTGGCGCGGCGGCTCCCATGCCACGACGGTGCTGTCGCCGCGCGTGGCTTTTCCTCCGACGCGCGGCTCGACCTCCATCGGGTAGAGCCAGCCGAGGTTGCCGGCGCCGGTGGCGACCGCGTCCCAGACTTGTTCGGGCGTGGCGGGCAGGTCCTGTTCCCGGCGGACCTCGAGATCTCGGGCCATGGTCACTTCTCCTTGGTCGTCGTTCATGGGTCAGTAGGTGAGCGGAAGGGCGGTGAGCCGCCGTTGCAGCGGGTTGGGCCGCCAGTCGAGGACCGCGCTGTCGGCCAGCCGCAGGTGCGGGAGCCGGCGGACCAGCGTGCCGACGGCCACCTCTGCCTGGAGCTTGGCCAGCGGGCCGCCGAGGCAGAAGTGCGGGCCGTTGCCGAAGCTGAGGTGCCGGTTGCCGGGGCGGGTCAGGTCGAGGCGGTCGGGGTCCTCGAAGCGCTCGGGGTCACGGTTGGTCGCCGCGAGGAACAGATACACCAGCTCGCCCTCGCACAGTGTCCGCCCGCCGATCTCCACGTCCTCGGCGACGACCCGGACGATCGCCTGGGTCGGCGTGTCGTAGCGGGCGAGTTCCTCGACGGCGGTGCGGACCAGCGTCGGATCGGCGCGCAGTCGGACCAGTTGGTCGGGGTGGCGCAGCAGGGCGAGCATGCCGTTGCCGACCAGGTGGGTGGTGGTCTCGTCGCCGGCGGTGATCAGGACGAAGCAGGTGGAAAGCAGTTCGGAGTCGGTGAGCCGGTCGTCCTGCGCCTGGGTGGCGACCAGGGCGCTGATGAGGTCGTCGCCGGGGTCGGCACGGCGGCGTCGGACGAGCCGGGCGAGGTACTCCTCGTACTGCTCGATGGCCGCCTCGGACTTGTCGATGTCCTCACTCAGTCGGCCGAAGCGGTGGAACCAGGTCTTGACCTGCGGGAGGTCCTCGGGCGGGATGCCGAAGAGCTCGCAGACGACGGACATCGGCAGCGGGGAGGCGACCGCCTCGATCAGGTCCATGGTCGGCCCGGCCGCGACCGCCTCGTCGATGAGCCGGTCGACGATCCGCTGGATGCCGTCGCGCAGGGCTTCGACACGCCGGGCGGTGAAAGCCCGGTTGGCCAGCTTGCGCAGCCGGGCGTGGTCCGGCGGGTCGGTGTTGCTCATCACCCGGCCGAGCCGGTCGGTGAGCCGGCTGAAGGCCTTCAGGTCGCCACCGAGCGCGCTGTAGGCGCGGGTCATCCGGTCGCGGTCGTTGGACAGCCGCAGGTCGGTCAGGGCCGCCTCGACGTCGGCGTACCGGGTGAGATACCAGATGCCCTGGGCGCTGCGGTGGACCGGATCCTCGCGGCGCATGCGGGCGTAGAACGGGTACGGGTCCCGGCGGGCCTCGGGCGTGAGCAGAGCCGCGGCGAGGTCGTCGGACCGGGCGAGGCCCGCGCTGTCGCGGGCCTCGTCGGTGGTGTCGGTCAGGTTCACTGCGAGCCGCGCTACCGCTGGGCGTTCATGGCGTCGGCGAGGCTCTTGGGCCGCATGTCGGTCCAGGACCGCTCGACGTACTCCAGGCAGGCGGCGTGGGTGTCGGGTCCGTGGGCGACGCTCCAGCCGTCGGGGACGTCCGCGAACTGCGGCCACAGCGAGTGCTGGTTCTCGTCGTTGGTGAGCACGAGGAAGGTGCCGTCCTGGTCCTCGAACGGGTTGGTCATGGGTCAGTCCTCCTGGTGGGAAAGGGTGGTGTCACCGGTGGCCTCGGCGAGGCGGGCGGCCAGGATCGGTCCGATCTGGGCCAGTGAGCCGGCTTCGGTCATCCGGTTGTGCCGGGTGGTGATCTCGTGCGATTCGATCCGGCCCGCGATGTACGGGCGCCAGGTCGCGGGCCCGGCGTCGTCCCCGTCGCGGTCGATCGTCGAGTTGAACAGCAGCAGGTCGCCGTCGAACCCGGTGGGGACGAAGTCGACCGCCAGCTTCGCGTTGTTGATCATGATGTGGACGATGACCTCGATCTGCCGCTCCGTCAGGCCCTGCAACGCGCTGCCCCGCCGGTTCAGGACCTCGGCGACCTCGGCGTAGGTCAGCTCCCGGTCGCCCAGCTCGTCGGGGTCGACGTCGAGCACACCGACGAGCACGTCCCGCTCGGTGGGCACGGGCATCTCCTCGAACTGCACGTCCTTCACCGGGTAGGCGTCGAGGATGGCCAGCAGCGCGGTCCGCTCGCCTCGCGCCTGCAGCTCGCAGGCGACCGCGTGGGCGATCAGCCCGCCGGCGGACCAGCCGAGCAGCAGGTACGGCCCCTCGGGCTGGATCTTGCGGATCTGGTCGGCGTAGTCGGCCGCCATCTCCTCGAAGGACGTCGGCAGGGGCTCGGGCCGGCCGAGGCCGCGCGCCTGGATCGCGTAGACCGGATGCCGGGCACCGATGTGGTTCAGGAGCCCGCTGTACGACCAGCTGATGCCGCCGCCGGGATGGATGCAGAACAGCGGCGTGCCGGCTCCGGTCGAACGCAGCGGCAGCACCACGTCCAAGGCGTCGTCGGGGTCGTCCATCACCAGGCGCTCGGTGAGACCGGCCACGGTCGGCGCCTCGAACAGCATGCGCAGGCCCAGTTCCAGACCGAGGGTCTCGCGGACCCGGGAGGCCAGGCGGGCGGCCAGCAGCGAGTGCCCGCCCAGATCGAAGAAGTTGTCGTCGATCTGCACCTGTTCCCGGCCGAGGACCTCGGCGAAGAGGCCGCACAGCAACTGCTCCCGCGGCGTCCGGGGGCCGCGTCCGGTGCCCGGCGCCCCGTACTCGGGGGCGGGCAGGGCGGCCCGGTCCAGCTTGCCGTTGGCGGTCAACGGCAGCGTGTCCAGGGTGACGAACGCCGACGGCACCATGTAGTCGGGCAGTTCACGGCGCAGTCGCCCGGAGAGCTCGCCCGCCTCGGGCGTGCCCTCGGCGCCTGGCACCAGGTAGGCGACGAGCCGCTTGTCGCCGGGCCGGTCCTCGCGGGCGACGACGGCTGCCTGGGCGACGCCCGGGCAGCTCGCGAGGATCGCCTCGATCTCGCCGGGCTCGATCCTGAGGCCGCGGAGCTTGACCTGGTGGTCGGTCCGTCCGGCGAACTCCAGGGTGCCCTCGGCCGGCCACCACGCCAGGTCGCCGGTGCGGTACATCCGGCTCCCGGGCGGCCCGTACGGGTCGGCGGTGAAGCGCTCCGCCGTCAGGCCGGGCCGGCCGAGGTAGCCGCGGGCCACGCCCGTCCCCGCCAGGTACAGCTCGCCGACCAGGCCCGTGGGCACCGGCCGCAGGTGATCGTCGAGGACGTAGGCACGCATGTTCGCCATCGGTCCGCCGATCGGCACGGTCGCGGCGTTCTCGGGGAGGGTGTGCACCGGATGGCAGGTGGCCAGGGTCGTGGCCTCGGTGGGCCCGTAGCCGTTGACCACCTCGATGCCGGGGCAGGCTTCCAGCACCCGGGCGACGGCGGCCGGGGAGACCACGTCACCGCCGGTCCACACCTCGCGCACCCCCGCGAGCACGGCCGGTCGCTCCTCGGCGACCAGGCGGAACAGGCCGGCCGTCAGCCACAGTCCGGTCACCCCGTGCGTACTGATCGTGTGCTGCAGCAGGTCGAGGTCGAGCCGCTCGGGCGGTGCGACCACGACCCGGCCACCGTTGAGGAGCGGCACCCACAGCTCGTAGGTCGAGAGGTCGAAGGCGGTCGGGGAGTGCATCAGCACCCGATCGTGTCCGCCCCCGTGATACTCGGGGGTGAGCGCGAGGCCCACCACATCGCGGTGGGTGACGGCCACGCCCTTCGGCCGGCCGGTCGAGCCGGAGGTGTACATCACGTACGCCAACTGCCGCTGATCGCAGCGCACTTCGATGCCCGACGAGTCGGGCTCGCCCTCGATCAACGCGGTCAGCACGTCCTTGTCGAGCACCAGCGCGACCCCGGCCTCCTGGAGGATCAGGTCGATCCGGGACTGCGGGAAGCGCGAGTCGAGGGGCGCGTAGGCGCCGCCCGCCTTGATGATCGCCAGGAGCGCCACGACGAGGTCCGCCGAGCGGTCCAGCAGCACCGCGACCGGTGCCTCCGGCCGTACGCCCCGGCGGATCAGTGCCCGCGCGAGGCGGTTGGACCGCTGGTCGAGTTCCCGGTAGGTCAGCTCGGCGGCGCCCGCCACGACGGCCACCGCGTCCGGGGTGGTGCGCAACTGGCGGGCGAACAGCTCCGGCAGCGCGGCCTCGGGCAGCTCGACCGCGGCACCGGTGGCCTCGGACAGCAGCCGGCGGCGTTCCCCGTCCGACATGATGTCGATCCGGCTGATCGGACGGCCGGTGTCGTCGACCGCCGCGCGCAGCAGCCGTGCCCAGCGCTCGAACAGCAGCTCCACGGTGGCCGGGTCGAACAGGTCGGTGGCGTACTCCACCGCGCCGACGAGGCCGTCGGGGCCGCCGTCCGAGCGGAACTGCTCGGCCAGGCTGAACGTCAGGTCGACGCGCGAGGTCCCGGTCGACGCCTCCAGGTGGCCGGTCTCCAGCCCTGGCAGCGTGAACTCGCCCACCGGCGCGTTCTGCAGGGCCAGCATGATCTGGAACAGCGGGTGGTGCGACAGCGACCGGGCCGGATTGACCACCTCGACCAGGTACTCGAACGGCACGTCCTGGTGGTCGTAGGCGGCGAGCGCCTTCTGCCGCACCCTGTCGAGGAGTTCGGCGAAGCCGGGGTCGCCGCTCGTGTCGGTGCGCAGCACCAGCGTGTTGACGAAGAAGCCGACGAGTTCGTCCAGTGCCTGGTCGGTACGGCCGGCGATCGGGCTGCCTACAGGGATGTCGGTGCCGGCACCGAGCCGGGTGAGCAGCGCGGCGAGGCCGGCCTGGAGCACCATGAACATGCTGGCGCCGCGCGCGGCGGCCAGGTCCCGCAGTGCCTGGTGCAGTTCGGGGTCCAGCCGGACCACGGCCCGGCTGCCGCGCTGGGAGGCCACCGGCGGCCTGGGCCGGTCGGCGGGCAGTTGCACCTGCTGCGGAATGCCCGCCAACTCGTCCTTCCAGTAGGCCAGTTGCCGGGCGAACAGGCTGTCCGGGTCGGCGGCGCTGCCGAGCAGGTCGCGTTGCCAGCAGGTGTAGTCGGCGTACTGCACCGGCAGCGGCGACCACTGCGGCTCCTCGCCACGGCAACGCGCCGTGTAGGCGGCCGCGAGGTCGCCGGAGAGCGGCCCCATCGACCAGCCGTCGGCGGCGATGTGGTGCACCACGACCAGCAGCACATGCCGGTCGGGCGCGAGCTCGTACAGCTCCGCCCGGACCGGCGGCTCCGCCGCCAGGTCGAAGCCTCGCCGGGCCGTCCGCGCCAGCCGCTCGGCCAGCCGGCTCTCGTCGAGCTCGACCACCGGCAGCTCCGGGTGCGCGTGCGAAGCACTCAGCACGACCTGGTACGGCACGCCGTCCGTCTCGCGGAAGACCGTCCGCAGGCTCTCGTGCCGGGCGATCACGTCCGCGAGCGCCGCGTGCAGGGCCGGGCGGTCGAGTGCGCCGGTCAGGCTCAGCGCGAGCGGCATGTTGTAGGTGGCGCTCGGCCCGTCCATCCGGTGCAGGAACCACAGGCGGCGTTGGGCGAAGGACAGCTCCACGTGTTCGCGTCGCGGCTGGGGGGTCAGCGCGGGCCGCGCCGTGCCGGAGGCGTCGAGGCGGGCCGCCAGTCCGGCCACGGTCGGCGTCTCGAACAGCGTGCGGACTTCGAGCTCCGCGCCGAGGGTCGCCCGGACGCGGGAGGCCAGGCGGGTCGCCAGCAGCGAGTGCCCGCCGAGGTCGAAGAAGCTGTCCTCGACGCCGACCTGGGCCAGGCCGAGCACCTCGGCGAACAGCTCGGCGAGGAGCTGTTCCTGCGGGGTGCGCGGCGCCCGCCCGGCTCCGGCCAGGTCGAGGTCGGGCGCGGGCAGCGCGCGGCGGTCGAGCTTGCCGCTGGCCGTCAGCGGCAACGTCTCCAGTGCCACGAACGCCGACGGGATCAGATAGTCGGGCAGTCGCCCGCGCAGCCATTCGCGGAGTTCGCCGATGAGGGCGCCGGTGCCCCGGCTGCCGGTCGGGCGGTTGGTCAGCGACGACAGCGGCGTGCTGGTGGTCCGGGCCGACCGGTACGGCTCGACCGGGGAGCCGTCGTACGCCCGCGGATCGGCGAAGACGACGTCCACGGCGTCGGCCGAGGTCGCCGACCAGGTGACGCCCACCCAGCGGTCGAACTCCAGCCCGATGGCACGGAAGTCCTCGGGATCGGGGAGTTCGCCCTCCTCCGGGCCGTGCAGCCGCTCCAGCAGCTCGGCGAGCGAGCCGTGGCCGTTCTGCACCGCCCGGGAAAGGGCGGCCTCGCGCAGCACCCGACGGTTCGGCACTCCGGTGATCCACAGCACGTCAGCGGGCGGCTGGGCGAGGAGTTCGCGCAGCTCGTCCAGCCCGGCGGCCTGCCGCCCCCACTCCAGCTCGACGGTCCGGCTCGGGACCACCGGAGTGACCGGCTGCTTGTGCAGCGCCACGTCGTAGCGGTAGCGGGTCAGTTCGTTGTGGTGGCGGCCGCGCTTGACCTCCACGGCCACCGCGCCGATGTCCGGGCCGCGCTCCCGCAGGACGGTGAAGAAGTCCGGGTCGACCAGGAGTTCCTTCTCCACCCTGACGGCCTGCTCCACCGCGCGGCGCACCGCCGCGAGGTCGCGGTCGGCACCGGTGCGGTGCAGTTGGACCGCGGTGGCCAGCGGGCGCAGCAGCCGCAGGTTGCGGACGTCGCCGACGAAGAGCGTGCCGCCGGGGGCGAGCAGCCGCATCAGCTTCCCGATCACGTCAGAGAGGTAGTCGGCGGACGGGAAGTACTGCACCACCGAGTTGATCACGATGGTGTCGAACCACCCGGCCGGCAGGCCCTCGGTGTCGTGCGCCGGGCGGGTCTGCAGCACGACACGCTCGGCCAGCCGCTCCTCCCGCGCCACTTGGGCGGCCAGCGCATCGATCGCGGTGGCGGAGAAGTCCGACGCCCAGTACGCCTCGCAGTGGGGTGCGATCTGCGAGAGGAGCAGGCCGGTACCGACGCCGACCTCCAGCACGCGGCGAGGACGCAGGGCCAGGATGCGGGCCACGGTTGCGTCCCGCCACTCCCGCATCTGCTCGACAGGGATCGGGCTGGCGTCGTAACTGCTGTTCCAGCCGACGAAGTTCTGGCCGAAGCCGACTTCCTCAGGGGTGATGGGCAGGGCGTCGTAGATGTCCTGCCACTCGCCCACGTGGTCCGCTTCCAGGCCGCTGTCCCGGGCCTCGTCCTGGTGCGGGACGACGTAGCCGACAAGACGGTCGTCCTGGGCGAGGACGGCGGCCCGGGCGACGGCGGGGTGCTCGGCCAGCGCCGCCTCGACCTCGCCGGGCTCGACCCGGAAGCCGCGCACCTTCACCTGGTCGTCGGCACGGCCGACGTACTCCAGCTCGCCTCCCCCGGACTCCGACCGGGTGGACCCCCAGCGCCAGCGCACCAGGTCTCCGGTGCGGTACATGCGCTCACCGGCCCCGAACGGGCAGGCGACGAACCGTCCGGCCGTCAGGCCCGGCCGGTTCAGATAGCCCCGCGCCAGTCCCGCGCCCGCGACGTACAACTCCCCCGCCACGCCCGCCGGCACCGGCCGCAGCCGCTCGTCCAGCACGTACACCCGGGCGTTGGCGATCGGACGGCCGATCGGCGGCACACCCGCCCCCGGGGACAGCGGGTCGCTCATGGTCGCGCACACCGTGGTCTCGGTCGGACCGTACGCGTTGATCATCCGGCGCCCGGACGCCCAGCGGTCCACCAGTTCCGGCGGGCACGCCTCACCCGCCACCACCAGTGTCGGCACATGCACCGAGCCCTCCGACACGGCGGCGAGGACGGACGGGGGCACGGTCACGTGGGTGACCGCGAGGTCCCGGTCGGTCAGCGCGGCGACCGGGTCCGCCGTCGGGGGCAGCACCAGGGCCGCGCCGCGCAGCAGCGCGGTGTAGATCTCCGACACCGACGCGTCGAAGCTGGGCGAGGCGAACTGGAGCACCCGGCTGTCGGATTCGATCGCGAAGCGCTCGATCTGTGCGGCGACCAGGCTCGCGACGCCGCCGTGGGCGACCACGACGCCCTTGGGGCGGCCGGTCGAGCCCGAGGTGTAGATCACGTAGGCCGGATGCCGGACGTCGAGCGCGACCACGGGGTCGGTCTCCGGCCACGCGGACACCTCGGTCACCAGCGCCGGGTCGTCGACCGTCAGCGCCGGCCGCGCGTCGTCCAGCATGTGCGCGATCCGCGCCTGCGGGTACGCCGGATCCACGGGCAGGTAAGCGGCCCCGGCCTTCAGCACGCCCAGGACGGCCACCACGGACTCCACCGAGCGCGGCAGGGCCACGGCCACGGTCTGCTCCGGGCCGACACCTCGGGCGATCAGCGCGTGCGCGAACCGGTTCGCCCGGGCGTTCAGCTGCCGATACGTCAACTCGGCAGCGCCGTACACCAGCGCGACCGCGTCCGGTGTCGCCGCCACCTGCGCCGCGAGCGCCTGCGGCACCGGGACGGCATCCACCTCACGGACGGTCGCGTTGCCCTGCTCCAGCAAACGGTGCCGCTCGTCGGCGTCGAGGAGCTCGATAAGTCCGATCGACCGGTCCGGGTCGGCGGTGACCGCCTCCAACAGGCGCGTCCAGCGCCTGGCGAGCGCTGCGATCGTCGAGCGGTCGAACAGGTCGGTGGCGTACTCCACCGCGCCGACGATCCCCGCCGGGCTGCCGTCCGGACCGAACTGTTCGACAAGACTCACACCGAGGTCGAACTTGGCGGTTCCGGTGGCCACCGCGTAGGTGGCGACGTCCAGGCCGGGCAGGGAGAACCGGCCCATCGGAGCGTTCTGCACCGCCAGGATGGTCTGGAACAACGGGTGGTGCGACAGCGAGCGGGACGGGTTCAGCGCCTCCACCAGGTGCTCGAACGGCACGTCCTGGTGCGCGTACGCCGACAGCGACGTCTCCCGGACCCGGTCCAGCAGCTCGGCGAACGTCGGATCACCGCTCGTGTCGGTGCGCAGCACCAGCGTGTTCACGAAGAACCCGACCAGGTCGTCCAGCGCCTCGTCGGTACGCCCCGCGATAGGACTCCCGATCGGGATGTCCGTGCCCGCACCCAGCCGCGTGTACAGCGCCGCCAACGCCGCCTGCAGCACCATGAACAGGCTCGCGCCCGACCTTCGGGCCAACTCCACCAGGGCGGTGTGCAGTTCGGGGCTCAGTTCCAGGCCGACGTGGTCCCCGCGCCAGCCGGCGACAGCCGGCCTCGGCCGGTCGACGGGCAGCTGGAGCAACTCCGGCAGGTCGGACAGCTGACGCTTCCAGTAGCCGAGTTGTTCGGCGAACCGGCTCTCCGGATCGGCGGCGTCGCCAAGCAGGTCGCGCTGCCACAGCGTGTAGTCCGCGTACTGCACCGGCAGGACCGGCCAGTGCGGCGCGCGGCCCTCGCACCGGGCGGCGTACGCCTCGGCCAGGTCGCGGGCCAGGGGGCCTGTGGACCAGCCGTCGCCGGCGATGTGGTGCATCACCAGCAGCAGCACGTGCTCGTCCGGCGCGAGCGCGAACAGCTCCGCCCTCAGTGGCGCTTCGGCCTCCAGGTCGAAGGGCTGCCGGGCGAACTCGGCGAGCCGCTCGAACAGTTCGGCCTCCGCCACCTCGGTCAGCCGTGCCCGGGGCCGGGCCCCGGCCGGGTCCAGGACGAGCTGGCAGGGTACGCCGTCGACCTCCGGGAAGACCGTCCGCAGGCTTTCGTGCCGGGCCACCACATCGGCCAGCGCCTCGTCCAGCGCCGCCCGGTCGAGCGTCCCGCTCAGCCGGAGCGCCAGCGGGATGTGGTACGTCGCGGCGGTGCCGTCCATGCGGTGCAGGAACCAGAGCCGACGCTGGGCGAAGGACAACGGCACCGCCTCCGGCCGCTCGTGCTCGGTCAGCGCCGGGCGGGCGTGGCCGGCCCCGGCCAGCGCCTCGGCCAGGCCGGCCACGGTGGGCGCCTGGAACAGCGTGCGCAGCCCCAGCTCGACTCCCAGCACCGAGCGCACGCGCGCGGCCAGCCGGGTGGCGAGCAGGGAGTGCCCGCCCAGGTCGAAGAAGCCGTCGTCGACCCCGACCCGCGGCACGCCAAGGACCTCGGCGAACAGCTCGCACAGGATCTGCTCCTGCGGGGTGCGCGGCGCCCGCCCGACCTCGGCCGAACCGCGATCGGGCGCGGGCAGTGCCGCCCGGTCCAGCTTCCCGTTCGGCGTCAGCGGCAGCACGTCCAGCGCCACGAAGACAGCCGGTACCAGGTAGTCGGGCAGCCGGTCCCGCAGGTACGCCGCCAGCTCCGCCGGACGTACGACCGTGTCGGGGCGCGCCGCCACGTAGCCGATAAGCCGGTCGTCCCGGGCGACGACGGCGGCCTGGGCGACCGCGGGGTGCCCGGTCAGGGACGCCTCGATCTCGCCGGGTTCGACGCGGAAGCCGCGCACCTTCACCTGACTGTCGGCGCGGCCGACGTACTCCAGCTCGCCGTCGGCCCGGCGGCGCACCACGTCCCCGGTGCGGTACATCCGCGCACCCGCCGGACCGAACGGGCAGGCGACGAACCGTCCGGCCGTCAGCCCGGGCCGGTTCAGGTACCCGCGCGCCAGACCGGGACCGGCGACGTACAGCTCCCCCGCCACCCCCGGCGGCACGATGCGCAGCCGCTCGTCGAGGACGTACACCCGGAAGCCCGCGACCGACCGGCCGATCGGCGGTACACCGCGCCCCGGGGACAGCGGGTCGCTCATGGTCGCGCACACCGTCGTCTCCGTCGGACCGTACGCGTTGATCATCCGTCGGCCCGGCGCCCACCGGGCCACCAGCTCCGGCGTGCAGGCCTCGCCGGCCACCACCAAGGTGCCGGCCGTGAGGTCGGCGCTCTCCAGCGCGGCCAGCGCCGAGGGCGGAAGCGTCACGTGGGTGACGTCGAGCCGGCGGTCCGTCAGGCCCTCCAGCGGGGCCTCGGACGGGGCCAGGACCAGGGTGGCGCCGGTGAGCACGGCACCGCACAGATCCCAGAAGGACGCGTCGAAGCTGGGCGAGGCGAACTGGAGAACCCGGCTGCCCGGCGCCACGCCGAGCCGGTCGACCTGCGCCGCCACCAGGCCCGACACACCGGTGTGGCTCACCACGACGCCCTTGGGCCGACCGGTCGAGCCCGAGGTGTAGATGACGTATGCCGGGTGCCGTACGTCGAGCGCGGTCCGCGGGTCGGTGTCCGGCCAGTTCCCTTCGGTCACTGTCGCCGGATCGTCGATCACCACCGTGGGCCGCGCGTCGTCCAGCATGTACGTGATCCGTGCCGCCGGGTACGCCGGATCCACCGGCAGGTACGCGGCCCCGGCCTTGAGCACGCCCAGGACGGCCACCACGGACTCCACCGAGCGCGGCAGGACCACGGCCACGGTCCGCTCCGGACCGACGCCCCGGGCGATCAGCGCGTGCGCGAACCGGTTCGCCCTGGCGTCGAGTTGACGGTACGTCAATTCGACATCGTCGCAGACGAGCGCGACCGCGTCCGGCGTCGCCGCGACCTGCGCCGCGAACAGCTCCGGCAGGCTCACCCCGGCCGCCTGGCCCTCGACGGCGGGCAGCAGCTCGCAGCGCTCCTCTGCGGACAGCAGATCGATCCCGCCGATCGGCAGGTCGGGCGCGGTGGCGACCGCGGCCAGCAGCCTGGTCCACCGGGCGACCAGGACCTCGACCGTCGAGCGGTCGAACAGGTCGGTGCCGTACTCGACCGCGCCGCCGATCCCGGCCGGCGCGCCGTCCGGCCCGTGTTCCTCCGCGAACCCGAAGGTCAGGTCGAGCCGCGCGGTCCCGGTGAGCACGGTCACCCCGGAGACCTTCAGACCCGGCAGCTCGAAGTCACCACCCGGCGCGTTCTGCACGACCAACCCGGTCTGGAACAGCGGGTGGTGGGACAGCGAGCGGGACGGGTTCAGCGCCTCCACCAGGTGCTCGAACGGCACGTCCTGGTGCGCGTACGCCGACAGCGACGTCTCCCGCACCCGACCCAGCAGCTCGGCGAAACTCGGGTCACCGCTCGTGTCGGTGCGCAGCACCAGCGTGTTGATGAAGAAGCCGACCAGATCGTCCAGCGCCTCGTCGGTACGCCCCGCGATCGGAGACCCGATCGGGATGTCCGTGCCCGCACCCAGCCGCGTGTACAGCGCCGCCAGCGCCGCCTGCAGCACCATGAACAGAGTGGCACCCGACCTTCGGGCCAACTCCACCAGTTTCGCGTGCAGTTCGGCGTCGATCCGGAGTTCCAGCAGGTCGCCGCCGTACGACATGGTGGCCGGGCGCGGCCGGTCTGCAGGCAACTGCAGCTGCTCGGGCAGCCCGGCCAGCGCCTCGGTCCAGTAGGTGACCTGGCGGGCGAACACGCTGTCCGTGTCGTGCTCGTCGCCGAGCAGCTCGTGCTGCCACAGGGTGTAGTCGCCGTAGGTGACCGGCAGCGGCGGCCATGCCGGAGCCCCGCCACCCTGTCGAGTGGTGTAGGCGGTGGCCAGGTCACGGGCGAGCGGGCCCATGGACCAGCCGTCCCCGACAATGTGGTGCATGACCAGCAGCAGCACGTGCTCGTCCGGTGCGAGCGCGAACAGCTGTGCTCTCAGCGGTACTTCCGAGGTCAGGTCGAATGCCCGTACCGCCGCCTCGCGCAGCAATGCGGGCAGCTCCGCCTCGCCGGCGGCCGCGCGTACGGTCAGAGGGACAGCGACCTCGGTGGTGTCCAGCACCCGCTGGTACGGAACTCCGGCGGTGTGCGGGAAGACCGTGCGCAGGGTCTCGTGCCGGGCCACCACGTCCGCGAGCGCGGCGCTCAGCGCCGCCCGGTCGAGGTCGCCGGACAGCCGCAGGGCGAGCGGCATGTGGTACGTGGCACTCGGTGCCCCGAATTGCTGGAGGAACCAGAGCCGGCGCTGAGCGAACGACAGCGGCATGGGTTCGCGGCGGGGCCGGGGAACGAGGGCCTGCCGTGCGGTGCCGGCGTCGTGCAGCCCGGCCGCGATCCCGGCGGGCGTCGGCGCCCGGAACAGGCTGCGCAGTTCCAGCTCGACCCCGAGGGTCGCCCGGACCCGTGAGACCAGCCGGGTGGCGAGCAGGGAGTGTCCGCCCAGGTCGAAGAAGCCGTCGTCGACCCCGACCCGCGGCACGCCCAGCACCTCGGCGAACAGCTCGCACAGGATCTGCTCCTGCGGCGAGCGCGGCGCCCGGCCTCCGACGGTCGTGCCCGGCTCGGGCGCGGGCAGCGCCGCCCGGTCCAGCTTCCCGTTCGGCGTCAGCGGCAACGCGTCGAGCAGTACGAACGCGGACGGGACCATGTAGTCCGGCAGCCGCTCGCGCAGGTACGCCGACAGCGTCGCCGGGGTCGCCCCGGAGCCGGTCAGGGGGACGACGTACGCGACGATCCGGTCCTCCCGGGCGAGCACCGCGACCCGGGCGACACCCGGGTGCGCGGCCAGCTCGGCCTCGATCTCGCCCGGCTCGACCCTGAACCCGCGGATCTTCACCTGGTGGTCCACCCGGCCCGCGAATTCCAGCTCTCCCCCAGCGCCCCCGGCCATGGGGGTCCCCCCGGACGAAGTCTGGGGGAGGCCGGGAGGTGCCCCCACCGGCCGGGGAGACCCCCAGGCGCGCCAGCGGACCAGGTCACCGGTGCGGTACATCAGCGCGCCGGCCGGACCGTACGGGTTGGCGACGAACCGCGTGGCGGTGAGCCCGGGCCGGTTCAGGTAGCCGCGGGCGAGTCCCGCCCCGGCGAGGTACAGCTCGCCCAGCACGCCGGGGGCGACCGGCCGCAGCGCCGAATCCAGCACGTATGCCTGGCAGTTGGCGATCGGGCGGCCGATCGGTACCGGCAGCGGGCAGTCGGCGGGGTCGGCCGGCAGCAGGTAGGCGGTGATCACATGGGTCTCGGCAGGGCCGTAGTGGTTGTGCAGCTCCCGGCCCGGCCGCCGGGTCTGGAGGCGGCGTACCGCACCGCCCAGCCGCATCGCCTCGCCGGCCTGCGCGACCATCCGCAGGCTCGGCAGGTCCAGCCCGGCCTCCTCGGCGGCCTCGGCCAGCGCCTCGACCACCAGGTTGGGCGCGAACAGCTCCTCGACCCCGTGCCGGTCCAGCCAGTGGGCGAACAGCTCGGCGCTGCGCCGCTGTTCCTCGGTCGGCACCACGAGGGTCTTGCCGTACAGCAGCACGGAGAGCGTCTCCTGCACCGAGACGTCGAAGCTGATCGCGGTGAACTGCGCGGTACGCGTGCCGGGTTCGCCGCCGACGGACCCGTGGTGCCACGCCAACAGGTTCAGCAGCCCGGCTGCGGGCATCACCACGGCCTTGGGCCTGCCGGTGGAGCCCGAGGTGTAGATGACGTAGGCCGGGTGGCGCGTGTCCACGGCGACCGCCGGGTCGTGCTCCGGCAGGTCCCCGTCCGGTGTGACGGCCGCGAGGTCGTCGAGCACCACGGCCGGGCGGGCGTCGTCCAGCATGTACGCGATGCGGGCCGCCGGGTAGTCCGGGTCGACCGGCAGGTACGCCGCACCCGTCTTGAGGACCGCGAGGACGGCGACCACCAGCTCGGTCGACCTCTGCAGCCGCAGGGCGACGACCTGCTCCGGTCCCACCCCGCGCGCGATCAGCGCGTGCGCCAGACGGTTGGCCCTGCGGTTCAGCTCCCGGTAGGTCAGCACGGTGTCCTCGAACACCACTGCCGGAGCCTCTGGGGTCGCCCGGACCTGCGCCTCGAACTGAGCGGGCAGGCCGGCATCGGGAGCAGGGCAGGCGGTGTCGTTGCGCGCGACCAGCAGCTCGTGCCGCTCCTCGGCGGTGAGGACGTCGATCCGGCTCAGCGGCCGGTCCGGCTCGGCGACCACCGACGCCAGCAGGCGCAGCCACCGGGCGACCAGTGCCTCCACCGTGGCGGGGTCGAAGAGGTCGGTGCTGTACTCGACCCGCCCGACGATGCCCTCGGCCGGCCCGCCGGTGCCGTCGCGCTCCAGCAGGTGGAAGCCGAGGTCGAACATCGCCGTCGGCGTCCGCACCAGGACGATCTCAGCGGCCAGACCGTCCAGCGCGAACTCGGTGCGAGGCACGTTCTGCAGCGCGAGGAGCACCTGGAACAGCGGCTGACGGGTGAGTGACCGGGACGGGTTGAGTGCCTCGACGACGTGCTCGAACGGCAGGTCCTGGTGTGCGTACGCGGCCAGCGCGCCCTCGCGGACCCGGCCCAGCAGCTCGGCGAAGGTCGGGTCGCCACCGGTGTCCGTGCGGAGCACCAGGGTGTTGACGAAGAATCCGACGAGGTCGTCCAGGGCCTCGTCGGTCCGGCCCGCGATCAGGCTGCCGACCGGGATGTCCGCTCCCGCGCCGAGCTTGTCCAGCAGCGATGCCAGGGCGGCCTGCAGCACCATGTACACGCTGGCGCCGTGCTCCCGGCCCAGCCGGATCAGCCCGGCGTGCAGTTCGGCGTCCAGTTCGATCGCGAGGTGTCCGCCCGAGCAGGAGGGGGTCGCGGGGCGAGGGCGGTCGGCGGGGAGCCGGATCTGCTCCGGCAGGCCCGCCAACTGCTCGGTCCAGTAGCTCTGCTGACGGGTGAACAGGCTGTCCTGGTCGGTCGGGTCGCCGAGCAGCTCCTGCTGCCACAGGGTGTAGTCGGCGTACTGCACGGGCGGTGGCGCCCACTGCGGCTCCCCGCCGTGTCGGCGTGCCGCGTACGCGGTGGCCAGGTCGGCGGCGAGCGGGCCCAGCGACCAGCCGTCACCGGCGATGTGGTGCATCACCAGGAGCAGCACGTGCTCGTCCGCCGAAACCTCGAACACCTCGGCGCGCAGCGGCGGTTCGGCCGCGAGGTCGAAACCACGCGCTGCGGCCCGCGCCAGCAGTTCCGGCAGGTCCGTCTCGTCCGCCGTGGTGACCGACAGCCTCGGGCGCGCCTCTGCGGTGGCCAGCACCCGCTGGTGGGGCACACCGTCCGCGGCCGGGAAGACCGTGCGCAGGGTTTCGTGCCGGTCCACGACATCGCCCAGCGCCGCTTCCAGGGCCGCCAGGTCCAGTGGTCCCGAGAGCCGCCACGCGAGCGGCATGTTGTAGACCGAGTCGGCGCCCTCCAGCTGGCGCAGGAACCACAGCCTCCGTTGAGCGGACGACAACGGCACCGTCCCCCGGCCTTCGGCCGGAGGTGCCCCCATGGGCCGCTCCGCCCTCTTCAGGGCGAGCCGGGCCCGGCCCGCGCCGCCCAGCCCGGCGGCCAGCCCGGCCACCGTCGGGGTCTGGAACAGGGTGCGCAGCGCCAGTTCCACGCCCAGGGTCGTACGGACCCGGGCCACCAGGCGGGTGGCCAGCAGGGAGTGCCCGCCCAGGTCGAAGAAGCTGTCGTCGACGCCGACCCGCGGCAGACCCAGCACCTCGGCGAACAGCCCGGCGAGCACCTGCTCCTGCGGAGTGTGCGGGGCCCGGCCGGACCGCGTCACGGTGGCCTCGGGCTCGGGCAGGGCGCGCCGGTCGAGTTTGCCGTTGGCGTTCAGCGGCAGGACGTCGAGGGAGACGAACGCGGCGGGCACCATGTAGTCGGGCAGCCGCTCGCGCAGGAGCGCCCGCAGGTCCTCCGGCCGGAGCTCCGCCCCGGCGACGGGCACCAGGTAGGCGGCCAGGCGGGTGTCCCCCGCCCGGTCCTGCCGGACGGTCACGGCGGCCTGCGCGACCCGCGGGTGTTCCGCCAGTGCCGCCTCGATCTCGCCGAGCTCGATCCGGAACCCCCGGACCTTGACCTGGTCGTCGGTACGGCCCAGGAACTGCAGGTTCCCGGCCGCGTCCCACCGCACCAGGTCACCGGTGCGGTACAACCTCGTGCCGGCCGGCCCGAACGGGTCCGCCACGAACCGTCCCGCGGTCAGTCCCGGCCGGTTCAGATAGCCGCGTGCCAGCCCCGCACCGGCGATGTACAGCTCACCCGGCACACCCGCGGGCACCGGCTGCAGCGTGCCGTCGAGCACGTGCAGCCGGACACCCCCCAGCGGCCGGCCGATCACCGGGTGCGGGCTCGACCCCAGCGGCGCGACGACCGCGTCCACCGTGCACTCGGCCGGCCCGTAGTAGTTCAGGCAGGACACCCCGTCGGCCGCCCGCAGCCGCTCCCACAACTGCTCCGAAACGGCCTCCCCGCCCAGCCCGACCAGCGAGGGACGCCACCGCGGGTCGTCCAACATGCCGTGTGCGACGAGGACTTGCAGGTAGGACGGGGTGCCGCCGACAGTGTCAAGACCGGCCCGCGCGGCGTACTCGAGGTAGGCGTCCGGGTCGGACCAGGTCGCCTCGTCCAGGACGTGCAGCTCGTGGCCCGCGTAGAGGGCGAACATCTGGTCGCAGGAGGCGTCGAACGACACCGACGTGGTCAGCCCCACCCGCAGCCGCTCCCCCGTCCGGAACATCAGCGGACCCTGGTTGGCGAACAGGTTGCGCAGGCTGCCGTGCGTCACCACCACGCCCTTGGGCCTGCCGGTGGAACCGGAGGTGTAGATGACGTAGACCGGGTGGTCCTGATCGACGGCCACCGCGGGGTCCGTCGCCGGGCACGCCGCCACCAGCGCGGCCGTCGCCGGGTCGTCGGCCACCAGCCATCCGGCGGGACCGGTCTCCGGCAGCCGGCCCCGGGTGCGGGCGTCGGTCACCACCAGGACCGGCCGGGCGTCGTCGAGCATGTATTCGATCCGTGCGGCCGGGTACTCCGGGTCGACCGGGAGGTACGCGGCGCCGGTCTTCAGCACCGCGAGGATCGCCACCACCAGCCCGGCCGACCTCGGCAGGGCCACCGCCACCAGCCGCTCCGGCCCCGCGCCCCGCGCGATGAGCGCGTGTGCCAGCCGGTTCGCCCGCGCGTCCAGCTCCGCGTACGTCAGCGACGCCTCCGGTCCCACCACCGCGAGGGCGTCCGGAGTCGCACGCACCCGGTCCCGGAACAGCTCCGGCAGACTCTCGGTGAAGGTCTGGGCCGCCGGGCCGGTACCCAGCGCCGTCAGCTCACCGCGCTCCTCGGTGGTGAGCAGGCCGAACCGGCTGAGCCGCCGCCGCGGGTCGGCGACCGCGGCGCGGAGCAACCGGACCCACCGCCCGAGCATCGTCTCGACGGTGGCCGGGTCGTACAGATCGCTGCTGTATTCGACGAACGCGTCGATCCCGTCCGGGGTGGGGGCACCTCCCGGGCCGCCGGGCCCAGGGGCACCGTCCTGCGCGTGCCGCTCGGACATCGTGAAGATCAGGTCGAGCTTGGCGGTGGCCGACGCCGACGGCACGTCGCCGACGCGCAGCCCGGGCGGCGCGAAGTCGGCCCGGGGCGCGTTCTGCAGCACGAGCATGACCTGGAACAGCGGATGGTGCGCCAGCGACCGGACCGGGTTGAGGGCCTCGACCAGGTATTCGAACGGCAGGTCCTGGTGGGCGTACCCGGCCAGCGCGGTGTCCCGGACCCGGCCCAGCAGCTCGGCGAACGTCGGATCGCCCGAGGTGTCGGTACGGAACACCAGGGTGTTGACGAAGTAGCCGACCAGCTCGTCCTGCGCCTGGTCGGTCCGGCCCGCGACCGGGCTGCCGACCGGGATGTCGTCGCCCGCGCCGAGCTTGCTCAGCAGCGCCGCCAGCCCTGCCTGGAGCACCATGAACAGACTGGTGCCGTGGGCGCGGGCGAGCTCGCGCAGACCGCGGTGCAGCTCGGCGTCCAGCCCTGCGCGCACGGAACCGCCCCGGTGCGTGGCGACCGCCGGGCGGGGCCGGTCGCCGGGCAGCTGGAGCCGCTCGGGCAGACCGGCCAGCTGCCGGGTCCAGTAGGCCGCCTGGCGGGCGAACAGGCTGTCCTCGTCGGCCCCGTCGCCGAGCAGCTCGTGCTGCCACAGGGTGTAGTCGGCGTACTGCACCGGCAGCGGCGCCCACTGCGGCTCCTCGCCGCGGCTGCGCGCCGTGTAGGCGGCGGTCAGGCCCTGTGCGAGCGGGCCCAGCGACCAGCCGTCGCCGGCGATGTGGTGGAGCACCACCTGGAACACGTGCTCGTCCGCCGTCAGCTCGAACAGCTCGACACGCAGCGGCACATCGGCCGCCAGGTCGAACGGACGGGCCTTCGCCCGTGCCATGGCGGTCGGCAGCCCGGCCTCGGTGGTCCGGCTCACGAGCAGCCGCGGGCGGGCCGCCGCGACGTCCAGCACCCGCTGGTACGGCACGCCGTCCACCGCCGGGAAGACGGTGCGCAGGCTCTCGTGCCGGGCCACGACGTCCGCCACGGCGGCCTCCAAGGCCCGCCGGTCCAGATGCCCGGACAGCCGCCAGGCCAGGGAGATGTGGTAGTTCGCGCTCGCGCCCTCCAACTGGTGCAGGAACCACAGCCGCCGCTGCGCGAACGACAGCGGGACCGCCTCGGGGCGCTCGCGCCGTGCCAGGGGGGCCTGCGCCGGTCCGGCCGCCACCAGGGCGGCGGCCAGGCCGGCCGGGGTCGGCGCCTCGAACAGGGTGCGCAACGGCATTTCCACGCCGAGCGTCGCACGGATCCGGGCGGCCAGGCGGGTGGCCAGCAGCGAGTGCCCGCCCAGGTCGAAGAAGCCGTCCTCGACGCCAGCCGACGCCACGCCCAGCACCTCGGCGAACAGCTCGCAGAGGATCTGCTCCTGCGGGGTGCGGGGGGCGCGGGCTGTGACCGCCGGAGCGAGGTCGGGGGCGGGCAGGGCCCGGTGGTCCAGTTTGCCGTTGGCGGTCAGCGGCAGCGCGTCCAGCACGACGAACGCCGACGGCACCATGTGCTCCGGCAGCCGGTCGCGCAGGTGCGCGCGCAGGTCGGCAGGGCGCGGTGCGGTGCCCACGGCCGGGACCAGGTACGCGACCAGCCGGGTGTCGTCGGCCCGGTCCTGCCGGGCCAGGACGGCGACCTGGGCGACGGCGGGGTGCGCGGCCAGCGCCGCCTCGATCTCGCCGAGCTCGATCCGGAAGCCGCGCACCTTCACCTGCTGGTCGGCCCGGCCGACGTAGCGCAGGCTGTTGTCCGCCGCGCGGCGCACCACGTCGCCGCTGCGGTACATCCGCGATCCCGGCGGTCCGAACGGGTCGGCCACGAAGCGCCCGGCGGTCAGGCCGGGCCGGTTCAGGTAGCCGCGCGCCGGTCCGGCGCCCGCGACGTACAGTTCGCCGGGCACGCCCGGGGCCACCGGCCGCAGGTGGGCGTCCAGCACGTACGTCCGCAGGTCCCCGATGGCCGTGCCGATCCCGCCGACGGCGCCACCGGACCGGTCGAGCGCCGCGTACGTGACGTGCACCGTGGTCTCGGTGATGCCGTACATGTTGACCAGCAGCGGCGCGTCGGCGGGGTGCCGCTCGTACCAGCTCGCCAGCCGGGCGTGCTCCAGCGCCTCACCGCCGAACACCACCGTGCGCAGCGCGAGCCGGCGGCCGGTCTCCGGGGCCTCCGCGTCCGCCTGCATCAGCTGGTAGAACGCGGACGGCGTCTGGTTGAGCACGGTCACCCGCTCGCGGGCGAGGAGCTCCAGGAAGCGGCCGGGCGAGCGGCTGGTCTCGTGGTCCACGACCACCAGGCGGCCGCCGTGCAGCAGCGGGCCCCACAGCTCCCACACCGAGAAGTCGAAGGCGTAGGAGTGGAAGAGGGTCCAGACGTCCTCGGCGGAGAAGTCGAAGAGCTCCCGGGTGGTGTCGAACAGCCGCGCCACGTTCCGGTGCGTGACCACCACGCCCTTGGGGTTGCCGGTGGACCCGGAGGTGTGGATGACGTAGGCGGGGTGGCCCGGGTCGAGGGGGATCTCCGGGTCGGTGTCCGGCAGCCCGTCCAGGTCTGCCACGTCCAGCAGCAGCCGGTCCACCGGGTCCGCGCCCGGCAGGTCGCCGGTCCGGCTCGTGGTCACGAGGAGCGCGGGCCTGGCGTCCTGGAGCAGGTAGGCGATCCGGGCGGCCGGGTACTCCGGGTCCACCGGGAGGTAGGCGCCGCCCGCCTTCAGCACGGCGAGCACCGCCACGACCTGCTCCGCCGAGCGCGGCAGGGCCAGCGCCACCAGCTGCTCCGGGCCCACCCCCCGATCGATCAGGGCGTGCGCGAGCCGGTTCGCTCGGGCGTTCAACTCGCCGTACGTCAGCGCGACTTCGCCGTCCGTGAGGGCGGTGGCGGCAGGGTTCGCCCGTACCTGGCGCTCGAACAACGCGGTCAGGCTGTTCTCCGACGGCTCCTCGCTGCGGCCGGTGGGCGCCGGGAGCAGCGCGCGGAGCTCGTCGGTGGACAGCACGTCCACCCGGCCGATCCGCCGGCCGGGGTCGGCGGCGACGGCGCGCAGCAGCCGCACCCACCGCTCGACGATCCCGGTGACGCCGGCCTCGTCGAACAGGTCGGTGCTGTACTCCACCACGCCCGACAGACCGTCCTCACCGGGCTGTTCGGCCAGGATGAAGGTCAGGTCGCACTTGGCCGTCCCGGTGTGGACCAGGTCGGCCGCCACCCGCAGTCCCGGCAGGTCGAACGTGCCGAGCGGCGCGTTCTGCAGGGCGAGCATGGTCTGGAACAGCGGGTGGTGCGCCAGCGTCCGGGTCGGGTTGAGCGCCTCCACCAGGTGCTCGAACGGCACGTCCTGGTGCGCGTACGCGGCCAGCGCGTCGGTGCGCACCCGGCCCAGCAGTTCGGTGAACGACGGGTCGCCGGAGAGGTCGGTGCGCAGCACCAGGGTGTTGACGAAGAAGCCGACCAGGTCGTCCGCCGCCTCGTCGGTGCGTCCGGCGATCGGTGTGCCCACGGGTACGTCGGTGCCCGCGCCCAGCTTGCCCAGCAGGGCGGCCAGTCCGGCCTGGAGCACCATGAAGAGGCTGGCCCCGCCGTCCCGGGCGAGCGCGCGCAGGCCCTGGTGCAGCTCGGCGTCGATCCGCACCGGCAGGTGGGCGCCCCGGTAGGACATCGCCGCCGGCCTGGGCCGGTCGAACGGCAGCTCGACCTGCTCGGGCAGATTCGCCAACTGCGCACGCCAGTAGCCGAGTTGGCTGCTCAGCAGACTGTCGGGGTCCGCGCCGTCGCCCAGCAGTTCCCGCTGCCAGAGGGCGTAGTCGGCGTACTGGACCGGCAGCGGCGACCACTCCGGCTTCGCCCCCTCGGCACGGGCCGCGTAGGCCGTCGTCAGATCCCGCAGGAGCGGCCCCGTCGACCAGCCGTCACCGGCGATGTGGTGCACCACCAGCAGCAGCACGTGCTCCTCGGCGCCGAGCCTGAACAGTTCGGCGTGCAGCGGCGGCTCCTCGGAGAGCTCGAAGCCGTGCCGGGCCGCCTCCCTCAGCCGCTCCGGCAGGTCACGCTCGCCCGCTTCGGTCACCCGCAGCCGCGGCCGTGCCTCGCCCGGGACCAGCACCCGCTGGCACGGCACACCGTCGAACACCGGGAAGACGGTGCGCAGGCTCTCGTGCCGTTCGACCACATCCGCCAGGGCGGCTTCCAGGGCCCGCTCGTCCAGGTGCCCGGACAGCCGCAGCGCCAACGGGATGTTGTACGTGGCGCTCGGGCCCTCCATACGGTGCAGGAACCACAGCCGGCGCTGCGCGAAGGACAGCGGAACGGCCTCCGGCCGCTCGCGCCGCCCCAGCGCCGGACGCGCCCGGCCCGCGACATCCACGGCCGCCGCCAGTTCCGCGACCGTCGGCGCGTCGAAGAGGTCGCCGAGCCGCAACTCCACGCCGAGGAGCGAGCGGGCTTTGGCGACCAGTCGGGTGGCCAGCAGGGAGTGCCCGCCGAGGTCGAAGAAGCTGTCGTCAAGACCTGGCTCGGCCACCCCGAGCACCTCGGCGAACAGCCCGGCGAGCAGGTGCTCGGTCGCGGTGCGCGGTGCGCGGCCCGGCGCGACGGGCTGCCGCCCGGGCACCGGGAGGGCCCGCCGGTCGAGCTTGCCGTTCGGGGTCAGCGGCAGAGCTTCCAGCAGCACGTACGCGGCCGGCACCAGCTGCCGGGGCAGCCGGTCCCGCAGATGGTCGCGCAGGGCTGTGTCGGTCACCGCGGCGCCGGGCTCGGGCACCGCGTAGGCGACCAGCCGGGATTCCTCCTCGGTACGCACCATCACGGCGGCCCGGGCGACCTGCGGGTGCTCGGTGAGGACGGCCTCGATCTCGCCGAGCTCGACCCGGAAGCCGCGGAGCTTGACCTGGTCGTCGGTGCGGCCGAGGAACTCCAGGTTCCCGGCCGCGTCCCACCGCACCAGGTCCCCGGTGCGGTACATCCGCGAACCGCTCGGGCCCAACGGGTCCGCGACGAACCGCCCGGCGGTCAGCCCCGGCCGGTTCAGGTAGCCGCGGGCCAGCCCCGCGCCCGCGATGTACAGCTCGCCCGCCGCACCGGTCGGCAGCGGCCGCAGGGCGCCGTCGAGCACGTACAGCCGGGCGTTTGTGACCGGTCGGCCGATCACCGGACGTGGGCTCGACTCCAGCGGCGCGACCACCGAGTTGACGGTGCATTCGGACGGTCCGTAGAGGTTGAGGCAGGACACGCCCTCCGCTGCCCGCAGCTGCTCCCACAGCCGCTCCGGGACGGCCTCACCGCCCGCCCCGACCAGTGCCGGGCGCCACTGCGGGTCACTCAGCAGCCCGTGGGAAACGAGCACTTGCAGGTAGGACGGGGTGGCTTCGATGTAGTCCAGTCCGCAGCGCGCCGCGTAGTCGACGAAGGCGTCGGGGTCGGTCCAGGTCGCGTGCTCGAGGACGTGCAACTCATGGCCCCCGAACAGGGCGAGCAGCTGGTTCCAGGAGGCGTCGAAGGACACCGAGGTGGTCAGCGCCACCCGCAGCCGCTGCCGCTCCTTCAGCACCGGCGCCAAGTGCATCTGCCGGAGGTCGGTGAGCAGGTCGAGCAGGCCGCCGTGGGTCGGCAGCACGCCCTTGGGCCTGCCGGTGGAGCCGGAGGTGTAGATGACGTACGCCGGGAGACCCGGGTCGACGGCCACCATCGGGTCGGCCGCCGGGCAACCCGCCACCAGGGCGGCCGTCTCCGGGGCGTCGAGCACCAGCCGGTCTACGGGCCCGGCCTCGGGCAGCCGCCCCTCGCTGCGGGAGTCCGTGACCAGCAGGGCCGGCCGGGCGTCGTCGAGCAGGTACGCGATCCGGGCGGCCGGGTATTCGGGGTCGACCGGCACGTACGCCGCCCCGGTCTTCAGCACCGCGAGGATCGCCACCACCAGCTCCGCCGAGCGTGGCAGGGCCACCGCCACCCGCCGCTCCGGGCCCGCTCCCCGGGCGGTCAGGGCGTGCGCCAGCCGGTTGGCCCGCGCGTCCAGTTCCGCGTACGTCAGCGAGACGTCGCCGCACACCAGCGCGACCAGGTCCGGAGTCGCCCGGACGTGCTCCCGGAACAGCTCCGGAAGGCTCGTGGCCGGGGCCGGCGCCACCGGTCCTGAGCCGAGCTCCGCCAGCTCGCGGCGCTCCTCGGAGGTGAGCAGTTCGATCCGGCCCACCGGCTCGTCCTGGTCGCAGTCCGCGAGGGTGTCCAGCAGGGCGAGCAGCCGCTGCTGGTGGCCGGCGAGGTCGTCGGGGCCGTACGCCTCCGGCGAGCCGTGCAGCCGGAGCAGCGGCGGGTTGCCGTCCCGGTAGTCGAAGACCCAGACGGCGAGGTCGGTGGTCGACCCGGACACGAAGTGGTGCACGGAGGCCGGGTGCCCGGCGAAGCTCGGCCTGGAGTTGAAGGCCATGATGTTGACGATCAGCGGGAACGCCGTCCCGATGCTGCCGGGGGCGCCGAGGTCCCGCAGCAGGTCCTCGCTGCGGTAGCGCTCGTGCGCGACGGCCGTCTCGACCTCCCGCGCCGCCTGGGCGACGAGTACGCGCCACGGCATGTCCGGCCGGACCGTCAGTCGCAGCGGCACCACGTTGGACGTCGTGCCCGGCACCGCCGTCAGGTCGCGGTCGGCGCCCCGACGGGCGGTGACGGGCAGGGCGAGCACCACGTCCTGGTTTCCGGTCAGCCGGTGGGCGTAGAGCGCCGTCGCCGCGACCACCAGCCGGGACCACCGGACGCCGGACCGTCCCGCCGCCGCCCGCAGGGCCTCCGGGCGGCGCAGTTCCCGCTCCTCGGCCAGTCGGAGGGCGCGGTGCGGGTCGGTCGCGGAGGTGTCGGTGAGCCGGGTCGGGGCGGGCACGTCGGCGAAGCGCTCGGTCCAGTAGGCGCGGTCGGCGGCGAAGTCGGTGGAGGCGCGGTAGGCGGCGTCACTGTCGACCAGGTCCCGCAGCGAGCCGAACGGGCATGGCGGCACGGCGCCGCCCTCGGTCAGCGCCGAGTACACCTCGCCGACCCGCTGCCGGAGCATGGAGCTGCTGATCGCGTCCAGCACCAGGTGGTGGTAGTTCAGGTACCAGAGGTACTCCGTCGGCGACGCCTCGATCAGCGCGTGGCCGAACAGCGGGTCACGGGCGAGGTCCAGCGGGCGCAGCAGATCCCGCTCCATCCATGCCACGGCCGACGCCCGGGGGTCGGGTTCTCCGCTGAGGTCGAGGTGGGCCGGCGCCCAGTCCCAGCTCTCCCGGAGGACCTGGCGCGGGCCCTCCCCGTCGTCGACGAAGGTCACGTGCAGGGCGTCGACCTCGTCGACCACCCGGCGCAGCGCGTTCTCGAACACCTCCCGGTCCACCGGCCCGTGGATCTCCAGGCACTCGCCAACGCGATAGCCCGGAATCGGCGTCCGGGAGCGCTGCTCGGCCAGCCAGATCTCGCGCTGGGCCGCTGTCAGGGGAAGGGCGTCACCATCGCGACGGGACATGGGGGGACCTCCGAAGGTGTGGGCAGGCGTGGTGGCGGGGCACGCAGGACCGCGCCGACCGTGGTGTCGTCACACGGTCGGTCGGGGGGCGGCTGCTGCTGCGGTCAGGCGGCGGGTTCGCCGGCCTGGAGTTGCCAGAGGGATGCGTAGAGTCCGTGCTGGGCGAGAAGTTCGTCGTGGGTGCCCTGCTCGGCGACGATGCCGCCCTTGTCCATGACGTAGATCCGGTCGGCGTGGCGGACCGTGGAGAGCCGGTGGGCGATGATCAGCATCGTCCGGTCGGCCGCGAAGACGCGGAGCGCGGCCTGGATGGCGGCCTCGGTCTCGTTGTCCACGGCGGAAGTGGCTTCGTCGAGGATCACGACCGGCGCGTCCTTGAGGATCGCGCGTGCCAGCGCGATCCGCTGTCGCTGGCCGCCGGAGAGCGCGGCACCGCGTTCGCCGATCACCGTTTCGTAGCCATCCGGCAGCGTCGCGACGAAGGTGTGTGCCTCGGCCTTCATGGCCGCCTCGGTCACGGCCTCGTCCGAGACTCCGAAGCTGCCGTAACGGATGTTGTCGGCGATGGTGCCGTCGAAGAGGAAGGGGTCCTGGGCGACGAACCCGATCGCGTGGCGCAGGTCGTGCCGCGACAGCTCGCGCACGTCCCGCCCGTCGAGCAGCACGCTGCCGATGTCCGCGTTCTGGAATCGCATCAGCAGCTTGGCGATCGTGGTCTTGCCGGAGCCGGTGGCGCCGACGAGAGCGGTGACCCGCCCGGCGGGGATGGTCAGCGAGAGGTCCTCCAGCGCCGGTGGCCGATCGGGGTAGGCGAAGGTCACCTTGTCGAGGACGATCTCCCCGCGCGCCTTCTCGGCGTCGAGCGGTCCGCCGGTGCCGTCGGTCTCGACGGGGAGGGCGCGCAGCCGCTGGACCCGGTCGTAGGCGGTGATCGTGCGCTGGTACTGGTCGACGATGCCGCCGAGCCGGTTCATCCGCAGCATGACCATCTGGGGTAGCCCGATCAGCGGGCTGAACACCTCGAACGGCAGGCTGCCGTCGAGCACCGCCCGGCCGCCGATCAGCAGGGTTCCCGCCATCGAGCCGGTCGTGCAGACCCGGACGATCTCGGCGTGGCGGATCGTGCTCCGGTCGGTACGCCGGCTGCTGTCCTGGACCTCCCCGCTCAGCCGGTCGATGCGCTCGGCCTCGTAATCCTCGGTGCAGAAGCTCTTGACGGTGGCACCGGCCTCCAGCGTGTTCACCAACTGACTGTGCAGCCTGGCCCGGTGCTCGCCGGAGACGGCGTAGTCGGCCGCGACTTTGTCCTGGTAGTGGAACGACAGCCAGGCGATGACCGGGATGGGCAGGAACGCGATCCAGGCGATCTGCGGTGCCAGCAACAGGAACAGCGGCACCAGGAGGGCCAGACTGGTGCCGAGTTGCAGCAGGTCGTTGGCCGAGGTGGCGAAGAAGGTGCCCAGCTGACGGACGTCGTCAGTGAGCGCGCCGGCGATCCGGGTGGTCCGCTCGCCTTCCAGGTGCCGTAGTTCGAGGTGCTGGACGTGGGCGTACGTCCGGTTGCGCCAGTCGTGCTCGACGTCCTGGCCGAGACGGCGCCATTGGAGGTTCGAGGCGTACGAGAGGCCCGCCACGGCGGCACAGGCGGCGGTCATCAGCCCTGCCAGACCGAGTAGTTGGGCGGACGCGGTGGTCAGGCCGAGGTGGACCAGCGGAGCTGCTTGCCCCTTGATGAGGACCAGTCCGGTCCAGCCGAGGAAGGTACCGAGCGCCATCTCCGAGGCCTGGCAGGCGATGGACAGGGCAACGGCCCCGTAGAGACGGCGTCGGTGCGGTCCGACGATCTCCACCAGGGGGTGGCCTTCGACGCCGGGCCCGGCCGCTCCCTGGGACACGTCGACCGTTCCGCGCCAGGCCTTGCGAAGGACAGCCGTGGTCAGCGCGGCCACCCCGCCCACTGCCACCAGTTGCCTGCTCAGCGCCGACCCCTTGATCAGTGCGACCCCAGCCGCGACCCCGCCGCCGACGGCGAGCACCGGTCGCACGACCAGGCCGCGGTCCGCCCGCGGGGCCGGTGCGGCGAGGGGGCGGGCCGGTGCCGGGCGCTCCGCTCCGGTCGGATCCTCCGCGACCAGGGTGACGGCTCTGCGGACGATCCGGCCGACGTCCGTGGCGTTCAGCCGCGCATCGTGCCGGACGAGCACCCCACCGGTGACCGGGTTGACCCGGGCCTCGGTGATCCCGGGAATGCGGCGCAGCGCGGCGGCGAGGATCTCGGCCGTCCGTGGCCGTCCGAGCACCAGCTTGACGTCCCAGCGCTGGCGGCCCGGAGTGACCGAGCGCGGGCTCACGTCCAATTCCGCGGAGCGGAATCCGGCCGCGGCACCCAGTAGCGATGACATGCGTACGATCACCTGTTTACGGAGGTCACGGGTAATCCGTCAACGGGCGCGGCGAATTTCGCGCACGGTGGATTACTGCGACGGAGCGGAAAGTCCGAAAGTGGGCGGAAGTGCGGCCGAAAGGCCCACGGCCGGCCGCCGCGAGGACCCGTCTTCCCAGATCGCCAGGAAAACGCGCTCAGGCGGCGGGCCGGGCCGCGCATCAGGGCGTCACTGCGCCTTCGCGGCGCTGGCGGTCGCGCGGATCTTCGGAGTCCTGACCTCGCCCTTCTCGCCGTTCGAGGCTGCGCCCTCGGTGGGCCGGTCTCCCTCACCAGCGGCGATCTGCGCCGCCACCATCTCGGCAGCCACCTCTACCGCGAGGTCGTGGATGTTCTCTCCGGCCTCTTGGGCCGCTTTCTTCACCTCCATGACAAGACCGACGGACGTCGTGACGACACCGCGCAACAGCGGCTTGAGGACACGCTTGGCCAGTGGCGCGACGATGAGACCGATCAGAAACGGCGGAACGACGGGCGGCATGATGCTCCAACTTCTCTACGCAGATGTATGACGGGGACCCAGGGCACTGCGCACCCCGGAGCACGCACAGCGGGGAAGGCGGAATCACCCATTTCCGGAATTCTCGATATCCCGTGCCGTACTCCCCGACGGGTTGAATTCCTTGTCGATGGGGTAAACCGTCCGCTCATGGATCACGGTAGCCCAGTCATGACCGTCGAGGCCAAACGGTCTCGGCGGGTTTCACTCATGCGAGTGCTATCCATGTTCGGACCGCTACGGATTTCAGTATGTGCACCCATCAAGCGAAATACTTTTCTCATTTACCTATTACCAGTGATCGGCTTCACGGCGACTGCTCACCGCGGTCCGGGCGCCGCCGTACGCGCCCGACCTGGACTCGGCGGAGGCCGGCGTCTGGTCACTCGTGCGCAGAGCAATGGCCCGCGCTGTCTCCGACACACCCGACGACCTCGGCCTCACACTCCGCCGCGAGTTACGCAGGATCCAGAACCGGTCCCACCTGATCGGCGGCTGCCTCACCGCCACCGGCCGGTTCCGACCCGTTCACGGACGAGTGAACTCCCCGCCGACCGCTGGCGGACCGGCTGCTGCGAACACCAGCATGGCCGCCATGGCCACCACGCACCCCCGAGCTGAGCGGGCCGCCCAGGCCCGGGCGGCCGAAGCCCAGCTCGCCGCCGACGGAATCGACGGGGTGGTGTTCGGCTGGGTCGACAACGCCGGCCTGACCCGGGTGAAGTCCGTCCCGCTCGCCCAGCTCGAACACGCCGCCGCGTACGGCGTCGGCGCCGTACCCTGCTTCGACGTCTCCCTGGTGGACGACTCCTTCACCGTTGCGCCTTCGAGTACCGGCCCGGTGGGCGACCTTCGGCTCGTCCCCGACCTCGACCGGCTCACTCCGCTCGCCGCCCAGCCCGGCTGGGCCTGGGCCCCGGCCGACCGCTACACCCAGGACGGCACCCCGCACCCCGGCTGCCAGCGCCGATTCGCCCGCCAGGCCACCGAGGCCGTCGAGCGGCGCGGCCTTTCGGTGCGGGCCGGGATCGAGGTCGAGTGGGTGGTGGCCGACGCCGCCGGGGCCCCCGCGACGGTGGGGCCCGGGTACGGGATGGCCCGCTTCATCGAGCACTCCGACTACCTGCGGGAGGTACTGCGCGCCCTCACCGCCCAGGGGTTGGCCGTGCTCCAGCTCCACCCCGAGTACGCCGCCGGGCAGTTCGAGGTCTCGGTCGCCGCCGAGGGGCCGGTCGAGGCGGCCGACACCACGATGCTGGTGCGCCACACCATCCGGGGCGTCTCCGCTCGTCACGGCCTGCGGGTCTCGTACGCGCCCGTCTTCACCGAAGGCTCGGTCGGCAACGGCGCCCACCTGCACCTCAGCCTCTGGCGTCAGGGCCAGAACCTTGGGCACGGCGGCCTCGGCCCCCACGGGCTGCACCCCGAAGCCGAGCAGTTCCTCGCGGGTGTACTGGCCGAGCTGCCCGCCCTGCTCACTCTCGGCGCGCCCAGCGTCGCCTCCTACCTGCGGCTGGTCCCCTCCCGCTTTGCCGGGGCCTACCGCTGCTGGGGCCTGGAGAACCGTGAGGCGGCGCTGCGCCTGATCACCGGCTCCACCGCCGGGCAGGCCAACGCCGAGCTCAAGTGCTTCGACGCCGCCGCCAACCCGTACCTGGAGATCGGCGGCGTGCTGGCGGCCGGACTCGCCGGTCTGGACGCCGGCCTGCCACTCCCGCCCGAGACCCAGGGCGACCCCGCCGCCCTCGGCGCGGCCGAGCGCCTCCCGGCGAGCCTGCCGGAGGCGATCGACGCGTACGAGAAGTCCGCACTGCTGCGGCAGGCGCTCGGTCCCACGTTGTACGAAGCCGTGCTGGCTGTCCGGCGGGCAGAGGCGGAGCTGTTCGCGAGGCACACGGATGCGGATGTCATCGAGGCCGTCCGCTGGCGCTACTGACGAGCGTCGGCTCTGCTCCTCCGGCTCCCCATCGATGAGTTGACCGAAGGCCTGCTGGTCGCCGTCAAGCTTCACGGAGCTCCGCAGCGTGCGGCCCAGAGGGTGCGGAACAGATCCTTGGCCGCGCCCGTGCCTGTGGCCGAAGCGGTCGCAGGCACGGCGTCGTCCGAGGTGAGGGGAGCGGGCCAGGGCATGCATGGCGAAATTCATTTCATACGGCCTTCGCCACGGCCCTGCCCGAGGCGACTACTGGCCACCTTGGTGTGTTAATGCTCGTCGCCCGTGGCGAGCCGAGACTGGCGATGGCCCCGGCATGTTGATCAGCTGTGCTGCTGCGGCTGGCCTGTCCGGGCAAGAAGAACGCGTTCGTGACTTTGCAGCGAGTGTCCGGAAACCCAGGTGGCGTACTGGAATCCGAAGACGAAGAACAGTGCCCTGATGACTGGTTGAGAGCGGTGGAACTCGTCGAGTACGGAGGACATCTGCATCAGCCCACTTCGGCTCCGGGAGAGGATCCGAGAGTCAAACCGGTAACAGCGGGTTCCAGTGGCTTCGCCATATAGACCGCCTCGGAGCCGTAGCTCGCGGGCAGCCCGATCTCGGGCCTGGCGCGGTAGCCCAGCCGGGACCACAGCACCTCGGAGCCGCGCACGGCGACCAGCGAGAGGGTCCGGTAGCGGGCCGCCCGCCCGGTCTCCTCCAGATGCCGCTGCATCCGGCGGGCCATGCCCCGGCCGCGCGCCCGCTCGGCGATCACCAGGTCGTGGG
This sequence comes from Streptomyces sp. NPDC002884, assembly GCF_040295245.1. Classification (NCBI taxonomy): domain Bacteria; kingdom Bacillati; phylum Actinomycetota; class Actinomycetes; order Kitasatosporales; family Streptomycetaceae; genus Streptomyces; species Streptomyces sp. NPDC002884. The sequence continues at coordinate 61,248 of NZ_JBEOVB010000022.1, read as the reverse complement.
CGTGCAGGTTGCTCCCCCGGTCGCTCTCCTGCGCCGTGCCCTCCTCGGCCAGGCTCAGGTCCGGGCAGCGGAACAGCGGGTACGGCAATGCGAGCAGATAGCCTCCGAAGCCACCCGCGTGCTCCAGCACGAAGCAGGTCGAGGGCGAGGCGCGCTGCCGGGAGCGCAGCGCCTCCCGCCCCTCGGACAGACCGGTCACGGCGTAGGCGCGTTCCTCCAGCGCGACCACCTCGTCCCAGTCCTCCTCCTGGAGGAGCCGGATCCGGGTGTCGGTCATGCCCCTCCTCCGTCCAGAGCCGGGCCTCCGACGCAGGTGTACGGCAGCGGCGCGAAGCCGTTGAATCCCCGGGTGGCGTAAGCGGCGGCGTACGCGCCGCAGGAGTGGACCCACACCGGGTCACCGGAGGTGATCGCGCGCGGGACCCGTACCAAGCCATCCTCCTGGGCGTACGCGTCGTCACTGTCGCAGGTCGGGCCGGCCACCATGGCGTCGACGAACTGCCCGCCGGAATGGGTGGGGAACTCCAGGCGGTACTGCAACTGGTCCATCTCGTAGAGACCGTTGAACTTGCCGCAGCTCAGGTAGAGCCAGTCCTCACGGGTGCCGTCGAGCCGGTGTCGGGAGGTGAGCCGCGCCACGTGGGCGCGGATCGCGCCGTGGTCGGCGACCAAGTGGCGACCGGGCTCCAGCAGGAAATCCAACGGGGCGGCGTTGACGGCACGCAGCCGTTCCATGCCCTCGCGGATCACCACGAACATCTTGTCCAGCGGCGGTTCCAGCGGCCGGCCGCGCCGGTCGAGGACGCCGAGGGCGGGCAGTCCGCCGCCGAGGTTGATCCGGTCCGGGGTGATGCCGCGCCGGCCGAGCGCCTCCAGGACCGCCGCCAGCGAGTCGATCGCCGCGCCCCAGGCCTCGGCGGTCATCTGCTGGGAGCCGACGTGCACGGACAGGCCGGAGGGCACCAGCCCGGCGGTGCGGGCGGCGCAGAGCACCCGTGGGGCGTCCTCGGGCGAGCAGCCGAACTTGCGGCTGAGGCCCCAGAGCGCGCCCTCGCCGGTGGTCGCGATCCGGCAGAACACCCGGGAGCCGGGGGCGTGTTCGGCGATCGCGCCGATGTCCTCCAGGCAGTCCGTGGCGTAGTCGCGCACACCGAGCCGGTAGGCCTCGGCGATGTTGCGGTCGGACTTGACGGTGTTGCCGTAGTGGATCAGCCCGGGGGCCACCCCGGTGCGCAGCGCCTGGGCGATCTCCTGCGGGCTCGCCGCGTCGAAGCCGGCGCCGAGCCGGGCGAGGTGGCCGAGCACCTCGTCCACCGGGCAGGCCTTCATCGCGAACCGGACGACGATGCCGGGCAGTTCGTCGCACAGGGCGGCGTACTGGCGGCCGATGCCGTCCAGGTCGTAGATGATGGTGTCCTCGACGGCAGCGGCGAGCGCGGCGCGCAGGGCGGGGTGGTCGTGCTGGTCGGGCAGGGACGGGGCGGACGCGTGCATGGTGGCTGGCACGGTCGGGGCGCAGTGGCCGGTTCTGCACTGGTCAGCCGTCCGGCGCGGTTCGGCGATCTTGCGCACGTCGGTGGTCTGAGGCCTCACGTGTGAACTCCCGGTCCAACTGGATCAATGATGCCAAGGGCTCGCCGGCCCGCATGAGATGAAGCGAAGGAGTCCAAAGGCCGGCTGTGACGCCTGACCTGGACTCCCTCCACGCCGCACTCTATGCACTTCTGGGTCCTGCACCTGCACCTGCTGTGCACTCTGCGCTGACTGCCGCCACCTTCGCGCTGACCGGCGTAAAGGCCGACGATCGTGAGATCTTGCCCGCCCGCCACGAACGGGTTTCATCCGGCGGGCGAATCCCAGGAAGGCGAGGCCGACCTGGCGATGCGGCTTCCGACTTCGAACAGTCTCGCCGAACCTTCTTCTGGCGTTCTTGCCGGCCGAGGGCAATGAGCCGCGCCACCCGTCGTCCCCGTCGTCCTGGCAGCACACGATCTCGGCCCCGTCGGGATACAGCCGCAGCCGGACCTCATCCCCCGGTCCCCCCAGCACGGCCGACCCTTGTCCGGCCTGCCGCTCACCGACGCAGTGCACCACCGCATGATCGGTACAGCACTCGAACTGGGCGGTGAGCAACGCCCCGGTCCCACCAGGTATGGAACGCGTAGTGCACGAACATGCTTGCCAGAACTGGCGCGAGAGTGAACCCTTGAGGAGTCCCCCCGATCCCGCTCCGGCAAGGTGCTGCCGTGCAGTTGCGGCGCACCTTGAGCCACCGCTCGGCATGCAGAACCACCCGAACGGCGTCGGTGTGAGCATCCACGCCCTTGACGATCATGTACCACCGGATGTCGCGGGCCGGCCGGCCCCTGGACCTGCTCGGCGAACGCCTCGCCGGACACGGCGGATCGAGCCACTTCGACCGCGCACCACGAGTTCGACCCCGCCGAGACTCTCCTTCGACATACGCGTCGGCGAGCCCGCGCGCATCGGCCGTGCACACGCCACGACACCACTCCGCGTCTTCGGCTCCTCGGCGTCGACACTGCGGGGTGCAGGCACAACGTGACTGTCCCAGCCGCACGCTCGATCGACTCGACCACCACTCTGGGCAACTGCGGCAGTAATCGCCACGAGGTCCAAACACCCTCGGCAGTTTGATCTGCGTATCCTCAAGAAAGGGACGAACAAGGCCCGGAAAGCGCCCCGTTCAGCGACCGTGGCCAGCCGGGCAGCGTCCGGCCTGTCGGTCTCGGGCCGACCCGGGACGTTCTCCACCTCGGGTGCGTTTCCCCGTTCGGTGAGGTTAGCCGGGTCGCCCGTGTCCGGCGTGATGCCCGTCTCGTTGCCGTAAGCAGATTGATCAGCTTGCGCGAGAGGTGGGTCGGATGAGCTGTGATGAGGTGCTGCGGCTGCTTCGGGAGCGGGATGCCACCTGTCACAGCGAAGCGCAACGGCTTGGAGTCGAGTCTCAGCGGTTCATGGTTCGGCCGGCCATGTGTGAGCAGGAGCCGGTCCGCATCTCAACGGCGTGCGAAGTTGTCGACGAACTGCCGCGAATCGAGCCGGTGCCCGTATCTTCTACTCGCTCCACTGCCGTGGTCCCCGACCCCGCGCCGGAGTGGACAGCCGCCGGACACCGAGGCTTTGGAACATCTGCTTGCGGTGCCGACCCGGTATGCAAGTCCGGTGTGTGGTCGGCAATCAGTGGAGGGTCCTGGTCCGGAAAGGGCGCCCCACCGGATGGAAGTGGTCCGGCACCATTTGAAGCAGGCCATTGCGACGAAGCCGACGGTGCAGACTTCGGGCGGCGGGTCGTTCACTGTGACGCGTGGCACGGTCGCTGCGAGCGCGTGAACCTGCGGCAAGACGATGGCCTTCTCCTCGTTGGCCGGGTTGATCGTGCCGCCACCGCTCCGCCGGGATGTGACCGGCGCGGACGGGTGGGTGCGCACGCGCGCGGAGCGTGGACACGTGCGGCAGTCGGCCACCACCGTCGAGCGCGTAGACATCTCTCGCGTCGCGTACCGCTCGCCGGCGCCGAACCTGCACGTACCCGGCAGCTCGTATCGACGCCGCCAAGCGTGGTGCTCACCTGTGACGCCACCGCGTGAACATGATCCCGTCCGGGTCGGGGGACACCACCCGCGCCACCGCCGAGGCCGATGCGGCGGCCGGCCTCCCCCGAGCATGTCAGTGCCTGTCCAAAGAGCGCCTTGCGGTGCCTTGGCTCGCAGATGTCTCCGAACGATGTTTCACCCCGACAGCTGGAAGGTGCCATGAGCGCGCGTCGTCTGTTACCGAACGACGAGTCCCTTGACCTCATCAGGCTGGTCCGGAAGCTGGCGGCCGATGAACTCGCGTCGCGAGTGGATGCCGATGAGGCGAACGGGGCATTCCCCCGCGATGTCTTCAGGCTCCTCGGACGCGCCGGCCTGCTCGGTTTGCCGTACTCCGAGGCGTACGGCGGCAGCGGCCTGCCCTACGAGGTGTACTTGCAGGTCGTCGAAGAGATCGCGTCCGTGTGGGCAACAGTCGGCGTAGGTGTCTCCGTACACGTACTGTCGTGCTTCGGCCTGGCGACGACGGGCACCGAAGCGCAGAAGCGGGAGTGGCTGCCCGCGATGCTCGGTGGCGAACTGCTGGGTGCCTACTGTCTCTCGGAGCCGCACGCCGGCTCGGACCCGGCCGCGCTGCGGACCCGGGCCCGTCTGGACGGCGATCACTACGTCCTGAACGGCGCGAAAGCCTGGACGACCCACGGCGGCCACGCGGACTACTACAAGGTCATGGCCCGCACCTCGGAAGACCGCACGGGTATCTCGTGCTTCATGATCCCCGCTGACACCGAGGGCCTCGCCGCTGATGTGCCCGAACGGAAGATGGGCCTGACCGGGTCCACGACGGCGACCATGGTCCTCCGGGATGTCCGTGTCCCGGTCGAGCGGCGTATCGGTGCTGAGGGCGGCGGCCTGCGTATCGCTCTCGCGAGTCTGGATTCCGGACGTCTCGGTATCGCGGCCGTCGCGGTCGGTCTCGCCCAGGGCGCTCTCGACCACGCGATCGCCTACGCACGCGATCGGGAGACGTTCGGATCACGCATCATCGACCACCAGGGAGTCGCGTTCCTGCTCGCCGACATGGAGGCCGCGGTCTTTTCAGCGCGTGCTGTGACCCTCCATGCCGCCCGGCTGAAGGACGCGGGACTGCCGTTCAGCCGTGAGGCCTCGGTGGCGAAACTCGTCGCGACCGACAACGCGATGCGTGTCACCACTGATGCGGTGCAGGTCCTCGGCGGGGTGGGCTACACGCGTGAGTTCCCGGTCGAACGGTACATGCGTGAGGCCAAGTTGACCCAGATCTTCGAAGGCACGAACCAGATTCAGCGCATGGTCATCGGGCGGTCGCTCGCCAAGTCCAACCATGGTGACCTCACTCTGGCTCCTTGAGCCTTGACTGAGGCTGATCGGAAGATCGATGTCCGGGAGGGCGGAAGTGCCAGGTGCTCGGGACCGGTGGTCGTCTTCATGCCCTGCCTCGGGGTCGGGTACTGCGGGACAGGCTTGGGGCCGGGTCCGATGTCAGCTCCGCGAGGAACGCGCCGTAGCGTTCGGCGACCCGGGCGATCCGCGCGCCGTCATGGTGGCGCCGCTCGTACCAGAGGTCCCCGACGAGGGCGCCGTGGGCGAGGTCCAGCGTGGCGAAGAGGGTGGCGGCGCAGGCGCGCGCCTGGTCCGGCCTGTTGAAGGACGGCGGGTCGTACGGCGCCTCGACGGCGAGCGGGGTCGCCCTCAGCTCCCCCGGGAAGGCGGGGGCACGATGCTGGTCGACGGGGATCCAGCCGGTCACGCCGGTCAGCCGCAGTTCCAGGTGGGCGAGCGCGCTGCGGCAGTAGGCGCCCCCGTCGGCGGGGCGGGGCAGGACGCGTTCGGCGACCGCGGTGAACGGCAGGTCGACGTCCCGCGCGGCGCTCTGCACCCGGTCGTGGACCGCACGCAGGAAGTCGGGCAGCGGGGCGGGCCGCACGTCCAGCGGGGCCGACACGACGTTGCTGAACAGACCGAGGGTCTCCTGCGCGGCCGGCGTGGTGCGGCCGTGGTGGTAGACCGAGCCGACAAGCCGGTCGCGGCCGAACTCCTCGGCTACGGCGCGGGCGAGGGCGGCGAGGAGCACGGTGTGCAGGGTGACCCGCTCGGCCCTCGACCCGCGCAGCAGCAGACGGGTCCGGTCCGGCGGCACGCCGAGCGGCACGGAGGCGAAGACGGTGTCGGCGTCGACGGCGTCGGTGTCGCCGGGCAGGGGGTCACCGGAGCCGTGGGCGCGCAGGGTCCGGGCCAGGGCGTCCGCCCGCTCGGCCGTCGCCCGGCGAGCGTCCGGCGTCCGCTCCCGGGCGATCAGCGCGATGTAGCTCTCCGGCGTGCCGCGACGGCCGCCCGCCTCGGCGTCGCCGCCCGCGGGCTCGGGCTCACGCCGCACGCGCGGCACGCGCCGCACACGCTGGGCATAGCCCTCGGCGAGGAGGTCGCGGAAGAGCGCGTGGCAGGCGCCGTCGACGACCAGGTGGTGGAACTGCATCACCAGGACGTGTTCCTGCGGGCCGAGGCGGAGCAGGGTGGCGCGCGTCATCCGGTCGGTGAGGTCGAGGGGCCGGGCGAGGACGCGGACCGCCTCGGCCTCCGGCTCCCCGTCCACCGCGACGACGGTCAGCGGACCGGGATCCGGCCGCAGGGTCTGCCCGGGCCACGCGGCCGACGGATCGGGTCCCGGCGGGCCGAGCAATCGCAGCCGCAGGGCCTCGTGCCGGGTCTCGATACCGGCGAGCGTGTCGCGCAGCGCGCCGGTGTCGAGGGGGCCGCGCAGCAGCAGGGTCTCCGACGCCTCGACGGGCACGGAGTCGACGGTGTAGCTGCGCATCCACTGCCAGCACCAGTCCTGGCGGGAGGACGGGGGCAGTGGGTCGGGTCCTGACGGGGTGGTCGTCATGTACGGTCGCTCCCTTCCAGCGTGCGGACCGTCTCAACGTACCGGCCGGCGTTGCCCGAGAGGCCGAGCGGTACGGTGAGGGCGCGGGCCGCGGCGAGCGGGTGTTCGTCGGTGCAGCGGGCGAGATCGACCGTGTGCTGTTCCCAGCGGTCGGCCCGTTCGTGGGTCAGGCGTACGCCGGGCGCGGCGTCGGCGAGCAGCATCCGCGTCCCCGACTCCCGCCAACGCAAGCCCAGTTCGAGGTCCTCGCAGCCCCAGGCGGTGCCGAAGTCCTCGTCGAAGCCGCCGCCGTGCTCCCACTGCGCTTGCGGCACTGAGGTGTTGGCGCCGGGACAGGCCAACCAGGTGAACCGGTGTCACCCTGGATCGGCAAGAGAATGGATGTTCGGCCGTCCCGCCGTGGCAGGTCCGGCGGGGGCCGGATATTGCGGCTGTGTGAAAGAAGGTCCGGGGGCGGCGCGGCTGCCCGATGTGCTGCATACAGTTGCATGCAGTCGGCTCCGGCCGATCCCCGCCACCTCGTCCGAGCCCCGGAGACACACCGCCATGGAAGAACTCACCTGGGAGAGCCCCGCGATCGCCGACGGCTTCGCCGCCATCCGATCCGGTTCGCCGTTCGTCTACGGTCTGACCAACTACGTCGCCGCCAACCTGAGCGCGAACGTCCTGCTGGCCGTCGGCGCCGGTCCCGCCATCGGGGCGGCGGCCGACTTCCCCCGGGTCTTCCCCGCCGGCGCGGGCGCGGTGTGGATCAATACGGCGGCGCTGATCAGCAACCCCGCCGAGCCTCTCTTCGACGCGGCGCGCACCGCGCACGAGGCCGGTACGCCCTGGGTGCTGGACCCGGTCGCGGCCGGCGCGGGCGCCACCGAGTACGACGCGTCGGTGAAGGCTCTGCTCGACCACCGGCCCACGGTGATCCGCGGCAACGCCAGCGAACTCGTCGCGCTCGCCGGCGGCGACAGCACCGGCAAGGGCGTCGAGACCACTCTCTCCTCCGCGGACGCGATAGGCGCCGTCGAGGAACTCGCCCGGCGAACCGGCGCCGTGGTCGCGGTCAGCGGCCCCACCGACTATCTCACCGACGGCACCCGCACGGTCGCCGTCCCCGGCGGCGACGCCCGGCTCACCCAGGTCACCGGGGCCGGATGCAGCCTCGGCGCTCTGATCGCCGGCGCCCTCGCGGTCGTACCCGACGCTCTCACCGCCACCGCGGTCGCCCACGTGGCCTTCGCCACGGCGGCCGAGCGGGCCGGCGCCCGTACCACCGGAACCGGCTCCTTCGCGGTCGCGCTGCTGGACGAGCTCTCCCTGCTCGGCCTCTGACGCCGCCGCAGGCGTCCGGCACCACCGCACGACTCCTGGAGCATCCCTTGAGCACCACCGAAACGCCGAGCCCTGACGAACCCGCCTTCACCGAAACCGCCTTCACCGAGCCGGCGTCCGAAGAGCCGGCCGCCCCACCGCGCATGCACCTGGCGGCCTTCCTGAACGCCGGACCGCAGGGCACCGTCGGCTGGCGGCACCCCGACGCGGGAGACGGTTTCCTGACCGCCGCCCACTACACGCACATCGCCCGGGTCCTGGAGGACGCCGGATTCGACCTTGCCTTCGTGCCCGACTCGCTCGCGGTGCCCAGGAGCCTCGGCGACTCCTTCGACCCGGCCGTGACCTGGGGCGTCGGCACACCGCGCCTCGACCCGGTGCCCGTCATCACCCTGATGGCCGCCGCCACCCGGCGCCTGGGGGTCGCCGCCACCGTCTCGACCGGCTACCAGGAGCCCTTCCACGTCGCCCGTGGCATGGCCACGCTCGACCACCTGCTCGGCGGACGCGCCGGGTGGAACGTGGTCACCAGCTTCCAGGACGCCGAGGCCCAGAACTTCGGCCAGGACCGGCTGCCCGAACGGAAGGAGCGCTACGCCCGCGCCGAGGAGTTCCTCGAAGTCACCGCCAGGCTCTGGGACAGCTGGGCCGACGACGCGATCGTCGCCGACAAGGAGAGCGGGCTCTTCGGCCGTCCCGACGCCGTGGAACCGGTGGACCACCGGGGCGAACACTTCACGGTCCGGGGGCCGTTGAGCGTGCCGCGTCCGCCTCAGGGCTATCCGGTGATCATCCAGGCCGGCGCCTCCCCGGCCGGCCGGGACTTCGCGGCCCGCTGGGCGGACGTCGTCTTCTGCAGCCATGAGTCGCTGGATTCCGCTGTCGCCTTCTACGCCGACGTCAAGGCCCGGGCCGCCGCCCGGGGCCGCGATCCGGACCAGCTCAAGATCCTGCCGGCCGCGACCACGGTGGTGGGCACCGATCTCCGCGACGCCCTGGCCAAGCACGAGGCGTTCACCGACCTCGTCCACCCCGAGGCCGGCCTGTCCCGACTCGCCTACCACGTCAACGTCGACCTCACCCGGTACGACCTCGACGGTCCCCTGCCCTCACTCGACGAGGTCGGGGTCGAGGGCCACTACCGCGAGGTCGTGGAGTTCGCCGAGCGGGAGAAGCTCACCGTGCGCGAGATCGGCCGCTGGTACGGGGCGCGCACCGAGGGCGACATGATCGGCTCCCCCTCGGACATCGCCGACACCATGGAACTGTGGCTGGACAGCGGCGCGGCCGACGGCTTCATGATCCAGGCCACCCATGTGCCCACCGCTTTCGAGGAGTTCGCCGCCCACGTCGTCCCCGAACTGCGCCGCCGCGGTCTCGTCCGCACCGACCACAGGGGCACCACCTTGCGCGAGAACCTGGGTCTCGCCCGTCCGCAGCGCGGTGAGTGGCGCAACCGCGCCGCGTCGCACGCCCGGGAGCGGACATGACGCCGCAAGCGGGCACGGCGTACGGGACCGATGTCCTCGTCGGCGTCGACTGGCTGCGCGACCGGCTCGGGGAGGTGATCGTCCTCGATGCCACCGTGGACCGGCGCACCGGCCCCGACGGCGGCACGGTCTTCGTCAGCGGGCTCGGACTCCACACCGAACGCCGCCTGCCGGGCGCCCACTTCGCCGACCTCGTCGCGGGCCTCTCCGAGCCCGACGCCCCCTTCCCCTTCACCTGCCCGTCGGCCTCCCGGATCGAGGCGTACGCGCGCGGCCTCGGTATCCGCGAGGAGTCGACCGTGGTCGTCTACGACCGGCTGACGGGAGCCTGGGCCGCACGGGTGTGGTGGGTGCTGCGCACGGCAGGCATCGCCCGTGTCCACGTCCTCAACGGCGGCCTCACCGCCTGGGAGGCGGCCGGGCTGTCCGTCACCGACGGCCGCGAGCCCACCCCCGCTCCCGGGGACGTCGTCGCGCGTCCGGTCCGCGAGGGCTTCGTGGACCTGGAGCGGATGAAACGGATCGCCGATGGCCGCGATACCACTCCGGCGGTGTGCGCCCTGCGCCGCTCCGAGTACCTCGGCGACCACGACCGGCCCCGCTCCGGACACATCCCGCGCACGTCCAGCCTGCCGTACGCCGATCTCCTCGGCTCGGACAACACCCTCTCCCGTGAACGGACCGCACGCCTCGCGCGGTCCCACGGGGTGCGGTCCGGCGACGGCACGGTCCTCTACTGCGGCGGCGCGATCAACGCGGCGGGCCTGGCGCTGGCGCTCCATGAGATCGGCATCGACGACGTGCTGCTCTACGACGGCTCGCTCGCGCAGTGGCGCTCAGACCCGGCCCTGCCGCTGACCGTCGGCCCGCGGGACCCCGGCCGCCGGGGCGGGCCGCCTGAGGGTCGGGGCTGACCTGGGCCCGTGCATCGGGCATGATCCGGAGCGGCCCGCGAGACGTCTCGCGGACCGGCCCGCGACGAGAGAAGGGAGTTCGCGGACCGCCCGTGGAGCAAAGAGATTCCACGGGCCGCTCCGCGACGAGGAAACCGATGAAGAGCACACGGGACACGATCTACGACGAGCTACGGCACCGGCTCACCTCCGGCCGGTACCCGCAGGACGCCTCCCTGGTCCCGCTCGCGCTGAGCGAGGAGTTCGCGGTCTCACGCACGCCGGTCCGCGAGGCCCTTGCCCTGCTGGAGCGCGACGGGCTCCTGGTGAGCACCCGTCGCGGGTTCGCCGTCCGGCGGCGCTCCGACGAGGAGATGCTGGAACTCTTCGAGCTGCGTGCCGTGTTGGACGCCCTCCTCGCCTCGTCGGCGGCGGCCCGGCGCAGCCCGGTGGACCTGGCCCGGCTCGACGCCCTGCTGGAACACGCCGGAACCCTGGACGACCCCGGGGAGATCCGCCGGAGCCTCAATGAGTGGCACGACTCGGTACGCGCCGCCGCCCACAACAGCACCGTCTCGTCCCTGTTGCACACCGTCGACGCCCAGGTGAAGACCAGTGCGCCGTGGCGGACCAGCACGGTCGACGACACCTTCGACGCGACCCTCGCCGAGCACCGGGCGATCACCGAGGCGATCCGTGCGGGTGACACCGAGTCCGCCCGGCTGCGCATGCTGGAGCACCACGAACACGACCGGGACACCCGCATCCGGCAGAAGGTACGCCGGGACACCGGGGCCGGCCCCTCGGCGGACTGAGCGCTGCGCCAGCAATCCCGGCTGCCGGTCGCCGGTCACGAGCGCAGGCGCTCGTCGAGGGTCCGTCCAGGGGCCTTGGCCGGAGTCACTTGTTCAGCCAGCCGACCTTCGTGTAGTCGACGTCCGCGAGGCCGCTTGCGCCGTAGTTGGCGAGATCCGAGCGGACCGCGAGGACCTGGGGGCGCTGGTAGACCGGGATGGAGTGGCCCAGTGCCCAGATCTTGGCGTCGGCTTCGTTGTAGAGCTTGTTCGCCTCGGTGCTGTCCGTCGTCTCGGTGGCCTTCTTCAGCAGGGCGTCGATCTCCGGGGAGCCGACCGAGCCGTAGTTCTGGTACAGGTTCTTGCCGGACGGCTCGCGGTAGATCGGGTATGCCTGGGAGCGGAACGTCTGGTCGACCCAGCGGAAGCTCGTCAGGTCGAAGTTGCCGATCGTGACGTACTTGGAGAAGTAGTCGTTCGCCGGCACCTTCACGATGTTCAGCTTGACCCCGATCTGGGCCAACTGCGCCTGCACCAGCTCCGACTGGTCCACCTGTGCCGAGGTGGAGCCCGCGCTGAGCGTGTAGCCGAGGGTGAGCTGCTTGCCGCTCTTGACCCGCTCACCGCCCTGGAGCTTCCAGCCGGCCGCGTCCAGCAGTTCGCCCGCCTTCTTCAGGTCGTACGTGCCGTACGTACCGGAGTTGTCCTGGTAGCCGGCCTGGTTCGGCATGAAGAAGTGGCTGCCGTACGGCTTCAATTGGACGGGGAGGTCCTTGCCGAAGGTGGTGGCGATGGACTTGCGGTCGATGGCGTGCTGGAGGGCCTGGCGGACGCGGACGTCCTTGAGCGGGCCGCGCGCGCCGTTGAACTCGATGTGCACCTCGTCCCAGCGGGCGCCGACGCGGATGTCGGTGCCGGCCGCCTTGTACAGCCGCTTGTAGTCCTCGGGCAGGAGTGCGGAGGCGTAGTCGATCTCCTTGTTGAGGTAGGCGTCCGTCCAGGCGGTGTAGTCCAGGGCGCGGAAGACGATCGAGTCCAACTTGGGTTTCGTACCCCACCAGTTGGGGTCCGGGACCGCCGTGATGGTCTGGGCCGTCTTGTCGTACGAGGAGATCTTGAAGGCGTTCGCGGTGATCGGGATCTGCTGCGTCCAGCCCTTGTTGAACTTGTCCGGGGTGTCGATCCCGGCGGCCGGCAGCAGCGGGTTGAACAAGTGCCGCCAGTCGGCGTACGGCGTGGAGAAGGTGACCTCGACCTGGTGCGCGTCGGCGCCCTGTTCGACCTTGCCGATCTGTTCGTAGCCGGAGGTGTCGGCGGCCTCGTACGCCTTGTTCGTGCCGTTGTTCGCCTTCCACAGGGCCTCGAAGTCCCTCCAGCCGATGGCCTTTCCGTCGGACCACTTCGCCTTGGGGTTGAGCTTGTAGACGACCGTCTGCGGACTGGTGGAGGTCACCGAGGCGGAGAGCAGGAAGTCCGTGTCGGGGCGGGACTCGCCCTGGGCGTCCGCCCAGAACAGCCTGGGCTCCACCAGCTCGTTGATGTCCGCCGCGTCGCCCTGGTTGCCGTTGGCGGTGTAGCGGTTGTAGTCCGCGATCCACTGCGAGATCGCCAGTTTGAGGGTGCCGCCCTGCTTGATGTCGCTCAGCGGACGGGCGTTGATCTCCTGGCTGCCGGCCGGGGCCGCGCTCTTCTGCGCGACGGGTTTGCCGTCGCCGGAGGAGCCGCAGCCGGTCACCAGCAGCGTGGTGGCCGCGGTGGCGGCGATCCAGGCTGCGGCGGAGGTCTGTCGCATGTCGGTGTCCTTCATGAGGCCGGTGGTCATCGGTGGACGCACCGAACGTAGAACGGCCTACGGCCTACGAGGGAGGCCTCCTGGACATCTGACATGTTCTCTTCACGATGCGGCAACAAGAGGCCTGGACCATTTCTCCTGTGCCTGTCTACCTGGCCAAACGACTCGGCTACTACGCCCTGTTGCTCCTGGCCGCCGTCTGCTTCTCCTACCTGCTGGCCTCGTTCGCGCTGCACCCGCGCGAGTACTACGCCGGCCGGCAGCCGCCCATCCCCGTGGCCTCGGTGAACCACCATCTCGACGAGATCGGCGTCAACGACCGCACGCCCCTCCTGAACCGCTTCCTGCGCTGGCTCGGGCACGCGGCACACGGCGACCTCGGCGAGACCATCGACGGCGCCTCCGTCAACGCCGAGTTCGGCCGCCGACTCGGCGTCAGCCTGCGGCTGCTGCTCGCCGGCACGGTGTTCGGGACCGTCGCGGGCGTGCTCGTCGGGGCCTGGACGGCCGTACGGCAGTACCGGTTCAGCGACCGGGCGGTCACCCTCGCGTCCTTCGCGCTGCTCTCGACTCCCGTGTTCCTGCTGGCGATCCTGCTCAAGACCGGCGCGATCTGGTTCAACCAGACAACCGGCACGGATCTGATCCAGTTCACGGGAGAGAAGAGCCCCGGTATGACCGGCGGCTTCTGGACCGTGCTCGAGGACCGGAGCGTGCACCTGCTCCTGCCCACCCTCTCCGTCGCCCTCTTCTCCGTCGCGAGCTACAGCCGCTACCAGCGCAACACGATGCTCGACGTCCTCGGCTCGGACTATCTGCGCACCGCGCGGGCCAAGGGCCTCCCCCGGCGGACGGTCTTCCTCAAGCACGGACTGCGTACGGCCCTCATCCCCATGTCGACCTACTTCTCGTACGGCTTCCTCGCACTGTTCACCGGCGCCATCTTCACGGAGACGATCTTCGGCTGGCACGGCATGGGGGAATGGTTCGTCGCGTCGATCGGCAAGAACGACGTGAACTCGGTCGTCGCGGTGAACCTCTTCGCCGCCGTCACCGTGCTGCTCTCCGGTTTCCTCGCCGACGTCCTGCACGCCGCGCTCGACCCGCGCATCCGGCAGGCGTCATGACCACGACCGTCATCGCCGAAGAGGCGCCCGTCGCGGCCCCGCCCGCCGGCCGCGCCGGCGTCGTCCTGCGCCGTTTCCTGCGCAACCGCACCGCCCTCGCCGGAGCCGTCGCCCTCGTGCTGCTGTTCCTGCTGGCCTTCGCCGGGCCGTACGTCACCAGATGGTCGTACAGCCACATCGACTACACCGCACTGCGGGCCGCACCCGGCGCCGACCACTGGTGGGGGACGAACCGGATCGGGCAGGACGTGTTCGCGCAGACCGTGCGCGGGCTGCAGAAATCGCTGATCATCGGGTTGCTCGTCGCCGTGCTGTCGACCGGCTTCGCCTCGCTCGTCGGAGCCTGCGCCGGATACTTCGGCGGGTGGACCGACCGGCTCCTCATGTTCTTCGTCGATCTGCTGCTGGTCTTCCCGTCGTTCCTCATCATCGCGATCATCTCGCCCCGGCTGAACTCCAGCGGCTGGTTCGCCCTCGTCGGGCTGCTCGGACTCTTCGCCTGGATGATCACCGCCCGGGTCGTACGGTCCATGACCCTCTCCCTGAAGGAACGTGAATTCGTCCGCGCCGCGAGGTACATGGGCGTCGGCCCCTTCCGGATCATCTGGCGGCACGTCCTGCCGAACGTCGCGTCCTTCCTCATCATCGACGCGACCATCCAGGTCGGCGGCGCCGTGATGAGCGAGACCGCGCTGTCGTACTTCGGCTTCGGCGTACAACCGCCCGACGTGTCGCTCGGCACGCTGATCGCCGACGGGACGGGCGCGGCCGTCACGTACCCCTGGATGTTCTTCTTCGCGGCCGGCCTGCTGGTCGTGTTCGTGCTGGCGGTGAACCTCGTGGGCGACGGGCTGCGGGACGCGCTGGACCCCACCTCGAAAGGGGCCTCCCGGTGAGCCCGATACTCCAAGTGACCGATCTGGACGTCGACTTCGACGGACGGCCCGCCGTACGAGGCGTCAGCCTCACCCTCGAACGCGGCGAAGTCCTCGGCCTGGTCGGCGAGTCGGGCTCCGGCAAGTCCGCGACCGCGCTCGCCGTGCTCGGACTGCTCCCGGGAAACGCGGTGGTACGCGGGTCCGTACGGCTCGACGGGCAGGAACTCGTCGGCGCCCCCGAGCGACAGCTCACGCGGATTCGCGGCAGCCGCGTCTCCATGGTGTTCCAGGACCCGCTGTCCGCGTTCACGCCCGTCTACCGGATCGGCGACCAGATCGCCGAGGCCGTACGCGCCCACCAGGACGTGTCCCCCGAACAGGCCCTGAAGCATGCGGTCGAACTGCTCGACCTCGTCGGGATCCCCGAACCCTCCCTGCGCGCACGGGCGTTCCCTCACGAGTTCTCCGGCGGCATGCGCCAGCGCGCGATGATCGCCATGGCGATGGCCAACGACCCCGACGTCATCCTCGCCGACGAGCCCACCACCGCCCTCGATGTCACCATCCAGGCCCAGGTGCTCGACGTCCTGCACACCGCGCGGCTCGCGACCGGGGCCGCGATGCTGCTGGTCAGCCACGACCTCGGCGTGATCGCCGGGACGGCCGACCGGGTGGCCGTGATGCACGAAGGACGGGTCGTCGAGGCCGGCACGGCCGTCGAGGTCTTCGAGCGCCCCCAGGATCCTTACACGAGAGCGCTGTTGGCGGCCGTGCCCCGGATCGACGCACCGCGCGCACCCCAACCTCCCATCGGAGAGCGGGTTTTGAAGGTGCGCGGACTCACCAGGACCTTCCCGCTCGTCAAGGGCACGGTCTTCAAGCGCCGGATCGGCACGGTGTACGCCGTCGATGGCGTCGACCTCGACATCCATCGGGGCGAAACGCTCGGTCTCGTCGGCGAGTCGGGCTCCGGCAAGTCGACCACGCTCTTCGAACTGCTTGAACTGGCCGAGCCGGAGGGCGGATCGATCGAACTGTTCGGCCAGGACCTCGGCAGCCTCGGCAAGGCCGACGCGAAGGCCCTGCGCCGACGCGTTCAGATCGTCTTCCAGGATCCGATGGCCTCTCTCGACCCGCGCATGCCCGTGGGGGACATCGTCGCCGAGCCGCTGCGTACCCAGGGCGCCGACCGGGCCACCGTGGCCCGCCGTGTCCCGGAGCTGCTGCGCCAGGTCGGCCTTGACCCGGCGCACGCGGAACGCTTCCCGCACGAATTCTCCGGAGGCCAGCGCCAGCGCATCGGCATCGCCCGCGCCCTGTCGGTGGAGCCCGAACTGCTCGTCCTCGACGAACCGGTCTCGGCGCTGGACGTCTCGGTCCAGGCGGGGGTGCTCAAGCTGCTGCAACGCCTCAAGGAGGAGCTGGGGCTCGCCTACCTCTTCGTCTCGCACGACCTGTCCGTCGTACGGAACATCGCCGACCGCGTGAGCGTGGTCTACCTCGGGCGCACGGTCGAGGCCGGCCCGGTCGACGAGGTGTTCGAGCGGCCCCGGCATCCCTACACCCAAGCCCTCCTCTCCGCCGTGCCCCTGCCGGATCCGGTACGCGAACGGGAACAGCAGCGGTCGCGGATCCTGCTCGCCGGGGACCCGCCGAGCCCGACGCGACGGTACGACGGCTGCCGGTTCCGGGCCCGCTGCCCACTCCACGAACGCCTGGGCGAGGAGGACCGCAAAAGGTGCGCCCATGAGGTGCCCCCGCTCGACGGGGACGGGGCCGCCTGCCACTTCCCGCGGATACGGGAGGCCGTATAGGCGGGTTCCCTCGGATCAGCCGGTCATCGGTTCGAGAGTGCCGTCGACGGATACGCAGTGAGCGCGGTGGGCTCCACGATCGTGGGGCCCACCAGCCGGCGTCCCCAGCCGGCGCCGCTCCCCCGTCATCAGCCGTCCGACTCACCCTCGTCGGGCACCCGGCGCAGGACATCGCCCGGTCGGCAGCCGAGGGGGCGGCAGATGGCGTCGAGCGTGCTGAAGCGTACGGCCTTCGCTCGGTGGTTCTTCAGGACGGCGACGTCGGCGGGGGTGATGCCGACGGCGGTCGAGCAGGCAGGCGGTCCGCGCTGGGGGGGCGGTCGCGCTGGAGGGCGCTGTCCGTCGTGGCACAGCTCGGCGCAGATCTCGTCGAACACGACCGAAAGACCCTGCCGGTCGGCAGTGGCCCAGCGGCTGCTTGATCCGGGGCCGACGGCCCTACCTCGCCGTTACCGCCACCCCCTCGTCGGCCCCCTCACTCTCGGCCGCGACACCTGGGCCAGCCCCGCCGACCCCGAGATCATGAACCAGGCAGCCCCGCGAAGCCGGGGGCGGCCCAGCGGACCGCGACGGTGGCCTGCCCGAGATCCGGCCGCCCATGACATCCAGCGGATAATGGAGACCCGGAACGCGGAAGGAAACGGCTGACCCCAGGGGCTCGCCGAAGACCCGGCCGACGCCGGGGCGGCGAAAAGGTTGGTGTGCGGGGCCAGCGGAACCGGGTAACGTCTTTGTCATGTTCTTCCAGACGCCGGTTTACGAGTGAGGGCTTGATGGGCCCCTGCTGACGTCCTTCGACGTCACCGCCCGCCCACCCCACCGATAATCCGTAGATCACTTCACATCATTACCGGGAGAACCCATGACCGTGAGCAAGAACATCAACAACCCCGTGGGCATGGGCGGCGGCCAGCGCAAGAAGCTGTCCCGCGCCGAACGGCAGAACAACGGTCCGCACCGCAACCTCGATCGCCAGGGTGCAGCCGACCAGAAGGCGGAGCTGCTGCGCAAGATGCGCGAGAAGGCAGGCGCAGGTGAGAGCGCCGGGCAGTCGGACGACGACACCGCACAGAGCTGACGCACCGCCGCAGCAGGGCGGCACCGCACGGGGCAGAGCCCGGACCGCGACGCGCGGTCCGGGCTCTGCTGTCGTTGTGTCCTGCGCCAGGGATCCCTCGGCAGTCGCGCTTCCGACGCAGTACCGTGGGCCGGTGGATGAGATGCCGGCCCCGACGCCGGGTATGACGGTCAGCGTTCGGATGCGCCAGGACGTGGTGATCGTCGATCCGGAGCGCTTTGTCGCTTCGGCCCGCGCGGCGTACCGCGAAGCCTCCCCCGAAATCACCGAGGAGAGGGCAGCCGAGGAAATCCGTGATGTCTACGACGCTGTGTGGGCTCTGCTGGACCGCTTCGGTCGACTCGCAGCCGACGCACCAGCGTCCGCCGGACTCCCGGGCCAACGAGTTCTGGACCGCCCAGACGGACTCTCACCTGCGGGCGAGTCGAAGCGCATCGTGCTGAACGATCCGCAGCCACTGCAGGACTACGGCTGTTTCATGCCCGAGGGGTACGACCCGTTCGCCGTCCCGCCAAGGGTGTGATTCCGTCCACCGCGACAGGCTGGTGCGCAAGAGAGCCAAGGGGCGTGCACGGCTGGTGACGACGGCCGCTACCGGCACCCCGTGCGTTTCCCGGGGAATCGGGACGACATGCATCCGATGCAAGTGCCGGGGTTCGGAGAACCGGAACAGCCGTCAGCGGGGGTAGGGCCGGTCGGGCGGGCCGTCCTGTCGGCTGACAGTGCTGGTCGGTGGAGCCGTGTCGGCCCGCGTCGCTGCCGCGGTTGCGGTTGCCGTCGCGGTCGCGGTCCGGATGCTACCGAAGGGTGGTTTCAAGCAGCAGTTCGCTCAGGTCCGCCGGCATGGTGATCATGCAGTCGTGCCCGGTCGGCAGTTCCCGTACCTGTGCTGGGGAGCCGTTGGGTTGAGTGGCGGGGACGGGCCGCCGCACGATGCCTTCCGGCTCTGCGCCGACGCAGTGGATGTGCGTGCGCGGAATGGAGTCCACGGCGGGGTTGTCCAGCCGGACCGGCTGCTGCAGGCAGCGCACGGACTGGTCGGAGAGCGTCGCGCGCAGCCACGCGACATCCGCCGGGTCGGTGACTCCGAACAGGCCGAAGGGCGGTGGCATCTCGGGCAGCGGCGGGATGCGCCAGCTGTTGTCGGACTTGGCGGCCAGGTCGATCAGGTTCTGGGTCATGGGCTGCACGTCGACGGCGGTCTCGCCGTGCTCCGGGACCATCGCGTCCAGGTACACCAGGTGCGCGATTCGTTCCGGTACCTCGTTGGCCACGGACGAGACGACCAGCCCCGCGTAGCTGTGACCCACGAGCACCACCTCGGTCAGGTTCTCCTCGTGGATCAGCTTCACGACGTCTGCGACGTGCGTGTCGAGCCCCACCTGGGGACCGAGCAGGTGTGCCTTGTCGCCGTAGCCCGTCAGTGAGGGCGCGAACACGCGGTGTCCGGCCGATTCCAGCAGCGGGACGACCCGCTCCCAGCACTGGCCGTTGTGCCAGGCGCCGTGTACCAGCAGAAAAGTAGACATCAGGGGAGTTTTTTCCTCTTCGGGGCGTGGAGGCGCGGAAGCATCACGGTTCCTGTTCGTGCCTCGGTACTCTTCAGGAACCGAGTTCATCGTGCTGCACCTGCCGCACCTCGATCAATAAGGCACATTTCGGTGCCCCGGTTCTCTGGAGGTAACCATGAGCAGTGCAGTGGGCGGCGAGTCGCGGTCGGCACGGCCGGAGGATCCGTGCCAGGCCCGTGAAGTGCTCGGCATCGTCGGCGACAAGTGGTCGCTGCTGATCGTGCGTAACCTCAGCCAGGGGCCGCGCCGCTTCACCGAACTCAAGCGGGCCGTCGACGGAATCAGCCAGCGCATGCTCACCGTCACCCTGCGCGGCCTGGAGCGCGACGGGATCCTCACCCGAACCGTCCGCAACGTCATGCCGCCGCACGTCAGTTACGAGCTCACTCCGATGGGCAGGACCCTCCGCGAAGCCGCCGCGCCCCTGTTGGAGTGGAGCATCACGCATCTGACGCACATCGACGCCGCCCGCGCCATGTACGACGCCCGCCCCGACACCTCGCCCGCCTGACCCTCGCCCCGGCCGCACTCGCCAGATCCCACGAGGCGGTGTGGCAGTCCACGGCCAGACGGCCGCCCGGCGGGGCGAGAAGGAGCGCGAGTTCGTTCACGTCGCTCACGTGCAGGGTCTCCGTTGCGGTCACGCGGCAGGCGTGACGAGCCGATGCGAGAGCAGCCCTCGCCACGCGTTGTGGTCCTCGGCAGCGCTCTCCGGGGCTCACTCCCCCGGTGGTGACACACCTCGGTTTCAAGGGGGTACGCCCGCTTCGCCGCACCCTCGGACGGACAATTCGTGGCACCTTTCGGTTCGCCACAGGGCACGTCCGGTCCATGGCGGACCAACTGAAGCTCATTCTCTATTCAGGGCGAGCGAAAGCAGCGTCGGTCTCGATAACGTGCGTTGTCGGTAAGGCCGTTGCCGTCGCGGGGAGCGCCCCACGGCGCTGCGGCTGTCGTGTCGGCGGCTTTTCGAGCACAGCGGCTGTGCACGCAGTCCCACACCCAGCCTCTCAGGATCCGTATCTCCGTCATGTGCCCCACCTCGCTCCGTACGACTCAGCAGCCCATTCGGGCGATGGAGACGACCGCGTCTCCCCTTCCCCATGTCCACCGAACTTTTCGCGCTCCCTCGGGCGCCGCACCAGCCCTCATCAGCATGAGGACGGCAGCCGCTGCCACCCATCGTCCGCCGGACACCGCATCGGAAGGCAGGACCGAAGGCGGGCTTCTCCGAGGAGCTTCAAGTGATATCCGAAATGCATGAGTTGGCGGGCGATATCCAGTATCCGCTCGATCTGGCCGGGGTCTTCGCCTTCGCCGTTCACGGGGCGCTGATCGCCACACGCAAGGACTTCGACTTCTTCGGCACACTGCTGCTGGCCGAGTCCGCGGGTGTGGGCGGCGGACTCTTCCGGGACCTGGTACTGCGTATCCAACCCGTCGCTTTCACCGACCTCGGATACGCGACCGCCCCTTTCCTGGCGACCCTGTTGGTGTTCTTCAGCTCCCGGGCGCAGTCCTGGAACCTGGGCCGGCACGTGGCCGACGCGGGCGCGTTGGGCATGTTCTGCGTCACCGGTACCGTCAAAGCCCTGGATCATGGTCTGAACTCCCCAGCCGCAGCCGCTCTCGGGGTGACGACGGCGGTCGGTGGCGGGGTCGTCTGCTCGGTGCTGGCGCGTGAAATCCCGTCGTCGCTCGCCTGGGACCGCGATCTCTACGTTGCGCCCGCACTGCTCGGATCCGGTCTGATCACCCTGTTGCACGCCACCTCCACCCTCAGGGTGGCGACGGCGGTGGCGGCCGGGCTGCTCGCCTTCGGGCTACGTCTGTCGGCCGTGCGGCTGGGCTGGCGCACGCCAAGGTCTGCGCTGTGGCGGCGTGCGGGCGCAACCCCGGAGTCCGGCACCCTGCCGGACGGGCGGCAGGAGAAGACCACCTCTCGGAAGCGTGCAGCAGCATGAGACGGCCGTTCCCGAGCAGCTCCATGTCGGCAGGCAGGCGGCGGGAGTGCGACGCGGAGCTCAGGCTCAGGTGACCGGGCCCGACCGTGAGGGTGCGGGGTCGTAGGACGACTCGCGCACGATGTCGCTCAGGTGCTGTGCGGCGGTGAGCAGTTCGGTGTGGGTGGTGTAGAGCGCGTTGACGCCGAAGCGGAGCAGGTCGGGGGCGCGCATGTCGATGACGACGCCCCGGTCCGCCAGGGCCCGGGTCAGGCCGAGGGCGTGCGGGTGGCGCAGGGACACATGGCTGCCCCGGCGGGCCGCGTCCCGGGGTGTCACCGGGGTGATGCCCAGCGGGGTGAGCAGTTCCTCGGCGCAGGTCAGGAAGAACTCCGTCAGCGACACGCTCTTGGCCCGCAGTTGTGCCAGGTCCACGTCCTCGAAGACGGTGAGGGCCGCCTCCAGGGCGAGCAGGGACAGGATGGGCGGGGTGCCGATACGGGCCCGGGCGATGCCCGGGGCGGGTGTGTAGTCCCGGTCCATGGCGAAGGGGCTCGCATGGCCGTTCCAGCCGGTCAGCGGGGTGTCGAGGGCATCGTGGTGTCGGCGGGCGGCGTAGAGCCAGGCGGGCGCGCCGGGGCCGCCGTTGAGGAACTTGTAGCCGCAGCCGACGGCGAGGTCCACCTCCAGGGCGTCGAGGTGCAGCGGCATCGCCCCGGCGGCGTGGCACAGGTCCCACACCGCGAGCGCGCCGGCCCGGTGCGTGGCCTCGGTCAGTGCCGCCATGTCGCACAGCTCGCCGGTGCGGAAATCGACCGGTGAGTAGCTGACCGCCGCCACCCGGGAGCCCTGTTCGGCGAGGAACTTCTCCAGGTCGGCCGGGGGTATCCGGCACACCTCCAGGGCGTCGCCGCGGCGGGCCACCGCGTCGGCGAGGTAGCGGTCGGTGGGGAAGTGGCCGGGATCCGTGACCAGCAGGGGCCGGTCGGGGCGCAGCGCGGTGGCCGCGCTGAGCGCGGTGAACAGCTGCACGCTGGTGGAGTCGCCCGCCACCGTCTGCCCCGGCGCGGCGCCGACGAGGCGGCCGATGGTGTCGCCGATCCGCAGGGGCGCGTCCCACCAGCCGCTGTCGTTCCAGGAGCCGATCAGGCCGGTGCCCCACTGGCGGGCCACGACGTCCGCCAGGGCGGGCGGGACGGCGGCGGGCAGCGGGCCCAGGGAGTTGCCGTCGAGGTAGATGACGCCCTCGGGCAGGACGAACCGCTCGGCCAGCGGGGCCAGGGCGTCCTCGGCGTCGGCACGGGCGGCCCGGTCTTCGAGCGGGGTGGCGGCGGTCATGGGTGCGTGGCCCTCCCTGGGGCGGTGCCGGTATCGGTGCGGGGGGCGGTGGCCGGGTCGGTGCCGGCGCGCGGTGCGGCGAAGCCGGCGGACATCTCCCACAGGGTGTCGGCGACCGCGCGGGCTCCTGGGGCTCCGGGCTCGATGAGGGTGTAGTGGCCGGTGCCGGGCAGCACGACCGTCCTCAGGTCCTCGTGCACGGCCGCGTAGTCGGTGAACTGGGTGAGCGGGACCTCCTCGTCCACGGCGCCGTGCAGCAGCACCGTAGGCACACCGGTGGTACCGGCACCGCGCAGCAGGGTGA
This sequence comes from Streptomyces sp. NPDC002884, assembly GCF_040295245.1. NCBI lineage: Bacteria > Bacillati > Actinomycetota > Actinomycetes > Kitasatosporales > Streptomycetaceae > Streptomyces > Streptomyces sp. NPDC002884. The sequence goes on along the minus strand of NZ_JBEOVB010000022.1, from coordinate 38,420 downwards.
GGGGGTCGACGGCGGGCAGCCGTTCCTCGAACACGGCCTCTCCCCCCAGGAGTTGCAGGGCCGCGTCGTTGCTGAGGCCGTCCCGGCGGGTGGCGGTGAGGTCCGTGATCGGGGCGAGTGCGAGCACGCCGGTCGGGAGGGTGCCGGTGTGCCAGCGGGAGCCGTCGGGCAGCAGGCCGCGCGCGGCGCACCACAGGGCCAGATGGCCGCCGGAACAGTGGCCGGCCAGGACGTAGGGCCGCCCCTCGGGAAGGGTGTCCACGATCCGGGCCACGTCGTCGAAGGTCTCGGGGTGGCCGCCGGCCCCGCCGGAGCGGCGGAAGCCCGGCAGCAGCACGTCGAAGCCCTGCTCGGAGAGGTAGGCGGCGAAAGGGGTGAGGTGCATGCGGTCGTAGCGCCAGTAGCCGCCGTGCAGCAGGATCACCAGGGGGGCGCCGGGGTCCCCGGCCGGCCAGGCGTCGTAGGCCTGGTGCGGGTGGTCGCCGTAGCGGCCGTGCGCCGGAGCCAGCACCGGCTTCAGGCTCAGTACCCGCTTCTCCTCCTCCGCCGCGAAGGCGGAGATCACCCTAGACCCCACCGCGCACCTCCCACAGCTCCGGGAAGACCGGCCGGTTCGCGCGCTGTTCGAGCCAGGCGAGGCCCGTGGAGCCGGCGCTGCCGCTCTTGGTGCCCATGGCCCGGCGGACGACCATGACGTGGTCGAAGCGCCAGCGCAGGACGAGTTCGGCTATGTCGGTGAGCAGTTCGCCGAGGACGAGCAGCGGATGGTGCTGCGGGCCGGAGTAGATCAGCCGCCACACCTCCACGACGCCCGGGTCCGATGTGTAGGGCGCGCTCACGTCGCGCTCCCGGACGTGCTCCGGAACCGGCAGCCCCCGCCGGTGCAGACAGCCGAGCACCTCGTCGTAGAGGGACGGCTGGCGGTGGGTGTCGCTGAGTGCCTCGTGCACGTCGGGGTCGCCCTGGTGCAGGCGGAGCATCGCCTCGGACTTGTCGCCGAGCAGGAACTCCAGTTGCCGGTACATCGCGGACTGGAAGCCCGAGGCCTTCCCGAACGCGGCTCGGAAGCCGTTGAAGCGGGCGGGGGTCAGAGCGGCCAGGGGCGCCCAGGCGGCGTTGAGGGCGGTCAGGGCGCGGCGGCTGCGTGTCAGGGCGTCCGTGGCGGCGTCCAGGTCGTCCTTGGCGAAGGCCGTGCCGGCGCTGCGCCACTCGTGGACGATCAGGGTGAACCACAGCTCCATCACCTGGGTGGTGACGACGAAACCCATCTCGTCGGGTGCCTCGGTGAGGGGCTGCTGGAGGTTGTTGAGGACGGACGCGTGCACATAGGCGTCGTAGGGGCTGGCACCGTCGAAGGGCCGGGTGAGTGAGTCGTCCGCGGCCCGGGCCGGTGCGGACGTGCCGTCGTTCATGGTGAGGGCCTCCTGTTGCTGCCGCGGGCGGCGCGGCGGGACGGGCGCGGGGCTCACGGGCCGAGGTGGACTCCGCCGGAGGCGTCGATCCACTGGCCGGTCACCCAGCGGGCGTCGTCGCTCGCCACGAAGGAGACGACGTCGGCGATGTCCGCGGGGGCGCCGAGCCGGCCGAACACGGAGGCCGCCTCGTACCTCTGGCGGATCTCCGGGACGGCGAGCGTCGGGTTGATCTCCGTGTCGGTGTAGCCGGGAGCGACGCTGTTCACCGTGATGCCCCGCGGTCCCAGTTCCTGGGCGAGGGCCAGGGTGAGGTAGTCGAGGGCGGCTTTGGTCATGGTGTAGGCGATGATCGGCGGGAAGGCGACGCGCGTGGCGACCGAGGAGATGTTCACGATCCGGCCGCCGTCGCGCAGCCGGTCCAGACCGCGCTGGATGACGAAGAAGGGCGCCCTGGTGTTGATCGCGAACGCCCGGTCGTAGTCGTCCTCGGTGACGTCCGCGATCCGGCGCGGGACGGTGATGCCCGCGTTGTTGACGAGGATGTCCAGGCCGGGTGCGGCCTCCTGCCCGGCGAGGGCGCGGTCGAAGGCCGTCCACAGGGTGTCGGCGTCACCGGGCACGCCCAGTTCGGCGTGGACCGGGAAGGCGCGTCCGCCGTCGGTCTCGATCTCCTTGACGGTGCGCTCGGCCGCCTCGTGGTCGTGTCCGTAGTGGACGGCCACGAGGGCGCCCTCGGCGGCCAGCCGGCGGGCGACGGCCCGGCCGATGCCGCGGCTGCCGCCGGTGACCAGGGCGGTCCTGCCCGCGTGCCGCAGGGGGGTGGTCATCGCGTTCTCCTTCTGCTGGGGTGGGTGGTGGCCGGGGCGGGCGCCGTCATGCGTCGAAGTCGACGGTGACCTCGCTGCCGAGGGGCCTGGCGCGGCAGGTGAGCGTGTAGCCGGCGGCCAGTTGCCCGGCGTCGAGGGCGTACTGGGGGCCGGTCGCGACCTCGCCGGTGAGGACCTTGGCACGGCAGCTGCCGCAGATGCCCTCGCGGCAGGCGTACGGCACGTCCGGGTGGTCGCGCAGCAGCGCGTCGAGGAGCGCGGGGTCCCGCGGCCCGGCGGTGACGACGCGGCGGTGGCCGTCGTAGAGGGCGATGACCCGGGTGCCCTCAGGGATGCGCGGCGCGCCGGGTACGGGTGGGAGCGGCGGGGTGTCGCCGAGGGCGAACAGTTCGGAGCGGACAAGGGCCGGGTCGGCTCCCGCGTCCGTCAGCGCCCGCCGGACGGTGGCGATGAGACCGGCCGGACCGCACAGGGCGAAGGTGGTGTCCGGGCCCGGCCGGATGTCCAGCGCGGCGAGCAGCCGCGGCAGACGCTCGGCATCGATCCGGCCGCCCAGGGGCGGGCGTCCTTCGCGGGTCAGTATGTGCAGCACGGTGAACCGGTCGACGAACGCGTCCTTGAGCAGGGCGAGTTCGTCGGCGAGCAGGGCGTCCGCGGCCGTGGGCGCCGAGTGGACGAGATGGACCCGGCAGGTTGGGTCCGTGCGCAGCGCGCTCGCGGCCATGGCCGCGAGCGGGGTGATGCCGGAGCCGCCCGCGATCAGCACGTGGTGGGCTCCGGGCAGTTCGGGCAGGGCGAAGGCCCCGGCGGGCGCGGAGAGTTCGAGGCGGTCGCCGGGTGCCAGACGGGTGAGCGCGTACGCGCCGAAGCCGTCCGGGGCGCCCCGCTTGATCACCAGCCGCAGCGCGCCGGGCTCCTCGGGCGGCGGGCACACCGAGTAGCTGCGGCGCAGTTCCTCGCCCGAGCGGCGGTGCCGGACGACGACGTGCTCGCCGGGCCGGTGCGCGAAGGTGGCGCGCAGGGGGTCCGGTACGTCGAGGGTGACGGCGACGGCGTCGCCGGTGAGGTGCTGGACGGCGGTGACCGGGAGCCGGTGCCAGCCGGTGCGCCGACGGGCGCCGTCGGTCGCGAGGACGGGGTTCGGACGCGTCGTCATAGCGCGCTCAGGTGGGGGAACAGCTCGCGGCAGGCGGTGCAGCGCAGCATCGACTGGCAGCGGGTGGGGCCGAACGCACTGTGCGGTCGGGTGGCTCGGGAACCGCAGTGCGGGCAGGGCACCCCGGTGAGCCGGACGAGGACCGGGCCGTCCCCCGGTCCGGGCGTGGGCGGGGCGATGCCGTGGGCGGCGAGCTTGGCGCGGCCGGCCGCGGTGATGCGGTCCGTCGTCCACACCGGGGACAGCACCTGCCGTACCCGGGCGTCGGGGTGGCCGCAGTCCGTCAGGACGTCGCGGATCGAGGAGGCCATGGCGGCCAGTGCCGGGCAGCCCAGGTAGGTGGGGGTGAACTCCACCTCGAGACGTCCGTCGGCAGCGGGGCCGACCGAGCCGATCACTCCGAGGTCGCCGAGGGCGAGGAAGGGCAGCTCCGGGTCCGGCACCGCCTCCACCCGGGCGCGGACCTCCGACGCCGCGAGGGCCGTGCCGCCGCTCACCAGGTACCTCCGGGGAACTGGCGACGCACCGACTGCAGTTCGGCGACCAGGGACGCGAACTCCTCGGTGTGCAGGCCCGCACGGCCGCCCCGGGCCCGCCAGCGGGGTGACGGCACGGTGAGTCCGGCCCGGGTGATCACCTCTGCCGTGCTGCGCTCCCATCCCGGGCGCAGCGGGGCGGGCGAGGGGGCCGTTCCGGCGGCGGCGAGGTCGCGTACCGGGTCGTCCTCGTCGAAGAGTTCCGCCGTGTACGGCCACACGTGGTCGAGGCCCTCCTGCATGCGGCGGGCGCTCTCGGCGGTCCCGAGGCCGAGGCGTTCGGTCCAGGTGTCGGCGTGCAGCCGGTGGAAGGCGATCTCCTTGGCGGCCCGCTGTCCGAACGCGGCCAGTTCGGGGTCCGCGCAGCCGCCGAGCGCCCCGTAGTACGCCACGGCGTAGTGGGTGTAGGCGAGTTGCCGGGCGACGGTGGCCGCGAAGTCGCCGTTGGGCAGTTCGGTGAGCAGGGCGTTGGTGAACTCGCGGTCGGTCCGGGCGAAGGCGAGGTCGTCCTCGTCGCGTCCGGTGCCGTCGAGGCGTCCGGCGAGGGTGAGCAACAGCCGGGCCTGGCCGACGAGGTCGAGGGCGATGTTGGACAGCGCCAGGTCCTCCTCGATGGTGGGCGCCCGGGTGATCCACTGGCACAGACGCTGGCCGAGGACGAGGGCGTCGTCGCCGAGGCGCAGCAGCTGGACGGCGAGCCGCGGGTCGGTGCGGCCGTCCGCCTCGGTGGCGGCCGCCCGCTCAGTCGTCGTGGCCACCGTCGGGGCTCCTCTCGGTCGTCAGCGGCACGAACTGCTGGGGGTACCGGTACGGCTTGTGCCGCGCGTTGGCGAAGTACGGGTCGCGTTCGTCCGGGGAGACGGTGTGCACCGCGTCCGAGCGGACCACCCACAGGGACAGCGGGTCGCCCCGGCGGGTGTAGAGGTCACGCGCCCTGAGCAGGGCGGTGTCCGGGTCGTAGGCGCGTACCGAGCCCACGTGCTGGTGGGAGAGTCCGCGCCGGGGCCGCAGGAAGACCTCCCAGGACGCGGGGACGCCCTCCGGCCGCGCCACCGGGGCGCCTTCCGACTGCCCGGCGCTCATGCCCGTACCTCCGTGCGGTCGTGCCCGTGCTCGTGCGCACCGGCGTCCTGGCCGGCCGCGCCGTCGCCGTCCCGGGTGCGGGCGGCGTACGCGGCGGCGGCCTCCCGTACCCAGGCGCCGTCCTCGTGCGCCGCGCGCCGGTGGGCGACGCGCTGCCGGGCCCAGTGCGTGTCCTCGCCCAGCGCGCGCCGGTAGACGTCCCAGTCGACCGGGGTGAAGTCGTAGTGGCCGCGTTCCTCGTTCCAGCGGATCGCCGGGTCGGGCAGGGTCAGGCCGAGGCGTTCGGCCTGCGGGACGCAGCTGTCGACGAAACGCGCGCGCAGTTCGTCGTTGGTGTGCCGCTTGATGCCCCAGGCCATGGCGCGGCGCGAGACCGCGGCACCGACCGCCGCGGTGCGCGCGTCGGCGCCGCCCGTCTCGGTGTCGGGCGGGCCGAACATCAGCGCCACGGCCGGCAGCCACCAGCGGTCCACCGCGTCCTGCGCCATCGCCTTCTGTGCCGGTGTCCCCTCGCACAGGGCGCGCATCAGGTCGTAGCCCTGCCGTACGTGGAAGGCCTCCTCCTGGCAGACGCGCCGCATGGCCCGTGCGTAGGGTCCGTACGAAGTACGGCACAGCGGAGCCTGGTTGATGACGGCGGCGCCGTCCGTCAGCCAGGCGATGGTGCCGGTGTCGGCCCAGGTCAGCGCGGGGTGGTCGAAGGTCGCCGAGGCGCGCTGGCGGCCCTGGTGCAGGGCGTCGAGCAGGTCGGCGCGGTCCACGCCCAGCGTCTCGGCAGCGGAGTACAGGTAGAGGCCGTGGCCGGCCTCGTCCTGGACCTTGGCGATGAGCACCGACTTGCGGTGCAGGGAGGGCGCCCGGGTGAGCCAGGCGCCCTCCGGCTGCATGCCGATGATCTCGGAGTGGGCGTGCTGCGCGAGCTGCCGGAGCACCATGCGGCGGTAGCCGTCGGGCATCCAGTCGCGCGGTTCGACGGCCTCACCCGCGCCGACGAGCGCCTCGAACCTCGCCGTCGGTTCGTCCTCGCCGGCGGCCGCGGTGTCGGCGGGCCCTGTCGCGCTCATGCCGCGCCTCCCCGGCCGATCCGCGCCGGGGCGGGGACGTACGCGCCCCTGGTCCGGACCCCTCGCCTGGGCACTGGCATCACTCCTTCGGTGCTTCCCGGGCGCCGTTGCGCCCGCCTCGCCCGGTGGATCGGGCGCGGCCTCCGTCTGGGAAAGAGGCCGTGCGGGAGGCCCGCAATCCCCCGGCGTGCCGGTTGAGGCGCGTGACAAACGTCACGCGGGGGTGCGGGGATTGCGGTTCGGCGCGGGGGCCTCTTGTTCGGGTGACAGGCGAAGGACGCGATCCGCTCGGCGGTCGGCCTGCCGGGCGAAAGGGGTAACCATGAGCACCGTCAGGGAGTTGCTGGTCGAGCTGACCGGCACGGAGGAGTTCGCCGACGCCGAGCGGGTCGGTGACGACCTCGACCTCGCCGCGAGCGGCATCGACTCCGGGGACCTGGTGCGGCTGGTGCTGCTGGTCGAGCAGCGGGCCGGAGTGGAGATCACCGCAGACGACATGGAGAAGCTGCAGACGATCGCCGACTACGAGCGTTTCGTGGCCGAGCGGTCCGCGGCCGGTGGCGGTGCCTGATGTGGCTTACGCAGCTACTGGAACGCAACCGGCAGTGCTTTCCGGGGCGGACGGCGCTGGTCGACGAGCGGCGCGCGGTCACCTGGGCCGGCTTCGACGACCGTACGCTCGAACTCGCGCGGGGATTCGCGGAGCTGGGAATCGAGCACGGTGACCGTGTCGCCGTGCTCTCCAAGGACCGGATCGAGGTGCTGGAGACCTACTTCGCGCTCGCCCGCCTCGGCGCGCTGTTCGTACCGCTGAACCACAGCCTGGCCGTGCCCGAGGTCGCCGACATCGTGGCACGCGTCGGCGCGGTCGCCGTGTTCGGCGAGTCCGAACTGCTCGACCGCCAGCCGGAGTTCCCCACCTCGGTGCGGATCACGATGGCGTTCGACAAGCCGGCCTTCGAGGCGCTGGGCAGTGTGGCGGCGCGGCGGGAGCTGCCGCCCGTGGCCGACACCGATCCGGTGGCCGTGCTGCACACCTCGGCGACCACCGGGCGGGCCAAGGGCGTCACGGTCGACAGCGCCTCGTTCCGCGCCATCGCCCTGGGCTGGCTGGTGCAGGCCCGGCCCACCGACGACATCGTGATGGTCAACTGCTGCCCGCTGTACCACGGCAGCATGGTGGTGTCCCTGACCTACATGGCGACGGGCGCCACCATCGTGCTCATGCCGGGCTTCACCCCGCAGCGGGCGCTGGCCGCGGTGGAACGGCACCGGGCGACCCACGTGTGGATGGTCCCGCAGATGGTGCGCTTCATGCTCCAGGCCAAGGGCGCGGACCGCACCGACCTGTCCACGCTCCGGGAGATCCTGTACGGCGCCGCGCCCATGCCCCTCGACGTGTACGAGGAGGCCGTACGGCGCCTCGGCTGCGGCTTCCGGCAGGTCTACGGCATGACGGAGGTCGGCGGCCCGTTCGTCACCCTCGGCCCCGACGAGCACCCCTCGCCCGGGGACGCCACCGCGCGCATCCCCTGCGGTCGCGTGATCCCGGGGATGTCCGCCCGCGCGGTGGGCTCGGACGGGACGGAGTCGCCGCGCGGCGAGATCGGCGAGATCGTGGTGCGCGGACCAGGTGTGATGCAGGGCTACTGGAACGATCCGCAGGCCACGCGGGAGATCGACCTCGACGGGTGGATCAGGACCGGGGACCTGGGGTTCGTGGACGAGGCGGGACGCATCCACCTCGTGGACCGCACCAAGGACGTCATCATCCGGGCCGGCCAGAACGTCTACCCCTCGGAGATCGAGCGTGCCCTGATGAGCCACCCGGCGGTGCGGGACGCGGCGGTCGTCGGGATGGCGGACGAGGACTACGGCGAGGTGCCGCTGGCGTACGTGGTGGCCGAGCCGGACACCGGCGCCCGGGAACTGCTGGGCCACATCTCGGAGTTGCTCGCCCCCTACAAGAGGCCGCGGCGAGTGGAGTTCATCGAGCAGGTGCCCCGCAACCCCGCCGGGAAGATCGTCAAGAAGCTGCTGCGGACCTGAGGGCACGCGCCTCCCCGCGGCCTCCCCGACCGCCGGCACCGGGCCCGGCCACCGCTCCCTCGGTGGCCGGGCCCGGCCGGTGTCGAGTCCCTAGCGGGCCGGCTCGCCGTGCCGGGGCCGACCGCGGGTCGTCGCCTCGGAGGTGCGGTGGCCGGGCCGGCCGTCGGACGGCCCGGCCACCGCACGCTCTACTCCGACGCGTTGACCAGGACCGCCATGTTCCCCATCGGGTGACGGTTCTCGTGGATGAGTTGGTGGGCCAGCCCGATCTCCTCGAAACCGAAGGTCCGGGACAGGCACGGGTCGATGGCACCCTGGTCGATCAGCCGGGTGACCTCACGGGCCTCGCGGGCGCAGGCGGCGTGCGAGCCCTGGAGCCGCTTCTGCCGCATCCACAGCACTCGCAGGTCGACGTCGCCGTTGTAGCCGGTGGTGCCGCCGCAGATGACGACCATGCCCGCGTTGTCGCACAGATAGACGGAGGTGGGGATGGTGTCGGCGCCGGAGTGCTCCAGCACGATCCTGGGGCTGCGCCGCTCGCCGAGGACGTCCCAGAAGCGCCGCCCGAAGGCCCGTGCCCCGGACAGCCAGCGGCTCATCGCGGCGTCGTCGGAGGTATCGGGCATCCGGCCCCAGTGGTCGAAGTCGCGCCGGTCGATCCAGCCCTCGGCGCCGAGCCGCATGCAGAACGCGCCGCGTTCCTCGCTGGAGACCACGGCGACCGGGATGCCGCCGACGTGCCGGACGAGCTGGATGGCGATGCTGCCCAGGCCACCGGCACCGCCCCAGATCAGCACCGGGTCGCCGGGCCGGACGGTGTGCGGGTCCCAGCCGAACAACTGCCGGTAGGCGGTGGCCGCGGTCGCCATGTAGCAGGCGGCGGCCGCCCAGGACAGCCGGGCGGGCTTGGGGTGGCACATGTAGTCGTCCACGACCGCGAACTGGGCGAAGGAGCCGTAGTTCTCCTCGTAGCCCCACACCCGCTGGCTGACGGACGCGGCCGGGTCACCGCCCAGGCGGATGTCCTCGGCCGACTCGTCCCAGCGGCTGGCGAGCACGACGACCTCGTCCCCGAGCCGAACGCCCCTGACGTCCTCTCCGACGGCCCACACGATGCCCGACAGGTCGGAGCCGCCGATGTGGAAGTCCTCGACCGCGCCGGCCTTCTGCCGGGCGGCGATCACGTCGAGCGGCTTCCCCAGCGCCGCCCAGACGTTGTTGTAGTTGACGCCGGCCGCCATCACCTTGACCAGCACCTGGCCACGGCGGACCGGGGGGACGTCGACCACCTCGGTGCGGAACGCGTCGACGGGCTGCCCGTAGCGCTCCCGGCGGATCAGCGAGGCGTACATCTTCCGTGGCACGGTGCCCGGTTCGGGCGCGTCACCGAGTTCGTAGAGGTCCTGGGTTGCGGTCGCGGTCATGCGGGGTCTCCTGGACGGTCGGGGCCCCCGGGGGGCGGTACGGATACGGACGCGGTGGGATCGGCGGTGCCGCGCAGTGCCTTGGCGACCGCCGCGCCGATCAGGGCGAGGGGCTCGGGTTCGGTCATCTCGTAGTGCCCGCACGGCACCCGGTGGTCGTGCAGGGTGCCCCGCACCTGGGCCCGCCAGGCGTCCGCCTTGCCGGGCAGTACGGCAAGGTCGCCGGCGAAGTCCGTGACCGGTTCGTCGTCGGCGCTGAAGAACAGGACGTCCCCGTGGAAGACGCCGGGCTCGAACCGGGGCGCGAGGCGCAGGTTGTTGCGCATGACGTCGGCGACGGCGGCGGCCTGCGCGCGATCGACCGGAGAACCGGCGGGATCCGCCGTGACCTTGGCGTCGATGCGGTCCAGGACGGTCGCCACCGCGGGCGGTTCGCCGTCCGAGGGCACGGGCAGGCCGGCCACCCGCATGAGCAGGGCCGCCACCTGGCGCTCGGCCGTCCCGGCGTCGTACGCGCTGCCGTAGGGCTGCGGGGCGTCCAGCATGGCCAGGAGTTCCACCCGCTCCCCCTGTTCCTGGAGCGCGCAGGCCATCGCGTGGGCGACGAAGCCGCCGTAGGACCAGCCCAGCAGCCGGTAGGGGCCGTGCGGCTGGACCTCGCGGACCAGATCGACGTAGGAGGCGACCATGGCCGGGGCGTCGGGTGCGGGCGGCCGGGTGCCGTCGAGACCGGCGGCCTGGATGCCGTACACCGGCTGGTCGCCGCCGAGGTGGGGCAGCAGGCCGGTGTAGCGCCAGGAGACGCCGGCGCCGGGGTGTACGCAGAACAGCGGTGCGGCGCCGCCCTCGCGGCGCAGCGGCAGCAGGGGGGCCAGGGCGTTCGCGGTGCCGCCGGACCGCCGGTCGTCGGTGTCCTCGGTGGCGGCGAGGACACCGGCGACGGTCGGCGCGGCCAGCAGGGTGGCGGCGGGTACGTCGAGCACCCCGGCCCGGCGGAGCCGGCCCGCCAGCAGCACGGCCCGCATGGAGTCGCCGCCGAGGTCGAAGAAGTTGTCGTGGACGCCGATGCCGCCGATGCCGAGGGTCTGCTCCCACAGCCGGACGACGGCCTGTTCCCGCTCGGTGCGCGGCGGCACGGCCTCGGTGGTGAGCCGGGGCCGGGGCGCGAGGTGCGGCTCGTCCTGGACCGTGTCCGGGGTGTCGGACGCGGTGGAGCGGGCGCCGGGGGCGTCGATCCAGTGCCGGTGCCGTTCGAAGGCGTACGGCGGCAGCGGCACCGTCCGCGGCGTGCCCGGCACCGGCGGGAGCGCGGTGTCCGCGCCGGCGCTCCACAGCCGGCCCAGCGCCTCGGCGAGGACGAAGCCGTCGCGGGCGTCGGCCTTGGCGTGCCGCATGGTGGTGACCGTCACCGGTGTGTCCGGGTCCAGCTGGGCGGTGGCCAGTCCGGTCAGGGTGTCCGCCGGTCCGATCTCCACCAGGACCGGGCGCCCGCGCTCCCACAGGGCCGTGACGGCGTCGGTGAACCGCACGGTGCGGCGGGTGTGGTCGAGCCAGTGCCGGACCGAGGTCGCCTGGGCATCGGTGATCCAGGTGCCGGTGACGCTGGTGACGAACGGGATGCGGGGCGGGCGCAGGGTGACGCCGCGCAGATGCCGCTCGTACGTCTCCAGCACCGGGTCCAGGACGTGGGAGTGGGCGGCGGCCGGTATCCGTACCCGGCGGAACGGGAGGTCCCGGCGGGCGAGTTCCCGCTCGAAGCGGGCCACGGCCTCCTCGTATCCGGCGACGGTGCAGGCGGCGGGCCCGTTCACCGCGGCCAGGGACAACTCCTCGTCGAGCAGCGGCAGTATCTCCTCGGCCGGGGCCGCCACACCGACGGTCGCTCCGCCCGCCCCGCTGATGAGCCGGATCCGTTCGGTGACCAGGGGCAGCATGTCCGCGAGGTCGATGACCCCGGCCAGGCAGGCCGCCGTGTACTCGCCCAGGGAGTGGCCGATGAGCGCGTCGGGGCGGACCCCGGCGGACATCAGGGTGCGCGCGAGGGCGTACTCGGTGACGACCAGGCCCAGGAAGGTGGCGGTGTGGTCGGCCGGTGCGCCCTCGAAGAGGGAGGTGCGCAGGTCGGTGCCGAGGACGGGACGCAGGATGCGGGCGCACTCGTCCACGGTGTCGCGGTAGACGTCCTGGTCGCGGTACAGCTCGGCGCCCATGCCGGGGTACTGGGTGCCGCCGCCCGGCAGCAGGAACGCCACCCGGGCGGGTTCGTCCGGCACGGCCGGGGTGTCGGGGGCGGCGGCCCGCAGGGCGGACAGGGCCTCCTCGCGGGAGGCGGCACTGACGGTCAGGCGGTGGCGCAGGGCGGGCCGGGCGGTGCGCAGCGTGTGCGCCACGTCGTCCAGGCGCAGGCCCGGGCGGCGTTCCAGGTGGCGGGCGAGGGTCTCGGCCTGGCCGCGCAGGGCGCCGGCGGTCCGGGCGGACAGCGGCAGCACCAGGCGGCCGCCGTCCTCGGGGGCGCGCGGCGGTGCGGGAGCGGGAGCGGGGGCCTCCTCCAGGACGACGTGGGCGTTGGTGCCGCCGATCCCGAAGGCGCTGACCGCGGCCCGCCGGGGGTGGCCGGCGGCGGGCCAGTCCTCCAGCGCGGTGGGGACGCGGAACGGTCCGGCCGCGAAGTCGATGAGCGGGTTGGGCCGGTCGAAGTGCAGGCTGGGCGGGATCTGCCGGTGTTCCAGGGCGAGGACCGCCTTGATGAGCCCGGCGATGCCTGCGGCCGCGCCGAGATGGCCGATGTTGGTCTTCACCGAGCCCAGCGCGCAGTAGCCGCGCCGTCGGGTGGACTCCCGGAACGCCTCGGTGAGCGCGGCCACCTCGATGGGGTCGCCGAGACGCGTCGCGGTGCCGTGCGCCTCGACCAGGCCGATGGTGTCGGCGTCCACCATCGCCTGGGCCTGCGCGGCCAGCACGACCTCGGTCTGTCCGGCGGAACTGGGCGCGCTGAAGCCGACCTTGCGCCGTCCGTCGTTGTTGACGGCACTGCCCCGGATCACGGCCCGGACGCGGTCGCCGTCGGCCAGGGCGTCCACCAGCCGTTTGAGGACGACCGCGCCGACGCCGTCCCCGGAGGAGGTGCCGGCGGCGTCCGCGGCGAACGCCCGGCAGTGTCCGTCGGGCGAGAAGGGCCCGTCGGGCACGTGTCGGTAGCCGAGCGCCGCCGAGGGGTTGAGGGAGACGGCGGCGGCGAGGGCGGTGTCGCAGCGGTGGTCGAGCAGGTCCTGGCAGGCGGTGTGCACGGCGACGAGCGCGGTGGAGCAGGCCGTCTGGAGGGACACGCTGGGGCCGGTCAGACCCAGTTCGTAGGAGATGCGGGGGGCGAGGGTGCCCAGGGAGTTGGCGGTGGCCGCGTGCACCAGCTCGACGGAGCCGGGCTGTCCGGCGTGGCGGGGGTGGACGTGGGCGGGGTAGTACCGGCTGTCGCCGGCGCCCGCGTACACGCCGAAGGTGCCGTGATCGGTGCCGGGTGCGAGGCAGCCCGCGTTCTCCAGGGCGTGGTAGGCGGTCTCCAGCAGCAGGCGCTGCTGGGGGTCGACCACGGCGGCCTCGGCGGGCAGGTAGCCGAAGAATCCGGAGTCGAAGCGGTCGATGCCCTCGACGACGGAGGCCATGCGGATCAGCGACGGGTCGCCCGGGTCGCCGCCGGCGGCCAGGAACTCCTCGTCGGTGACGGGTCGTACGGCTTCGCGGCCCGCGGCCAGGTTGTCCCAGAACGCGTCGAGGTCGTCGGCGCCGGGAAACCGGCCGGCCATGCCGATGACGGCGACGGCCGGCAGGTCCTCCTCCGGTGTGTCCAGCGGCCCGTTGGTCTCATGCATGGCCTTGGCCCTTTCCGTTCCGTGCGGAGCGGCGGGACCGGGCCGCGCGCTGCCGTCGTGCCTGTTCCTTCGCCCGGTCCAGCCCGCTCGGCGGGTCCCCGGCGCCGTCCGTCGGGGCCCCGGGGGCCGTCGTACGGCCGACGAGGTGGCGGGCCAGGTCGCGCACGGTGGGGTGCGCGAACAGGTCGACCACGGTCAGGTCGCAGCCGAACTCCTGGTTGACGGCGCTCTGCGCGCCGACCAGGAGCAGGGAGCTGCCGCCCAGGTCGAAGAAGTTCTCGTCCCGGCCGACCCGGTCGCGGCGCAGCACCGCGCACCACAGCTCGGCGAGCCGCTGTTCCAGGGCGTGGATCCGTCCCCCGGTGTCGTCGGCGGCCTCGGGCCGTTCGGCGCTGCCGGCGGCGCGCAGCACCCATGGGGCGACGCCCGCCGCGTCGGCGGCCGCTCGGTGCAGGGCGCCGAGGTCGGCGCCCTCCTCCAGCGCGACGCGGGCGGTCAGCCGCCGTACCTGCCGGGCAGGTTCGGCGACATGGCTGCGGACCCAGGGGGCGGTGCGGTCGGCGCCGATCAGCAGATGGGGTTCGTCCAGGGTGCGGGCGAGATCGAGGGAGCGCAGCGCGGCGGCCGCGTCCAGTACCCGGTAGCCGCGTGCCTCGGTGAGTGCGGTGAGACCGTAGCCGCTGCTCATGCCCCGCTCGTGCCACATGCTCCAGGCCAGGCTCTGCGCGGGCAGGCCCCGGGCGCGGCGGTGCAGGGCGAGCGCGTCGAGGTAGGCGTTGGCCGCGGCGTAGGCGGTGTTCATGGCGCCGCCGAACCAGCCGTTGACGGAGGAGAACAGCACGAACGAGGTCACCGGACGGTCGGCGCTGACCCGGTGCAGGGTCCAGGCGCCGTGCGCCTTGGCGTCCAGCGCCGAGCGCCAGGCGTCCGGGTCCAGGTCGCCGACGGGCCGCTCCACGAGTGCGCCGGCCAGATGCCAGACCGATCTCAGGGGGACGCCCCAGGCCTCGGTGGCCCCGTCCACCGCCGCCCGCACCTGGTCCTCGTCGGTGACGTCGGCGCACGCGTAGCGCACGTCGCCCAGCTCTCGGAGCCGCTGGTGGGTTCCGCCGTCCTCGGGCAGCGGACTGCGGCCGAGGAGGAGCAGGCGGGCGCCGGGGGTCGCCAGGAGGTGGGCGGCGAGTGCGCCGCCGACTCCGCCGAGCCCTCCGCTGACGAGGTGGAAGCCGTCGGTGGCGGGCGGCTCCCTGCGGTCGGGCGCCTCGGGCAGCGGGGCCAGCCGGCGCACGTGACGCCGTCCGCCGCGGTGGGCCACCTCGGTGTCCACGGGCTGCTGCGCGGCCTCCGCCGTCACGAGCGGTACGGGGTCGGTGTCCCGTTCGACGTCCAGGTGGACGCAGCGCAGCCCCGGTGACTCCTCCCGCAGCGACTTCAGGACCGCGCCGGCCATGGCCTGGGCCGGGGAGGGGGCTTCGCCCGCGCCGACCGCCTGGGCGTCCACCGTCACGTGGAGCAGGTCCGCCGGCCGGGTGCCGAGGGCCCGGGCGAGCGCCAGCAGGGTGCGGGCGGCCGACTCGTCCGGGGCGGCGTCGCCGTCGTGCGGGGCGGTGAGGTGGACGACGGCGTCGACCGGCCGCTCGTCGGCGGCCAGGTCCCGCAGCAGCGCGGTGTGGTCGGCGTCCTCGGTGGCCCGGATCCGGTAGCGGGCGGCGTCGAGGCGTTCGTAGGACGGTCCGTCCGTGGCGACGGTGCAGCGGGCGCCGTCGGCGCGCAGAGCCCGGACCAGGCGGTCGGCGAGACGGTGGGTCCCGGGGCCGTCGCAGGCCAGGACCAGGGTGTGCCGGCCGGGCGGCAGGACGCGCGGGGCGCGAGGGGCGGCCGGCTGCCACACGGGCTTCAGGAACCAGTCGGGGACGGTGGCCGCGGTGCCCAGCAGCAGGTGCGCCTCACGGACGGCGTCGTCGAAGTCTCCCGCCTCGAAGCTCTTGCGCAGCTTGGTCCGCTGGATCTTGCCGATCTCGGTCTTGGGGATGTCGCCGGGGCCGACCGGGACCAGGAAGGCGGGGCTGACGCCGATCTCGCGGGTGACCTTGCCCGCGATCTCCCGCAGCGCGGCGGCGCGGTCGGGGACGGGGGCGAGGTGGAGGAACAGGGCGAGTTCGTCGGTGGCGGCGGAGGCGTCGGAGCGGACCGCGCAGGCCGCGGTGAAGCTGCGGACCACGGTGGGCAGTTCCTCGACGCAGGTCTCGATCTCGTGGCTGTAGTGGTTGACGCCGTTGACGATGATGACGTCCTTGGCGCGGCCGGTGATGAACAGCTCGCCGTCGCGCAGGAACGCCAGGTCGCCGGTGTCGAACCAGCCGTCGTCGGTGAACGCCTCGGCGTTGGCCGCCGGGTTGTCGTGGTAGCCGCCGGTCACGGAGGTGCCCCGGACCTGGAGCCGACCGGCCTCGCCCTCGGTGAGCACGGTGGTGTCCTCGCCGACGACGCGCATGGCGAAGCCGGGGTAGGGCAGGCCGCAGCTGACGAACGTCTCGTCGGTGCCGGGCGGTTCGGCGGGCAGCACCGCGTCCGTGACCACCGAGCAGGTCTCGGACATGCCCCAGCCGGGGTGCATCACGTCCTGCGGCAGTCCGAAGGGCCGCAGCGCGTGCAGGAAGCCGCGGGCGGCGGCGGCCACGACGACCTCGCCGGCGTTCATCACCAGCCGCATCGGGGTCAGGTCCCAGTCGCGGTCCGCGAAGCGCGGGGCCTGTCCGGCGAGCAGCCCGAAGGCGAAGTTGGGGGCCCACGTCACACTGACCCGGTGCCGGTGGGCGAGGTCCATCCAGCGCGTCGGGTCCTGGAGGATCCAGGAGGTGGGCGCGTGGATCTGCCGGCAGCCCAGATAGAGGTCCCGCAGGTGGAACATGACGACGCCGGTGACGTGGTCGAGCGGGATCCAGTTCAGGGTCACGTCGTCGGCGCCGAGTCCGTTCATGGCCTCGGTGGCGGCGGATCGGGCCAGCACGTTGCGGTGGGTCAGCCGGACGGCCTTGGGCAGGCCGGTGCTGCCCGAGGTCATCAGCATCAGGATGAGGTCGTCCGGCCGCGCGGCGTACCAGTCGCGGTCCTCGGGCGCGTCCCGCAGGGCGTCGGCCGTGGTCAGCCGGAGACCTGACCCGCCGTCGTGGCCGATCCGGTCGCGCAGGCCCGCCTCCAGCGCGGGCGAGCAGACGATCCAGGGCCGGCCGAGCATCCGCCAGATGCCCTCCAGTTTGGTGAGGGCGGCCGAGGGGGTGCCGTAGGAGGCGGGCACGGTGAGCGGTACGGCGACGAAGCCGCCGAGGATGCAGCCCCAGAGCACCGCGAGGAAGTCCTCACCGGCGTCGCACTGGAGGATCACCTGGTCACCGGGGCGCAGTCCGGCACGCCGGAGTCCGGCGAGGACCCGGGAGGCCTCGGGGACGAGGGAGGCGTAGTCACGGCGGGTCTCGCTGCCGTCGGGGTGGACGTGCACGATGTCGCCCCGCGCGTGGTCGGCGGCCCGCACCAGGGCCTGGGCCCAGCTGGCCACGGTGGGTTCGGCCTGCTCGGGGCCCTCGCTGAGGGCGGGCCGTGTCCCGGCCGCCCCACGGGTTCCGCCGTCGGACGCCGGTGCGGCACGGCGCGGGGCGGCGGCGTGCCTGCGGGCCAGTTCCCGCGGGGTGTCCTCGACCCCTGCCTCGGCGGCGCCGACACCGGTGACGCGGGCGAGGCGCTGTTGCCAGGCCGCGGCGGCGGCGCGGTCGACGGCGGGCAGGGCGGTGAGGGCGGCCGGGTCGAGGGCGCCGTCGGCATCGCGGGGCAGGGTGCTGACGGCGGTGACGCCGACGGTCGTGGTGCCGGTGCGCTCCAGCAGGCGTTCGACGGCCTCGGTGGCCTCCGCGCGGCCCGGTACCACGAACAGCCGGGGCGGTCCGCCGTCGGCAGCGGGCAGCGCGACGGCGTCGCGGATGCCGGGCACGGACCGGGCCGCCTCGGCCAGACCTGCGGTGTCGGGGCCGGATGCCTCGGCCGGTGTGCGGGGCGCGGGCGCCGGGAGCCCGCCGAGCCGTACGTCCGGGTCGGCGCTCACGGCCGCGAGCAGCCGGCCCAGCGAGCGGGCGAACTCCTCGGCGGTGGACGGGTCGTACAGGTCGGTGGCGTACTCGATGTGCAGGTCCAGGCCGTCGAGGATGCCGTCGGCGGTGCGCCGTTCGAGGACGTCCACGAAGAGGTCGAACTTGGCGGTGCCGGTGGCGGTGGGCCGCAGCAGCACCGGGCGCCCGTCGAGGCGGAGCACGGCGGGCTCGTTGTTCTGGAGGGCGAGCATGACCTGGAACAGCGGGTGCCGGCCGGGCCGGCGGGGCGGGTTCAGTTCGTCG
This sequence comes from Streptomyces sp. NPDC002884, assembly GCF_040295245.1. Taxonomy (NCBI): domain Bacteria; kingdom Bacillati; phylum Actinomycetota; class Actinomycetes; order Kitasatosporales; family Streptomycetaceae; genus Streptomyces; species Streptomyces sp. NPDC002884. The sequence continues at coordinate 20,615 of NZ_JBEOVB010000022.1, read as the reverse complement.
ACCAGCCGGTCGAAGGGGAGTTCCTGGTGGCCGAGCGCGGCCAGGTCGCCGGGCCGGACGCGGGCCAGCAGCTCACGGAAGGCGGGGTTGCCCGAGGTGTCGGCGCGCAGCACCAGGGTGTTGGTGACCAGGCCGATCAGATCGTCCAGGCCGGGTTCGGAGCGCCCTGCGACGGGGACGCCCAGCACGATGTCCTCACCCGCTCCGCAACGGGTGAGCAGGGCGCTGACGGCGGCGTGCAGCAGCATGAACAGGCTGCTGCCCTCGCGCTCGGCGAGGCCGGTGAGGTCGCGGTGCAGGGCGGCGGGTACGTGCTCGGTGACATGGGCGCCGTCGCGCGGTGCCGTCGGCCGGGGCCGGTCGCCGGGCAGGGTGCACTCCTGCGGCGCCGCGGCCAGCGCCTGCCGCCAGTGCGCGGTGAGCCGCTCGGCGTGTCCCGTACCGTCCGGCCCGGGGGCGAGCAGGGCGCGCTGCCAGAGCGTGTAGTCCGCATACTGCGCCGAGGGCGCGTCCCACGCGGGGGCGGTGCCCGCGCGGCGTGCCTCGTAGGCCGTGGTCAGGTCGTCGGCGAGGGGTCGCAGGGACCAGCCGTCGGCGGCGCTGTGGTGCAGTACGAGCAGCAGGGTCCGGTCCTCGCCGGTGCCGACCAGCCAGGCCCGCAGGGGAGGTTCGCCGGTGAGGTCGAAGCGGTGGCGGGAGGCGGCGGCCAGGTGCGCGCCGATCTCGTCGGCGGGGCAGTCGACTGCGGGCAGCGGCGGGCGCGGCCCGCCGGCCGGCAGGATCCGCTGGTACGGCGTGCCCTCGTGGTCGGCGAGCACCGTGCGCAGGATCTCGTGCCGGTCGGCGAGATCGCCCAGCGCGGCACTCAGCGCCTCGGTGTCGGCGGCGGCGCCGAGCGGCACGACGAGGGGGATGTTGTACGTCGCCGTGGAGCCGTCGAGCATGTTCAGGAACCGCATGCGTTCCTGGGCGTAGGACAGCGGGACGCGTTCCGGGCGGGGCCGCTCGCCGAGAGCGGGCCGGCCGGGAGCCGTGCCGGGGCGGCCGTCGAGGAGCCGGGCGAGGGCGGCGGGCGACGGGCCTTCGAACAGGGCGGTGATCGGCACGTCGGTGCCGGACCCGTGGCGCAGCCGGGCCAGCAGCCGGGTGGCGAGCAGCGAGTCGCCGCCCAGGTCGAAGAAGTCGGCGTCGATGCCGACGGTGTCCCGGGGCAGCTTCAGCACATCCTCGAACAGGGCGCACACCAGCGCCTGTTCGGTGCTCGCGGGGCGGGCGCCGGCCGCCGCGCCGGTGAGGTCGGGCGCGGGCAGCGCGTCGGTGTCCAGCTTGCCGTTGGTGGTCAGCGGCAGGGTGTCCATGAGCACACAGGCGGCGGGAACCATGTGCTCGGGCAGGTGGGCGGCCGCGTGGGCGCGCACCTCGGCCGCGGCGGGCGGCCGTTCACCGGTGGTCACGAGATAGGCGACGAGCTGCTCGGCGCCGTGGTCTGCACGGCGCACGACGACGGCGGCGCGGGCGATGCCGGGGTGTTCGGCGAGGACGGCCTCGATCTCGCCGGGCTCGACCCGGAAGCCTCGCAGCTGCACCTGCCGGTCGGCGCGGCCGAGGTGGTCGAGGGCGCCGTCGGCGCGGAGCCGCGCCAGGTCGCCCGAGCGGTACATGCGGCTGCCGGGCGGGCCGTGGGGGTCGTCCAGGAAGCGGTCGGCGGTCAGTTCAGGGCGGTGCAGATAGCCGGGGGTCACCCCGGCGCCGGTGACGTACAGCTCGCCGACGGCGCCCGGCGGCACGGGCCGGCCCCGCGGGTCCAGGAGGTACACGCGCAGGTCGGCGAGCGGGGTGCCGACGACGTTGCCCCGGCGGGGGTCCGTCAGGTCGTCCGGGGTGAGGCGGTGGTGGGTGACGTGCACGGTGGTCTCGGTGATGCCGTACATGTTCACCAGGGCCGGCCGGTCGAGACCGTGCCGGGCCGTCCACGGGCGCAGCCGTTCGGGACGCAGCGCCTCCCCGCCGAACACGACGTAGCGCAGTGCTCCTGCGGTGGGCTCCTCGTCGGCGTCCACCAGCTGTTCGAAGGCGGACGGTGTCTGGTTGAGGACGGTGACTCCCTCGTCGTGCAGCAGCCGCAGGAAGTCCCGTGGAGAACGGCTGACGGCGTACGGAACGACGACGAGCCTGCCGCCGTGCAGCAGGGCGCCCCAGATCTCCCAGACGGAGAAGTCGAAGGCGTAGGAGTGGAAGAGGGTCCACACGTCGTCGGCGCCGAAGTCGAAGTGCTCGGCCGACGCGGCGAACAGCCGGACCACGTTGGCATGCGGGACGGGCACGCCCTTGGGGCGGCCGGTGGAGCCGGAGGTGTGGATGACGTACGCGATGTCCGTCGGGCCGGTGGGTCCGCCGCGGTCGGCGTCGGTCAGATCGTCGGCCGGGCGCGCGGCGAGGTCGGCGGTGACGGCCGGCTCGTCCAGGACGACGGCGGCGACGTCACCGCCGAGGCCCGCGGCGAGGTCGCCCTCGGTGACCAGGAGGACGGGCGCCGCGTCCGCCATGACCAGGCGCAGGCGTTCGGCCGGGTGGGCGGGGTCCAGCGGGAGGTAGGCGGCTCCGGTCTTGAGGACCGCCAGCAGGGCGGGCAGCAGCAGCGGGCCCCGGTGCAGCGCGAGGGCCACCGTCCGGCCCGGTCCCGCGCCGCGCTCGACGAGCAGCCGGGCCAACCGGTTGGCCTCTTCGTTGAGTTGCCCGTACGTGAGATGTGCGCCCTGGTGGGTGACGGCGATCCGGCCGGGCCGGGCGTGCGCCTGCCGCTCGAACAGCTCGGTGAGCGTGCCGGCGACCGGGAACTCGCGTACCGGCCGGCCGCTCGGGTGCTCGCCGGGCAGCAGCAGGTCCAGATCGGCGAGCGCGGTGGTGGGCGCCGCCTGCGCCAGCCGCCGCAGCAGTGCGGGGAACCGTTCGCCGTGCAGGGCGAGTTCGTCGGCCTCGTACAGGCGGGGGTTGGCGTCGAAGGCCAGCCAGAGGGCGCCGGGCCGGGTGCCGGGCCGGACGTTGATCTGGAGGTCGTCCACGGCGCCGCCCGACAGGTGGTGCCAGGTCGCCGTGCTGCCGGCGAAGTCCAGTTCCTCGGTGAAGGGGACGATGTTCAGCACGGGTCCGTACAGGCGGCGCCCGGTGCCGAGGAGGCCGAGGTCGCGGCGGATGAACTCGCCCCGGTACTGCTGGTGCCGTCGTAGTGCGGCCAGTTCGTCGGCCACCGTGCGCGCGAACTCCGCCAAGCGGGTGCCCGGTCGGGCGGTGACGCGCAGGGGCAGCACGTCGGAGGCGGTGCCCGGGGTGCGCAGGGCGGCGCTGCCGAGCCGGCTCATGGTGGCCATGCCGAGGACGAGGTCGTCCGTGCCGGTCATGCGGTGCAGGTAGACGGCGAGAGCGGTGGCGAGCAGGTCGGCGCGGGTGATGCCCAGGCCGGCGGCCGCGACGGACAGCGCCTCGGCGTCCGGGGGGCCGAGTTCGACGGTGTGGCGCAGGAACGGGGCGTGCGGCGGGGCCGTACGGCGGGTGAGGCGGGCCGGTTCCGGCAGGTCCGCCAGGCGGCGGGTCCAGTGGTCGCGGTCACGGTCACGGCGTTCGGAGGCGAGGTAGGCGGCCTCCTCGGTCCACAGCCGGCCGACGGGCGCGAAGCCGCCGGGTCCGGGGTCGCGGCCCTCGGCCAGCGCGTTGTGGACGTCGGCCAGACGGCGGCCGAGGAGCTTGTAGCTGTAGCCGTCGAGCAGGAGGTGATGGGCCCGCAGCAGCCAGATGTGGCGGTCGGCGGCGAGGGTGAGGAGGGTGTGCGCGAACAGCGGGCCCTTGTCGGTGTCCACCGGGGTGGCGAGGTCCGCGCGGATCAGTTTCCAGGCGGCGGCCTCCGGGTCCACGGCGTCGCTCACGTCGACCCGGTGCAGCGGCCAGTCGTCGGCGTCCGGCGCCGGACGGCAGCGGGGGCCGTCGTCGGTGTCGAGGAAGCGCAGCGCGAAGGTGCCGGCCTCGCCGACCGTGCGGCGCAGCGCCGCCTCGAACACAGCGGTGTCCAGGCCGCCGTGGATCTCCACCGCCTCCGCGGTGTTGTACGCGGCGCTGTCGGGGGCGAGCCGCTGCGCGTACCAGAGGCCTTCCTGGGCTCCGGACAGCGGTCGACGTTCGTCCTCGGGGAGAGACTCCTCGTGGAGTGACATAGCACAACCCTCACGTGGCAAGCCGTAACGGCCCGGCCGGAAAGAACCCGGTCGGTCTGACAGGGAAGCGGCCCCGGCCCACCGGGCCGGCATTTACGGCCGCGCTCCGGGGACGTGGCCGTATCGCGGCCCGCCGCCGGTTCACGAGGTCCTCACGCTGGGGCAGCCGGGCGAACCCGGTCAAGCCCGATCCGGCCCCGCGAACGGAATTGAGGTTTTTCCTTAAAGAACGTGAGTTCCGGGATAGCCGCGTCCGCGACGAACTTTAGGGAAAACACGAGACTTTCGCCGTGCGCTCCGCATCGGGTGGATTCGCACCGGCCCGACCGTGCACTCTCGAAAGGACGTTGAGCCGGATCCGCGGCGCCGACCGATGGCCGGGGCTCGGATTCCGGGAATGAGCGGACGAAAAGAGGGTCTGGGTCATGCGCCGTGCGTTGTGTCCGGTAGAGACGCTGTACGTCGGGCAGCGAAGCCGAGCGGTGCTCTCCTGCACCCTGCGCGGCCGTCTCGACATCGAGGCGCTGTCGGCCGCGTTCGACGCGGTCACCGAGGCGCATCCGGCGCTGCGGACCCGTATCGTGCCGGACGGCGAGGGCTTCGCGCTGGACCTGCTGGACGAGGCCGCGCGCCCCCGGCTGAGCGCCCGGACCGGCGCCGCCGAGGACGCCTACGCCACGGAGCTGAACACACCGCTGCCTGTCGGCGGGCCACTGAGCCGGGCGGTCGTGGTGAGCGCGCCCGAGGAGGACGGCCACCTGTTCGTGCTCTCCGTGGACCACACCGTCGTCGACGGACACAGTGGCATCGCGCTGCACAACGAGATCTGGGAACGCTACCGGGCCCTGGCCGAGGGCGAGGAGCGGCCCGGCGCCGCGGACGGCACTCCCGGCTGGGCGGTGCCCGTGAGCGAGTTGCTGCCCGAGGTGGACGAGGCGGCGACGACCGCGTACCTGGAACGGCGCGTAGCCGAGGCGCTCCGGCACCCGGCGGAGCTGGTGACGTACGACGTCACGGATCCGTCCGCCGTCGAGGGCCGTATCGAGGTGTGCCGGCTGACGCTGGACGAGGAACGCACCGGCCGGCTGCGCCGCACCGCCCGCACGGCGGGCGTGACCGTGCACGCCCTGGTCGCCGCGGCTCTGCTCACGACCGCGCGCCGGCGCCTGCCCGGCGGCGAGCCGCGTGCCCTGCGCTGCCTCTCCCCCGTCGATCTGCGCTCGCGGCTGTCACCGCCGGTGCCCGCCCTGGTGATGGTGCCCGCCGTCACCAGCCACCTCCAGGCCCTGGACGTCGCCCCGGAGTCGGACCCGGTCGAGCTGGCCCGCACCGTCCACTCCCGGCTCGGCGACTTCGTCGCGGGTGACGGCCCCTACCACGAGATGCGGATCACGCCCGAGATCCCGCGCAACCCCACGCTGCAACTGGCGACGGTGATCGCCACGAACATGGGCGTCGTCCCGGGGCCCCGGCTGCCGGAGGGCCTGGAGGCCACCGACGTCCGGCTGGTGCCCGCCCGGGAGCAGTACTTCCCGGCGGCCGGGCGCAGCCCGGTGATGGCCTGTGTCGTCTCGTTCGAGGGACGGCTGACCATCGAGTTCCCGTACTTCACCGCCTGTTTCAGCCCGGATTTCGTCCGGACCTTCCGCGACGGGGTCGGTGCGGTGCTCGACGCCTGTGCCGCCGCCGTCGAGCCCGTCCCCACGGCGGCGGGCTGAGGCGGCCCACCGCACCGCATCTCACCGGCCACCGTAAGGAGCCCAGCGCCGATATGAGCAACGTCAGCGACATCCCCACACCCCTGGCGCTGCTGCCGCGCGCCCAGGCGGGCGACGAACAGGCCATGAACCAACTGCTGACCGGGATCGTCCCGTACGTCGCACGACTGTGCCGGTCCATCACCCACGACGACGGCGCGGACGCCACCCAGGAGGCGCTCTTCGCCGTCTACCGGGGTCTGCGCACGCTGCGGGAGCCGACCGCGTTCTACGGCTGGGTGCGTTCGGTGACGGTCCGCGAGGCCGTGCGCACGGTGAGACGGGCCGGTGAGGAGGGGCCGTACCAGCGGGTCGAGCCGGGGCAGGAGGCGAACCCGCTGGACGCCGTGCACATCAGCGACGTACTCGACCGGCTGTCCATGTCCCACCGGCAGGTCCTCACCCTGCGCGCCTACGGCCTCAACGAGGAGGAGATGGCACGTGTCCTGTCACTGCCCGTGGGCACCGTACGGTCCCGGCTGCACCGCGCCCGGCTGCGCTTCCGGGAGGCCTGGCAGCCCTCGGCGGCTTGAGGCCCGTCCTGTGGTTCCTGCCGTCCGGAGGCAGTGCCGTCCGGCCGGCCCGAGCGGGATCCGCCGCGCGCGGACGCGAGGCGGAGGAGGCGGTCCGTGCGGAGTGTCCGGGCGTGACGGCGACGCGGCGGAGGCGCCTGCCGATGCCGCACCCCCGCGGCGGGACCGGGGAGAAGGGCCCTGGAGCCCCGGCGGGCGGCGGGCGTCCCGTCGCCCGCCGCCCGGCACGCCCGTGCTCCGCTTCCGCCCGGAACCCGGGTGCACGCCGCACGAGGACGGCCGGCACTCCCCCGAGCGCTTCGAGCAGGTGCCCGACGGAGCACGCACCGGACTTCGCCCCCCGACGAACGCAAGGTGCCCGCCGGGGCCCCGGGACGGACGCGACGGTGGCCGTCGGCGGGATCGTCCCGCCGACGGCCACCGCCCGCCGTGTGTCCCCCGTCGCGCCCGTTACTCGATGAGCTCCGGCAGTACCCGTGGGGGCCACTGGCCCGGCGCGAACAGCCCGAGCGCGTGGGCGCGGGCCACCAGGGCGGGCCGGTTGGGAGCGTCGAAACGGCGCAGCAGCAGACGCACGCGGTACTCGACGCCCTGACGGCTCAGGTACAGGCGGCTGGCCAGCTGCACGGTCGACGCACCACCCGCCACGCCCTCCAGGACCTGCACGTCGAGTTCGCTGAGCGTCAGTTCCCGGGGGTACGGCTCGCCCGCCGCCCCCAGGGGGCTCAGCAGGAGGACCAGTCCGGCCGGCCCGGTCGCGCCGGTGACCGCTATCGCCGTCAGGTCGGCGGGGAAGACACGGCCGCTGTCGTGGCGGCCGGCCACCCGCTGGGTGAACCAGCTCGTGCGGCCCTCGGAAAGGTCGGTGAAACGATGACGCAGCAACTCGGGCGTGCCCGCCCGGAGCAGATCGCTCAGCGTACGGTCGCATATCTCGCCGGGGCTCGCCCCGAACTGTGCCGCGAAATCGGCTTCCGCGGCCGTGATGGTCATGCCCTTCGGACATACATGGGCCGTGTAGGTGCGGCGGCGGTTCACGCCGGCGCCCGCCTTGACGACGGTGGTGGATGAGGCGGTGATGCTTGTGGTCACCACGGACATACCGTCTTTCCCTCTGTACATGGGGGTTTCGATGCACCCCGCCCTTTCCGGCAATCCCGCAGGACAACGTTGTCAGTGCGTCACTTTCGCGCGGCCGCCACCGGGTTGGGGGGATATCACATCAGGTCGGCAGCCTGGAGGCTATGGCCGGGCAATCCACCTGGCAAGTGTTTGCCTGTCCGGGCGCGCCCATTGCCAACTCTTTCGGCCATGGGGCAATTTCAGCCAGACAGGATCCTCCGCCCGGTCGTTCCGAAACTCGGTACGCAGGGGGCCATGGCAAATGACAGGAGAAACCTCGCCTGTGCAACCATGTTGCCCCCATTGCCCAGCCTCCCTAAAGTATGGGCAACTTCCGGACGCGGCCTCGGAAACACGGGGCGATCAGAAGACTCAAAAGGACCTCAGGGGATCAGAGGGCGAAATGCTTGAGCAGCCGCACTTCGGCCGGCAGCTGAGGAAGCTCAGGCTCGAGCGGGGCTTGAGCCAGGCTTCGGTCGTCGGTGACGGCATGTCCACCGGATACCTATCCCGTCTGGAGTCCGGTGAACGCCGACCCACCGGACGAACCGTCAGCTATCTGGCACAGCAACTCGGCGTGGACGTCGCCGCGTTGACCGAGCCGCGCGCGGGCGGCTGCCTGAGCCGCGCGCTCGCCGCCGCGACCTCGGCACCGCCGGGCACGGACAGCGCCACCGCCCTCCTCCAGGCGGTGCGCGACGACGAGCACGACGACCCCGTCGGCCGCTGGCAGGCGCTGTGGCTGCTCGGCCGGATCAGCGGCGGCCGAGGAGACTTCGAGCAGGAGCGCGGTCATCTGCACGAGCTGATCGAACTGAGCGAACTGATCGCGGCACCTGACCTCCGGGTGCGGTCCCATGTGCAGTACGCGCGCTGTCTGTACGCCCTGGGCAAGGCACGGGCCGCGGAACCGGTCGCCGTCACCGCGCTCGCCGTCGCACGCGCCGAGCGGCTGCCGACCGCCGACGTCATGGCCGCCCAGACGGTCCTGATCGCCGTCGAGACCGGGCTCGGCCGACTGGAAGCGGCCGAGCGCCATGTCCGTGAACTGGAGAGGGAGTTGCTGCCCACGGCCGCTCCCCAACCGGCCGCCGAGGCGTTGTGGGCGGCCTCGGTGGTCGCCGATCGGCGGGGCGACCACCGGACCGCCCGGTCCCGGCTGGAGGAGGCGCTGGCACTGCTCCGGGGCAGCGACGACCTGACCCTGTGGACCCGGCTGCGTACGGCGGCGACGGCCGCCGCGCTCCAGATGTCACCACCGTGCGTGGCGGCGGCTGAGCGGTGGCTCGGCGAGGCCGACGTGGTCCTCGAACTCATCGGCACCCCGATCCAGTTGCAGGAGGTACGCGCACTGCGGGCCCATCTCGCCTTCCACCAGGGCCGGTTGGACGAGGCCCGGACCCTGTGCGGCGCGTTGCCGCCGGACGGCGAACTCCGGCTGCCGCACGGGGACCGGGTACGGCTGGCGGTCCTGGAGGGCCGTCTGATGATCCTGGAGGGCCGGGTCGACCAGGGCGTCGCGGCCCTGCGCCGCCTCGGGCAGCAGACGACGGACGCCCACAACCTCGATCTGGCCACCCACGTCTGGCGGTCCCTGGCCACCACACTGGCCGACGTACGCGCCTCGGGCGTCGGAGACGCCGTGCGCTAGATGATCGATTCCAAGGGATCGGCTGCGCTCATGGGACGAGGGCGTCCGACGTCGGTGTGTGAAGACAGAGCTGGACACCCTTGCGATCGCACGTGGATCGTGGACGTCGGTCAACGAGACCTTCAAGGGCCAACTCGATCTCGAACAGGATCATCCTGGCTGCTTGGTTTGGATCTCCGGGTGAACGAAAGAGAGACGGCCGTGGCGCGCCGGTTCTATGGCTGGTGTGCGGCTTCGGGACGCGTCGGTGGCGATGGCGGCTGTGTCAGGGTGACGGTGTAGCGCCAGAACGGTCGGACAAGCAGTGCGCCGGCAATGACGACGATCATGCAGAGCAGCGAACTGCCTGTCCACGCGACACCGAGACCGGTGGCGGAGGCCATGGCCCCGGCACGCAGGTCTCCGAGGCGCGGACCGCCGGCGACGACGACGGTGAAGACACCTTGCAGCCGGCCACGCATGGCGTCTGGTGCGTAGGTCTGCAGAATCGTCTCGCGGTAGACCGCGCTGACGAGGTCCGCCGCTCCGGCAGCGGCCAGCAGGGCCGCGGCCGCGAGGAGGTGGTGGACGGTGCCCGCGAGGGCGATGGCCGCCGCCCAGGTGGTGACGGCGATCGCCAGCGCCCGGCCTTGACGGCGCACTCGTCCGATCCATCCGCTGAACAGCCCCGCTGCGACCGACCCGATGGCGATGGACGAGTACAACAGTCCCACCCCTCCGCCGAAGCGCAGCTGTGCCGCTTCCGGGAACAGGGCGGTCGGCATGGCCATCGTCATCGCCGCGATGTCGACCGCGAAGGACATCCAGAGCACGGGGGCGGCGGCGATGAACCGCAGCCCGTCGAAGACCGAGCGCAGCCCGCCGGTGCGGGCCCCCGAGCCGGTCGGCAGGATCGAGGGCAGGCCAACGGCCGAGTACAGCAGTACGGAGAACAGCACGGCGTCGGCGCCGTAGGCCCAGCAGTAGCCGTTCGGCAGCGAGATCAGGAGGCCCGCCACAAGGGGCCCGGCGACCTGTCCGACATTGCCGGCGGTGAAGTACAGCGTGTTCGCGGCGGGTACCAACGGGGTGGGAACGATGCGGGGAATGATCGCGCCCCGGGCGGCGGACGACACGGCGAAGGCGCCGGCCTGGACAGCGACGAGGGCGAGGATGAGGGGCACCGAGCGCAGATCGGCGAGCGCCTGGAACAGCAGGGCGAGTGTGATCACCCAGGTGAGGCAGGCCGACGCCAGGTAGAGCGTACGGCGGTCGAACCGGTCGGCGATGGCGCCGCCGTACAGGCCGAAGACCACGAGCGGTACGAGACCGGCCAGCCCCGCCAGCCCCACGAACAGCGACGACCGCGTCAGCACGTACACCTGTACCGGGATGGTGACGCTGGTGACCATGGTCCCGATGTATGCCGCGCCCTGCCCGATCAGCAGGCGACGGAAGACAGGGTGCGCCAGCGGGCGGGTGTCGAGGGCGATACCGCGCAGGCTGGAGACCAGCCGGGCCTTCCGTGCGGGCGGGGCCGTGGGAGGAAGATCGCGCGGGGTGCGGGATGTCGTGGGCATGGTCACCACGCTGACAGGACCGCGCGGTGCACCGCTTCCGTTAATCTGCCGTCACATGTCGGAAAACAGTCAGACGGAGGAGGCGGAGGAGGCGGAGGAGACGGAGGAGGCGGCTGAGCCCAGGGACACCACGCACGCCCACCTCGCGGGTGAGGTCATCGGCCGCCACCAGCACGGCTATCACCAGCTTCTCTACGTCAGCGCCGGTGTGCTGGCGGTGCAGACGGGCGAGGCATCCTGGGTGGCGTCCAGAGCGCGCGCCGTGTGGATTCCGGCGGGCATCTGGCATCAGCACCGGGTGTACGGGCACAGTTCCGTGCACACGCTCGGCTTCGCCGCCCACGACGTCCTGCTGAGGTCCCGGGCGCCGGTCGTTGTGGCCGTGGACACCCTGGTACGCGAACTGATCATCGCGTGCAGTGAACCGTCCCTCCCGCAGCAGGAGGCACGCCACCTGCGCGCCGTCCTGCGGGACCGGCTGCGGCGAGCCCTCGTGGAGCCATTGACGCTGCCCACCCCCGACAACTCCCTGCTGCGGCAGGCGTGCGCGCTGGTGACCGGCGATCTGCGGCAGCCGCGGACCGCCGCCTGGCTCGCACGGTCCATCGGCGTGAGCGAGCGCACCCTGGCCCGGCTGTTCAGGAGCGAGTTCGGCACGACCTATCCACAATGGAGGACCAACGTCCGGGTGTTTCACGCCATGGTGCTGCTGGCGGAAGGAGCAAGCGTCAGTGAGACGGGACGCCAGTGCGGATGGGCCACGACCAGTGCGTTCATCGACACGTTCAGCCGCACCATGGGCCAGACACCGGGAACCTATCGCATCGCACCCGGCGGGTGAATTCCCAAGCCAGGCTTCGCGAGTCAAACGCCGACTCGACCCCGAACAGCACCGAGGGCGCACGTCCGGCGGTGTCATCGCCCGCGTCATGCGGATGCCGGCCAAGGGCGGCGGGCTCTGTCTGATCGGCGTGTGCAACAACGACGCCGGTGGGGAGGTCAACTCGACCGCGACGCTGAGCGGTTCACACAAGGGACGGCAGCACCGCCCGGGTCGTCATCACCGGCTTCGCCTGACACCCTCGTACGTCGAGTGCGCCCTCACATGTCCGGGGCGCACTCACACGTCCGGGACGCCCTCATGGACGACCCCCTCAGCCGCTCACCGCTCTCAATGCTCCCGGTCTGCGGCCGTTGAGGCAGTCGAGCGCCAGGCCCGTGGCCTCGTCGGCCGGCATGTGGACCACCAGCCGCTGGCCCTCGTCCGCGAAGGCCAGGGTCTCGTACGACAGCCGCAGGCGGCCCGCCTCGGGATGGTCGACGAGATCGGTTCCGAAGCGGCTGGGCATGGTCGGCACGGCGGCGAGGCGGTCGCGGAATTCCGCCCCCGCGGTCGCCGTCAACTCCGCGGTGAGTGCGGCCACATGCGGGTCGTGCAGCGAGGCCTCGTTGCGCAGGTAGGCGATCTGGTCGTCGGCGATGCGGTCCCACTCGGGGTGTACCGCGCGGGCACGGGGGTCCGTGAACACGTACCGCACCATGTTGGGCCGGTCGCCGTCGAGCAGGCCGAGCGGGCGGGCATACCGCTCGTAGCCCCTCGTGCAGGCCAGGATGTCGCCGATCCAGTTGAGCAGCACGGCCGGTGCGGGCTCCAGGCGGTCGAGGAGGGTCCGGACCGTGGTGCGCACGGTCCGGACCGGCGGTGCGGTGGCCGACTGGCAGAGCACCTTGTCCATACCGTGTTCCTTGGCCAGTCGGCGGAGCAGGAGGTGGTCGGCCGTCGACAGCCTCAGCGCCTCGGTGAGGGCGCCGAGGACCTGGGCGGAGGGGTTGCGGTCGCGGCCCTGTTCCAGCCGGATGAGGTACTCGACGCTGATGCCGGCGAGGGTGGCGAGTTCGGCCCGGCGCAGCCCGGGGGTACGGCGTCGAGGGCCCGCGGGCAGGCCCACCTCGGCGGGGGTGACGGCTTCTCGGCGGGTGCGCAGGAAAGTCCCCAGCTCGTTGTCGCTCACCGGTCGACCGTACAGCGCGTGGCGTCGCGGAGGGTGTCTCTGTCACTACCACCCTCAGCCCGGTCTCCCTACCGGGACGCCGAACTCGCAGGGTGGATCCATGACTTACGAAAACACCGCGAACGCGTCCGCCACGTCCGTCTCCGCTCTGCCTCTCGCCCCCGGCGACTGGGAGCTCGACCGCTCGCACTCGGCGGTCCACTTCACCATCCGGCACCTGGGCATCGCCAAGGTGCGCGGTCGGTTCCTGGACTTCGAGGCCGGGCTGTCCGTCGGTGAGACGCTCGACGACGTGCGGGCGAGCGCCGAGATCTCCCTGGCCTCCATCGACACCGGCAACCCCGACCGCGACGTCCACACCCGCTCGGCCGATCTGCTCGACGTGGAGAAGCGGCCGACGATGACGTTCCGGTCGACTTCGGTGTCCGGGGCGGACGAGGAGTGGTCCCTGGAAGGGGAGTTGACCATCGGGGACGTGACCCGCCCGGTCACGCTGGCGGTCGAGTTCGGAGGGGCGGTGGATTTCCCCGCGGACGGCAGGAAGCACGCCGGCTTCGAGGCAACGGGCGAGATCCGGCGCAGCGAATTCGGGCTCGACTTCGGGACCGGCTTCCTCGGTGACGTCGTCAAGGTGCATCTGGACATGCAGTTCGTCGCACCGCAGGGCCAGAGCGGCTGACGTACGGCGATCTCGGTGTCCCCCGCGGGTGGCCGGGGCACGGCACCGGGTCGCGGTCTCCTCGGCCCCTCCCCTGCCCCTCTCCCGCCCCGCCTCGCCGCGCCTCTCCCCGCCTCGCCTCGCCTCGCCCCGCCTCGCCGCGGGTGCGGTTCGCCTCGCCGCGGGTGCGGTTCGCGGTCGGTAATCCGCTGGAGCGGGCCGTTTCCGGGCTCCTATAGTGGCGGCCATGCGCGCCCCCTACCCCCGGACTCCACATCTCGCCTGGTCACCGGGTATGTCCGCGGACGATGTGCGGACCGGTGGGGTCGGCGGGTTCGTCGGGCGGGAGGTCGTCGTGACCGAGAAGCTCGACGGGGAGAACACGACCCTGTACGCGGACGGGCTGCACGCCCGCTCGCTGGATTCCGCGCATCATCCGTCGCGGGCGTGGGTCAAGGCCCTCCAGGGGCGGGTGGGGGCACGGATACCGGCGGGATGGCGGGTGTGCGGAGAGAACCTGTACGCGCGGCACTCGATCCCGTACGACGCCCTGGACGGCTACTTCTACGGATTCTCCGTGTGGGACGAGCGCGACCGGTGCCTCGACTGGGACGAGACGGTGCGGTTCCTGCGGGGGCTCGGCGTGCCGACTCCGTCGGTGCTGTGGCGGGGGACGTTCGACGAGCGGGCGCTGCGGCGGCTGCGGGTGGAGACCGGACGGCAGGAGGGTTACGTCGTACGGACCGTCGAGGGCTTCGCACGGGAGGACTTCGCCGGGCGGATCGCCAAGTGGGTGCGGCCCGCGCACGTCACGACGGGAACGCACTGGATGCACGCGGCCGTCGTCGCGAACGGGCTCGGACCGGCCGCCGCGCTGTGGGCCGTGCGGTCCGGGGCGGCGCCGGACGCGGAGGCGCTGGCCCGGTACACGGGCGTGCCGGACGGCGACGCGGACGCGGCGGCCGAGGTGGGCGAGCGACTGGACTCGCTGGGGCGCAGCGGGCAGGCGCGGCTCGCGGGTGTGCTCGCCGCGCTGTCGCACCGCACCCGACGGGCCGGGCTGATGAGCCGGACCGCCGGGCCCCTGGGCGTGCCGCTCGCCAGGCGGGTCGCCGATCTGGTGGGGCTGCATACCGCCCTGCACCGGCCGTACCCGGACGAGGAGCGCCGGGCCGGGCTCGTACGGATGTCGTTCGCGGCCGATCTGGGGGTGCTGCACGCCGTGGCGGGCGCGGTCGCGAGGGACGAGCGGGCGCGCGAGCAGGTGCAGTGGTCGGCGCTGCACGCGGAGGAGGCCGGACTGCTCGGCGAGACACCGCTCGGACCGCTGAGGGCCGGGCTGCGGGAGGCGCTGGCGGAGGAAGCGATCGGTGGTGCGGCCGGGGACCGCTGCTGGGCGGAGACGCGGGAGCTGTACGCGCAGGGGCGGGTCTCCACGGTGGCGGAGGCCGTCGCGGCGACGTGGCGGTGGCGGGGCGGGGAGTCTCCCCGGCTGGTGCACCTCACGGGGCCGTCCGGCAGCGGCAAGAGCAGCTTCGCCGGGCGGCTGACCGGCGTTTCGGGGCGCGTCGAGCTGGACGGGCTGCGGACGGCGCGCGGCGCGCGGGCGGATCAGAAGGCCAACAAAGAGGTGCTGCGCGAGGGACTGCGACGGCTGGACACGGCGCTCGGCGCCGGTGGCACGGTGGTCTGGGACGCCACGTCGCTCGATCCGCGCCAGCGGTCCCTGGTGCACGCCGTGGCCCGCCGGCGCGACGCGCTGGTCACGCACGCCGTGGTCCTCACCGACGAGGACGAGCTCGTGCGACGCAACGCCACGCGGCCACATCCGGTGCCGCCGGACGTGCTCGCGGGGCAACTGCGCCGGTTCGTGCCGCCGTATCCGGGCCAGGCGCACCGCACCTGGTACGTGGGCGCGGACGGGACCGTGGCGGACCGTGACGGCACACTGGACGGGGAGGACGGCTGATGCGTACCAGCGAGGAGATCTATCACCGCGTGCGCTGGGACCCGCGTTTCGACCCCGCGCGGTTCGTGCTCGGTATCAACCAGCGCGGCGCGGCGCCCCAGCGGATGCCGTTGCCGGCGTTCGTGCCGGGCGGCGAGATCCCGTGGCACCGGGTGCTGTTCGTGGAGGCGGACGGCGAGGTCGTGTGGGACCGCGCCACGGGCGTGGACCGCGTCGACGCGTCCGGCGCCGGCCGGGTGCGCGAGGCGCGGCGGCTTCGGGCGCCCTTCTTCACGGCCCGCCCGCCGCACGGGTGGGACGCCTCCGCCGGGCGGTGGATCCCCGCCACGTCTCCCGCGCCACCCGCACCGCGGGAGACGGGGCGGGATCGGGTCCGGGTGCTGACCTGGAACACCCTGTGGGACCGCTACGACAGTGATCGCATCGACACCGCCCTGCGCCGCCCGCTGCTGCTGGCGGCGCTCGAACGGGCCGACGCGGACGTCATCGCCCTCCAGGAGGTCGAGGCGGAGCTGCTGGCCATGCTGCTGGACGCCGAGTGGGTACGGGCCGACTACACCGTGGGGGCGGACCCCTACGGGAAGGACGTCGAGGACTGCGGTCTCCTCGTGCTCAGCCGGCTGCCGGTGAGGGAGGCGGCCCTGCATGTCCTCGGCCGTCACAAGGCCGTCACCGCCGTCGTCGTGGACACCGCGTCCGTGCCGCTGACCGTGGCCGCCACCCATCTGACGAGCGACCACAGCGAGGACGGCCCGGCCCGGCGCGGGACGGAACTGGCCCGGCTCGCCGAGGGGTTGTCCGGCGTGGCGGGCGGCCTGGTCCTGGTCGGCGACTTCAACGACGGCGGCGCGGGCCCGGCGCGCACGCTCGGCATGCGTGACGCCTGGACCGAGACGCACGGCCCGCACGGGCACGCGCCCACCTTCGACCCCCGTGTCAATCCGCTGGCCGCCGTGTCGTCCCTGTCGGGCCGCGCCTCCCGCCTCGACCGCGTCTTCGTCCGCCCCGGCGACGGTCCGCACATCACGGACGCGGCACTGCTCGGCGACACGCCCACCCCGACAGGGTTGTACGTCTCCGACCACTACGGGGTCGTCGCCGACCTGCACTGCGGCCCCGACGCGCCCGTCGACGTGCTCGACGTCGCGCCGACACCCCGTACGGCACTGGCGTGGATCCCTCCGCGCGCGCTGTGGCCCGCGCTCCAGGACGTGCGCCGCGACCACGACGCGCAGATCCGGCGCTGGCCGCCGCACGTCAACGTGCTGTTCGGGTTCGTCCCCGAGTCGGACTTCGAGCGGGCGGCCCCACTGCTGGCCACGGCGGCGGCGCAGGTCGCGCCGTTCACGGCACGGCTGGAGGGAGTGCACACCTTCGGCCACCGGGACGGCGCCACGGTGTGGCTGGACCCGGCGGCCGACGACGACACTCCGTGGGCGGAGCTGTGGCAGGCGCTGGTACGGCGCTTCCCGCGCTGCCGCGGACGCCACGACGGTTTCACTCCGCATCTGAGCCTCGGCCGGACGAGCGACCCTCAGGCCGTCGCCGTCGACTGCGCGGCCCGGCTGTCCGCGATGACCGCGCGGGTCGGCGAACTGGTCCTGCTGTCCCGGCGGGGCGCGGAACCGATGCGTCCGCGGGCCACCGTGGCCCTGGGTACCGGAGAGGTGCGGTGGCTTCCCGAGCCCGCCCTCGGCCGGCCCGACCGGGGACGGGAGGACTGGGAGGCGCCCGCCACCGACGCGGCCGTCCGGCCCGCCACGGACGGTGCGACGGCCGAGCGGATCGTGCGGCGCCTGACGGAAGCCCTCGGGGAGGACGCCGCCGTCCGGCTCAGCGGGTCGCGGCGCATGGGATGCGCGCTCGCCGGATCCGACGTGGACGTCGTCGCGGCGCTGCCCGGCGCGGTGGACCTGTCGGCCGTGCGGGACCGGGTCACGGCCGCGCTGCCGGACGCCGAGCGGCTGCGGGAGGTCGTCGGCGCGCGCGTGCCGGGTCTGCGGTTCCGCGTCGGCGGGCTCGACGTGGATCTGGTGATCGTGGCCACGGGGTCGGTACCGGCGCGGGAGGCGACGGCGCGGCGGGCCGAACTGGGCGAGGCCGCGGCGATCGCGCTCAGCTCGGTGTCCGACTCGGAGGCGATCCTGACGGCCGTGGGCGCCGCCGGCACGCCCCGGTTCGCGGAACTGGCACGAGGAGTGAAGGCCTGGGCGCGGGCGCGCGGTCTGGACGCGGCGCCCTTCGGCGGCCTGCCCGGAGTGGCGTGGGCGGTGCTCGCCGCACTCACGGTCCGGCAGTCCCCGGACGTGGTGGACTCCGGCGACCTGCTGCGGCGGTTCTTCGCCACCTGGGCCGCGTGGGACTGGCGGAAGCCCGTCGGCCTCACCCCGGACGGTCATGGAACCGGCGCGGGCCTCACCGTGCTGACGCCCAGCGCCCCCGTGCGCTCGTGCACGGAGCAGGTCGGCCCGCACGGCCTGGACCTGCTGAGCCAGGAGCTCTACCGGGCCTGGGAGATCGTGGAGGCCGCGGCGGCCACCGGTACGGATCCCTGGCCCGAGCTGCTCGGCCCGCCGCCCCTGCACCGCCACCACGCGGCGTGGGCCGTCGTGACCGTGCCGCTCCGGCAGCGGGAGGTCTTCGACGAGCTCGACGGGCGGGTACGCGGACGGGTGCGCGCGCTGCTCGGGGCGTTGCGGGACGCCGGAGCGGAGGACGCGTACGCCTGGCCGAGGCCCCTGCCGGCCTCCCCCGGGTCCGGGCCCACCGAGCAGCCCGCGAGCGCGCGTTACGCCATCGGACTCGGGCGCACACCGCTCGACGCGGACCAGGTCGCGGACATCGCCGGACGCTGGCTCACGGGCCTGCCGGGCGTCGAGGTGACCCACGTCGAGGGCGGGGCGATTCCCACCGTGCGCTGAGGCGAGACGGCAAGCCGCCTGCGTGGCGGCGAGGTGTCAGCGTGGCGGCAAGCCGGACGGTGACTCGGAGACGGGCGGCGGAGTCGGGGCGCCGAGGTCGAGGGTCGCGCCGCCGGTGCGGACGATCACGCTGACCATCATCGACGGCGGTGGCCGCAAAGCCGCCGGTCCTCACCCGTTCGCTCCAGGCTCAGCACGTCGCGGGTGCGTTCAGGCGCTCACGGTGAGCCCGGTTCGTGGCCATCAGCACGTCGAGGGCGTCGCGGGTGTGGACGAGGTCGGCAATGTGCTCGGAGAGCCGTTCGCGCTCCTCGGCCATCCGAAGCAGCGCGGCGTCGGCGTTCTCCTCGCTGGGCGAGTCGACGCACGGCAGCAGTTCGGCGATCGTCCGGCTGGACAGCCCGGCGGCGTACATCCGCTGGAGGAACGTGACCCGTTCGACGTGGACCTCGGTGTAGTGCCGCTGTCCGCCGGGACTGCGCGCGCTGGTGAGCAGACCCTGTTCCTCGTAGTAGCGCAGGGACCGGACGCTGACTCCGGCTCGCGCCGCGAGCTCCCCGATACGCATGCCGCCCCGCCTTCCCCGTTGTGATCCGGAACACAACCCTTGCACCTGACGTCCATGTCAGGTTTTAGCGTAGCCGAGGCGCCTGGCATCCGGGCGACGGATCACGAAGGAGACATGACGTGACAACCCTCTTCAGCGGCCACCGGCTCGGCGATCTGGCGCTGCCCAACCGGGTGGTGATGGCCCCGATGACTCGGGTTCGGGCCGCCGCGGGCGGTCTGGCGACGCCGTCCATGGCGCGCTACTACGCACAGCGGGCCAGCGCGGGTCTGATCGTCAGCGAGGGCGTGCAGCCGAGCCTGATCGGTCAGTCCAATCCTGGTACTCCGGGGCTGCACACCGACGACCAGGTGGCGTCCTGGCTTCAGGTGACCGACGCGGTGCACGCCAACGGCGGGCGGATCTTCGCCCAGATCATGCACGGCGGACGGGTCTCGCACCCCGACACCACCGGCCTGCGGCCCGTCGGCCCCTCCGCCGTCCCGGCCGTCGGTGAGGTGTTCACGCCCACCGGCCCCCAGCCGGCGCCGGTGCCCCGCGCCCTGGACACGGCCGAGGTGCCCGAGCAGGTCCGGTCGTACGCGCAGGCCGCGCGCCGTGCCGTAGACGCGGGTTTCGACGGTGTGGAACTGCACGGCGCGAACGGCTATCTGATCTCGCAGTTCCTCTCGGCCAACGCCAATCTGCGCACGGACTCCTACGGCGGTTCGGTGACCAACCGGATCCGGTTCGCCGTGGAGGCTGTCGCCGCGACCGCCGAGGCCGTCGGCGCGGAGCGGACCGGCATCCGGCTCTCTCCCGGCGGCCCCTTCTGGGGCATCGAGGAGACCGATGTCGCCGAGCACTACACCGCGCTCCTCGGCGAGTTGTCCCGGCTCGACCTGGCCTATGTGCATCTCGAGGCCACGGCCGACGAGGAGACGCTGCTCGGGCTGCGCCGGGCCTGGCCGGGAACCCTGGTCATGAACCCGGTGCTGCCACTGGGCCCCCGGCAGACCGGCCGTGCCGAAGCGGACCACTGGCTGGGCCTCGGAGCCGATCTCATCAGCTTCGGACGCGCCTTCATCGCCAATCCCGACCTGGTGGAGCGACTGCGCACCGGTCTGCCGATCGCTCCGGCCGACGAGAGCACGTACTTCCAGGGCGGCGACGACGGCTACCTCACCTACTCGGCCTACCAGCACGCGCAGTGACACCGGCCGCACGGCGGCGTCGGCCGAGGTGATCGAGACCGTCGTCCGACGTGGGTACGTCGACCAGGCCGCGCAGCGGTGTTGACGGCGCACGTACTGTGGAGAAGAAACGCATCAACGCCTGCCCAGAGCTGTAAGCCGGGCGGCCCTAACGGGGGAAGAAGGGTGCGTGCCCGATGACGGTCGGGCTGCTCTCCACGGTTGCCGCCGTGTTCTACGGCGGTACGGTCTCGATTCTCGCCCTTACCGCGACGTTCGCTCGGCGCCGCACCCTCCGGCACGAAGCACGCAGCACGCTTGCCGTCCTGGTACCGGGGAGGACGGTGGAGTCGCAGAGCACGGACAGCGCGACCGTAGCCCCCGGCAGTTGAGGGTCATACCGCGATGGTGTGCGGTGGCGGGGCGGGGCGCGCCGCGCCCACCACCACAAAAACCACCAAGAACACCAGCACCAAAGCAAACCCCAG
>NZ_JBEOVB010000021.1:0-139271 GCF_040295245.1 Streptomyces sp. NPDC002884 | reverse complement strand
GCCGCGTGGTCCTGGGTGGAGAAGATGTTGCAGGACACCCAGCGGACCTCGGCGCCCAGCGCCACCAGCGTCTCGATCAGCACGGCCGTCTGCACAGTCATGTGCAGCGAGCCCATGATCCGGGCACCCGCCAACGGCTGCGCGGCGGCGAATTCCTTACGGATCGACATCAGGCCGGGCATCTCGTGCTCGGCCAGGGTGATCTCCTTACGGCCGAAAGCGGCCAGGGAGAGATCGGCGACCTTGAAGTCCTGTCGGTTGTCGACAGTCGTCATGGGGAGCTGCTCCTCGGGGTTGGGTCGAGAGAGTGGGTACGGCTGGTCTGCGCGGCGGCGGACACAGGGGTGCCCGAAGAAGGGCACAGGCATGCCCGCGTGCGCGCAGCGCAGTCCGTCGGAGGCCCTCTCTCCCTCGGACGGTCCGCACTGGGTCCGCCCGACCGCCATCAGCAGCGACGTCTGGCTCCGTTCCAAGCTACACCGGAGTGGCGGGGCGGCCCCAGTCCATCTCCGATCAGATCGCGCCGATCACCGTCGGTGAGCGGGTCGGGGAGCCGGAACGGCGGCAGGGCCCGCCCGGTGTGGGCGGGCCCTGCCGGGGTGGTGCGGGTCAGTGCTCGGCCGGGTGCTGGGCGGGGCCGCCCGGGGTCGCCTCGGGGTCGGAGCCCTTGGCGGCCTCGGTCTCGCTGTAGATGTCGGGCTCGAGGTAGATGACGCGGGCGATGGGGACCGCGGTGCGGATGCGGGCCTCGGCGGCGTTGATGGCCGTCGCGACCTGGCCGGCCGTGTCGTCGTGCCGGACGGCGACCTTGGCGGCGACCAGGAGTTCCTCGGGGCCGAGGTGGAGGGTGCGCATGTGGATGACGCGGGTGACGGTGTCGCCGTCGACGACCGCCGCCTCGATCTTCCGGACGTCCTCGACGCCGGCGGCCTCTCCGAGCAGGAGGGACTTGGTCTCGGCGGCCAGGACGAGCGCGATGAGGACGAGGAGGATACCGATGCAGAGGGTGCCGATGCCGTCCCAGACGCCGTCGTCGGTGAGGAGTGCCAGGCCGACGCCGCCGAGCGCGAGGACCAGGCCGACGAGGGCGCCGAGGTCCTCCAGGAGGACGACCGGGAGCTCGGGGGCCTTGGCGCGGCGGACGAACTCCTTCCAGGAGTGGTCGCCCCGCAGGGGGTTGGACTCCTTGATGGCGGTACGGAAGGAGAAGCTCTCGGCGATGATCGCGAAGACGAGGACCCCGACGGGCCAGTACCAGTGCTCGATCTGGTGCGGGTGCTTGATCTTCTCGTAGCCCTCGTAGATGGCGAACATGCCGCCGACCGAGAAGAGGACGATGGAGACGAGGAAGGCGTAGATGTAGCGCTCACGGCCGTAGCCGAAGGGGTGTTGCGGGGTGGCCTCGCGCTGGGCCTTCTTGCCGCCGATGAGGAGCAGGGCCTGGTTGCCGGAGTCGGCGAGCGAGTGCACGCCTTCGGCGAGCATCGACGACGAGCCGCTGAACGCGAACGCCACGAACTTCGATGCCGCGATCGCGAGGTTGGCCCCCAGTGCCGCCACGATCGCCTTGGTGCCGCCTGACGCGCTCATGTTTTCGCGTTGTCCCTTCGCCTTCGTGCGTACGCCGTGCAGGGCGGGGCCTCTTCGGCTTTGCCCGTCCTTTGCCGGGGGGCCATTCTTGCAGCCCTGTCGGGCAGCGGTGCGTCAGGTCGTCACGACAGGAGTCATACGACAACCGTGGCCCGGAAGACCGTACCCGCCCCGGCCACTTCGGCCTTGTGCCCCGCCGGGACGAAGACAGACGTGCCGGGCGTCAGCGCGTGCTCGCCCGCGTGGACGGTGCCCGCGGTGCAGAGCAGGATCTGCGGGGTGGGCAGGGTGAGGTCGTGGGCGGGGGCGCCCGGTGAGAGGACGTAGCGCGACAGGCGGAACTCGTCGATGGGGGTGTCGTAGACCTCTTCGCCGTCCGGGGCGGCTTCGGGGCGCAGGACGCCGGGGTCCGCGGGTTCGAAGCGGACGATGCGCAGGAGTTCGGGGACGTCGACGTGCTTGGGGGTGAGGCCGCAGCGCAGAACGTTGTCCGAGTTGGCCATGATCTCGACGCCGAGGCCGTCGAGGTAGGCGTGCGGGATGCCGGCGCCGAGGAACAGGGCCTCGCCGGGCTGGAGTCTGACGTGGTTCAGCAGCATCGCGGCGATGACGCCGGGGTCGCCGGGGTAGTGGTGGGCGATGCCTGCGTAGGGGGCGTAGTCGCCGCCGAGGCGGTCGCAGGCGGCCGCCGCCAGGGCGACGGTGTGGGCCATCTCCTCGCGGTCGGCGGTGAGGATCGCGGTGAGGACCTCGCGCAGGGCGGCTTCCTCCGGCTGGGCGTGCAGGAGGTCGACGTACGGCTTGAGGGAGTCGACGCCGAGGCCGTCCAGGAGGTCTGCCGCGTGCGAGGGGGCGCGGAAGCCGCACAGGCCGTCGAACTCGGTGAGGGCGCAGATGAGTTCGGGCTTGTGGTTGGCGTCCTTGTAGTTGCGGTGCGGTGCGTCGACGGGGATGCCGCGGCGTTCCTCGTCCTCGTATCCCTCCTTGGCCTGTTCCAGGTCGGGGTGGACCTGGAGGGAGAGGGGGGCGCCGGCGGCGAGGATCTTGAGGAGGAAGGGGAGGCGGGGGCCGAACTTGGTGACCGTCGCCGCGCCGAGTTCCTGTTGCGGGTCGGCCTCGATGATCTCGACGAGGGTGCCTCGGTCGGTGCGTGAGGGTGCGCCCGGGTGGGCGCCCATCCACATCTCGGCCTGCGGTTCGCCGGTCGGCTCGGCGCCGAGCAGGTGCGGGATGGCGGTGGGGGAACCCCAGGCGTAGGGGCGGACGGTGTTGTCGAGGCGGTCCATGCGGTTCTCTCTGCCTGCCGGGCTACCGGTCTGCGGGTCTGCCGGTCTGCGGGTCTGCCGGTCTGCGGGTCTGCTGCCGTCTGTCGGTTGTCGCGGCCGTCTGCCGTTGTCACCGGCCGTCTGCCCTGTTGCCCTGTGGTGTTCGGTGTTTCCCGGGTGACGGTCGGGGTGGGTCAGGCTCCTGAGCCGAGAGCCAGGTAGACGGCGGCGAAATCCGTGGTGGCGATCAGTTCGGCGAGGGTGACGAGTTCGTCGCCCTCTTCGGGCTCGAGTTCGCTGATCGGGGTGTCGTGGCTGAGGGCCAGTTCGCGGGCGGTCGGGGCTGCGGTCAGGCCGCCGATCGGGCGGTCGCGCAGCAGCACCACGCGCGCGTGCAGCGCGGGCGTCTCCTCGATGCGGTCGCGGAAGAAGTCGTCCGGGTCGGCGCCGGCGGCGAGGGAGCCCGCCAGGAGCGCGTTGTGCTCGGCGAGGGCTTCGGGGAGTTCGGCCACCAGGGCGGGGCGGCCCGCGAGTTCGGCGAGGGCGGCGGCGAACCGGCGGCCCGCGGGACCGGCCGAGGTGCCCTCGGTCCAGATCACCGGGAGGGCGTCGGCAAGCTCGGCGGCCAGGGTCTTCGCCGGGTTGCTGTAGGTCGCGACGGCGGGGCCGCAGCGTTCGGCGACCTGGTCGAGCCGGTCGGCGACCCGTTCGAGCTCCTCGGGCGGGGCGGAGAGCAGCCCGACGCGGTCGAGGAGGGCGAGGAGCGGGGTGAGGAGGGCCCAGAGGACGCCGGGGGCGGAGGCGGCGACCGGAGGCTGTTCGTCCTGTTCGTACGGGGCGGTCGCGAGCGGTACGAAGAGTCCGTGGGCGGCGCCTGCCGCTTCGGTGAGCGGGGAGCCGGCGGGGGCCACGGCGGCGACCGTGCAGCCGCGTCGGTAGGCCTGCTCGGCGAGGAGGGAGAGGCCGGGCTCGCTGCCGTCGGGGGTGGCGATGAGGAGGAGGTCCACGGAACCGGCCCAGCCGGGGAGTTCCCAGCGCAGGGCGCCTGCGGCGGGGGCGACTCCGCCGGGGGTCAGGCGGATGACGGGGCAGGCGGCGCCGGCGAGCGTGCCGAGGAGGTCGGCGACGCAGGTGGCGGCGGCGCCGGGGCCCGCGATGAGGATCGCGCGGGGGCGGCCGTCCGGTTGCAGTCCGTGGACGCCGGCCTCGGTCGCGAGCCGGGCGGCGGTGCGGACGCGGGCACCGGCTTCGGCCGCGCCGCGCAGGAGGGCCCGGTGATCGGCCTCGGCCAGGGCCTCCGGCGTGTCGAGCAGCGAGTCGTCGAGCATGTCGGCAGTCTCCGATCGCCTGGGGCGTCGTCGGTTTAAGGGGCCGGGGGCGAGCTGTGGCGAGGGACGCCCGGGAGGGGCGGCGCGTGGCGCCGTGCGCGGGCGGGCGCCGGGGTGGTTCGGGCCGGGTCGGCGGCGGGCCGGGCGGCGGCGCGGGGTGCAGTCGCGCGGCGCGCTGTCACGCGGGGTGGCGGGCCTCGTCGACGAGGAGGACGGGGATGCCGTCGCGGACGGGGTATGCCAAGCCGCAGTCCTGGCCCGTGCAGATCAGCTCCGTGTCCTGCTCCTCCAGGGGGGAGTGGCAGGCGGGGCAGGCGAGGATCTCCAGAAGGCCGGCTTCGAGCGGCATGGGGTGTCCCTTCGGGGTGTGCGGATGTGCCTGGTCAGGGTACCGCTGGTGGGGTTGGGGCGTGGGGGTTGGGCGGGACTGGGTGGGGTGGGCGGGAGCGCGTGAGGGGTGGGGCTGGTGGCCGGTGCGGCGGAGCGGGCGTCGGGGTGGACGGTCGAGGCGGGCGTCGTGGCTCGTCCCCGGCGCCCTTGCCCGTTCCCGCCTCCAGGGGCTTCGTCCCTTCGACCCTCCGTGGCATCGTCCCTTCGACCTCCGATGCCTCCCCCCCTTCGACCCGCCGTGGCATCGGTCCTTCGGCCCTCCGAGGCTTCGCCCCTTCGCCTCTCAGCCTCGGATGATGGCCAGTGCCTCGTCGCGGATCTTGGCCATCGTCGGTTCGTCGCGGGCTTCCGCGTTGAGGCGGAGGAGGGGCTCCGTGTTGGAGGGGCGGACGTTGAACCACCAGTCGGTGGAGGTGACGGTGAGGCCGTCGAGGTCGTCCAGGGTGACGTCCTCGCGGTCGCCGTAGGCCGCCTTGATCGCGGCGATGCGGTCGGCCTGGTCGGCGACGGTGGAGTTGATCTCGCCGGAGCCGGTGTAGCGGTCGTACTCCGCGACCAGGGAGGAGAGCGGGCTGTCCTGGCCGCCGAGGGCCGCGAGGACGTGGAGGGCGGCCAGCATGCCGGTGTCGGCGTACCAGAAGTCCTTGAAGTAGTAGTGCGCCGAGTGCTCGCCGCCGAAGATCGCGCCGGAGCGGGCCATCTCCGCCTTGATGAAGGAGTGGCCGACGCGGGTGCGGACGGTGGTGCCGCCGTTCTCCTTCACCACCTCGGGGACGGTCCAGGAGGTGATCAGGTTGTGGATGATCGTGCCCTTGCCGCCGTTGCGCGCGAGTTCGCGGACGGCCACCAGGGCCGTGATCGCGGACGGGGGGACCGGCTCGCCCCGCTCGTCGACGACGAAGCAGCGGTCGGCGTCGCCGTCGAAGGCGAGGCCGAGGTCGGCGGACTCCTCGCGGACGCGCTTCTGGAGGTCCACGAGGTTCGCCGGGTCCAGGGGGTTGGCCTCGTGGTTGGGGAAGGTGCCGTCCAGTTCGAAGTACATCGGGACGAGCGTCAGGGGCAGGCCGTCGAAGACCGTGGGGACGGTGTGGCCGCCCATGCCGTTGCCCGAGTCGACCACGACCTTCAGGGGGCGGATGGAGGTCAGGTCGACGAGTGCGCGGAGGTGCGCCGCGTAGTCCTTCAACGTGTCGGCCGTGGTGATGGTTCCCGGGGTCGGGGCCGGGGCGGGGGCGCCCGAGTCCGTCCAGCGTTCCACCAGTTCACGGATCTCGGTCAGGCCCGTGTCCTGGCCGACCGGGGCGGCTCCCGCGCGGCAGAGTTTGATGCCGTTGTACCGGGCCGGATTGTGCGAGGCCGTGAACATGGCGCCGGGCAGGTCGAGCGCGCCCGAGGCGTAGTACAGCTGGTCCGTCGAGCAGAGGCCGATCTCGGTGACGTGTACGCCGAGTGCCGCCGCCCCGCGCGCGAAGGCGCGGGTCAGGGCGGGCGAGGAGGGGCGCATGTCGTGGCCGACGACGATCGCCTCGGCGTCGGTCACCCGGGCGAAGGCCGCGCCGAACAGCTCGGCCAGCGACTCGTCCCACTGGTCCGGGACCACCCCGCGTACGTCGTACGCCTTCACGATCTGTGACAGATCAGCAGCCACGGCCAACCTTCCTGGAGTCTGTAGGTCACCACAAACTACCCGGGCCGGTTCGCCGGCCGCGGTGGGGCCGTCGAGTGGACCCACAGACGTAACCGTGCCGCCATTCTCCGTGTCGTCCGAGGTGGGGCCGCCGCCGCGGCAGCATCCCGGACGGCGGGCGCGCTCTGGCCGACCGCGCGCAGGCGCATCACCGGAGCGGTCCGGGGCCTCACGTGGTGCTCTGCCCGGAGAGGTTCACGACGTGGGCGAGGGCCGGGACGGCGGCGTGGTGCGTGCGGCTCGCGTACCTCGAACAGGCCGTCGTCGCGGCCCGTTCCCTGTGCGCCACGCGCGCGTGCGGTACGGCGGTCCGGGCCGGGCGCCTGCCAAGGCGGCGCCGATGTGGGCCGGTTGCGCGGAGGCGTAGGACGGCGGCGGTGAACTGGGCGGCGCCAGAGGGAAGCTGCCCCCGGGCATGCCTGCGCGAGGCGGGCAACGAGGTGGCGGACGCGTCGAGCAGGTCGGTCGGGCCGAGCAGGCCGTGCATGCGGAAAGCGGTTTCCGGAGCGTGTCGGCCGGACAGGTGGGGACGAGGTCGAGAAGGGGGAACCGGCTCAGTTGTCCGGGGAGCGCAGCACCCGCAGGTGGCCGCGGCGCGCGACCTCCATCGGGTCGATCGCACGTCCGCCGCCGGCTCCGGCCACGCGTCCCTGCGGGCGGGCCGCCTCGCGGACCGCGTTGGCAAGCGCTTCCAGGTCGTCACCACTGGGTCGCGCGGGAGCCGAACTGTCGAGGAGCCGGACGACCTCCCAGCCGCGCGGGGCGGTGAGGCGCTCGGAATGCTCGGCGCACAGGTCGTAGCAGTGAGGTTCGGCGTAGGTGGCGAGCGGGCCGAGGACCGCGGTCGAGTCGGCGTAGACGTACGTCAGCGTCGCGACGGCGGGTCGGCCGCAGGCAGTTCGCGAACAGCGACGTACAGGGCTCACGACGTTGGACGGTACCGCACTCTTGAGCGGGCCGCGACGACTCTCCACCAGGTCACTCCACCGTGTCGTGTTGTGAAACGCCCCACGCGCCTCTCCAGTCATACCCCGCTGACCTGCGCGAACACCAGTCCTTGAACAGAGGAAGGCATCGACTCCCGGTCACCACTCGACACAAAAGGCATCAATTGCGATGAGTTCGCCGGTCGCGGAGAGGTACGGAATCGAGCCCAACCTTGGCTGGAATGATCACCTTGCGACATGCGGGGCACGGCGGCCGGTGGCGGCCGGGTTGCCGTGTGGGGCCGGGCGCCGGGTCACGGCGGGGACTACGCTTCAGTAGTGATGGACAGCCCCGTACCGCCCCCCGCCGCAGGCCCCGGACCCCGACGTCGCGACCGCCACGGCCGGGGCATGCGAGGGCCGATCGCGCCTCCCCAGGTCCCGTTGGCCGCGAGCCGCGCCGATGTGTTCGCGGATCTCGTACAGGACTCCGTGGAACGGCTGGAGCGGCGGTGGACGCAGCTCGCCGACATCGACTTCATGGTGCTGGAGGTGCCGCGTCTGGACGCCGCACCGGAGCCGTGGAACGACGAGGCGGTCCCGCTGGGCGGGGCGATTCCCGCGAGCGAGGGACGGCGGGCGCGGGTCGTCGTCTACCGGCGGCCGGTCGAGATCCGCACCAAGGGGCGTGACGAGCGGGCCGCGTTGGTGCACGAGGTGGTCGTGGAGCAGGTCGCGGAGCTGCTGGGGCTGACTCCGGAGACGGTGGATCCGCGCTACGGCGAGGACTGAACCCCGTCCTCCCCGTCCTCCCCGTGCCGCCCCTCTCCCTCTGTCCCGCTCCCCCGCGCCGCTCCCCCCGCGCCTCGCTTACGGGTGTCTCTTCCGGGTGTCTCGACAGCGCTTCCGGGTTACTTCTGCAACACCGCGACGTCCTCGTCGGCCTCCGGGACGGCCACCGTGCCCCGGTCGTCCGGCAGGGTCTGGACGGTGAAGCCCGGGACGCCGTCCTGGGTGGCCGACAGGGTGCGGGAGGCGTAGACCGGAGTGTCCGTGAGGGGTTCCACGGTCAGCGCGTAGGTCCCC
Organism: Streptomyces sp. NPDC002884; assembly: GCF_040295245.1. Lineage (NCBI taxonomy): Bacteria > Bacillati > Actinomycetota > Actinomycetes > Kitasatosporales > Streptomycetaceae > Streptomyces > Streptomyces sp. NPDC002884. The sequence goes on along the minus strand of NZ_JBEOVB010000021.1, from coordinate 130,999 downwards.
TTCAGCCCGGCGGGGACGGGGAGTTCGACGTCCTGGGTGGTGCCGGCCTTGACCGTGTACGTCTTGGACACGGCCGTGCCGCCGCCGCTGCCGGCGGACGCGGTGACCTTGACCTTGGCGGTGCCCTTGGGGGCGGTCAGGGACAGGGTGGAGCCCTTGGCGCTGTTGTCGGCGGCGGACGCGCGCGTGCCGACCGGGGCGGTGGCTGTGATGAACGCCGACTCCTGCTGGGTGCCCTTGCCGCGCAGGACCCGTACGGCCGCGACGACGGGCGCCGACTGACCCGTCGGGGTCAGGACCAGCGAGCCCGCCTCACCGCGCGTGACGTCACCCAGGTCGACCGAGGCCGTCATGCCCGCCTTGACGTGCAGCGTCTCGTGTCCGGCGGGGGTGATCAGGCCCGAGGCGGAGGCGAGTTGGACCTTCAGGTCCGCGTCCGCGTCACCCGGCGCGTAGGCGATGAGCCGGACGGCCGTGGCGTCCTTGGGGATGCCCGGGATGACCTGGCTGCCCGCCGGGTCGGTGGAGGCGGCCAGCCAGTCCCCGCCGAGCTTCTCGTCCAGTGCCTGTACGGCGGCCCCCACGCGGCCGCTGCGGACGTTGACGTGGACGGTGAGGTCCTCCTGCTTCTCGCCGGTGAGCGTGGACAGCAGGATCGGCTCGCTGGAGTGCGCCGGGATCGTGATGCCCTCCCCCACCGTGGTCGAGAGGGCGCCGTCCTTGCCGTAGAGCTCGATGTCGGCGACGGCGGCGGAGTCGTCCGGGTTGGTGAGGTGGACGTAGTCCGTGCGGTCGGCGAGGGTGCTGACGCCCGGGAACCAGAACTCCGTGTCCGGTGCGGTGCAGGTGACGCCCTGGAGGCCGCGGCCGCTGCCGGCAGCGACCTCGGTGGTCTCCTGGACGGTCCAGCCGGGCGCGAACTTCCCCTCGGCGGTGCCCAGCAGCGCGGGCGCCTCGCCGCCGGAGGTGTCGCCGACGGCCGGGGTGCCGGGCGCCTTGGGCGTGACGACGGGCTTCGTCGCCTTCTTCTTGTCGTCGGCCTTGTCGTCGGCCTTGTCGTCGGCCTTGTCGTCGGCCTTGTCGCTCGGTTTGTCGCTCGGCGTGGCCGCCGACTCCGCGGTGGCCGCGAGGAGTTCGGCCGTGCCGTCGCCGTCCGTGCCCTTGGTGACGGGTGTGAAGGACGTGTACGAGGTCTCGGCGAGGTCGGAGGTGCTGGGCGAGGGGCAGAGCAGGCTCGTGCGCTCCACGGGCAGTTCGGCGGCCGCCCGGGCGGTGTCCGGGCCGGCCGTGTCAGGCTGGTTGAGCGTGGCGAACCCGGTGACCGCGGCGAGCGCGGCCGTGCCGGCGATCAGGGACAGGGTGGTGCGGTTCACTGCTGGCTCCCGTCGGGGCGCTCGCTGTCGGTGCCGTCGGGGTGCCGGTCCGGGTCGTATGCGGGGTCGTAGCCGCCCTGGTCGTAGCCGCCCTGGCCGTAGGCCGACGGGTCGTAGCCCTGCTGCTGGTACGTCTGGTCGTACGGCGCCTGCTGGGCCTGGCCGTCGTAGGTGTACGGGTCGTACTGGCCGGCCTGGTAGGGGTCGTAGGCCTGCTGGTCGTAGCCGCCCTGCGGGTACTGCTGGGCGCCCTGGTACTGCTCGCCCCCGTAACCGCCGTACTCGGCGCCCGCGTAGCCCGCCCGGTCCCCGCCCCAGTCCCCGCCCTGCCCGTCCGCGGGGACTCCCATGTCGTACGACTGCTGCTGGGGGACCGCGACCGGGCTCTCCGTCTGTGGCGGAGAGGGGAACTCCTCGTGCAGGCCGGGCTCTTCGGACTCGGCCTCGGCCTCGGCCTGGGCGCGCAGACGGCGGGCGCGGCGGCCCTCGCCGTCGGCCGCCTGGGCCGGGATCGGCTCCTCCTCGGGAAGGTCGTCGTCGACGTCGCGGCGACGGCCGGGGAGGGCGAGGACGACGAGGACGAGGGCGAGGAAGCCCTGCGCCCACAACCAGGCGGTGTGGGTGAAGGGGTCGTCGTAGGTGACGTCCAATTTCCCGCCGGAGGCGGGGAGTTCGAAGCCCTGGGCCCAGCCGTCAAGGGTGGTGGGGGTGAGGGGCCTGCCGTCGAGGGTGGCCGTCCAGCCCTCGGCGGCGGTGTCGGCCAGGCGCAGGACGCGGCTGCCGGAGCCGTCGGGGAGGGTGGTGTGGATGTCGACGGGGCCCGCGGCGACCGGAGTCGCCGTGCCCTTGCCGGAGTCGGCGACGACGGCCGCGCGGGAGACCTCCTGGTCGACCCGCCACAGGGCGCTGCCGTCCTGCTGGCTGAGCCGCTTCAGGCCGGTTGTGGCGTCCAGGACGCGGGTGACCTCGCGGGGCGCGCCCTTGTGGACGAGGACGTAGCCCACGGCGAACTTGCCCAGCTGGTCGGCCTGGTCGGCGCCGGAGCCGGCGACGAGATTGGCGACGACCTTGTCGAGCTGCTTGTTCTCGCCGTCGGCCGCGGCGAGTTCGGCGTCGCCGAGGCGGGCGCCGGAGCCGCGGACCAGCATGTAGGCGACGTGCGCGGCGGAGTCGCTGTCGAGGACGAGCGTGCGGGCCTGGTCGCGGTTGCCGGCCTCCTCGGCGACGAACGCGGGCACCTGTACCGGGTCGCGGCGTTCCAGGGGGCCGTCGGCGCCGCCGATCATCCAGCCGGCGGCGACGAGGAGCGGGCCGGCGGCCGAGGCGAAGGCGATGAGGGCGGCCACCGGCTGGCGCCAGCCGAAGCTCTGCTCGGCGACACGCGTGCGTGCGCCGTCGGCGCCGATGACGGCGGCGGCGAGGAGGGCGATGCCGTAGACGAGGGTGGCGGGTCCGGCCCAGGTGGAGCTGTTGGACAGGACCGCGAAGACGAGGCCCACGAGGGCGGCCGCCCAGGCCGCCCAGACGCCGAAGTGGCGCTCGGAGCGCAGCAGCGCGGCCAGCGCGGCCAGCACGATGCCGATGAGCATCAGGCCGTCGACGGTGCCGGGTCCGCCGGGGCTGGCGCCGAGCAGGTCGAGCGCGGTGGCGGTCGACGGGCCGTGGTCGAGGCCGGCCTGGGTGAAGAAGCCGAACGGCAGCAGGGACAGCGACCAGGGCGCGAGGATCAGCAGCGGGGTGCCCAGCTGGACCAGGAAGCGCAGGCCGTAGGCGGTGATCTCGCGACGGCGCACGGCCAGCACCGCGACGCCGAGGACGAGCGCGATGGGCCAGACGATCGGCGTGAACGCGGTGGCGATCGTCAGCAGCAGCGCGTAGGCCCAGGTGGCGCGCCAGCTGCCGCGGGCGCCGGACGCGTGCGTGAGGCCGCTCGCGGCGACGCCCGCGCGGGCGATGAGCGGCAGCAGGACGGCCAGCACGGCGGTGCCGACCCGGCCGCCGGCGAGAGCGCCGGTGGCGGCGGGCAGGAAGGCGTAGACGACGGCCGCCCAGGCGCGCAGGAGGCGCGACTCGACGAGCGGGCGGGAGGCGAAGTAGGCGGTGAGGCCGGCCAGCGGCACCGAGCAGACGAGCAGCAGGGTGAGCGCGAGCCCGGTCGAGCCGAACAGCAGGGTGGCCAGCGCCGCGATGATCGCGAGATAGGGCGGGGCGGACGGGGTGCCGCCCGCGCCGATCGGATGCCAGGCGTCGAGGTAGCGCGACCAGAGCTCGGAGGCGTCGGCCGGGGCGGGCAGCAGGGCGCCGCCCGCGAGCGCGCCGCCGCCGAGGAGGTTTCGGCAGGCGACCAGGGAGACGAGCAGGAGGACCAGGAAGAGCACCGGGCCGGGCTTGCGCGCGATGCGCTTGAGCCGGGCGAACTGCTCGATCTCCAGGAAGTCGGCGTCGTCGCCGCCGGGTCCGGACTCGACGGCGCCGCCGTGCCGGCCGGCGCCGGAGGTGGCCTCGGGGTCGGAGGAGCCGAAGAAGTCGCCGGCGACCTGTTCGACGGTGGCCCGCACGGTCGCGCCGGGTGGCGGGAACAGGGGGCGCAGTTCATCCTTGTCGACCGCCGGCTTCCCGCGCCTGCGCCGCCCGGCGATGATCCGCTCGGGCCGCAGCAGGGTGCCCAGCAGGCCGCGGATCTCGTCGACGGCCTGTCCGGGGACCTTGCCGACGAGGTAGGCGACGGTCCGCAGCAGGGTGCCCAGGACCAGGCGCACCAGGATCCAGGGCAGCAGGGCGGTGCGGCTGTTGACGAGGAGGGTGTAGACGGCGCCGGCCTTGTCGACCTTGTGCGGGGAGGCGCTGGTGCGGCCCGCGCAGTCGACGGCGCGGCGCTCGCGGGAGGCGGCCTCGGCGTGCCGTACGACGGCGTCGGGGGCGATGAGGACGCGGTGGCCGGCGGCCTGCGCGCGCCAGCACAGGTCGACGTCGTCGCGCATGAGGGGCAGGCGGCGGTCGAAGCCGCCGAGCTGTTCGAAGACGTCGCGGCGGATCAGCATGCCCGCGGTGGACACGGACAGCACGGAGCGGACGTGGTCGTGCTGGCCCTGGTCCTGTTCGCGGCGGTCCAGGCCGGTCCAGCGGCGGCCGGAGTGGGCGATGGTGACGCCGACCTCGAGGAGCTGGCGGCGGTCGTACCAGCCGCGGAGCTTGGGGCCGACGACGGCCACGTCGTCCCGGCCCAGTTCGAGTTCGTTGTCGACCACGCGCAGCAGCTCGGCGAGGGCCTCCGGTTCCGGGGCGCAGTCGTCGTGCAGCAGCCACAGCCACTGGACGGGCTCTCCGTGCGGGAGCTCCGGCAGGTCGTAGGTGTCGTCGCGCCACGTGCGCGTGACGGGGTCCCAGCCGCTGGGGCGCTTGAGGTACGGCAGTTCCTCGGGGGTGAGGACCGGGGCCGTACGGTTGGCCTCCTCCACGGCCTGGCCGAACCCGGTGCGCCGGGCGAGGTGCAGGACGCGGTCGTCGCCGAGGGCCTCGGTGACCAGCCGGGCGGAGTCGTCCGAGCTGCCGGTGTCGGCGGCCATGACGGACTGGACGGGGCGCTCCTGGCCGAGCAGCCCGGCGAGCGCGTCGGGCAGCCAGCGGGCACCGTCGTGGGCGACGATCACCGCGGTCACTACATGACGCGGGAACTCAGGTGTGGCAGCGCGGTCTTGCTGGGCTGCCGTGTGGCTGTGCACGGACATCGAGGTACGGGCCCCGGTTCGGTGGACTGCGGTGGACGCCTGCGCCGTGTGGGGCGGCCGGCTGTCTCGGACGAGCGCCCACACTATCGGCTGAACCAGAAGGGGCGGCGCGCAGCGCCTCGACGGGGGCGGCGGTCGGGCGGCGGACGGGCGACGGCCCGCCGCCTGTGGACGATCCACGTGCGACGGGCCGTTCGGACCCTTGCCTGCGCGTACCGCGATGCCGCGACGCCCTTGCGCTGTCGAGGCGGGCGGTTCTCAGACCGCCGCCTTCTTCAGCCGGCGGCGCTCCCGCTCGGACAGACCGCCCCAGATACCGAAGCGCTCGTCGTTGGCGAGGGCGTACTCAAGGCATTCGGAGCGGACCTCACAGGCGAGGCAGACCTTCTTCGCCTCGCGGGTGGAGCCGCCCTTCTCGGGGAAGAAGGACTCGGGATCGGTCTGGGCGCACAGCGCGCGCTCCTGCCAGCCGAGTTCCTCGTCCGCGTCGTCGACGTCGACCAGCAGTTGCTGCACCAGCTCGGTCATGTGCGCCCCTCGCTCTGTCTTTCGCGTCCCCGTGACCTGGCCGTTACCGATTTCGGCTGAACGACACGAGTGAAATTACAAGTGTGCTGCTCCGGGCGAGTCAAGCCGAGATCTGCTATTGGGCCCCTTATTCACTCTGCGGAACCAAGGCCATGCAGTAAGTGTTCAAATCGCCATAAACCTTGACAAGCAGATGAAGCCCCGGAGGGCCACCGGCCCCGCACAGCGCTTGTACGGGGAAGGACGCCCAAAGGTGCGATCCCGTTGCGGCACGCGCGCGGAAGCGAACCTGATCACAGTCGGATCACGGGATCGCCACGAGGCTTGCGCGCCCGGCTTGTGCGCCATGTGTCCCGAAGGACGTGTGCACAAACCTTTCACCTCCGAGATGGACCGGATGAGGTGAACCCTGTCCCACATACCGGGCGTCGAGTTGACAGTGAAGGTGTGAACCGCTGTCCTTATGGGCATGCTCGCGAACTTGGCACTCACCTCGACCGGCTCCGCCGGGTCCCACGGTGCTGCCCGCGCTCGCTGTAGCTGTTGTCGTCGTTCCAGCTGTTGAGCCCAACGCGCTCCGGCTGCTCCTCCTGAGTCCACGCGACTCGGCTGCTGTTCCCATCGGCCCACACCAGGGCGCTCCTGCTCCACCCGTGATCCGGGCGGACGGTACGCGACACCCAGCAGGCCCCCCACTCTTCCGCCTCTCCGCCGAGGAACCACCGCACCCCATGAACAGCGACAGCGACCTCCAGATCGCGGGCGACATCCTCGAAGTCCCGCACCTCCTCCAGGCACCGCGCGAGCACCCGGCCACCGTCGCCGAGTTCGTCGGCCTGGCCCGCTCGATCGCCGCGGACCGCGCCCAGTGGGAACACCTGGTCCGGTACGACGCGACGACCCGCTGGTACCACCGGCTGCGCACCGGTCCCGGCTACGAGGTGTGGCTGCTGTCGTGGGTGCCCGGCCAGGGCAGCGGGCTGCACGACCACGGCGGGTCCTCCGGGGTGCTCACCGTCCTGGACGGCGAGCTGACCGAGCGCACGGAGCGCGGCAAGCGGGTGCTGGGGGCGGGGGTGCAGCGGGTGTTCGCGCCGGGGTACGCGCACGAGGTCGTCAACGACGCGCTGGAGCCCGCGGTGAGCCTGCACGTGTACTTCCCGGGACTGACGGACATGCCCATGCACTCCCGGTCCCGGCTCCGCTCGGCCGGCGGGACCCCCATCGCCTGCGCCGCGCTCGACACCTACGAAGAGGTGGACGCCGTCAGCTCGTGAGCCGACGGCGTCTGCCGCCGGCTCGTACGGGTGGACCGGATATCCACAGGCGGGTGGTTGTCCACAACCGGCCGACGGGCTGTCGTGGCCGCCTGCGAGACTTGCCCTCATGCGCATTGTGGTTCTGGCAGGCGGCATCGGCGGTGCCCGGTTCCTGCGCGGTCTGAAGCAGGCCGTGCCGGACGCGGACATCACGGTCATCGGCAACACCGGCGACGACATCCACCTCTTCGGGCTCAAGGTCTGCCCCGACCTCGACACGGTGATGTACACGCTCGGCGGCGGCATCAACGAGGAACAGGGCTGGGGGCGCGCCGACGAGACCTTCCATCTGAAGGAGGAGCTCGCGGCGTACGGCGCCGGGCCCGGGTGGTTCGGGCTGGGCGACCGGGACTTCGCCACGCACATCGTGCGGACGCAGATGATCGGCGCCGGGTACCCGCTCAGCGCGGTGACCGAGGCGCTGTGCGACCGGTGGCAGCCTGGCGTCCGGCTCCTGCCGATGACCGACGACCGGGTGGAGACCCATGTCGCGGTCGAGATGGACGGCGAGCGCAAGGCCGTGCACTTCCAGGAGTACTGGGTGCGGCTGCGGGCGTCGGTGCCCGCGGAGGCGGTCGTGCCCGTGGGCGCCGAGCAGGCGAAGCCCGCGCCGGGGGTGCTGGAGGCCATCGCGGCGGCGGACGTGATCCTCTTCCCGCCGTCCAACCCCGTCGTCTCGGTCGGCACGATCCTCGCCGTGCCGGGCATCCGCGAGGCCATCGCCGAGGCCGGGGTGCCGGTGGTGGGCCTGTCCCCCATCGTCGGGGACGCGCCCGTGCGCGGCATGGCCGACAAGGTGCTCGCGGCGGTCGGCGTGGAGTCGACGGCCGCGGCGGTGGCCGAGCACTACGGCTCGGGTCTCCTCGACGGCTGGCTCGTCGACACCGTGGACGCGGGCACCGTGGAGCGGGTGGAGGCGGCCGGGATCCGCTGCCGGGCCGTCCCGCTGATGATGAGCGACCTCGACGCGACCGCGCGGATGGCCCGGGAGGCGCTGGCACTGGCCGAGGAGGTGCGCGGGGCATGAGCGGGTCCCTCACATCCGGCTACCGGGTCTGGGCCGTCGACGGGCTGCCCGAGGTGCGGACCGGGGACGACCTCGCGAAGCTGATCGCGAATGCCGAGCCCGGCCTGGCCGACGGTGACGTCCTGCTCGTCACCTCGAAGATCGTGTCCAAGGCGGAGGGGCGGATCGTCCGGGCGGACGACCGGGAGGCCGCGATCGACGCCGAGACCGTACGCGTGGTGGCCCGGCGCGGGACGCTGCGGATCGTCGAGAACCGGCAGGGGCTGATCATGGCCGCCGCCGGCGTGGACGCCTCCAACACCCCTGCGGGGACCGTGCTGTTGCTGCCCGAGGACCCGGACGCGTCGGCGCGGACGATCCGGGCCGGACTGCGGGACGCGCTCGGAGTGGACGTCGGGGTCGTCGTCACCGACACCTTCGGACGGCCCTGGCGCGCCGGGCTCACCGACGTGGCGATCGGCGCCGCGGGCGTGCGGGTGCTGGACGACCTGCGCGGGGGCACCGACGCGTACGGCAACCCGCTGAGCGCGACGGTCGTCGCCACGGCGGACGAACTGGCCGGCGCCGGGGACCTCGTGAAGGGGAAGGCGGCCGGACTGCCCGTGGCCGTGGTCCGGGGGCTGGAGCACGTCGTCGTGGCCGAGGGCGCCGAGAGCGCGGAGGCAGGCGAGGGCGGGCCCGCCGGGGCGCGGGTCATGGTGCGCGGTGCGCGCGACGACATGTTCCGGCTCGGGACGTCCGAGGCGGTGCGGCTGGCGGTCACCCAGCGGCGGACGGTGCGGGCCTTCACCGACGAGCCGGTCGATCCCGGGGCGGTACGGCGGGCGGTCGCGGCGGCCGTCACGGCGCCGGCGCCGCATCACACGACGCCCTGGCGGTTCGTGCTGCTGGAGTCGGCGGCGTCGAGGGTCCGGCTGCTGGACGCCATGCGGGACGCGTGGATCGCGGATCTGCGGCGGGACGGGAAGTCCGAGGAGTCCATCGCCAAGCGGGTGCGCCGGGGCGACGTCCTGCGCAACGCGCCCTACCTGGTGGTGCCGTGTCTGGTGATGGACGGATCGCACACCTACGGAGACGCGCGGCGGGACGCGGCCGAGCGGGAGATGTTCGTGGTCGCGACCGGGGCCGGCGTACAGAACTTCCTGGTCGCGCTGGCCGGGGAGCGGCTGGGGTCCGCGTGGGTCTCGTCGACGATGTTCTGCCGGGACGTGGTGCGGGAGGCGCTGGAGCTGCCGGAGCACTGGGACCCGATGGGGGCGGTGGCCGTCGGACACGCGGCGGAGGAGCCCCGGGCCCGAGGTGAGCGGGAGGTGGCGGACTTTGTCGAGGTGCGGTGAGGTGCGGCGCGGTGACATGGGCCTCGCGACACGGTGACGTGGGGCACGGTGGCGTGCGGCGCGGTGGCGTGGGGCACGGTGGCGTGGGGCACGGTGGCGTGGGGCGTGCGGTGATGTGCGGCACGGGCGTGCGGTGATGTGCGCCGGACGGTGACCTGCGACGCACGGTGATCTGCGACGCACGGAGCCGGCCCGCGTGGTGGCGTTCTGGGCGTCGTACGGTGGCCTGTGGGTGGGTGCGCCTACTCTCGTAGCACTTCTCTTCCTCTACCCGGGACTCTTCGTGTCAGGACGGTTCTCTCCCCAGCCCCCTCGGCCCACTCGTACGACCGTGCGCGGTGGACATGTGGGTGTGCCCGCCGGGGTGCCGCGGCAGGTCTCGGTGGCCGGGCGGGTGCGGAACTGGGTGCCGGAGGGGCCTCTCGAACTCGGGCTGGTGCTCGGGCCCCTCAGGCGTGGGCCCGGCGATCCGACGTTCCGCGCGATGCCGGACGGGTCCGTGTGGCGGGCCAGTCTCACCCCCGCCGGGCCGGGGACGCTGCGCGTCTCCACGGCCGGCGGTGCGGTGTGCGGGGAGGCGTGGGGGCCGGGCGCGGAGTGGCTGCTGGACCGGTTGCCGGAGTTGCTCGGGGCCTCGGACGCTCCGCAGGACTTCGTGCCCCGGCATCGCGTGGTGGCGGCGGCCCGGCATCGGCGGCCGGGACTCAGGCTGACGCGGACCGGGCTGGTCCTGGAGTCGTTGATCCCCTCGGTGCTGGAGCAGAAGGTCACCACCGACGAGGCGTATCGGGCGTGGCGCCTGCTGGTGCGCAAGTTCGGGGAGCCGGCGCCGGGGCCCGCGGCGGGCGGACGGCTCTGGGTGATGCCGACGCCCCGGACATGGGCGCTGATCCCGTCCTGGGAGTGGCACCGGGCGGGCGTCGACAACAAGCGGGCGTCGACGATTGTGCGGGCCGTGCGGGTCGCGGGGCGGATGGAGGAGGCGGCGGGGATGGCTCCGGCCGAGGCTCAGGCCCGGCTGGAGGTCGTGCCGGGGATCGGGCCGTGGACGTCGGCGGAGACCGTGCAGCGCAGTCATGGGGCGGCGGATGCGGTGACCGTGGGGGATCTGCATCTGCCGGGGATCGTGGGGTGGGCGTTGGCGGGGGACCGGGACGCCGACGATTCCGTGATGCTGGAGCTGTTGGAGCCGTATGCGGGGCAGCGGCATCGGGCGGCTCGGTTGATCTTGTTGAGCGGGCGGGTGCCGGCTCGGCGGGCGCCGAAGATGCCCCGGTGGGACATCGGGGGGTTGTGAGGGGCGCTCCGCCGGGGTGGGGGCGGGGGAGCCTTCGCCCCCACCGCCCCTGCCGCCCCTGACCGTCCCGTTCTCGCCAGGGGCGCCGCCCCTTCGGCTAGGGCTACTGGTCCGACGAGAAGCGGACCGCGCCTGCCGGGATTCTCGCGTCGCACCACACCCGCGCGCCGTCGCGGAGTTCGTTGTCGGGGCCGACTATCGCGCCGTCGCCGATGACCGTGCCCGTGAGCACGGAGCGTTCGCCCACGCGGGCCCGGGTGCCGATGAGGGAGTCGGTGATGACGGCGCCCGGTTCGATGACGGCGCCGGGGAGGATCGTCGAGCCGAAGACCCTCGCGCCCCGCGCCACGAACGCGCCCTCGCCCACCACCGTGCCGCCCGTCAGCTTCGCGTCGGGGGCGACCCTGGCCGTCGGGAGGACCAGACGGTCGCCGCAGCGGCCGGGGACCGCGGGGGACGGGGCCCGGCCGAGGACCAGGTCCGCCGAGCCCCGGACGAAGGCCGCGGGGGTGCCCAGGTCCAGCCAGTAGGTGGAGTCGACCATGCCCTGCAGATGGGCTCCGGCCGAGAGGAGGTCGGGGAACGTCTCGCGCTCCACGGACACCGGACGGCCCTGCGGGATCGTGTCGATGACCGAGCGGCGGAAGACGTACGCCCCCGCGTTGATCTGGTCGGTGACGATCTCCTCGGGGGTCTGCGGCTTCTCCAGGAACGCCAGGACCTTGCCCGTGCCGTCGGTGGGGACCAGGCCGTAGGCCCTCGGGTCCGTCACCTTCGTCAGGTGCAGGGAGACGTCCGCCGCCGTCGCCTCGTGGGTGGCCACCAGCCTTCTGATGTCCAGGCCGGTGAGGATGTCGCCGTTGAAGACCAGGACCGGGTCGTCGGGGCCCGAATGCAGACGGGACGCGACGTTGCGGATCGCGCCCCCCGTGCCCAGGGGCTCGTCCTCCGTCACGTACTCGATGTGCAGGCCCATCGCCGAGCCGTCGCCGAAGTACGGTTCGAAGACCTCCGCCAGATAGCTCGTCGCCAGGACGATGTGGTCCACGCCCGCCGCTCTCGCCCGCGCCAGTTGATGCGTGAGGAACGGCACCCCCGCCGCCCTGACCATGGGTTTGGGCGTGTGCACCGTGAGAGGGCGCAGCCGGGTGCCCTTGCCGCCGACCAGGAGGATCGCTTCTGTCACCGTCGTCTCTGCTTCCTGCCGGGACCGGCCGAACTGTCATTCGGCCGGCCAGTGTATGCAGACCGTTGCGTGGCGACTTCCAGGCCGTTGGTGTTCCGTCCCAGTCCCAGGAGACTGTCCCCCCGACGGCTGCTGAATGTGGCCCCCATCTGAGATGTGCGCTCCGACCGTCCGGGGGCGTGCGGCCTCCGGGGCCTCCCCAGGCCCCGGGGCTCCCGAACCTGATCGCCCGCCTCAGCGCCCCTGGAAGCGCGCCGCGGTCGAGCGGGCCGAGCCGAGCTTGCCGTAGAGCTGCCTGCCTGGGCATTCCGTGGCGAACCCGTCCCGGTGACCCGAGATCACATTCAGTCGTACGTTCTTTCCCTTTCCGTAGAGATTGCCACCTCCGGACTTCAGGTATGTCTTTCCCTTGGGATTCGCCCCGAAGAGGCCGAGTTTCCATGCCGTCAGGCGCGCGACGGCGTCGACCGTGGCGGCGGTCGGCTTGGCGGAGGTGAAGGTGCCGAGGACGGCGATCCCCATGCTGTTGCTGTTGAAACCGAGGGTGTGGGCGCCGAGGACCGGCTTCGCCACTCCCCCGGCGCGACCCTCGTAGATCTTCCCGCACTTGTCGACGAGGAAGTTGTAGCCGATGTCGCGCCAGCCCATGCTCCTCACGTGGTAGCGGTAGATACCACGGATGACGGACGGGGCCTGTGAGCACTTGTAGCTGTTGCCCGAGGCCGTGTGGTGCACGAACGCGGCCTTGACCTTCGTCGTGTAGCGGAAGCCGCTCTCCCGCAGCTTCTCGTCGGCGCCCCAGCCGCGACGCGTGACGATGCTCGGCCGCGGGCCGATGTACGGCTGCGCCCGCTGGGCCGACGTCAACTCGGCCCCGCGCAGGGCGAGAAGTTCACGTTCGGTGCCCGGACGGTCCAGGGCGGGGATCTCCGTGGCGCCCAGCGGGACGAGGGGGGCGTTGGCGGCGGAGGCCGCGGTCACCTCGGCGGTCATGGCGGTCATCGCGGTCATGGCCGCGGGCTCGGCCCCTTCGACCCCCTCGGCCCCTTCGATCCCTTCGGCCTCTTCAGCTTCCTCGGCCGAACCGGCCTTCTCGGGCGAACCGATGGTCGCGGCCGAACCGATGGTCTCGGGCCGCTGGTCCTTCTCGGGCGTCTCTGATGTCTCGGATGTCTCAGCTGCCTTGGATGTCTCGGATGTCTCGGCCGGGTGGACCGTGCCGGTCGCCTTCCCCGTTGCCGCGTCGGGCGGCTCCAGCGCTTCCGGGGCCGCCGCCGGGCCGGACCCGGTGATCGATGTCCGGCTGTGCGGGGGTCCTGCGGGGACGTGCTCGGGGGGCGCCGCGCCCGGGTCGACCAGTTCCAGTCGCAGGCCGGAGGGGAGCAGGGCGGCCGTCGAAAGAGTGCCGGCGTCCCGGGACGTCTCCTCCGTACGGCGTTCGGTGTCCGGATGGACTCGGATCTCGACGCCGTCGGAGTCACCGACCCACAGCGGGGCCGTGGCGCCGCGGACCCGGCCCGAGGCGCTCTCGGGTGTGCCGGGGTCGGCGCCGTGGTCGGCGTTGTGGGTCTCGACGTCCTGCCAGCCGGACCAGGTGCCGGTGCCGGACGTGCGGGTACGGACCTGGACGCGGCCATGGAGTTCGGCGGCCGGGTCGTCCCAGACCACGCCGAGCAGGGAGAACTGGCGTACGTCGCGGCGGGGCAGGCCCTGGTCGGCGGTGGCGCCACCGAGGGCCCGGTCGCGGGTGAGGGCGGTGAGGGGCAGCGACTGGGTGCTGCCCGGGAGGTCGGGAAGAGCGGGCAGTTCGGGCCGGTCGGGAAGACCCGGGTGAGTCGGTCGGTCGGGGAGGGATGAGGTGAGGAGGGTGTCGGGGCTCGTGGCCCTGGCCGTCCCGGTGGGCGCCGTCTCCGCGGCCGACGCCGGTCGCGCCGTCGCCGCGTTGGCGGGCGGCGTCAGCGGGAGGGCGAGTGCCGCCGCGCAGGTGACACCGATCGAGGTAGCAAGCAATCCGCGCATGCCAACGATCCTGGCCATATCCATACATTTCTGTCCATCGGGGAATTGACGGGCCGTCGGGCGCGTTCCGCCGAACCGGTGGTTCCTGGAAGGTCCGGCGAGCCGTGCGACGCCCGGGGCGGCGCGTACGCTTGCGCGGGTGACTGCCACCGATCGCACCCCGGCCGACCTGCTGCGTTCCGCGCTGGCCGCGGACCCCGCCCGCCCCCTGGTGACCTTCTACGACGACGCCACGGGCGAGCGGGTCGAATTGTCCGTGGCCACCTTCGCCAACTGGGTGGCCAAAACCGCCAACCTCCTCCAGGACGGGCTGTCCGCCGAGCCCGGCGACCGGGTCGCGCTGCTGCTGCCCGCGCACTGGCAGACGGCGGTGTGGCTGCTGGCGTGTTCGTCGGTGGGCGTCGTCGCGGACGTGGCCGGGGATCCGGCGCGGGCGGACTTCGTCGTCGCCGGGCCCGGGTCGTTCGAGGCGGGGCTGGCGTGCCGGGGCGAGCGGTACGCGCTGTCGCTGGCGCCGCTCGGGCGACGGTTCGTGCCGGGCCCGCCCGAGGGGTACGACGACTACGCCGTGAACGTCCCTACCTTCGGGGACCGTTTCGCGCCGTACGTTCCCGTCGACCCCGAGGAGCCCGCGCTGATCGTGTCCGGGGCCGAGTACACGGGGGCCGAGGTCGTGGAGCGGGCGCGGGCGGAGGCGGCGGGGCTGGGACTGACGGGGCCCGGTTCCCGGCTGCTGTCGGGGCTGGCGTACGACACGTGGGAGGGGCTCAGCGCCGGGCTGTACGCGCCGCTGGCGAGCGGGGGGTCCGTGGTGCTGTGCGTGAACCTGGCGGAGGCCGGCGAGGAGGCCGTGGCCAAGCGGGTCGAGAGCGAGCGGGTGACGGCGACCGCGCGGTAGCCCTCCGGGCGGGCGGGAGGGTCGGCGCCCGGCGCCGGTGTCGGCGTCGCCGGGGGCTGCCGCCCCCAGGCCCCCGCTTCGGCCCTGAAGGGGCCTCGTCCTCAAACGCCGGACGGGCTCGACAGACGCACCCTGCCCCCGAAGCGCCGGACGGGCCGGCCTACGCGCCCCGGCCCCGAAGCAGCGCCGCGCCGGGCTCGTCCGCCTTACCGCCCGATGCCTCGGGTACGACGACGCCGCGCGGCAAGGGCGACCGGACGGGCCGGATTCACGCGCCTCCGCCCCCGAAGCACCGGACCGACCTGGCGCACGCGCCACCGCCTCCGCCACCGCCACCGCCTCCGGAAGCGCCGGACCGACCTGGCTCACGCGCCCCCGCCCCCGCCCCCGTCCCTCTCTCCGAAGCACCGGGCGGGCTGGGTTCGCGGTCCCCGGCACCCCCGGTGCCCCCTCACCCGTTCGGCCCACCCCCGTCCTCCCTCTCGGCCCGCTTCGCGGCATCGTCGTAGGGACAGCTCTACACGCTCGTACGGCCGAAGCGGGTCCGGAGGCGGGAGGGGTGGATCGGACGTGAGGGAAGCGGCGGGTTCCGGTGGGCCCCTCGGGCCGGGGGTGGGGGCGTCCGCCGACGGGCGGGGGCTCATACGGCGGCGCCGGCGGCGGTGGGTGCGCTGCGGGGCGGGGGTGGTGGGGGTGGTCGCCCTGGGGATCGGGGTCGCGGGGTGGGTCGTCTACGCGAAGCTGGACGGGAACATCACGCCCGACGAGGCCGCCGCGGCGGAGCTCGCCCGGTACGCGAGGGAGCGGCCGACCTCGTTGGTGAAGGACGCGCAGAACATCCTGCTCATAGGGTCCGATTCGCGGTCGGGGAACGAGAACCGGAAGTACGGGCGGGACTCCGGGACCGAGCGGTCGGACACGACGATCCTGCTGCATCTGGCGGCCGGGCGGCGCAGCGCCACCGCCGTCTCGCTCCCGCGCGATCTGATGGTGGACGTGCCGGGCTGCCTGCGGCCGGACGGAAAGCGGACCGAGCCGATGTTCGCGATGTTCAACTACGCCTTCCAGACCGGGGGTTCGGCCTGCACGATCCGGACGGTGGAGAAGCTGACGGGCGTGCGCGTCGATCATCACGTGGTCGTGGACTTCAGTGGGTTCAAGGACATGGTCGACGCCGTGGACGGGGTCGAGGTGTGTCTGAAGAAGCCGATCGACGACAAGGCCGCCAAACTGCGGCTGCCCGCCGGGAAGGTCACGCTCGACGGGGAGCAGGCGCTCGGGTACGTGCGGGCCCGCAAGTCCCTCGGGAACGGCAGTGACACCGACCGGATGGACCGGCAGCAGCGGTTCCTCGGGGCGCTCGTCAACAAGGTGCAGAGCAATGACGTCCTGCTGAACCCGGTGAAGCTGTATCCGCTGCTGGACGCGGCCACGTCCTCGCTCACCACCGACCCGGATCTGGCGAGTCTGCGCGGACTGTACGAACTCGTGCGCGGCCTACGGGACATTCCCACCGAACATGTGCAATTCATGACCGTTCCACGGGAGTCGTACGTCTACAACGCCAATCGCGACCAACTTGTGGAGCCGGAGGCGGAGAAACTCTTCGAACGGCTGCGGACGGACACGCCGGTGGTGGTTTCTCAGGAAATTCCCACGAACTCCGCGCCTGCGGAGTCGGGTGACTACGGTCCGTTCGGATCGCGGGCGACGGGACCTGCGGCTTCCGGGGCGGTTTCACCCGCTCCGCCCGCCCCCACGTTCCGCGGGAACACCGCCGCCGAGGACGGCTGCGGGTAAAGCGCTTGCCAAGCCGACCCCTTACCGCGAACACAAGTTCAAAGAAATAGGTCGGATTGCCCGCTTGTAGGGGCGTGGAATTTGTCACGGCCGTCGCTCGCCGCCGAACCGGGCGGATAGTGTGAGCGATCCGGTGCCCCCGGCCACGAGGTCATTCCTGGGGTCGCGCACCGAGTGACCGAGACCCGAGCGCCTTGAGGGGGAAAGGCGCCGCGTGGCCCCGACGGAGGATTCAGACAACCGTGGACGCGCAAGGCCGTGGGCGGGCGGACAACATCGACCCCGCAGACCAGTGGGTGCTCAATCCGAACACCGGCGAATACGAACTGCGACTGACTCCTTCCGC
Source organism: Streptomyces sp. NPDC002884 (assembly GCF_040295245.1). Lineage (NCBI taxonomy): Bacteria > Bacillati > Actinomycetota > Actinomycetes > Kitasatosporales > Streptomycetaceae > Streptomyces > Streptomyces sp. NPDC002884. The sequence continues at coordinate 114,141 of NZ_JBEOVB010000021.1, read as the reverse complement.
ACCGCAATCGGCGGTGCCCGGGCCTCGTAGATCCGACTCCGGCCGGACCGGCGGAGACGGAGGAGACGCGGAGCGCGGCCGTAAGGCGGCGCAGGGCCAGAGGTCGCCGTCGTCTTCGTCCGAGGAGGCGCCGGACCCGGAGGTGCCTTCGCCGCGCCGTCGCCGGGGCACACCGCCGGAGGAACCGGCGGCGAACCGGCGTGGCCGCCGGCCGGTGAAGAAGAAGTCGAAGGCGAAGAAGGTCCTGCTGTGGACCGGCGGGATCATGGCCTTCGTCCTGGTGGGTACGGCCGGTGCGGCGTATCTCTATCTGGAGCACCTCAACGACAACATCACGTCCGTCTCCGACGACGGCGCGAGCACCGGTGGCTTCAGCAAGGACAAGGCGATCAACCTGCTGGTGATCGGCACCGACAAGCGCACCGGTTCGGGCAACGAGGGGTACGGCGACTCCGGCAGCGTGGGCCACGCGGACACCACGATCCTGCTGCACGTCTCCAAGGACCGGACGAACGCGACCGCGCTCAGCATCCCGCGCGACCTGATCGTGGACGTCCCGGACTGCGAGACCAAGCAGGAGGACGGCTCCACCAAGGTCATCAAGGGCACGGACAACGTCCGCTTCAACACCAGCCTCGGCCAGGACAACCGCACGCCGAGCTGCACCGTGCGCACGGTCACCGAGCTGACCGGGATCCAGGCCGACAACTTCATGGTGGCCGACTTCAACGCGGTCAAGACGCTGACCACGGCGGTCGGCGGCGTCGAGGTATGCCTGGCGAAGGACATCGACGACGAGGACTCGCATCTGAAGCTGTCGAAGGGCACCCACACCATCGAGGGCGAGCAGGCGCTGGCCTTCGTGCGCACCCGGCACTCCGTCGGCTTCGGCGGCGACCTGAGCCGGATCGAGCTCCAGCAGCAGTTCCTCAGCGCGCTGATGCGCAAGCTGAAGTCGAACGACACGCTCAGCAGCCCGACCAAGATGATCAAGCTGGCGGAGGCGGGCACGAAGGCGCTGACCGTCGACTCCCAGCTGGACACCATCGACAAGCTGAAGGACCTGGGTCTGGAGCTGGGCAAGCTCAATGTGAAGAACCTGACCTTCACCACCGTGCCGGTGGTCGACAACCCGGCCGAGAAGGTCGCGGCCACGGTCGTCGTGAACACCTCGACGGCGCCCACCGTCTTCCAGATGATCAAGGACGACGTCTCCTTCACCGAGGTGAAGGAGCAGGCGGCGGCGTCGAAGAACGCGGCCGCCGCGGCCGCGGCGGCCCGCCTCAAGGGCACCCAGTCCGCCGCCTCCGCGGTGCGGGTACAGGTCATGAACGGCGGCGCTCCGGCCGGCAGCGCACAGGAAACTCTTAACTGGCTGCAGAATGATGAGGGCGTGACGAAGTCCGAGAACGCGGGCAACGCGCCCGCGGAACTGAGCAAGACGACGCTCGAGTACGCGCCCGACCAGGCCGACCAGGCACGCAAGCTCGCCGCCGTCATGGGGCTGCCCGGTACCGCTCTGAAGCCGGGCAAGAGTGTCGAGAACTCCCAGGGTCTGCCGACGATGACGCTGACGCTGGGCAAGGACTTCAAGGGCGCGGGCGTCTCGCTCACAGCTCCGACCACGGTGCCGGACACGGTCCAGAAGTCCACGGCGGACAAGGTCGAGTGCGCCAAGTAGGTAACCCTTCGGGCCCGTTGTGCGTCTGACTTGACGCGGGACGGGCCCGTGTCAGGCGCACGGCGGGGAGGGGCAGGGGAATTGGCGGGGAGCAGTGGGGTGCGGAGGGAGGTTCCCGCGGTCGAGGACACGGTGTCCCCGGCGGCGCGGGAACAACAGGACGAGACCGCTTCCGGGGGGGACGGCGGAGCCGGCGGCGGCCGCGGCGCGAGCCGGAACACGGATCGCAGACGCCGACGTCGACGCGCGTTGCGCTGGTCGGCGACGGTGCTCGCGGTGGTCATACTCGGCGGCGCGGGGGCCGGATACCTCTACTACGAACACCTCAACGCGAACATCAAGAGCGACGACCTGAACATCGGCGACGAGAAGGACCGGGCGGCCGTCACGGAGGCCAACTCGGCCGGGCAGACGGCGCTGAACATCCTGCTGATCGGCTCGGACGCCCGTGACACCGCGGAGAACCAGAAGCTCGGCGGCGCCAAGGACACCTTCGACGGGCCCCCGCTCGCGGACGTCCAGATGCTGCTGCACATATCGGCGGACCGCAGCAACATGTCGGTGGTGAGCATGCCGCGCGACACGCTGCTGGACATCCCCAAGTGCACGGACCCCGACGACGGGACCACGTACGGGGCGCTGACCGACGAGATGACGAACGTGTCCCTCGGTCGCGGCGGCCCGGGCTGCACGGTGGCCACCTGGGAGAAGCTCACCGACATCCACATCGACCACTTCATGATGATCGACTTCTCCGGTGTGGTGTCGATGGCGGACGCGATCGGCGGCGTCCCGGTCTGTGTGGACGCCAATGTCTACTCGCACACCAGCACCGGCAAGGGCTCGGGCCTGAAGCTGGAGGAGGGCACGCACGCCGTCAAGGGCAAGCAGGCCCTCCAGTGGCTGCGTACGCGTTACGGCTTCGAGGACGACACCGACCTGGCCCGCGCCAAGGCGCAGCACATGTACATGAACTCGATGGTCCGCGAGCTGCGCGCCAGCGCCAAGCTGACCAACCCGAACAAGCTGCGCAAGCTCGCCGAGGCGGCCACGAAGGCGATCACCGTCGACGACGGCCTCGACACCATCACGAAGATGTACGACCTGGCGGGCGAGCTCAAGAAGGTGCCCACCGAGCGCATCACGATGACGACGATGCCGAACCGCTACCAGGGCAGCCGGGTGGTGCCCACGGACGACGCCGAGCAGCTGTTCCGTCTGGTGCGCGACGACATCGCCCTGGACGGCAAGGACGCGAAGAAGGCCACCGCGAGCCCGTCGCCGACGGTCACGGACCCGGCCGCGGCGGCCGGCGAGATCGCGGTACAGGTGCACAACGGGACGTCCACGAGCACGCTGGCGGCGGTCCGCGGGCGGGCGACGGCGGTGAAGGACCTGCTGACGGGCAAGGGCTTCACCGAGGCCGTCGCGGACACCTCGGGGGCCTCGGCCGTGGCGGCCACGGTGGTCCGCTACCCGAGCGCCGACCTGGAGGGCGACGCCGAGGCGGTCGCCAAGGCCCTCGGCATCCCGACGGGTCAGGTGAAGAAGTCCACCGAGGTCTCCGGGGTCACGGTCGTCGTGGGCGCGGACTGGCGGTCGGGGACGGCGTACAAGGCGCCGGTGAAGGACGACACGACGCCCGACACGGCCGAGGCGATCAACGCGTCCGACACCAGCCAGTGCATGCACGTGGACCCGAACTACACCTGGTAGCCCGGGTCCCACGGTGCCGCGAGGGCGCGCTCCGGAGTCGCTCCGTGAGCGCGCCCTCGCCCTGCTCAGTGCGCGTCGGTGAGGACGGCGGGACGCCTCGACGCGATGACCTTCCTGGCCAGCGCCTTCGGACTGGTCAGGAAGCCGAAACCCCACGACATGTGCATGGTGGCGAGGGCCACGGGGATCCGGAGCCGTGCCTTGAGCGGCAGCCCCTTGCCGGCCGGCAGTGACCCGGCGGCGATGGCCGCGAGGTAGCCGCCCGGGATCAGGAAACCCCACGGGGTGAGCGCGGCGCCCACGACGATCCCGGCGGCTATCGCGCACACCGCGGTGGGCGGGGCGAGGTAGCGCAGGTTGATGGAGCCCTCGTGGTAGCGGGCGACGACGTGCCGCCAACGGCCGTAGTCCTTGTACTGCTTGGCGAGCGCCTTGACGCTGGGCCGCGGCCGGTACGACACCTTGAGTTCGGGCGAGAACCAGATGAGCCCGCCGGCCTCCCTGATCCGGAAGTTCAGCTCCCAGTCCTGGGCGCGGATGAACTCCTCGTTGTAGCCGCCCTGTTGCTCCAGCGCCTCCCGCCGGAAGACGCCGAGGTACACGGTCTCCGCGGGGCCTGCCTGCCCTCCCGTGTGGAAGGCGGCGTTGCCGACCCCGATCTTCGAGGTCATGGCCGCGGCCACCGCGTGCTCCCAGTCGTTCTCGCCCTCGGCGTGCATGATGCCGCCGACGTTCTGCGCGCCGGTCTCCTCCAGGAGGCGTACGGCGGTGGCGATGTAGTCCGGGGAGAGCATGCCGTGCCCGTCGACGCGAACGACGATCGGATGGCGGGAGGCCTTGATCGCGGCGTTGAGCGCGGCGGGCGTACGACCGGTGGGATTGGGGACCGTCTGTACGCGCTTGTTCCGGGAGGCCGTCTCGGCGACGAGCTCGGCCGCGATCTCTTCCGTACGGTCCGTGGAAGGACCGATGGCGATCACGACCTCCATCTCGCCGTCGTACTCCTGCGCGAGGATCGCTTGGACGGCTCCGCGCAGATGCCGCTCCTCGTCGAGGACGGGCATGATGACGGACACTGCGGGGAGCTGCACGTCGGGCTTGGCGTTCATAGGGGGCTCACGTTACCGCGAACGGGGGACACGGCCCGCCCCGCCGGGTGCGCTGCACCGGTCGGCAGATCGTATGGGCCTACCGTTCCAACGGCCACCACCGCCCACGGCCGCCGCCCGGAGGTGCCCGTATGCCCCCCACACCGTCCCGGTCCCCGCGTCGCCCCCGCCCCTCACGCCGTACGCCGCGCCGTCCCGTCCGGCGCGGGCGACCCCGCTGGGCCATGCGGGCGACGACCACGCTCTCGGTGGTGCTGCTCGCCGCCGCCGGGATCGGTCACTCGGTGGTCGCCGGCCTCGACGCGGACATCACCCGCGTCGACCCCTTCAAGGACATGAAGAACCGGCCGCGGGCCGGCCACGGCATGAACGTCCTGCTGGTCGGCACCGACGGCCGCGACGACATCACGGAGACCGAGCGCCGCCGCTACCGCCTGGGCGGGACCCCCTGCCACTGCACCGACACGATCATGATCGTGCACATCTCGGACGACCGGGAGCGGGCCAGCGTCGTCAGCCTCCCGCGCGACTCCTACGCCGAGACCCCGCCGCACACCGACCAGGTCACCGGCAAGGAGCACAGCGGCCACCCGATCAGGATCAACTCGGCGTACGCGGAGGGCGGGCCGCAGCTCACCGTCCGCACGGTCGAGAACATGACCCACGTGAAGATCGACCACTACCTGGAGGTCGACTTCACCAGCTTCATGAAGACGGTGGACGTCCTGGACGGCGTGCGGATCTGCACGGCGGAGCCCCTGAAGGACACGTACACGGGTCTGGACCTGGCGCCGGGCTCCCACACGCTCAAGGGCGGCCAGGCCCTCCAGTACGTCCGCTCCCGGCACACGGACGCCTCCTCCGACCTGGGCAGGATGAAGCGCCAGCAGCGCTTCCTGGCGGCCCTGGTGGACCGGGCCACCTCCTCCGGGGTGCTGCTGAACCCGCTGAAGTTCCGGGACGTGACGCGGGCGGTGCTCGGCTCGGTACGGGCCGACCGGGGCTTCGGCACGGACGAGCTCCTCGACCTCGGCCGGGCGATGCGCACCTTCTCCCCTTCCTCCTCCGAGTTCACGACCGTGCCCATCGGCCGGATGAACTACGTCGTGAAGGGCCTCGGATCGACGCTGAAGTGGGACCCGGTGAAGGCGCAGCGCCTCTTCCGGGCCCTGCGCGACGACGAGCCCCTCGCCTCCGCGGGAGCCAGGCCGCACGGCGGCCGGGCCGTGCGCGTGGACGTGGCCCCGCAGCGGATCCGCGTCCAGGTCGAGAACGGCACCCGCACCGCGGGGCTCGGCAGGCGGGTGGACGCGGCACTGGCGGCCACGGGCTTCCGTACGACCCGGCAGCCGGTCAGCGCGGCCGCCCCCTCGACCCGGCGCACGGTCGTGGCCTACGACCCCCGCTGGGACCGTTCCGCGAAGTCCCTCGCGACGGCCCTGCCGGGCAGTGAACTACGGGCCGTGAAGGGCCTCGGGCCGACGCTGAAGGTCATCGCGGGGACGGACTTCCACCAGGTCCGCAGAGTGCGGGCGGCCCAGGTGGAGCAGGGGGAGTTCGGTGTGGTGCGGGGGGACGAGGTGGGCTGCTCCTAAGCGGATGTGCGTTTCTGGTGCGAAACGTACGGAACGGAGCCGTCCGCCCGATGGCGCGGGGCACGTGGGAGGCGTACGACGGAAGGGCACGCACGGGGCCCGCCCGGACCCCCTCACCCTCCAGGAGGAGCCATGACCCAGCCCGGAACGATGACCGCCATGAGCAAGGAGATGCAGGACTGCGTCGAGGCGTGCATGGCCTGCCACAGCATGTGCGAGGAGACCATGAGCTCCTGCATGCAGATGGGCGGCCAGGCCCAGATGCAGATCATGCGCGCGCTCATGGACTGCTCCGAGACGACCCGCATGTGCGCCGACATGATGATGCGGCGCTCGCCCATGTCGGCCGAGATGTGCGCGATGTGCGCCAAGGCCTGCGACATGTGCGCCGAGGCGTGTATGGCCATGCCGGACGATCCGCAGATGATGCGCTGCGCAGAGTCCTGTCGCCGCTGCGCGCAGATGTGCCGCACGATGGCGGGCGCCACCATGTGACCGCCGCCCGAACGCGCTCAGGGGCACCCTGTGCGGGTGCCCCTGACCGACAGGGCCGTGCGGTCGGCCCACTGCTCAGTTGCCCGAGACGGTGACCTTCTCGTCGTTCTTCAGCTGGCTGACCAGCGTCTTCACCTTCGCCTTGTCCCAGACGAGGTTGCCGCCCGTGGATCCGGAGATCGGCATGTTCATCGACTTGCCGTCGCCGCTGTTGACGCCCTTCATCGCGAAGAACATCGACCCCAGGTCGTACAGGCCCATGTCCTTGTCGACGATCAGGGTGTCCAGGCCCGCGCTCATGGTCGGGTAGAGCTTGAAGGGGTTGAGGACCGTGCCCGGCGTGGCCACCTGGTTGGCCAGGGCCGCGAGGAACTTCTGCTGGTTCTTCGTACGGTCCAGGTCGGAGCCCGCGAGCGCGTACCGGGTGCGGACGAACGCGAGGGCCTCCTCGCCGTTCAGGGTCTGCTTGCCCTTCTTGAAGTCGGCGCCCGACTTGGTGTCCTTGATGTCCTGCGGGATGTCTATCTCGACACCGCCGACCGAGTCCACGATGTTCGCGAAGCCGGCGAAGCCGATCTCCACGTAGTGGTCGATGCGCAGGCCGGTGTTGAACTCGACCGTGCGGACCAGCAGCTCGGGCCCGTCCTCGGCGTAGGCGGCGTTCAGCTTGGTGTGCCGGCCGGTGCCCTTGTAGGTCTTGCCGGACTCGGAGCCCACGAAGGAGGGGATCTCCACGTCGGAGTCGCGCGGGAGCGAGACCAGCGTGTCGCCGTTGGAGCCGGTGTGCAGGATCATCATCGAGTCCGTGCGCTTGCCCTCGGCGGAACCGGTGTGCAGTTCCTTCTTCTCCTCGGCGGACATGCCCTCACGGCTGTCGGAGCCGACGATCAGGTAGTTCGTGCCCTCGCCCGCCTCGGGCCGGTCGATGACCTTGGACAGGTCCACCTCGCGGTTCAGCTTGCCGTCGGCCCAGAAGTACGTGCCCACCGACGTCACGACCAGCACGGTCAGGACGCTGATCGCCGTCCACTTGATGCGGCGGCGCCAGTTCGGCGCGGGACGCTGAGCGCGGGTGTCATAGCCCCCCGGGCCACCGGAGTCGTCACCGCCCCCGTAGACCTGGCCCGAGCTGTAGCCGCTGTCGTAGCCGGTGTTCTGGGCGTTCGTGTAGTCGCCGTGTCCCTGTCCGTTGACGTACGACGGCTGCGGCGGGACGCCGGCGCCCTGCGGCGGCGCGGCCGGGCCGCGGCGGACCTGCCGCATGACACGCGGGCTCTCGGGCCGCGCGTTCGCGCTGCCGCCGCCGTACCGGTTGCCGCGGTCGCTGTCGGACCGTCCCTCGGGCCAATCGTTCATGCGCACCAGTGTGCAGGGCAGTGCTGTGTGCCTTACAAGGGCCGTCGGAGAATCAGGGCCCCGCTGTTGCCAAGCTGACACAAAGTCCCGGGTTGTCCCCGTCGGCATAAGGTGGAGGACATGACAGACCAGGTCACCGCGGCGGACTCGGGCAGCACCCCGGACATCCCGGGCAAGCCCGCATCCGCGTCCCGCACCACCCTCAGCCACATCATGACCCACAACGACACCAACCTGCTCGGCACGGTGCACGGCGGTGTGATCATGAAACTCGTGGACGACGCGGCGGGCGCGGTGGCCGGGCGGCACTCCGGCGGGCCGGCCGTCACCGCGTCCATGGACGAGATGGCGTTCCTGGAGCCGGTCCGCGTCGGTGACCTCGTCCATGTGAAGGCCCAGGTCAACTGGACCGGCCGGACGTCGATGGAGGTCGGGGTCCGGGTCCTGGCCGAACGCTGGAACGAGTCCGCGCCGGCCACCCAGGTCGGCTCGGCCTATCTGGTCTTCGCCGCCGTCGACGCGGACGGCAAGCCGCGCGCGGTCCCCCCGGTGCTCCCGGAGACGGAACGCGACAAGAGGCGGTACCAGGAGGCCCAGATCCGCCGCACCCACCGGCTGGCCCGGCGCCGGGCGATCAGGGAACTGCGCGAGCGCCGCATCGCGGAGGGCCTCGACGACTGAACGGGCCCGACCGAGCGGGCGCCGCACCCGGACACCCCGGCGTGATCGGCTGCCGCCGGCCGCGTCGCCGCGGCGGACAGCAGTGAGCGAACAGCAGTGAGCGGACAGCAGTGAAGGGTGCCCGTTCGCCCGGGCACCCTTCGACCGTCGGTTCAGCGGCCGCTCACGGCAGGTTCCTCGCCATCACGATGCGCTGGACCTGGTTGGTGCCCTCGTAGATCTGTGTGATCTTCGCGTCGCGCATCATCCGCTCCACCGGGTAGTCCCGGGTGTAGCCGTAGCCGCCGAGGAGCTGGACCGCGTCCGTGGTGACCTCCATCGCCACGTCCGAGGCGAAGCACTTCGCGGCCGCGCCCTGGAAGGTCAGGTCGGCGTCCAGGCGCTCGGACTTGGCCGCCGCCGCGTACGTCAGCTGACGGGCCGCCTCGATCTTCATCGCCATGTCGGCGAGCATGAACTGGATGCCCTGGAAGTCGGCGATCGCCTTGCCGAACTGCTTGCGCTCCTGGACATAGCCCTTGGCGTAGTCGAAGGCGCCCTGGGCGACGCCCAGCGCCTGCGCGGCAATCGTGATGCGGGTGTGGTCCAGGGTCTTCATCGCGGTCAGGAAGCCCGTGCCCTCCTCGCCGATCATGCGGTCGGCCGGGATCCGGACGTTGTCGAAGTAGACCTCGCGGGTCGGGGAGCCCTTGATGCCCAGCTTCTTCTCCGGGGCGCCGAAGGAGACACCCGGGTCGGACTTCTCCACGACGAACGCCGAGATGCCCTTCGAGCGCTTCGTCGGGTCCGTCACGGCCATCACCGTGTAGTACTCGGAGACCCCCGCGTTGGTGATCCAGCGCTTCACGCCGTTCAGGATCCAGTGGTCGCCGTCCCGGACCGCCTTGGTCTTCATGCCGGCCGCGTCCGAACCCGCGTCCGGCTCGGAGAGCGCGTACGAGAACATCGCGTCGCCCTTGGCGAGCGGCGTCAGGTACCTCTTCTTCAGGTCCTCGGAGCCCGACAGGATCACCGGCAGCGAGCCCAGCTTGTTCACCGCCGGGATCAGCGAGGACGACACACAGACCCGCGCGACCTCCTCGATCACGATCACCGTGGCGAGGGCGTCCGCACCCGTGCCGCCGTACGACTCGGGAACGTGCACCGCGTGCAGGTCGCTCGCCACCAGCGCGTCCAGCGCCTCCTGCGGGAAGCGGGCGTCCTCGTCCACCGCGGCGGCGTACGGCGCGATCTTCGCCTCGGACAGCGAACGGATGGCGTCGCGGAGCATGTCGTGCTCCTCGGACGGGCGGTACAGGTCGAAGTCAGCCGATCCGGCCAAGGTGTCTCACGCTCCAAAACGCTACGGTCACCGACGCTAATTACCGTTAAGTAACTCAAATTTTAGGGGCCCACCCAGCCGAGTGATACGTGAGTTTGGCGACAGCGGGCCTTCTTCTGACAACTGCCCGGTGAGGGGAGCCGACACGCCCCGACTATGCTCGGGCGCGCAGCGACGACACCCCCACCTGGAGCATCCATGGCCCTCAAGATCACCGTGATCGGCACCGGCTATCTCGGCGCCACGCACGCCGCGGCCATGGCCGAGCTGGGTTTCGAGGTGCTCGCGCTCGATGTCGTGCGCGAAAAGATCGAGATGCTGGAACGCGGCGAGACCCCCATGTACGAGCCGGGGCTCGAGGAACTGCTGCGCCGGCACGTCCCCGGGTTCGAGGGGTCCAGCGGGCGGCTGCGCTTCACCCAGGACTGGGCCGAGGTGGGAGCCTTCGGCGACGTCCACTTCGTGTGCGTGAACACCCCGCAGAAGCACGGTGAGTACGCGTGCGACATGTCGTACGTCGAGTCCGCCATCGGCTCCCTCGCGCCGCATCTGACGCGGCCCGCGCTCGTCGTCGGCAAGTCCACCGTGCCGGTGGGCTCCGCGGACCGGCTGGCCCGGACGATCGCCGGGCTGGCGCCCGCCGGCGCGGACGCCGAGCTCGCCTGGAACCCCGAGTTCCTGCGGGAGGGGTTCGCGGTCCAGGACACCCTGCACCCGGACCGCATCGTCGTCGGGGTACGCAGCGAGCGGGCCGAGGCGGTGCTGCGGCAGGTGTACGCCACGCCGATCGGCGAGGGCTCTCCGTTCGTCGTCACCGACTTCCCCACCGCCGAGCTGGTGAAGACCTCCGCGAACTCCTTCCTGGCCACCAAGATCTCCTTCATCAACGCCATGGCGGAGGTGTGCGAGGCCGCCGACGGCGATGTCGCCAAGCTGGCCGAGGCCATCGGGTACGACGACCGGATCGGGAAGAAGTTCCTGCGGGCGGGCATCGGGTTCGGCGGCGGCTGTCTGCCCAAGGACATCCGGGCCTTCATGGCGCGCGCCGGTGAGCTGGGGGCCGACCAGGCCCTGACCTTCCTGCGCGAGATCGACTCCATCAACATGCGGCAGCGCGGGCAGATGGTCGAGCTGGCGCGGCAGGCGCTGGGCGGCGGGTCCTTCCTGGGCAAGCGGATCGCCGTGCTCGGCGCCACCTTCAAGCCCGACTCCGACGACGTACGGGACTCGCCCGCCCTCAACGTCGCCGGGCAGATCCATCTCCAGGGCGGCCAGGTCACGGTGTACGACCCCAAGGGCATGGCCAACGCCCGCCGGGTCTTTCCGACGCTCGGGTACGCGGACTCGGCCCTGGGGGCCGTCCGGGGCGCCGACGCCGTACTGCACCTCACCGAGTGGCGGGAGTTCCGCGAGCTCGACCCGGCGCAGCTCGGGGAGGTCGCGACGACCCGGCTGATCCTCGACGGGCGCAACGCGCTCGACCCCGCCCTGTGGCGCAAGGCCGGCTGGACGTACCGGGCGATGGGCCGCCCGACCGCATAGGCGGCCCGACCGCGCGGACGCGGGAACGGACACCAGTCACACGCGGGAACGGACACAGTCACACGCGAGACGCGGGCACAGGCCTACGGAGCGACGCCGGTTCGGCCGAGGCTCAGTCGGCCGAACCGGCGTCTTGCTGCATTCTGCACCACCGGCCTGTGCCTCGGCCGGTGAACTACTTCGCCCGGTACCGGCGCATCTTCGCGCGCGCCCCGCACACCTGCATCGAGCACCAGCGCCCCCGGCCCGCCGGACTGCGGTCGTAGTACGCCCAGTGGCAGGTGGCGGCCTCGCAGGCCTTCAGCCGGGTCCAGGTGCCCGCGATCAGCGCCTCCGCCACCGCGGCGGCCGTACGGGAGAGCAGTGAGGCCGCGGGGGCGGGGCCGGACGGGGTGAGGCGGGCGGAGCCGTCGTGCTCGTCGACCGTCACCAGCAGGGGGGCCGACGCCAGCAGCTCGCCCAGCGGGGTCACCGCGCGGTGCGGCGGATGGCCCGCGTGCGCCAGCAGGGCCGCGCGCAGGGACTCGCGCAGCTCGCGGGCGCGCGCCACCTCGCCCGCGGCGCCGTCGGTGTCCCCGGCGCCGTCGGCGCTCTCCGGCAGCCCGAAGCGCGCCCGGCCCTCCGCCGTGTCCAGCGCGTCCGCGCCCGACTCGAGGTCCAGCGTGTTCACCAGGGACTCGACCAGGGCCAGGCCGCCGGGTGCGGCCGATCGGTCATTCATGCTTGCGACGTTACCGCCAATGCGGCAGCATGCAGTAACCGTTACTGGTTATCCGCCTCTAGGGGTAACCATCCCGATCACCAGGAGGAAGTCATGGCTCTCGCCAAGCTGGGTACGGTCGTTCTGGACTGTCCCGACCCGGGAGCGCTGGCCGGTTTCTACGCCGAGGTGCTGGGCGGCAGCGTCGAGGGCGAGGGGGACTGGTTCGACGTGAAGGTGCCCGGCGGCCAGTCGCTGGCCTTCCAGGCCGCCCCCGGGTTCGTACCGCCCGCGTGGCCCGCGCCCGAGAACTCGCAGCAGTTCCATCTGGACCTGACCGTCGACGACCTGGACGCGGCCGAGCGGGGCGTGCTGGCGCTGGGCGCGAAGCCGCTGGACGCGGAGGACCGCTCGCGCGGCTGGCGCGTTTACGCGGACCCGGCCGGGCACCCGTTCTGCCTGTGCGCCTGCTGAAGCCGTCCTACGGCCCCAGCCCGCGCCACCGCCGCAGCCCGCGCGACGCACCACGCACCATCGTCACAGCCCGCACCACGACCGCAGCACACACCATCGCCGCGGCCCGCACGACTGCCGAAGCCCTGTACCGCGCTCGAGCCAGGAGGATTCCATGCCGCCCGTCGCCCGCTTCCGTTCCGTCGTCCTCGACTGTCCCGACCCGCGTGCGCTCGCCGATTTCTACGCGGCGGTCCTGGGCGGTACGCCCGAGGCCGAGGACGGCGAGGACGACTGGATCGTCCTGCGCGTCCCCGGCGGTCCCCGGATCGCGTTCCAGCAGGTGGAGGGGTACACCCCGCCGGAGTGGCCGCGCGCCGACCGCAATCCTCAGCAGTTCCACCTCGATCTCGACGGCGGCGCCACCTGGGCGGAGATCGACGCGGCCCACGAGCGGGTGCTGGCGCTGGGCGCGCGGCCGCTGGACCTGGAGGACCGGGAGAAGAAGGACTTCCAGGTGTACGCCGATCCGGCGGGGCATCCGTTCTGCCTCTGCCGGACCGAGCACCCGTAGCGGCCCCGTCCGGCGGCCCTGTCGGACGACCCGGGGGCCCTCCGGCGGCCCTGCCCGGCGGACCCGTCCGGCGGTTCTACCCTGCGGCCCTGCCGTCCAGCTCCGCGATCCTCGCCGTCGACGGCTCCCTGCGCTCCTGGGCCGCCCGGGCCGTGAAGTCGGCGGTGCGCAGGGCACGCTGCACGTTGCCCCAGGTCAGCAGGGCGATGTCGGTCTCCGGCCAGCCCCGGCGGAGCAGCTCGGCGATCAGGTGCGGGTAGCCGGAGGCGTCGGCGAGGCCCTGCGGGTGGGCGGCGCCCGAGTCGTAGGTGCCGGACAGGCCGACGCAGGCCGGACCGGCGATCGCGCGGACGTGGTCGAGGTGGTCGGCGACGTCCCGGAGGCCGGGGCCGGTCTGCTCGGCGGTCAGCGGCACCAGGCACAGTCCCCTGGCCGCGCCCAGTCCGGCGAGCGTCTCGTCCGACAGGTTGGCGGGGTGGGGGCGCAGCGCGCGGGCGGCCGAGCGGGTGAACAGGACCGGTGTCCTGGAGAGGCCGAGGACGCGGCCCACGGTGCGGTCGGAGGCGCCGGAGAGGTCGGCGAGCACACCGAGCCGGTTCATCTCGCGGACGACCTCCTCGCCGAACCGGGTCAGCCCCGCCTCGCCCGCCCAGGAGGTGCCGGCGAGGGTGAGGACGCGCAGCCCGAGGGAGTGCAGCACGCGCAGGACACCCAGGGAGTCGTCGAGCGCGGCGGCCTCGGCCGGGCCCAGGACGACGGCGACGCGGCCGCAGTGGCGGGCGTCGATGATCTGCCCGGCGCTGCGGGCGAGCCGCAGCGCCTCGGGGTGGGCGGCGATCACCGACCAGACGAGGTCCACCTGTTCCAGGGTGCCCGCGATGGCCCGGCCACCGGCGGCGAGGCCGTCGGGCAGGTGCAGTGACCACAGCAGCGCGCCGACATCGCCCTGGCGCAGCCGGGGCACGTCCGTGCCGACGGCGCTGTCTCCGAGCCGGAGGTCGTACCAGGGCAGGTGGCGCAGGGCCGTGGGCAGTCCGCTGTAGCCGTCGGCGACGGGGTGCGCGGCGAGCAGGGCGCGGGCGCGCTCCAGCGGGGTGCTCTCGGGCTCCTGGGCGGCCTGAACGACTCGCAGGGCCTCGGCAGCTTCCTCGGCCGTGAGCGACGGGTGCGGGCCGGACGGGGACGGCTGCGCCGCGTCGTCGAGCTCACCGACCTCGGGAAGGGCGTGCGGCTCGTCATGGAGGTCGGCCATGGCGGTCTCCGTACGTCGATCAGCAGTACGGTCACCGTCGCACGCGGGCCGGCCGGCTTCCTGGTGGGCGGGGCGTTCGGGGTACGGACGCGCCGGTCAGGTGCCCTCGGCCACCTGGATGACCTCGTCCAGGGTGTCCCGGGACCGGACCAGATCCGCGATCGTCCGGTCGATGCGGTCGCGTTCGGCGGTGAGGTCGGCCACCAGCCGGGGGGTGGCGACGGCGGACGGGCCTCCGTCGGAGTCCCGCATGCACGGCAGCAGCTGGGCGATCTTGGTGCTGTGCAGCCCGGCCGCGAACAGTTCCTGGATGAGCACGACCCGGTCGACGGCCCGCTCCGGGTAGTCCCGGTGCCCGCCGGGGGTGCGGTCGGCGGTCAGCAGCCCCTGGGTCTCGTAGTAGCGCAGGGAGCGCTCGCTGACGTTCGTGCGCCGCGCCAGTTCACCGATCCGCATGGCCGCCCCGGTTCCGGAAGGACTTGAACCTGACATCAGTGTCAACTTCTACGGTACCGCCATGACACCGACCAAGGACACCCCGTTCCGGCTGGGAGGGCTCGCCCTCCCCCACCGTCTCGTCATGGCCCCCCTGACCCGCAACCGCGCCGCCGCCGACGGCACCCCGGGCGACCTCATGGTCGCCTACTACGCCCAGCGGGCGTCCGCCGGCCTGATCATCGCCGAGGCCGCGACGCCCAACGCGGTCGGACAGACGTATCCGAACATCGCCGCGATCCACCGGCCCGGGCATGTGGCCGGATGGCGGCGGGTGACGGACGCCGTACGGGACGCGGGCGGGCGGATGTTCCTCCAGCTCCAGCACGGGGGGCGGGTGAGTCATCCGGCGACCAGCGGGCTGACGCCCGTCGCCCCCTCCCCCGTCCCGTTGCCGGAGACGATCTTCACGCCGGACGGCCACCGGCCCGCCGTCACACCCCGGGAGATGGGCCCGGACGACATCGACGCCACCGTCGCCGACTTCGCCTCGGCCGCCCGCAACGCGCTCGACGCCGGGTTCGAGGGCGTCGAGGTGCACGCCGCCAACGGCCATCTGCTGCACCAGTTCCTGGCCGGCAACACCAACCACCGCACCGACGCCTACGGCGGCTCGGTCGCCCGGCGGATCCGGTTCGCGGCGGAGGTGGTGGAGGCGGTCGCCGCGGAGATCGGCGCGGAGCGGGTGGGCGTACGGATCTCCCCCGGCGTCACCTTCAACGGCATCGAGGAGGACGACGACGAGACGGCGGAGCTCTACCCGGCGCTCGTCGAGCGGCTGAAGGGCCTCGGGCTCGCGTATCTGCACGTGGTGTACGCCGAGCCGGACGCGCCGCTGTTCCGCCGGATCCGGGCCGAGTGGCCGGGGACGCTCGTCGCCAACCCCGTGCTGACGGAACTCACCACGGACGCCGTCTCCCGCGCGGTCGACCGGCTGCTCGCCGCCGGGGCCGACCTGGTCGCCCTCGGACGGCCGTTCCTGGCCAACCCCGACCTGGTCGCCCGGCTGCGGCAGGGGGCACCGCTGAACCCGCTGCGGGACCGCTACCTGATGTACGTGGGCGGGGCGGTCGGCTACACCGACTACCCCGCCCTGACCGACGGGCCGGCTCAGCCGTCCAGCGACCCGATCGTCGCGTGGGACGGCGACCGGGTCGCCTGAAGGCCGCGGGCCACGTCCTCCGCCGCGCCGAGTACGCGTACCGCGTTCCGCCAGGTCAGCTTGGCGAGGTCCGGCCCGGACCAGCCGCGGTCGAGGAGCTCCGCGATCAGGTTGGGGTAGCCGGAGACGTCGTCGAGGCCGTCGGGGGTGAAGGCGGTGCCGTCGTAGTCGCCGCCGATGCCGAGGTGGTCGATGCCGGCGACCTCGCGCATGTGGTCGAGGTGGTCGGCGACCGTGGCGACGGTGGCGACCGGGCGGGGGTTCGTCTCCTCGAACACCCGGTGGACCTTCATCGCCTCGGCCGTGGTGGCGAGGTGGTGGAAGCCGTTCGCGCGCATGTTGTCGTCGGCGGCCGCGGTCCAGTCGACCGCCGCCTGGAGGACGAACTTCGGCACGAAGGTCACCATCGCCATGCCGCCGTTGGCGGGGAGACGTCCGAGGACGTCGTCCGGGATGTTGCGCGGGTGGTCGCACACCGCCCGTGCGGAGGAGTGCGAGAAGATCACCGGCGCGGACGTCGTGTCGAGCGCGTCCCGCATCGTCGTCGCCGCCACGTGCGAGAGGTCGACCAGCATGCCCTCGCGGTTCATCTCGCGCACGACCTCGCGGCCGAAGGCGGACAGGCCGCCGGCCCTGGGCACGTCGGTCGCGGAGTCGGCCCAGTCCACGTTGTCGTTGTGGGTGAGCGTCATGTAGCGCACGCCGAGCGCGTACAGGCCGCGCAGGGTGCCGAGCGAGTTGGCGATGGAGTGGCCGCCCTCCGCCCCCATGAGCGAGGCGATACGGCCCTCGGCGCGCGCCGCCTCCATGTCGGCGGCCGTCAGCGCGGCGCGCAGGTCCTCCGGGTGGCGGGCGATGAGCCGCCGCACGCAGTCGATCTGCTCCAGCGTCGCCGGGACCGCGTCGGGCAGGTCCGCGCGCACGTACACGGACCAGTACTGCGCGCCGACCCCGCCCGCGCGCAGCCGGGGGATGTCGGTGTGCAGGTGGTCGTGCTGGTCGCCGGAGATGTCGCGGGCGTCGAGGTCGTAGCGGACCTGCTCGCGCAGCGCCCAGGGCAGGTCGTTGTGGCCGTCGACGACAGGGAACTCGCGCAGCAGCTCGCGGGCCGCGTCCAGTGAGGTCATCTCCGTCACTTTCCGAAACCGAAGCCGTTCGAACCCTCGACCTTGGCGCGCAGGCGCTTGCCCTTCTCGGTGGCCTGGTCGTTCAGCTCCTGCTGGAAGTCCCGCATCCGGGCGAGCAGCTCCTCGTCCTGGGTGGCGAGGATGCGGGCGGCCAGCAGCCCGGCGTTGCGGGCGCCGCCCACCGAGACCGTGGCGACCGGGACGCCGGCCGGCATCTGCACGATCGACAGCAGGCTGTCCAGGCCGTCCAGGTACTTCAGGGGCACGGGGACGCCGATCACCGGCAGCGGGGTGACGGAGGCGAGCATGCCGGGGAGGTGGGCGGCGCCGCCGGCGCCCGCGATGATCACCTTGAGCCCGCGCCCGTCCGCCTGCTCGCCGTACGCGATCATCTCGCGCGGCATGCGGTGCGCCGAGACGACGTCGACCTCGTAGGCGATCTCGAACTCGTCGAGGGCCTGAGCGGCGGCCTCCATGACGGGCCAGTCGCTGTCCGAACCCATGACGATGCCGACCGATGGGAAGGGGGGCGCGTCAGCGCTCGTCGAGGGGCGGTGGTCGGGCGACGGGTGGGCAGGGCTCATTCGGTGATCGTGCCTCTCAGGTAACCGGCTGCGTGACGTGCGCGTTCGAGGACGTCGTCCAGGTCGTCGCCGTAGGTGTTGACGTGGCCGACCTTGCGGCCGGGCTTCACGTCCTTGCCGTACATGTGGATCTTCAGCTGGGGGTCGCGGGCCATGCAGTGCAGGTACGCGGAGTACATGTCCGGGTAGTCGCCGCCCAGGACGTTGACCATGACCGTCCACGGGGCGCGCGGGCGCGGGTCGCCGAGGGGGAGGTCGAGGACGGCGCGGACGTGGTTGGCGAACTGCGAGGTGATCGCGCCGTCCATCGACCAGTGGCCGGAGTTGTGCGGGCGCATCGCCAGCTCGTTGACGAGGACACCGGGCGTCCCGTCCTCGTTGCGGATCTCGAAGAGCTCGACCGCGAGGTGGCCGACCACGTCCAGTTCCTTGGCGATCCGCAGCGCCATCTCCTCGGCCCGCAGGGCGAGGGTCCCGTCCAGGCCGGGCGCGGGGGCGATCACCGTGTCGCAGACGCCGCCCACCTGCTGCGACTCGACCACCGGGTACGCGACCGCCTGACCGTGCGGCGAACGGACGACGTTGGCCGCGAGCTCGCGGACGTAGTCGACCTTCTCCTCCGCGAGGACGGGGACGCCGGCCCGGAAGGGGTCCGCGGCCTCCTCGACCGAGCCGACGACCCACACGCCCTTGCCGTCGTAGCCGCCCCGGACGGTCTTGAGGACCACCGGGAAGCCGTCGCCCTCGGCGCCCTCGGCCAGGCCCTCCGCGGCGAACGCGGCGACGTCGGCCGGGTCGGTCACGATCCTGTGCCGGGGGCACGGGACGCCGATCGCGTCGAGCCGCGCGCGCATCACCCCCTTGTCCTGGGCGTGCACCAGCGCGTCGGGGCCCGGGCGGACGGGGATGCCGTCCGCCTCCAGCGCCCTGAGGTGCTCGGTGGGTACGTGCTCGTGATCGAAGGTGATCACGTCACACCCGCGCGCGAACTCGCGGAGCGTGTCGAGGTCGCGATAGTCGCCGATGACGACTTCGCTCACGACCTGCGCCGCGGAATCCAGTGGGGTGTCACTGAGGAGCTTGAATCTGATGCCGAGCGGGATGCCCGCCTCGTGTGTCATACGAGCGAGCTGGCCCCCGCCGACCATGCCGACTACCGGGAACGTCACGACCCCAGGGTATCGGCCACGCCACCGCGGCCGAATTCCGTGCCTCTTACCGGGAACTTTCCCGCCTCATACCGACCGTTTCCCCGCTTCTCCCCTGCTGGTCACCGGCCCGTGAGCCGGACCACAGGAAACCGAGAAGAGTGGTGGTTAGCATGGCTGGGTTGACGAAACCGATCCCGGACGGGGGCCTGTACGACCATGGCGCATGGTTCCTCGGGGCTGAGGAGGGTCGTCCGCGAGCTCGCGAAGTTCGGAGCCGTGGGCGGCGCGGGGCTGCTGGTCAACCTCGGAGTCTTCAATCTCGTCCGGCACCTCACCGACCTTCAGGTGGTGCGGGCCAGTGTCATAGCGACGGTCGTGGCGATCGTCTTCAACTACGTGGGGTTCCGCTACTTCACCTACCGTGACCGCGACAAGAGCGGGCGGACGAAGGAACTGACACTGTTCCTGCTGTTCAGCGCGGTGGGACTGGTGATCGAGAACGGCCTGCTGTTCGCGGCGACCTACGGTTTCGGCTGGGACAGCCCGATCCAGAGCAACGTGTTCAAGTTCGTCGGCATCGGGATCGCGACGCTGTTCCGGTTCTGGTCGTACCGGACGTGGGTCTTCCGGACGCTGCCCGCCAAAGAGGCCGTGGCCGGCGCCGAGTCGTTCCTGACGGTGACCGAGCAGTCCCGGGGGCCCGAGCCGAGGGCGGGACAGCGGGTCGGCTGACCGGCCGGGCGCGGGATCGGCCGGGCACAGGTCCGGCCGCACGCAGGATCGGCCGGAAAAGGCCGTGCCCGAGCGGCTCGCGGGTGCTAACTGATCGCCGGGTGCCACCCGACCGCCGGTGCTACCCGTCCGCCGGTTCCTACCTGACCGTCGGTCCGCCGTCCTCCGCGGTCCGCTTCTGCGGGGCGGTACGGGACAGGAACAGCCCGAAGATCGGGGGCTGGGCCTGGAGCATCTCCAGACGGCCGCCGTCGGCCTCCGCCAGGTCGCGGGCCACCGCGAGACCGATACCCGTGGAGTTGCGGCCGCTGATGGCCCGCTCGAAGATGCGGGCGCCCAGATCGGCGGGGACCCCGGGGCCCTCGTCGGTGACCTCGACCACGGACTGGTTGCCGGTCACACGGGTGCGCAGCGCCACCGTGCCGCCGCCGTGCATGAGGGAGTTCTCGATCAGGGCGGCCAGCACCTGCGCGACCGCGCCGGGCGTGCCCACCGCCCGCAGATTTCGCTTCCCGGAGCTGACGATGGCCCGGCCCACGCCGCGGTAGGCGGGGCGCCACTCGGCGAGCTGCTGCTGGATGACCTCGTCGAGGTCGAAGGTGACCGCCGAGCCGGTGCGGGGGTCCCGGGCGTTGGTCAGGAGGCGTTCGACCACGTCCGTCAGGCGCTCCACCTGCGTCAGGGCGATCGTCGCCTCCTCCTTCACGGTGTCCGGGTCGTCGGTGAGGGTGATCTCCTCCAGCCGCATGGAGAGGGCCGTCAGCGGCGTGCGCAGCTGGTGGGAGGCGTCCGCCGCGAGGCGGCGCTCGGCGGTCAGCATGCGGGCGATGCGCTCGGCGGACGCGTCGAGGACGTCGGCGACCCGGTCCAGCTCGGGGACGGCGTACCGCTTGTGCCGGGGCCGCGGGTCGCCCGAGCCCAGCCGCTCCGCCGTCTCCGCGAGGTCGGTCAGCGGGGAGGCGAGACGGTTGGCCTGGCGGATGGCCAGCAGCACCGCCGCGATCACCGCGAGCAGCGCCACCAGGCCGATGATCAGCAGCGTGCGGCCGACCTCCCGGGTGACCGTGGAGCGCGGCTCCTGGACCAGGATGGTCTCGCCCTCCTCGCCCCGGGCCGACGCCTTGATCACATCGCCCTGGGGCTTGGTGCCGACCTGGATGACCGTCCGGCCGGGGATCCGGATCTCTGCGTAGCGGTCCTGCGTGACCTGGTCGCGCAGTATGTCGGCGGTGACGTTCTCCGAGCCCACCAGCCGGCTGTCGACGATGCTGGCCAGCCGCAGCGCCTCGGAGTCCACCCGCTCCTGGGCGCTGTTGCTGATCGTGCGGGTCTCGACGATGACGAGGGACACCCCGAAGACGGCGATGACGACGAGCACGACGGCGAGGGTGGACTGAATGAGACGGCGACGCACGGAGCCCTCCGGACGGTTACTTCACAAGACCGGTGCGGCGCCCGGCCCAGGGGCGCGGGGAACTGCGCGAGAGGCCCCACGGCCCGCACCCGACGACGCGACGCGCACCGCCGGCCGACCCCAGCGGCGGCGTCAGCTCTTCTCGAAGCGGAACCCGACACCGCGCACGGTGGCGATGTACCGGGGGTTCGCCGCGTCGTCGCCGAGCTTCTTGCGCAGCCAGGAGATGTGCATGTCGAGGGTCTTGGTGGACGACCACCAGGTGGTGTCCCAGACCTCGCGCATCAGCTGGTCGCGGGTGACGACCCGGCCCGCGTCGCGGACGAGGACCCGCAGCAGGTCGAACTCCTTGGCCGTGAGCTGGAGTTCCTCCTCGCCCATCCAGGCGCGGTGCGACTCGACGTCGATGCGCACACCGTGCGTGGCGGGCGGCTGCTGGGGCTCGGACGCGCCGCGCCGCAGCAGGGCCCGGACCCGGGCCAACAGCTCGGCCAGCCGGAAGGGCTTGGTGACGTAGTCGTCGGCGCCCGCGTCCAGGCCCACGACGGTGTCCACCTCGTCGGCGCGCGCGGTCAGGATGAGGATCGGGATGGCGTGGCCCTCCGAGCGCAGTCGCCGGGCCACCTCCAGACCGTCCATGCCGGGCAGCCCGAGGTCGAGCACGACCAGGTCGACGCCGCCCTGCATTCCGGCGTCCAGCGCGGTGGGGCCGTCCTCACGCACCTCGACCTCGTAACCTTCCCGGCGCAGGGCGCGGGCCAGCGGCTCCGAGATGGACGCGTCGTCCTCGGCGAGCAGTACACGGGTCATGAGCTGATGGTAGTCGGCGCCGGGCGGCGGCCGAAGTGTGATCGCCCAGCTGTTTCTTACTCACGGACATGCCGGACAGACGGCATGCCGAGCGGGGACCCGTCCCCCCGTCGATCTTGGTACGGACCTACGGTCGAGGGATGGCATCCTGGGGCACACCTTCAAAACACCGCCCACGGTTCCTTGATCACCTGTGATCCGTGTCTCAAGTCCTTCCATATCAGGCGTTGTGCTGTCGTATGGTGAAGTAACGCCTGTAGCACGCATGGACCTTCGGCGGTCGGACTTGACGCTGAAGGTCTCCTTTGTGTGCGGGCCGGTCCCCGCCGGCCTCGAAAGGAATGACCTGTGGCCGGGCCCCCGACGCGAGGGGGCGTGGATCCCGGTGGTCGCCGTCCGCCGCTCCGAGACCCGGAGCGGACTCCCCCGGGGCGTGGGGGTGGACGACACGGCCCGCCGGTGCCGGCCGCCCCCCACCGGGCGCGCAACGCTCCACTGCGGCGCGCGTCCCGAGCAGCAAGGAACGACATGGCGTCCAGCCTGACGAAGGACTCGGTCCGCCCGGGCACCCCCGGCTCCGGGAAGACCTTCTTCGGCCACCCCCGCGGACTGGCCACTCTCTTCATGACCGAGATGTGGGAGCGTTTCTCCTACTACGGCATGAGGGCACTGCTCCCGCTGTACCTGGTCGCTCCCGGCGGCCTGCACCTCAGCGCGGCGACCGCGACCGCGATCTACTCGGTCTATCTGTCGCTCGTGTACCTGCTCGCCCTGCCCGGCGGCTGGTTCGCGGACCGCGTGCTCGGCCCCCGCAAGACCGTCGCCGTCGCCGGCGCGGTCATCATGCTCGGCCATCTGACCCTCGCGCTGCCGAACGCCGGCACCTTCTACGGGGGCCTCGGCCTGGTGGCCATCGGCTCCGGCCTGCTCAAGGCCAACATCTCGACGATGGTCGGCCACCTCTACGACGGGCCCGACGACCCGCGCCGCGACGGTGGCTTCACGCTCTTCTACATCGGCATCAACCTGGGCGCGTTCGCCGCGCCGCTGATCATCGGCACCATCGGTGAGAACGTCAACTGGCACCTGGGCTTCGCGCTGGCCGCGCTCGGCATGGGCCTGGGCCTCGCCCAGTTCCTGCTCGGCAGCCGCCACCTGAGCTCCCGCTCGGACGTCGTCCCCACGCCGCTGTCCGCACAGGAGAAGGCGGCCACCCTGCGCAAGGCCGCGTTCTGGGCGGCCGTCGCGATCGTCTTCTACGCCGTCGTCGGCGTCTCCGGCGTCTACACGCTGAACTGGCTGCTGGTCCCGATCACCGTCGCCGGTCTGATCATCCCGGTCGTCGTCATCGCCCGGATGAAGCGCGACAAGGAACTGGACCGCGCCGAGCAGTCCCAGCTGACCGCGTACGTCTGGTTCTTCGTCGCCGCGGCCGTGTTCTGGATGATCTACGACCAGGGTGGCTCGACGCTGTCCCTGTTCGCCGACTCCTCGGCGAAGAACAGCGTTCTCGGCTGGGACTTCCCGGTCTCCTGGTACCAGTCGGTCAACCCGGTCCTGATCATGGCGCTGGCCCCGCTCTTCGCCTGGGCCTGGCTGGCCCTGGCCCGGCGCGGCAAGGAGCCGAGCACCGCGACGAAGTTCGCGATGGGACTCGTGCTGGTCGGCGCGTCCTTCTTCCTCTTCCTGGCCCCGCTGTCGATCGCCGAGGGTGGTCACAAGGCGGCCGCGCTGTGGCTGGCGGCGATCTACTTCGTGCAGACCGTCGGCGAGCTGACGCTCTCCCCGGTCGGCCTGTCGGTCACCACGAAGATGGCTCCCGCGAAGTACGCCTCGCAGATGATGGGCGTCTGGTTCCTGGCCGTCACCGCCGGTGACGCCACGACCGGTCTGCTGTCCATCGCCGGCGTCGACCTCAACAAGACGGGCATAGTGGCCCTGGAGGCGGTGCTCGCCGTCATCGCCGGTGTGGCGGTGTGGATGTACCGCAAGAAGGTCAAGGCGCTCATGGGCGACGTCCACTGACGTCCGCTCCCGTGTCTGCCGGAGGGCCGCCGTACCCGCGTGGGTACGGCGGCCCTCCGTCGTTCCTTCGCCGTTCTCGTCGCCGCGCGGCTCAGCTCGCCCTTCTCCTGGGCATGAACGTGAACACCGCGCCGCCCAGCAGGATCGCCGTGCCCGCCACCAGGCCCAGGGCCTTCAGGGTGCCGTGGTCTCCGGAGCCCGTCTCCGCGAGGCCGCCGCCGGTCGACGTGGACCCGCCCGAGGACGACCAGGAGCCGCTGCCGCCGGACGCGCCGCTCGCCTGCTCCGCGGTGTCCAGGGTGAGCGAGACGGCCGTGCTGTCCGGAGTGCAGGTGGTGGTCGTGCCCATGGCCTCGATCGTCAGGACGCCCGGGGAGAGTGTGGACTCACCGGTCGCGCCGGGCTTGTAGACGCCCGTGAGGTCCGGGATCTCGATCGGGTCGTTCTGCGGGATCGGCGCGGAGTTCAGCGGGCCCTCCACCGTCACCGAGCCCTCGTCCGCGCCGCCCAGCACGATCTGCATGGTCGGCTTCACCTTGCCGGCCGGGATGTCGATCGGGCTGTCCATGACCGACTTCTTGAACTGCACGGTGAGGTCGTAACTCCCGCCGTTCTTCTTGGCGTTGATCTGGATCGGCGAGGTCGCCTTCTTCTCGCCGATCGGCGACTGGCAGGTGTAGGGGATGTCGACGACCTTGCCGGTGAAGTCCGTCTGGCCACCGCCGGTCGCGGACGCCGACGGGGAGGTGCTGGGTGTGCCGGACCCGCTCGGCGACGGTGACTGGCTCGCGCTCTCCGAGGGGTCGGGGGACGTACTCGGCGAGCCCGAGCCCGAACCCGAACCGCTCTCCCCCGCGGTCACGGTGATGGTCGCCGCCGGCTGCACGGCCTCCGTCGGGGCGCACTTGGTGTCCGTGGACAGCGCGTTGACGACGTACGCGTCCGGGGTCAGCGTCACCTGTCCGGCCGCCGTCAGTTTCAGCGTGCCCTTCATGTCGGACAGCGTCATCGCACCGCCCTTGGGGATCGCCGGGTTCTCGCGCGGCCCCTGCAGCGCGATGTCGGCGGTCTGCGCGCCGGCCGCCTTCAAGGTGCCGGACGGCTGGACCGAGTTCGCGGGCAGGTCGATGATGTCGGGGTTCTTCGACGCGGCCTGGGTGAACTTCCAGACGACGTCGACGGTGTCGCCGACCTTCGCCGTCGCGGGTGCCGTGATCTCGACCTTGGTGGTGCCGTTGACGTCGGGCAGGCCGATGCCCGCGGGCGGAACGCACTTGGTGGCGTAGGCCACCTCGGCGGCCTGCGCCTGCCCGGCGCTCACGCCCAGCAGGACGGCCGCCCCGGTGATCAGGACGGCGGCGCCCGCCGCTGCCGCTCTCTTCCGCGCGGGCGCACGGTCAGGTGATACGGCTCTCTCACTCACGTGGATCCCTTCCTGCCGGGAGTCGTGGGAGTCGTGGGACTCGTCGGATGGTCTTCGTGCGGTGCGGAGAGCCGGCCCGCCGGGCCCGGACCGGTGTCCGGGGTGAACCACGGCAGGGTCGCGTTCGGGGTGGGGGGTGCGGGCTTCGGGAGTGTGACCGCCGTCCTGCGTCTGCGTCCGTGCCCCGGGAGGTGCGCGGGCCGTCGGACGGCGTGGCGCGGGCGCACCCGGTCCACCACCGCCATCCCGATGCGGAAGACCGCCGCCGGCACCACCAGGCAGAGCAGGATCCAGAACAGGGTCACCCCCCAGGGGCGGCCCACCCCCCACGGCTGTTCGGCGAGGACCTTCCCGCCGTACTTCAGGGAGACGGTGTAGTCCCCGTGGGCGCCCGCGGTGAGTTCGACGGGCAGTTCGACACGGGCCTTCTCGCCGGGGCGGAGCGTGCCGTGCCACTGCCGCTCGTCCCACTGCGGGGAGAACACCCCGTGGGCGGTGCCGACCTGGAAGACGGGGTTCTCGACGGCCGCGGTGCCCACGTTGCCGACGGTGAAGGCGAGGGTGCGGGAGGGCGGCGCGCCGAACCAGGTCAGCAGACCGCCGGAGCCGTCGAGCCGGGTGTCGGTGAGCACGGAGAGGCGTCCGCCCGTCGTCTGCGCGGGAAGCGGTTCGACCGGGTGTCCGGCCACCTGGAACACCGCGTCGGCCTGCGCCTTCGCTCCGGTCGCGGTGGCCACGTGCACCACGCAGGGGCACGGCACCGGCGGTTCGGTCACCGGCAGCGCCCGGCTGAAGCGGCCGTCGGCGTCGGTGGTGACGGCGCGTCCGTCGGCGTTGGCACAGGAGTTGGTGCCGCCGACCACGCCCCGGGAGGGTGTCGCCTGCCCGCAGACCAGCAGCATCAGCAGCGTGCGCGACCGCCAGCCGGTACCGCTGACGGTGATCGAACCACCCGTCCCCGCCTGCGACGCCGAGAGGATGACGGCCGGTCCGCCCTCCGCGGCGACGGCCGTGCCGGCCGCCGGCAGCGAGAGCGGGAGCAGCAGGAGCAGGGCCGGCAGCAGCGCCAGGATCCGGGGGGTGCCTCTCATGCCGGTACTCCCTTCGCCGCGGACCGGGCCGCGGCCGTCCGGCGTCCGCGTCGCCGTACGGCCACCGCGGCCGCCGCGACCGACAGCGCGCCGGCCGCCGTGGCCGCCGCCGTGCCCCACGGCACGAACCGCGCCGACGCCCGCCCGGTGGCCCGCGCCGCGCCCGGCGCGGTCACGGTGAGGCGGACGGTGACGGCGTCCAGGGCCGGGCGGTCGGGCCACGGTTCGTCGAGCGCGAGGCGGCGGCCCGGGGGCAGCCGGACGGGCAGGGTGCGCGGGGCGCGGTCCAGGACGGCGCCGAGGACGCCGTCCGCGTGCACGGCGAGCCGTGGGACGAGCGCCGTGGTGCCGCGGTTGACCAGCTCGTACACGATGCGGTCGCCGCGCACGGCCACGTGCTCGACGGTCAGCGCGGCCAGCTCCGGGCCGCCGACCCGGATCAGCAGCCGGACGGTGGACTCCCGGCCGGCGGCATCCCGTACGAGGAGCTCGCCGGCGCGGTCGCCGGGCGGCGCGTCCGCCGGGACCGTCACCGTGAAGGGCACCTCGGCGCGGGTGCGGGCGGGGACGCCGAGAGCCGGTTCGGCGAAGGCGACCCGAAGGCCGTCGCCGGTGGCGCGCAGCCGTACGGTGAGCGGCTGCGTGCCCCGGTTGGTCACGGCGAGCGTGTCCCGGAGCACCGCCCCGGGCGTGCCCTCCGCGTAGAAGGACGGCCGTCCCCCACCGGAGGGCGCGACCGACCAGCCGCCGGAGGCGGCCGGGGTGGTCGCGAGCAGCAGCGGCAGCGGCAGGGTGAGCAGCAGGGCACGGGCGGCGGCGTACGGCATCGGCGGCTCCAGCACTCGTACGAGGGGGACGGTCAGCGGTGGACGCGTGCCGTCCGGCCCCGCCGGGTCAGCCACAGGGTGCCGGCCGCGCCCGCCAGCAGCACCGTGCCGCCGAGGGTGCCGAGGGCGATGGCCGAGTCCTCGGGGCCGGTCTGCGGAAGGTCGCCGCCGGAACCGCCGCCGCTCGTGGTGCCGCCGCTCGTGGTGCCGCCGCTCGTGGTGCTCCCGCCGCCCGACGCGGTCACGTCGAGGGTCAGCGAGGGGCCGGCGTTGTTGGCGGGCGTGCAGGTGGTGGTCGTACCGAGCGCCTTGATGGTGAGCACGCCGGCCGTGAAGGTGACCTTGCCGGTCTTCTTCGGGGTGTACGTGCCGCTCAGGTCGTTGATCTTGATGGGGGTGTTCTCGGGGATCGCGGCCTGGTTGGCGGGGCCGGTGACCTCGAGGGTGCCGCTGTCGGCGCCGCCCAGCTTGATCGTGGCGCTCGGCTTCATGGAGCCCGCGCCGAGTTCCACGGGGCTGGAGGAGACGCCCTTCTGCCAGGACATGGTGATCTTGTAGCTGCTGCCGCTCCTGACGCCCTTGATGTCGATGGGCGATACGGCGCTCTTGTCGCCGATGGGCGTCTTGCAGGCGTAGTTGACGTTCACGACCTCGGCCATGGCCGCGGGGGCGGCCATCCACACCGCCGAGCCGGCCAGGGCCGCGGCAGTCGCGAGCGCGGCGGTTCGTTTCCGGTTCGACACGGTCCCGTCCCCTCACTCCCACCGCCCCGCCCTTACTGACGAGGCATCAGATTGAGCCGTCAAGGTACGCCCGGGGCGATGAGGAGGGAAGAGAACGTACGCGCCGGAGTTGTGGCGATCCGGCGCGCGGGTTCAGGGGGTTTCGAGGACGTACGGAACCGCCGGCGCCGAGTCGTTCCTGACGGCGACCGTGCTTTCGGGACGCCGACGCCACTTCAGAAAGGCCGGTCCCGCTCTTCCGTTACCTCCCCCGGGACAGCGGGACACCGGGGCCCGGTCCAACCCGAAGTGGGCCCGGTCGGCCAAGAGCGGGTCCGGGAAGGGAAAGGGGCCCGGGAGGAGCGGAAGGTTCCCGGGCCTCGAACGGTCAGGCCGGGGCGCCCAGTTCCGCCCAGACCGTCTTGCCCGTGACGTCCGGGGTCCGTACGACGCCCCAGTCCAGGCAGAGACGCTGGACGATGAACATGCCGTGGCCGCCGGGGCGGCCCGCGCGGTGCGGGGTGCGGGGGGCCGGCTGACCCGCGCCGCGGTCCGAGACCTCGACACGGATCACCTTGTTGTCACAGGTGAGGACCATCCCGTCCGGCCCCTCGGCGTGCAGGCACGCGTTGGTGACCAGCTCGGAGACGACCAGCAGCACGTCCTCCGCGGCGGCCCGCCGGTCGGCGGTGTCCGCGGGCAGCCAGGCCCACGCGTAGAGCGCCTGGCGGGCGAAGTCGCGGGCGAGCGGGACGACCCCACTGGCGTCGTCGAAGCTCAGCCGGCGTACCTGGCGGCCGCCCGGCGAGCCGGACGTCACGGTCGCCGCGCCCTCCTCGGACGTCACGGTCGCCGCGCCCTCCTCGGACACCGCGGTCGCCGCGCCCTCCTCGGACACCGCGGCTCCAGGCGCGCGCCCCTCGGACGCCCCAGGAGCGTCGTCGGGCTCCGGGCCGCGGTCGCCCGGCGAACAAGGCCGGGTGGTGCTCATCAGCGCTTCACCTCACCGATTCCCCGATTCACCGGTTCACCATTCACAGGTCGGATCACTACAAGTCCGTACGCGGACGGACGGCGTTCGCGTCGGCGTCGCCGCCGACATGTTCGGGCTCAGGATGTCTCCTGCCCGAGAGAGCCGCCGGAACACCCCCCGTTCGCGTCCGTTCGCACCCGTTACCGGCGGACGGCGAAGCTCAGCCGTCCGCGTCACGCTCGTCGTGCCCGTCGCTCAGGGCCGCCTCGACCGTAGCGTGCACGGTGAACACCGCGTCCGCGCCGGTGATCTCGAAGACCCGCGCCACCACGGGCAGCATGCCCGCCAGATGGACTCCGCCGCCGGCCGCCTCCGCCTTCAGGCGGGCGCCGAGCAGCACGTTGAGCCCGGTGGAGTCGCAGAACTCCAGACGCGTGCAGTCCACCACGAGGCGACTGGTCCCCTTGGAGAGGCAGTCCTCGAGTGGCTCACGCAACAGATCGGCGGTGTGGTGATCCAACTCACCCGCCGGGGTCACCACGGCGCTGGAGCCCTCTTGCCGCACCTCGACCAGAAGCCGGCCAGACTGTGCGCTGCCGACCGTCCCGCGGTCCATGCCGTCTCTTCTCCTGGGGTCGTTGACTGCTTGCTGACGCCCTCGCACCCTACGCCTTCGGCCCGCACCTCAACACCCGAACAATCACACACAAACGGACATAGTGGGACAAAATGCACTTGCGGCGGGGCAAGTAAAGCGGGTAGGGCTAGGAGAAGCACGTAACCGACACGGCCGGCTTTGGAGGCGCCGCACACCGCAGTGCACTCAACGGCTTCGGCGGCCATACGCCGAGAACGATGGAGGACATCATGTCACCCCGGCTCGACGCACCGCCTACCCGCGGAGCGACGTCGACACCCCCTCCGGAACAAGAACATCTGGAACCCATCGCGCAGGACGCGGCACCGGACGTCGACCCCACCGACGCCCTCGCCGGACTTCCGGAGATCCCCCCGTACGACGAGGTCGGAGCCGTCGACGCACGGGCCCTGTCCAAGACCCTGTTCGCGCGGCTCGAGTCCCTCGAGGAGGGCACGTACGAGTACTCGTACGTGCGCAACACCCTCGTCGAGCTGAACCTCGCCCTGGTCAAGTTCGCCGCCTCCCGGTTCCGCTCCCGCAGTGAGCCGATGGAGGACATCATCCAGGTCGGCACCATCGGCCTGATCAAGGCGATCGACCGCTTCGAGCTGTCGCGCGGCGTCGAGTTCCCGACCTTCGCGATGCCAACCATCATCGGCGAGATCAAGCGCTTTTTCCGCGACACGTCCTGGTCGGTGCGCGTCCCGCGCCGGCTTCAGGAGCTCCGGCTCGACCTGGCCAAGGCGGGCGACGAACTGGCCCAGAAGCTCGACCGGGCGCCCACCGTCGTGGAGCTGGCCGAGCGTCTCGGCATCTCCAACGAGGAGGTCGTCGAGGGCATGGCCGCGTCCAACGCGTACACGGCCTCGTCGCTGGACGCGCAGCCGGAGGAGGACGACTCGGAAGGCGCCCTCGCCGACCGCATCGGCTACGAGGACCACGGACTCGAAGGCATCGAGTACGTGGAGTCGCTGAAGCCGCTGATCGCCGAACTCCCGGCCCGCGACCGGCAGATCCTGTCCCTCCGTTTCGTCGCCGGTCTGACCCAGTCGGAGATCGGCGAGGAGCTCGGCATCTCGCAGATGCACGTGTCGCGACTGCTGTCGCGGACCCTGGTGCGGCTGCGCAAGGGGCTGACGGTCGAGGAGTGACCCGTCCCGTCCGTGTCCGGGTGCTCTCCCGGACACGGACGCCGGTGTCACCCCGGCCGCCCGCTTGCGCCCCCTCTTGTTACCCCCGGAAACCTCCCCACGGAACCCCCTGGGCCACTAGGGTCACCTCCACCACAGACTGACCGGTACGTCAGCAACCGGACGCACGGCACGTCCGGCGAGGAGGCGACCCCCATGGCCCGTGCCGACGGCGACGGTGACCGCGACGACCTGAGCGCCGAAGGTTCCGACGCGTACCTCACCGACCGGCTCCGCGCCGCCCCCGCCACCGCGTACCCGGCGCTGCGCGCACTGCGCGCCCGCCACCACCCGGCCGTCCTGGCCTACGCCCGCCGCTGCACGACCGGCGAACCGGCGGCGCGGCGTCTCGCGGCCGAGGCGTTCACCCTCGCCGCCCGGGAGACGGCCCGCGGCAACGACCCCGGCGGGTCCTGGCGGCACCGACTCCTGCTGCTGGCCGGGCAGGTGGCCGCCCACTGGGCCCTCGACGACCGGGCCGGCGGCCTGGACGCGGGACTGCTGCTCGTCCTCAACACGGCCGGCCCCGGCGGCCCGGTGCCGCCCCTGCTCGCCGCGTTCCGTTCCGTGCCCTCCCGCACGCAGGGCCTCGTCTGGTACGGCGTCGTGGAACGCGAGCCCGCCGAACGGACGGCCGCGCTGCTCGGCCTGACCCCCGAGGACGTCACGTACGGCACGGGCCCCGCCCTCCACCTTCTGGCCCAGGCCTGCCTCCGGCACCGGCTCGCCGCCTCCGACGACCCGCGCTGCGGGGACTTCCGCCGGCTGATCGAGCAGTCCGTACGTCCGGACGGCCCGCGGCACAGCCCCGACCTCGAAGCCCACATGGCGCACTGCCCGCACTGCGCGACCGCCCACGAGGAGCAGCGCGCGCTGCGCGACGATCCTCGCGGGGTGCTGGCGGAGGGGTTGCTGGTGTGGGGCGGGTCGGCGTACGTGAGGGACGACCGGCAGCCGTCCGGCGGCCGGGGACCGGCGGCCCCGAGACGACCGTCGCGGCGGGTGGCGCTGGCCTCGGCCGCGCTGGGGGTGGCGGTGGTACCGCTGGCGGTGGCCCTGCTGCTGACCTCGGGGGACTCGGGGGACTCGGGGGACTCCCGGGATGCGGCGGGCGCGGTCGTCACCGGCCCGTCGGCGCTCCCGCCGGTGACCGTGACGGCGACGGTCTCCGCGCCGCCCGCCTCCGCCCCCGGCTCCCCCTCGCCTTCCCCGACGCCGAGTTCGTCCCCCTCCCGCACGAGCACCCCGCCGAAGCCGAAGCCCACGCCTTCACCGACCCGCGCGCCCGGCGGGACGTACGCCCAGGTCGTGAACGCGGCCACCGGGCGCTGTCTGGAGGTGGCGGGCGACTTCGACAACGGCACGGACGTGGTCACGGTCCCGTGTACCGCCTCGCCCAGCCAGCGGTGGCGGGTGGACACGGCGCGCGGGGTGCTCCAGTCGTACGCCGACCAGGACTTCTGCCTGGACAGCAGGGGATCCGTGGAGAAGGGCGTGGGAGTGTGGGAGTGCGCCTCGGTGGAAGGCGATCACGGGGCGAACCTGCGGTTCACCGTGGACGGCGACGGGACCGTCCGCCCGGAGATCGCGATCCTGACGGCGTTGACGGCGGACGCGGGCGGCGGGGTGTCCCTGGAGCCGCTGGACGAGGACGGCGACCAGCTGTGGCGGGCGGGGGCGGCCTGAGCACAGGACACGGTGCCCGGTGCCTGGCGGTGTCCGCGTCTGCTGCCTCGTACCTGGTGTCCGCGTCTGCTGCCTCGTACCTGGTGTCCGGTGTCCGGTGTCCTCATGGTGGAAACCCACTGGCCGGATTCCCGCCGGTGACTACTCTGGCTCAGCCCTCTGACCAGCAGAGCCGCTGGGCCAGCCACGTCATCTGCTCATGAGGAGCCCCATGCCCGACTCCCCTGCCTCGGCCTCACCTGCCTCATCTGCCTCCCCCGCCGCGCCTGCCGGTCCCTCCGCGCTCGGGCGGCTCGCCGATGTTCCCGTCCTGCTCGTCGCCGTCGTCTGGGGCTCCAGCTATCTCGCCGCCAAGGGCGTCACCACGGCGGACACCGTGCCGGCCGTGCTGGTGCTGCGGTTCGCCGTGGTGCTGCCGGTGCTGGTGGTCGTGGGGTGGCGGCGGCTGCGCGCGCTGAGCGGGCCGCAGTGGCGCGGGGCCGGGATCCTGGGGCTGATCCTGGCCGGGATCTTCCTGCTGGAGACCTACGGTGTGGTGCACACCTCCGCGACCAACGCCGGGCTGATCATCAGTCTGACCATGGTGTTCACGCCGCTCGCGGAGAGCCGGGTGCGCGGGGTGCGGCTGCCGGGGGCGTTCCTGGCGGCGGCGGGGCTCTCGGTGCTCGGCGTGGCGCTGCTGACGCAGGGCGCCGGATTCACCGCTCCGTCCGGGGGCGATCTGCTGATGCTGGGGGCCGCTGTCGCCCGTACCGTGCACGTGCTGGCCATGGCACGCATGGACTCGGTGCGCGGCGCCGACGCGCTGTCGCTGACGACGGTCCAACTGGGCTCCGCGGTCGCCGTGTTCGCGGTGCTGGTGGCGCTTCCGGGGGCGGGCGCCTCGCCGTGGGCGGCCGCGGCGGACTTCGACGGCGGCGACTGGCTGGGGCTGGTCTACCTCTCCGTGTTCTGCACGCTGTTCGCGTTCTTCGTCCAGATGTGGGCGGTCCGCCGTACCTCGCCGTCCCGGGTCAGCCTGCTGCTGGGCACCGAGCCGGTGTGGGCGGCGGCCGTGGGCATCGCGCTGGCCGGCGACCGGCCGGGGTGGCTCGGCTTCGTGGGCGCGGTGCTCGTGCTCCTCGGCACCGGATGGGGCCGGTCGGTGGCGGACCGGGGGCCGAAGGCGGCTCCGGATCAGACGACCCGTACGCCGCGCCGCCACACCCCCGAGACGAGCGGCACGCCGGGCCGGTAGGCCAGGTGGACATGGCTCGGGGCGTCCAGAAGGGTCAGGTCGGCACGGGCGCCGGGGCTCACGCGTCCCACGTCCGTGCGGCGCAGGGCCGCGGCGCCGCCCGCCGTCGCCGACCACACCGCCTCGTCCGGTGTCATCCCCATGTCCCGCACCGCGAGCGCGATGCAGAACGGCACGGACGAGGTGAACGACGAGCCGGGGTTGCAGTCCGTGGAGAGGGCGACGGTGACGCCCGCGTCCAGCAGCCGGCGGGCGTTCGGCCATTCCGCCCGGGTGGAGAACTCGGCGCCGGGCAGCAGCGTGGCCACCGTGGCGCCGCTCGCGAGGGCGTCCACGTCCGCGTCCGTGAGGTGGGTGCAGTGGTCGGCGCTGGCCGCGTCCAGTTCGACCGCCAGCTGTACGCCGGGCCCGTAGGAGAGCTGGTTGGCGTGGATGCGGGGGTGCAGTCCCTTCGCCCTGCCCGCGGTGAGGATCGCGCGGGCCTGGTCGCCGTCGAACGCGCCCTTCTCGCAGAAGACGTCGATCCAGCGGGCGTGCGGGGCGCAGGCGTCGAGCATCTCGCCGGTGACGAGGGCCACGTAACCGGCCGGGTCGTCGGCGTAGTCGGGGGAGACGATGTGCGCGCCGAGGTAGGTGACCTCGTCGGTGTGGGCGGCGGCGAGGCGCAGGGCGCGGGCCTCGTCGGCGACCGTCAGGCCGTAGCCCGACTTGGTCTCGAAGGTCGTGGTGCCCTGGCGGAGGGCCTCGGAGAGGAAACGGGTGAGGTTCGCCTCGAGTTCCTCGTCGGTGGCCGCCCGGGTGGCCGCCACCGTCGTGCGGATGCCGCCCGCCGTGTAACCGCGGCCCGACATCCGGGCGTTGAACTCCTCGGTGCGGTCGCCCGCGAAGACCAGGTGGGAGTGGGAGTCGACGAAGCCCGGGAGGACCGCCCGGCCGCCGGCGTCGACCCGGTTGTCAGTGGCGGGTGCTTTGCTTGATTCACCGGTCCACACGACGCGGTCGCCCTCGATGACGACGGCCGCGTCCCGGACCAGACCCAGCGGGGAGCCTCCCCCGCTCTCGAATTTGCTCGACCGGGGGGATCCGCCTCCGAGGGAGGGATCGTTGGTGACCAGCGTGGCGATGTTCGTGATGACGGTGGTCGTGCCGGTGCTGCTGCTCATCGTCGTGTCCTCGTGGGGGCGGGGGCCGGTGGTGGTCGCTAGGCGTGCAGGGCTGCCACGGCCCGCGCGAGGGCCTGCGGCACATCCGGTACGAGCGTGTGCGCCCCGTCGCGTACGACGTGACGCCCGGCGACGACCGTGTGCCGTACGTCCGCCGCGGTCGCCGCGAATACGGCCGTCTCGGCGCCGAGCCTGGGCACCGGGCCCGCCGTCCTGACCGAGTCGAGCGCGATCGTCGTGAAGTCGGCGGCCGCGCCGGCCTCCAGGGTGCCCGCGTCCGGGTTGCCGAGGGCCGCGTGGCCGTCGGCGGAGGCGGCGCGCAGCAGGGCGGCGGCCGTCCAGTGACCCCGGGTGCGGGTGCGCAGCCGCTCGTTCAGCTCCATCGCGCGGGCCTCTTCGAGCAGGTCGATGACGGCGTGGCTGTCGGAGCCGAGGGAGAGCGGCGAGCCCGCGGCCTGGAGGGCGACGGCCGGGCCGATGCCGTCGGCGAGGTCCCGTTCGGTCGTCGGGCACATGCAGGTGCCGGTGGAGGAGCGGCCGAGGAGGGCGATGTCCTCGTCGGTGAGATGGGTGTTGTGGACGCCGGTGGTGCGCGGCCCGAGGACGCCGTGCTCGGCGAGGAGCTGGGTGGGCGTGCGGCCGTGGGCCGCGCGGCAGGCGTCGTTCTCGGCGGTCTGCTCGGACAGGTGCACATGCAGCGGCGCCCGGCGCTCCTCGGCCCAGCGCGCCACGGTCGCCAGTTGCCGGGCGGGCACGGCCCGTACGGAGTGGATCGCCGCCCCGATCCTCGCGTGATCCCGTTCCTTGAGAAGTGAACAGCGTTCGGCCCAGGCGTCCGCGTCGCCGTCGGAGAAGCGGAGCTGGTGGGCGTTGGGGGGCTGTCCGAAGCCGGCGGACAGGTAGGCGGTGTCGAGGAGGGTGATCCGGACACCGGCGTCGGCGGCGGCCTCGATCAGGGCCTCGCCCATGGCGTTGGGGTCCGCGTAGGGGGTGCCGCCGGGGGCGTGGTGCAGGTAGTGGAACTCGCCGACGGCCGTGATGCCGGCCAGCGCCATCTCGGCGTACACGGCGCGGGCCAGCTGGTGATAGGTCTCCGGGGTGAGCCGGTCGGCGACCGAGTACATGACCTCGCGCCAGGTCCAGAAGGTGCCGGAGCCGACCTGGACGGTGCCGCGCAGGGCACGGTGGAAAGCGTGGCTGTGGGCGTTCGCCAGGCCGGGGAGGGTGAGGCCGCGCAGGATCTCGGCGCCGGGCGGCGGGGTGTCGACGCCCGTGCGGACGGCGGTGATCCGGCCGCCCGGACCCGCGGCGGAGCCGCTGGTCGACACCGTGAGGGCGACGCCCGGCTCGACGTTCGTGTCGAGCCAGGCGTGCTCCAGCCAGTACGTCCGTGTCCGCTGCGTGGGGGTCACCGGCAGGCCAGTCCTTCCAGTACGTCGGCGAGGGCGTGCACCCCGGCCACGCAGTCGTCCTCGGCGGCGAACTCGGCCGGGGAGTGCGAGACACCCGTGGGGTTGCGCACGAACAGCATGGCGGTCGGGATGGTCCCGGAGAGGATTCCGGCGTCGTGTCCGGCGCCGGTGCCCAGGACCGGGACCTTGAGGTCCGTGTCGCTGCCGAGGATGCGGGCGAGTTCGTCGCGCAGGGCGTGGTCGAACTCGACGACCGGCGTGAACGACTCACGGACGACGTCCAGGTCGATGCCGTGGCTCTCGGCGTACTCGCGGGCGGCCTTCTCCACACCGCCGACCACGGTGTCGAGGGCGGCCTGGTCGGCGGCCCGGGAGTCGAGCCAGCCGCGCACCAGGGAGGGGATGGCGTTGACGCCGTTCGGCTCGACGGAGATCTTGCCGAACGTGGCGACGGCGCCCGCGAGCCGGGCCTCGCGGCGGGCGGCCAGCACGGTCTCGGCGTACGGCAGCATCGGGTCGCGCCGGTCCACGAGGCGGGTGGTGCCGGCGTGGTTGGCCTCGCCCCGGAAGTCGAACCGCCAGCGTCCGTGCGGCCAGATGGCGCTGGCCAGGCCGACCCGGTCCCCGCTCAGGTCGAGGGCGCGCCCCTGCTCCACGTGCAGCTCCACGAAGGCGCCGATACGGGCGAGCCGCTCCGGGTCCGCGCCGATGGCGTCGGGGTCGTGACCGGCGGCCTCCATGGCCTGCGGGAGGCTGATCCCGTCGCCGTCGGTGAGCCGGTGGGCCTGCTCCGGGGTGAGCCGGCCCGCGGTGAGCCGGGAGCCGACGCAGGCGAGGCCGAAGCGGGCGCCCTCCTCGTCACCGAAGTTGACGAGGGCGAGCGGCTTGGTGAACGTGACGTCCCGGGCGCGGAGTTCGTCGAGGGCGGCGAAGGAGGACACCACGCCCAGGGGCCCGTCGAAGGCGCCGCCGTCCGGCACCGAGTCGAGATGCGACCCGGTGACGACGGCGTCGCCGGCCGTCGGGTCCCCGAGCCACGCCCACTGGTTGCCGTTGCGGTCGACCTCGTACGTCAGGCCGCGTGTCTCGGCCTGGTCCCTGAACCAGGCCCGGCAGTCGGTGTCGGCGGCGGTCCAGGCGTAGCGGCGGTAGCCGCGGGATGCGGGGTGCCGGCCGATGGGCGCCAGGTCACGCCACATCTCCTGGAAGGACGCACGGGCCGCTGCCGGCTCGGGGCGGTCGTTCCGCGGGGCGGAACCGGTGGGCACGGGCGAACCCGCGGTCGGCGACGGGGGCTCGGCCCCCGCCGGACCGTTGCCGCCCCGCTCGTCTCCCGGAAGGGTCACGCGTCGTCACCTTCACGCATGGGCACCCGCACGCCCCGCTCGTCCGCGACCGACTCCGCGATGTCGTAGCCGGCGTCCACGTGCCGGATGACGCCCATGCCGGGGTCGTTGGTGAGGACGCGGCGGATCTTCTCGCCGGCCAGCTTGGTTCCGTCGGCCACGGACACCTGGCCGGCGTGGATGGAGCGGCCCATGCCGACGCCGCCGCCGTGGTGGATGGAGACCCAGGAGGCGCCCGAGGCCACGTTGACCATGGCGTTCAGCAGCGGCCAGTCGGCGATGGCGTCGGAGCCGTCGAGCATGGCCTCGGTCTCGCGGTACGGGGAGGCGACGGAACCGCAGTCGAGGTGGTCGCGGCCGATGGCCAGCGGGGCCGCCAGTTCGCCCGACGCCACCATGTCGTTGAAGCGCTCGCCTGCCTTGTCGCGCTCGCCGTAGCCGAGCCAGCAGATGCGGGCGGGCAGGCCCTGGAAGTGGACGCGCTCGCCGGCCAGCTTGATCCAGCGGTGCAGCGACTCGTTCTCCGGGAAGAGGTCGAGGATCGCCTTGTCCGTCTTGTGGATGTCGGAGGCCTCGCCGGACAGGGCCGCCCAGCGGAAGGGGCCCTTGCCCTCGGAGAAGAGCGGGCGGATGTAGGCGGGGACGAAGCCGGGGAAGGCGAACGCCCGGTCGTATCCGGCGAGTTGGGCCTCGCCGCGGATGGAGTTGCCGTAGTCGAAGACCTCGGCTCCCGCGTCCTGGAAGCCGACCATCGCCTCGACGTGCCGCGCCATCGACTCGCGGGCCCGGGTGGTGAAGCCGGCCGGGTCCTTCTCGGCGGCGTCGGCCATGTCCTCGAAGGCGATCCCGGTCGGCAGGTAGGCGAGCGGGTCGTGGGCCGAGGTCTGGTCGGTGACGATGTCGACGGGGGCGCCCATCGCGAGCAGCTGCGGGAGCAGCTCGGCGGCGTTGCCGAGGACGCCGATGGAGAGCGGCTTGCGCTGGTCGCGGGCCTCGACGGCCAGCTGGAGCGCGTGGTCCAGGCTGTCGGCCCTGACATCCAGGTAGCGGTGCTCGATGCGGCGCTCGATGGCGCGCGGGTCGCAGTCGATGCAGATGGCCACGCCGTCGTTCATCGTCACGGCGAGCGGCTGGGCGCCGCCCATGCCGCCGAGGCCGGCGGTGAGGGTGATCGTGCCGGCGAGGGTGCCGGCGAACTTCTTCGCGGCGACGGCGGCGAAGGTCTCGTAGGTGCCCTGGAGGATGCCCTGGGTGCCGATGTAGATCCAGGAACCGGCGGTCATCTGGCCGTACATGGTCAGGCCCAGCTGCTCCAGCCGGCGGAACTCCTCCCAGTTGGCCCAGTCGCCGACGAGGTTGGAGTTGGCGATGAGGACGCGCGGGGCCCACTCGTGGGTCTGCATGACGCCCACCGGGCGGCCGGACTGCACGAGCATGGTCTCGTCCTGCTTGAGGGTCCTGAGCGTGCGGACCATCGCGTCGAAGGAGCGCCAGTCGCGGGCCGCCTTGCCCGTGCCGCCGTAGACGACGAGCTTGTCGGGGTGTTCGGCGACCTCGGGGTCGAGGTTGTTCTGGAGCATCCGCAGGGCGGCTTCCTGCTGCCATCCCAGGGCGCTCAGTTCCGTACCGCGTGGCGCTCGTACGGGGCGGGGTCCTGACATGGTCTGCCTCCTTGCGGATGGGTGATCCCGGCGGGTGTTGCTGTTGTTATTCACATCCTGACTCGATGAATAGGACTAGTCAATACATCGGGGCCACAGCGTGCCCCGGCGCGGCGAAAGCCACGGGGACAGGAAAGACGGGAGCGAGAGGGGCGCGCGTCTTCGCGCTCACCACCCCGCGCGGACGTGCGCGCCGTTGACGCGCGCCGGTGGGCCGGTGTTGAACGGTGGAGAAGGGGCGCATGGGGCGCCGATTCGGCCCGAAACGGGGTCAGTCGACCCACGTTAGCCGCCCCGCCGCATGTTCCGCTGGAAAATGCCAGAAGACTCACCCCTCGTCGCCTACGTTGCGTAGCTTCTTCATCACTCAGCCGAACCGAAGGCGGGAGGGGAGCCCAACGGTGCCCGGAATCGACGAGTGTCTACTGGAGGCCATGCGGCTGCCCGGTGCCCGGGGCGCCGCGCTGGTCGACTGGACGAGCGGGCTGGCCCTCGGCGCGGTCGGGGAGTTCCCCGGCGGCGACCACGAGGCGGCGGCGGCCGAGGCCGCCGAGGTGGCCCGGCTCACGGCGGAGCAGCGGGCGTTCGCGCCCGACGGCCACGACAGACACGACAGCCAGGACGGCCAAGGGGGCGGCGGGGCCGCCGATCCCCCGGTCGAGGACCTGATCATCAGCAACCGGGACAGCTATCACGTGCTCCGCTTCGTACCGACGTCCTTCGACAGCAGCGTGTTCCTGCACGTGTGGCTGGCCCGGCCGGACGGCAACCTCGCGCTGGCCCGGATCCGGCTGGGCGAGATGGCCGGACGGCTGGTGCTGGGGTGACCGCGGTGAGAACGCCCCCGCAGGGGACGACCCCGCCGCCCCGGCTGCCCGTCCGGGAGAAGACCGCGGCCCGGGAGCGCGGCAGCGGGCTGTCCCCGATGCTGACCCGGCTCGCGGCCGAACGGGCGACCGGTGTCCTGGAGCGGGAGCGCGGCTCGCTCTACCTCGCCGAGGGCCGCGTGGTGCACGCCGAGAGCCCCCTCGCCCCGGGCCTCGACGTGCTCCTCCTGGCCCACGGCACCCTGGCCCCCGCCGTCTGGCAGGACGCGGTGGACCGGGCCGACGAGGAGTACGGCGTCGCCCGGCTGCTGCTCGACGCAGGCCGCGTCCCGCGCGGCGCGCTGGAACTGTGCCACTTGGAGGCGGTGTACGACGCGGCCTACTTCGCGCTCACCCCCAGCAGCACCCCGGGCCACTTCCGGTACGGCGCCGGGCACTGGCTGGGCACGCTCCGGCCGGTCCCGGTCGAGGCGGTCGAGCGCGAGACGCTGCGCCGGCGCGAGCTGCTGCACCGGCTGTGGCCGGACCCGTTGACCGACGGGGCGCCGCTGCGCCGGGCCGAGACCGTCGCGGCGCCCGCGCCGACCGCCCGGCAGAGCGCGGTGCTGGCCTCGGTGGACGGTGTGCGCACTGCGACGGACATAGCCCGGGAGCTGGGCCGCCAGGCCTTCCACACCCTGGTGGACGTCCGGCGGCTGGCGGCGGCCGGTCTGCTGACCGCCCTCTTCCCGCCGCCCCGGCCGCACCGCCCGCCGCCGGGCGCGCCCCCGCTCCGCTCCAGGTCGGCGGCCGCGACTCCCGCCGCAGGTCCCGTCGCCCCCGACCCCGACCCGCCACCGGGCATCACCCTGCCCCGTGTCAACGACCCCGACATCACTCTGCTGAAAAGGCTCAGGGATGCGCTGGAGGCCCTTTGAACGGCAGCGACCGCGCGCCGAGAGGAGCGAGCTGATGGTGTCCGAGCCGGAAATACTCGACGAACTCCGGCGGCTGCGGGCCCGGGTGCCCCAGCTGACCGGCGCCCTGACGGCCGGCGTGGACGGTCTCGTCCTCGCCCACGACACGCCCGGTGTGGAGCCGGAGGTGGTGGCCGCGCTGACCGCCGCCGCCCTCGGCGTCGCCGTGCGGATGGCGGACACGACCGGCCAGGGCGACTTCCGCGAGCTGCTCGTGCGCGGGGTCTACGGCTACGTCGCGACCTACGCGGCCGGTGAGAGCGCCGTGCTGACGCTGCTCGCGCAGGACCGCGTCAATGTCGGCCGGCTGCATCTGGAGGGCCGCCGGGCCGGGGCCCGCATCGGGGAGCTCGTGGACGCGTGGGAAGCAAAGGCGCGGGAGGCGAAGGCCGCCGCCGAGACGGCGGCCAGGACGCCGCCGAAGACCCCCGCGAAGCCGCCCGTGCGGACGCCCGCCAAGCCACCCATCGTACGGACCAGATCGGCGCGCGGATCGGCGACGCCCAACGCGCGCACCACCACGGATAGTTGAGAAGGAACCGAGGAGCACAGTCATGGCCAACACCGAAACCACGCTGAAGGAATGTCTCGCCTCGATCGAGGGCGCGACCGGAGTGGCGCTCGTCGACTACACCAGCGGCATGGCGCTGGGCACGTTGGGCGGCAGCAAGACCTTCGACCTGAACGTCGCCGCCGCCGGCAACACCGACGTGGTGCGCGCCAAGATGCGCACCATGGAGCACCTCGGTCTCAAGGGCCAGATCGAGGACATCCTGATCACCCTGGCCGACCAGTACCACCTGATCCGGCTGATCAGCGGCCGCGGCGGCAACGGACTCTTCATGTACCTGGTCCTGGACGCCAAGCGGGCCAACCTGGCGATGGCCCGCCACCAGTTGAAGAAGATCGAGGAGGACCTCGAGGTTTAGCCGGACCGGCCGGACCCGCTGTACCGGTCCGTGGCTAGACCAGCGCCGCGGTGCGGCGACGGGACCCGCCCGGGGCCGCGTCGCCCGCCGCGATGCCGGTGCTGCGGTACGCCTTGACGGCCTTGCCCGCGGGGCGTCCGCCGCGCCGGTCCAGCCAGTCGACGCGCACCCACAGCAGCGCGTCGTCGGCCCGCTCGCGGCGGCCGAGCCAGGCGGCCTTCAGCCGCAGCCCCGTCCCCCAGCCGGCGAGCAGCAGGCCGGCTGCCGCGGGCACCGCGAAGGAACTGCCGAGCGCGGCCACGAAGGCGAGCAGCAGCCACCAGCGGTGACCGCGCCGCCAGGTGCGGACGGTCACCGCCCGGTCCTGGAGCACGTCCTGCTTGCCGGCCCGGGCGGCGCCGCGGCCGAGTGCGGTGAGCCGCCTGCGGCCGCGCCACGCCGCCACGGCGACGGCGACGATGAAGAGCGCGGCCCCGGCCAGCACCCCGATCCGCCGGCCGGTGAGACCGGGCACCAGGACCCCGACCCCCGCCGCGAACACCCCGCACCACCACAACGGCGCGGCTCCGGCCCGTACGACGACGGCCACCCGAGCCAGCCCCTGCCCTCCGCGTGCCACGTCCGCCTCCTGGTCTCTCCGGCTCAGTCTCGTGACCGCTCAGACTAGTGAGCGAACGTGAGACGAGTCTGAGAGACCGCGACAGAGACCGCGACAAAGAACTCGGCAGAAAACCCGGCGGAGAACCCGGCGGGGCGCACGACGGGGAACACGGGCGGGTCTACTCCACGAAGAGCCCCCGTGCCGCCGCCCGCGCGTCGAACTCCTCCAGCCGGGCCTGCGCGTCGGGCAGGTCGTCGCACATCGCCTCCAGCAGCACCCGCCCGAGCAGCATCGGCGCGCACGCCGTGTCGAAGGCGAGGCCGGTGCCGACGGCGGCCGGCAGCAGCAGGTCGGAGACCTTGGCGACCGGCGCGAACGCGGAGTCGGCGACCGTCACCACGCTCAGCCCCGCCTCCCGGGCGTAGGCGAGGGTGTCGACGACCTCGCGCGGATGCCGGGGCAGCGCGAAGCAGAGCAGGGCCGAGGCGCCCGCCCGGACGGCGGCGTCGATCCGGTCGTGGATCATCGTGCCGCCCTCGTTCAGCAGCCGTACGTCCGGATGGACCTTGGCGGCGAAGTAGGCGAACCCGTACGCCTGGGAGGCGGCGGCGCGCAGTCCGAGCACGGGAAGCGGGCGGGAGGCCGCCAGCAGCCGGCCCGCCCGCTGCACCGGCCGGGGATCGGCGAGCAGTTCGGCGAGGTGCTTCAGGTTCTCGATCTCGGCCTCGACGGCCTGCTGGTACTCGTTGTACGAGGCCGGACCGGCCGTCCGTTCGGCGGGGGCGACCTCGCGCAGGTGCTTGCGCAGGGCGGGGTAGCCGTCGAAGCCGAGCGCGACCGCGAAGCGGGTCACCGACGGCTGGCTGACGCCCGCGAGTTCGGCCAGCTCCACGCTGGACAGGAAGGGCACGTCGGCGGCGCGCCGCACCATGCTGTGCGCGATGCGCCGCTGGGTCGGTGTCAGCCGGTGCCCCTCGAAGAGCGCCTGCAGCCGGGCGGCGGGACTGTCCGGCACACCGGCACCCGGCGCCCCCGGCCCCGGTCCTCCCGGACCCGGCGCCCCCGGCCCCGGCACTCCCCCACCGATCTCCGTCTCCGCGCTCATGCCCCGCTCCCCCTCCAGATCTCCGTGAACCGGTCCAGCAGCCCGGCCGCCGCCCGCACGTCGTCCGTGAGCGGCCGGTCGGCCTGTTCCGCGTCGAGCACCGCTTCGGCCAGCTCCAGCGCCCGGCCCGCCGGAAGTCCCGGCTCGGGCCGCAGCTCGCGCTGGCGCAGCGCCCGTACGGCGGCGACGAGTTCGCAGCCGACGACGAGACGGTACGCGGCACAGGCGCGCAGTGTCTGCCGGGCGGCGAGCGAGGCGAAACTGGCCTGTTCCTCGACGCCCCGGGAGAGTACAGCGTGGCCGAGGGAGGCGGGGGCCGAGAAGGCCCGCAGGTCACCGAGGGCGGCAGCGGCGGCGTACTCCAGGATCATCACGCCGGAGGAGGCGGGCTCGGGGTCGGCGAGGAAGGGGCGCAGCCGGGTGTAGGCCGGTTCGTTCAGCGTCGACAGACGCGAGGTGGACAGCCGGGCCACCTGGGTCAGCGCCAGCCTGAAGTGGTCCAGGGCGAGGGCGAGTTGGGCCTGGTAGAAGCCGCCGTGGTGGTAGGCGGCCATGTCCTCGGGGGAGATGAGCGGGTTCTCGGCGGCCGCGTTGATCTCGATGCCGACCACCTCCTCCAGGGCGTCGGCGGCGTCGTGCGCGGGGCCGTGGATCTGGGGCAGGCAGCGGAAGCCGTAGGGGTCCTGGATCCTGCCGAGGGGTGGCGTGGGCCGGTCCTGCGCGCCGATCAGTTCCCGCATCCGGCGGGCGACCTCGACGGAGCCGCGGTGCGGGCGGGCGGCGTGCACGGGGGCGGCGTACGCCTCGTGCGAGCCGTCGACGGCGAGCAGGGAGAGCGCGGCGACGACCTGGGTGGCCTCCAGGAGTCCGCGCAGTTCGTGCAGGGCGAGGGCGGACTGGCCGAGGGTGAGGGCGTTGCTGCTGATGAGCGCGAGGGCGTCGTTGTTGTCGAGCT
This sequence comes from Streptomyces sp. NPDC002884, assembly GCF_040295245.1. NCBI lineage: Bacteria > Bacillati > Actinomycetota > Actinomycetes > Kitasatosporales > Streptomycetaceae > Streptomyces > Streptomyces sp. NPDC002884. The sequence goes on along the minus strand of NZ_JBEOVB010000021.1, from coordinate 69,422 downwards.
GCTGCGGTTCGGGGGCTCCGGTGCCGCGCCACGGGTGCTCCCCCACCAGTGCGAGCCCGACCTGTGCCAGCGCCGCCAGGTCCCCGGTGCCCACCGAGCCGAACTCGTTGACGACCGGATACGCCCCGCTCTCCAGCGCCTCGCAGAGCGCCGTGACGACGCCGGGCCTGAGGCCGGCGCCGCCGGCGAGCAGTTGGTTGGCGCGGACGGCGAGCATGGCCCGGACCTGCCGGGCGGGGAGTTCCTCGCCGATGGCGCCGGCGTGGCTGCGCAGCAGGCGCAGTCCGTGCTCGGCGGCCGCCTCGGTGGGCACGTCCTCGTTCCGGTTGGCGCCGACCCCGGTGGAGCGGCCGTAGACGCGACCGGTGGCGGCGATCCGCCGGGCGGCGTCCCAGGACTCGGTCATCCGCTTCGTCGCCTCGGTGCCGGGGACCGGGCGGGCGGCCCGGTCGGCGAGGCGCGCGACGTCCGCGACGCCGAGAGCGATCCCGTCGAGGACGACGAGACCGGAGCCGACCCCAGAAGGGGCGTCCACCATCCGAGACGACATAAGGCCACGAACTCCCATCAATCCGGACACTCGATCTTGCCTGCCGGCCATCCGTTACCTCGGATTAACACCGAACCGTTGACAAGCTATTCACCTACCGAGAACTCTGCATGACGTTATACAGCCGGGCAAGGGACAACTCATGATCCAGTTCGACGCGGTCCACAAGCGCTTCCGCAACGGCACGACGGCGGTCCACGATCTCTCCCTCCACATGCCGCAGGGCGGCGTCACCGTACTGGTCGGTTCCTCCGGTTGCGGCAAGACGACCACCCTGCGGATGATCAACCGCATGGTCGACCCGACCTCCGGGACGATCGAGGTGGGCGGCAAGGACGTCACCCGCCAGGACGCGGCCGAGCTGCGCCGCTCCATCGGATACGTCATCCAGCAGTCGGGGCTCTTCCCGCACCGCACGGTGCTCGACAACATCGCCACCGTGCCGCTGCTGCTGGGCCACGGCCGCCGCAGGGCACGCGCCCGCGCGACCGAACTGCTGGAGACCGTCGGTCTGTCCGCCGAAGCCGGCCGCCGCTACCCGCACCAGCTCTCCGGCGGCCAGCAGCAGCGCGTCGGGGTGGCCCGCGCGCTCGCCGCCGACCCGCCGGTGCTCCTCATGGACGAGCCGTTCGGCGCCGTCGACCCGGTGGTCCGCACCCAGCTCCAGGACGAACTGCTCAGGCTCCAGAAGGAGTTGAACAAGACCATCGTCTTCGTCACGCACGACATCGACGAGGCCGTCCGCCTCGGCGACCAGATCGCCGTGTTCCGCACCGGCGGCCACCTGGTCCAGTGCGCCTCGCCCGCCGAACTGCTCGCCCGCCCGGCGGACGACTTCGTGGCCGACTTCCTCGGCGCCGAGCGCGGTCTGAAGCTGCTCTCGCTGAAGACCCTCGCGGACGTCCCGCAGGGCCCGGCCCCCGAGGGCGGCCCCTGGCGCCTCGTGCTCGACGAGGCCCGCAGGCCGCTGCGCTGGGCGCCGAAGACCGCCGACGGAACCGCCTCGACCGCCGGAACCGACGTGCCGGTCCGGCCGCTCAAGGACTCCGACTCCCTGCTGTCGGCGCTCAACGAGTCGGTGGCCGCCCCCACCGGACTCGTCGCCCGGGTGGACGCCGACGGTGTCCTCACCGGCGTGACGTCCCGCGACGACATCCACACCCACGCCGGCCGGGCCCACACCGAGGCACGGGTGGCCGCATGACCATCGACTGGTCCTGGATATCCGGGCACACCGACGACCTGACCACCCTCACGATCTCCCACCTCCAGGCCGCCCTGACCGCCGTCCTCCTCGGACTGCTGATCAGCCTCCCCCTCGCGGTCGTCGCCCACCGGGTGCGCCCCCTGCGCGGCTTCCTGCTCGGTCTGTCGAACGTGCTGTTCACGATCCCTTCGATCGCGATCTTCGTTCTGCTGCTGCCGGTCAGCGGCCTGACCCGCACCACCACCGTCATCGGCCTGACCGTCTACACCCTGGTCGTGCTGCTGCGGAACACGGTCGAGGGCCTCGACTCGGTGCCGGCGAAGACCAAGGAGGCGGCCAAGGCGATGGGCACGCGCCCCCTGCGCACGCTCCTCACCGTCGAGTTCCCGCTCGCGCTCCCCGTGATCATGGCGGGCGTCCGCATCGCCACGGTCATGTCGATCTCGCTGGTCTCCGTCGCCACTTACATCGGTGACGGCGGTCTCGGCCAGCTCTTCACCGACGGCTTCCAGCGCAACTTCCCGACGCCGGTGATCGCGGGCGTGGTCCTCACGATCCTCCTCGCGGTCGTCGCCGACGCGGCCCTGGTCGGCGTCCAGTACCTCCTCACCCCGTGGAAGAGGCGGCGAGCCTGATGTACGAACTGATCAAGAACCTCGGCGGCTGGCTGACCAGCGGTGCCCAGTGGTCCGGCTCGGACGGCATCGCGCACCGCCTGGCCGAACACCTCCAGTACTCGCTGCTGGCCACCCTCGTCGCGACCGCGATCGGCCTCCCCCTCGGCCTGCTGATCGGGCACACCGGCCGGGGCGCGTTCGTCGCGATCAACCTGGCCTCCTTCGGCCGCGCGCTGCCGACCGTCGGCCTGGTCGTCCTCGTCTTCCTGGCCGGCGGACTGTCGATGCTGCCGGTCTACGTCGCGCTGGTCGCCCTCGCGGTCCCCTCGATCGTCACCAACACCTACGCCGGGATGACGGCCGTCGACCCGGACGTGAAGGACGCGGCCCGCGGGCAGGGCATGCGCGGCCACCAGGTCCTGCTCCAGGTGGAGCTGCCGCTGGCCCTCCCGCTGATCATGACCGGCCTGCGCCTCGCGCTCATCCAGGTCGTCGCCACGGCCACGATCGCCGCGTACGTCTCCTTCGGGGGCCTCGGCCGCTACGTCTTCGACGGCCTCGCCCAGCGCGACCTCGTCCAGGTGCTCGGCGGCGCGGTCCTGGTCGCCGCCGTCGCCATCGCCCTGGACCTGGCGCTCTCCGGCCTCCAGCGCCTCCTCTTCCGACACCGCCCCGCACAGACCGCCTAGGGAAGTCAGCGAAATGAACCGACGCACGATCCTCGGCGGCCTGTTCGCGGCCGCGACCGTCCCCGCGCTGACCGCCTGCGCGAGCGGCATCACCTCCCTCGACAACGAGGGCACCACCTCCGCCGGCGGCGGCTCCAGCAAGGACGGGGTCACCATCGGCACCGCCAACTTCACCGAGAACCAGGTGCTGGGCCACCTCTACGCGGCCGTCCTGGAGGCGGCCGGCGTGAAGGTGAAGGTCCGTCCCAACCTCGGCACCCGCGAGATCCTCATCCCCGCGCTCAGGGGCGGCGACATCGACCTGCTGCCCGAGTACCAGGGCGCCCTGCTGCACTACCTCGACCCGAAGGCGACGGCCACCGAGGAGGGCGAGATGCAGAACGCCCTCGCCGTCGCCCTCCCGGCCGGCCTGCAGGTACTGCCGTACGGCAGGGCCGAGGACTCGGACGCCTTCGTCGTCACGAAGGAGACGGCCAGGAAGTACGGGCTGGTCTCCCTCGCCGACCTGAAGAAGCAGATCGGCAGGCTGGTGGTCGGCGCGGCGCCCGAGGTCAAGACCCGCCAGGTGGGCGTCGTGGGCCTCAAGGACGTCTACGGGGTGGAGTTCAAGGAGTTCAGGTCCCTCGACTCCTCCGGTCCGCTGGTCAAGGGCGCCCTGAAGAAGGGCGACGTCGACGTGGCGAACCTGTTCACCACCGACACGGACATCGTGGCCAACGACTGGGTGGTGCTGACCGACCCCGAGAACCTGATCCCGGGCCAGCACATCGTCCCGCTGATCGCCGACCGCAAGGCCGACTCCACCGTCCGCAAGGCCCTCGCGAAGCTCGGCAACGTCCTCACCACGGCCCAGCTCACCGAGCTCAACCGCCAGGTGGACAAGGACAAGAAGGACCCGGAGGACGTGGCCGACGCGTACGCGAAGCAGCACGGGCTGACGAAGTAGGCCCGCCCCCGCCGCCGTCCTCCCCCGGTGCCGTCCTCCCCCGGTGCGGTCCTCCCCCGGTGCCGAACCCCACCGCGGACAGGGGGGCTATCCCCAGTGCGGCGGGCGCGCCCGCTCCCTAGCCTGGTCGTATGACGGGATGGGAGACCACCATGGAAGCGCGGGACACGGACCTCAAGAAGGACCTCGACGCCACCCTGCAGACCCGCAGGGAGCTGGGCGAGGAGTACGAGTCCGCGCTGGTGGACTCGTTCCTGGAGAAGGTCGACCAGCGCATCGACGCCGCGGTGGAGCGCCGGGTGCGGCGGCAGTTCGCGGAGCAGCAGATGGTGGCGGCCCGGGACGCCCGCTCGCCCAGGGCGACGGACTCGTGGGGCGAGCGCTTCGGCTTCGGGATCGTCTCGCTGGTGCTGGCGGTCCCGCTGTCCGCGATCGGCGCGGGCACCGCGCACCTGCCCGGCCTGATCGTCTCCTGGGTGGGCATCGTCGGCGTCAACGCGGTCCAGGCCGCCCGCTCCCACCCCGGTCTCTTCGGCTCCCGTCGCCGCTCCTCGAAGGGCGGCGACTGGGAGGAGTGACCCGGGCCGGGGCCGGGGTTCACGCCTGACGGGTCGGCAGCACCATGATCTGCCGCAGGTTGACGTGCCGCGGGCGGCTGGTCGCGTAGGCGACCACGTCGGCGACCTCGGCCGCGGACAGCCCGCCGACGGCGTCGAACATGCCGTCCAGCTGCCCGGCCAGTTCGGCGTTGTCCAGGTGCGTCGCCAGCTCGGTCTCCGTCAGTCCCGGCTCCACGTTGGTGACCCGCACGTCCCGCGGCCCGAACTCGACGCGCAGGGCCTGGGAGAGATGGGTGACGGCCGCCTTGGTGGCGCCGTACACCCCGTAGTTCGGGAACGCGATGTGCGCGGCGATGGACGAGATGTTCACCAGGTCCGCGGGCCGCCCCTCGGCGGCGGCGCCCACCAGGTCCCCGGTGAAGGCCCGGATCACCCGCAGCACTCCGGTGACGTTGGTGTCGAGCATCCGCCGCCACTCGTCGATCCGGCCGTCGTCGACGGGGTTGGGCAGCATGACGCCGGCGTTGTTGACGACCAGGTCGACGTTCCCGTAGGCCGCGCGGATCCTGGCGGCGGCCGCGTCCACCGACGCGTCGTCGGTGACGTCGGCGACGACGGCCAGGGCCTCGCCCCCGTCGGCGCGGATCTTCTCGACGACCGCCTCCAGCCGGTCCCCGCGCCGGGCCAGCAGCGCGACCCGGGCACCCGAGGCGGCGAGCAGCGCGGCGGCGGCCTCACCGATACCGCTGGCGGCCCCGGTGACGACGGCGGTACGACCGGCCAGGCTCGTGTAAGGGGTCTCGTACGACATCTGTTGCTCCTGGGAGAAGCGGGCCGGGGCGGTTCCCCGGCGGCACGCACCACCCTCGCCGTCCGCGTCCGCGCTACCCAGGGATGCGCTTTTCCTGGGTCTGCCAGTACCAGGTTCGCGGCCCGCCGCTCCCCTACCATCGAACGCATGGACGGGGATCTCGGAGACTTTCTGCGCTCGCGCCGCGCCCGCATCCAGCCGGAGGAGGTCGGACTGCCCTCGTACGGGCGACGGCGCGTGCCCGGTCTGCGTCGCGAGGAGGTGGCGCAGCTGGCCGGAGTGAGCGTCGACTACTACATCCGCCTGGAGCAGGGCAGGGGCCCCGGGGGTCCCTCCCGGACGAAGTCGGGGGGAGTCAGCGACGCGGTCCTGGACGCCGTGGCGCGCGTACTGCGCCTGGACGAGACGGAGCACGCCTATCTGCGCGCCGTCGCCCGCCCCCGCAGGCCGGCCGGGCGGCCGGCCGCGCCCCGCGTCCGCGCGGGCGTCCGGTCGCTGCTCGACAGCATGGAGCGCACCCCGGCCTTCGTGCTGGACCAGCGGATGGACGTGCTGGCGTGGAACGCGCTCGCCGACGCGGTCTTCGGCTACAGCCGCACCCCGCCCCAGGACCGCAGCATCCCGCGGCACGTCTTCCTCGACCCCGGCTCCCACGACTTCTACCCGGAGTGGTCCGCGGTGGCCGTCCAGTGCGTCGCGCATCTGCGGATGCTGGCGGGCCATCACCAGGACGACCGCCGGCTGACCGCCCTGGTCGGGGAACTCTCGCTGAAGAGCGACGACTTCCGGCGGCTGTGGGCCGAACATCCGGTCCGGGAGTGCGCGTACGGGGTGAAGCGGATCCAGCACCCGGTCGCGGGCCTGCTGACCCTCCCGTACGAGACGCTGGCGGTCTCGGCGGACCCGGACCGGTCGCTGCTGGTCTACACCCCGGAAGCGGGCTCCGAGACGGAGGAGCGGCTGCGGTTCCTCGGCAGCTGGAAGGCGACGCCGGCGCGGACAGCGCCGTAGGGCCTGTCCGGCGGACAGGCCCTACGGCGGAAGCTTGCGCGGGGACCGCCGCACCCCCGTTGCCGGGGGGCGGGACGACGGCGGTCCCCGCGAGGGACGCGGGCCGGGTCAGGCCGGGCTTGCGCGTCCGTGGCGTCGGTGGAGGTCCGGGAGCCGCTCCGGAGGTCCGTGACGCCGTTTGGGTGCCGGTGGGGCGGGGAGCCGCTCCCGCCCTGCCGACATCCATAAATATGCAGGACGCGTGTTAACCGGGTGCTGCGTGCACGTGACACGCTCGTACCACTTCCGCGAAGTCCACCATTTCGGTAGGCAAACGGAAGTTCAGCGCCCACGGGGGCCGTTCACCGGAGGTTTCCCGGAGGTTTCGGCCCTCGCCGGCCAGAAGTCACTTCCCGCCCTTGGCCAGGAAGGCCAGCAGGTCCTGGCGGCTGACGACCCCGGTGGGCTTGCCCTCGACGAGGACGATCGCCGCGTCCGCGGTGCCCAGCACGGACATCAGGTCGCCGACCGGCTCACCTGAGCCGACCTGCGGCAGCGGGGCGGACATGTGCTTCTCCAGCGGGTCGTCGAGGGAGGCCCGCTGGGTGAACAGCGCGTCGAGCAGCTCCCGCTCCACGACCGACCCGACGACCTCGGCGGCCATGACGTCCGGGTGACCGGCGCCGGGCTTCACGATCGGCATCTGGGAGACGCCGTACTCGCGCAGCACCTCGATGGCCTCGCCGACGGTCTCGTCCGGGTGCATGTGGACGAGGGACGGGATCGCGCCGTGCACCTTGTCGTTGAGGACGTCGGCGACGCGGGCGCTGGGGCCCTCGTCCTCGAGGAAGCCGTAGTCGGCCATCCACTCGTCGTTGAAGATCTTCGAGAGGTACCCGCGACCGCTGTCGGGCAGCAGGACGACCACGACGTCGTCCGGCCCGAGCCGCTCGGCGACGCGCAGGGCGGCCACCACGGCCATCCCGCAGGAGCCGCCGACCAGCAGCCCCTCCTCCTTCGCGAGCCGCCGGGTCATCTGGAAGGAGTCCTTGTCGGACACCGGGACGATCTCGTCGGCGACGGTCCGGTCGTAGGCGGTCGGCCAGAAGTCCTCGCCGACGCCCTCGACGAGGTAGGGCCGCCCGGACCCGCCGGAGTACACGGACCCCTCGGGGTCGGCGCCGACGACCTGGACCCGGCCCTCGCTGGCGTCCTTCAGATAGCGCCCGGTCCCGGAGATGGTGCCACCGGTGCCGACGCCGGCGACGAAGTGGGTGATCCGCCCCTCCGTCTGCTCCCACAGCTCAGGGCCGGTGGAGTGGTAGTGGGAGAGCGGGTTGTTCGCGTTGGAGTACTGGTCCGGCTTCCACGCGCCCGGCGTCTCCCGCACCAGCCGGTCGGAGACGTTGTAGTAGGAGTCCGGGTGCTCGGGGTCCACGGCGGTGGGGCACACGACGACCTCGGCGCCGTACGCCCGCAGCACGTTGATCTTGTCGGTGCTCACCTTGTCGGGGCACACGAAGATGCAGTGGTACCCCTTCTGCTGCGCCACGATGGCCAGCCCGACCCCGGTGTTTCCGCTGGTCGGCTCGACGATCGTGCCGCCGGGCAGGAGTTCCCCGCTCTTCTCCGCCGCCTCGATCATGCGCAGGGCGATGCGGTCCTTCACGGAACCGCCCGGGTTGAAGTACTCCACCTTGGCCAGGACGGTCGCCTGGATGCCCTTGGTCACGCTGTTGAGCTTCACCAGCGGGGTGTTGCCGACGAGGCTGATCATCGAGTCGTGGAATTGCACCGTTGTCTCCGGTTGCTTGCAAAAACAGTGGTCGTAGTGGTTACGCCAGGGTACGGCCCGGGCGGCGACCGGGCGGCAGGTTCACTCCTGGTGGAGATTGGGCGACGGTCCGTACGGGGCAAGGAGTGGGTGTACGGACACAAGGAGGTGGCGTCGAGGCATGACGAGCATGTCGAGGGCGAGAGTGGCCCGGCGCATCGCGGCCGGCGCGGCCTATGGCGGCGGCGGCATCGGACTGGCCGGGGCGGCGGCGGTCGGGCTGGTAGTGGCGGAGATGCACCTGGCGCGGCGCCAGGTGAACAACGGGACGCATCCGCACGTCCCCCAGGCGGACGGCCGCTACGGCCTCGCCTACGACGCGCCCGGACCCGGCAAGGAACCCCTGCGCCTGACGATGCTGGGCGACTCCACGGCGGCCGGCCAGGGCGTCCACCGCTCCGGGCAGACCCCGGGCGCACTGCTGGCCGCGGGTCTGGCGGCGGTCGCCGAGCGCCCCGTGGAACTGCGCAACGTGGCGCTCCCGGGCGCCCAGTCCGACGATCTCGACCGCCAGGTCGCGCTGGTGCTCGGCGACTCCGATCAGGTGCCCGACGTCTGCGTGATCATGATCGGCGCGAACGACGTCACCCACCGGATGCCGGCCACCCGCTCGGTCCGCCACCTGTCCTCGGCGGTACGGCGGCTGCGTACGGCCGGCACCGAGGTCGTCGTCGGCACCTGCCCCGACCTGGGCACGATCGAGCCGGTCCAGCAGCCGCTGCGCTGGCTGGCCCGCCGGGCCTCACGCCAGCTCGCGGCCGCCCAGACGATCGGCGCCGTCGAGCAGGGCGGCCGCACGGTCTCCCTGGGCGACCTGCTGGGCCCCGAGTTCGAGGCCAATCCGAGCGAGCTGTTCGGCCCCGACCACTACCACCCCTCGGCGGAGGGGTACGCGACGGCGGCGATGGCGGTCCTGCCCACGGTCTGCGCGGCCCTCGGCCTCTGGCCGGCGGAGGAGGAGCGCCCGGACGTCTCGCGCCGCGAGGGTTTCCTGCCGGTGGCCCGGGCGGCGGCGGAAGCGGCCTCGGAGGCCGGCACGGAGGTCACGGCAGCGATGCCGACGGGCCCCCGAGGCCCGTGGGCCCTCCTCAAGCGCCGCCGCAGGCGGCGGGTGTCGGAATCGGAACCGACGTCCCCCATCAGCCAGTCCGGCGTGTGAGGGCGAGGCCCGTCCAGGGCCGAAGCAGGGGTCCGGGGGCGGCAGCCCCCGGACCCGGTGCGCCGCCCCGCCCGCACCCGCCCGGCCCATCGCCGGCGACCCAAGCAAGCGCTTAGTAAATTGCGGCGCGAGTCACACGGCCACACCAGTGACCTCGGCCATACGTACGGGTAACTTCCCAAGCAGCCGACCACCGTACGCACCCCCGCCAATGGAGCCGTGATGCCCGAAGCAGTCATCGTCTCGACCGCCCGCTCGCCCATCGGCCGCGCTTTCAAGGGCTCCCTGAAGGACCTGCGCCCGGACGACCTCACCGCCACGATCATCCAGGCGGCCCTCGCCAAGGTCCCCGAGCTGGACCCGAGGGACATCGACGACCTGATGCTCGGCTGCGGCCTGCCCGGCGGCGAGCAGGGCAACAACCTCGGCCGCATCGTGGCGGTGCAGATGGGGATGGACCACCTCCCCGGCTGCACGATCACCCGCTACTGTTCCTCGTCCCTGCAGACCAGCCGCATGGCGCTGCACGCCATCAAGGCCGGCGAGGGCGACGTCTTCATCTCGGCCGGTGTCGAGCTGGTCTCCCGGTTCGCCAAGGGCAACTCCGACAGCCTGCCCGACACCCGCAACCCGTTCTTCGCCGAGGCCGAGGCCCGCACCGCGGCCGTCGCCGCGCAGGAGGGCACCAGCTGGCACGACCCGCGCGAGGACGGCCTCGTCCCGGACGCGTACATCGCGATGGGCCAGACCGCCGAGAACCTCGCCCGCCTCAAGGGCGTCACCCGCCAGGACATGGACGAGTTCGGCGTCCGCTCGCAGAACCTCGCCGAGGAAGCCATCAAGAACGGCTTCTGGGAGCGGGAGATCACCCCGGTGACGCTCCCCGACGGCACGGTCGTCAGCAAGGACGACGGCCCGCGCGCCGGCGTCACGCTGGAGGGCGTCCAGGGCCTGAAGCCGGTCTTCCGCCCCGACGGCATGGTGACCGCCGCCAACTGCTGCCCGCTGAACGACGGTGCCGCCGCGGTCGTCGTCATGAGCGACACCAAGGCCCGCGAGCTCGGTCTCACCCCGCTCGCCCGCATCGTGTCGACCGGCGTCTCCGGCCTGTCCCCCGAGATCATGGGCCTGGGCCCGGTCGAGGCGAGCAACCAGGCCCTGCGCCGGGCCGGTCTCACCATCGACGACATCGACCTGGTCGAGATCAACGAGGCGTTCGCCGCCCAGGTGATCCCCTCCTACCGCGAGCTCGGCATCGACCTGGACAAGCTGAACGTCAACGGCGGCGCCATCGCCGTCGGCCACCCCTTCGGCATGACGGGCGCCCGCATCACCGGCACGCTCATCAACTCCCTCCAGTTCCACGACAAGCAGTTCGGTCTGGAGACCATGTGCGTCGGCGGCGGCCAGGGCATGGCCATGGTCATCGAGCGCCTGAGCTGAACACCCGGCCGCAGGCCCCCGGCAGGGGCCCTGCGTGACCGCGCCGGCACCTGCGGTGACGGATCAGCCCGGAGTCCGGAAAGCCCCTGGACTCCGGGCCGTTTTGTGATCCAATCTCCCCCAGGATGTGACCTATCTCCCTCCCCGGAGGGATTTACGCAGCTCAGCGCCCTTCGCCACCAAACCCCAGGCCCAAAGTCCTGCCCGTTTCGTGACGTTACGCACTGACAGGTGGATAGTCCACCCTTCAAGCTGATGTAGGAAGTCGGGGGTCGACTTTGAACCGGGAGTACGTCAGTGAGCGCCATGCCGATCGCGTTGCTGGTCACCACGGCCGCCACGGGCGCCGTGGGCGTCGCCGTCCTGCGCACCCTCTTGCAGTTGCGCCGGCAGGTCGCCGCCCTGCACACCCAACTGGCCAGGGACGCCAGGAACGCCGAGGAGACCGCCGCCGAACTGCGCGGCTTCGTCCCGGCCGCCCGCACCACGGCCGACGCGGCCGAGATACGCGCTGCCGTGGCCGAGGCGCTCGCCGAGGAGCGGGAGCGGGAGCTCGCCGAGGCGCGCGCGTTCTGGGCCGCCCAGGAGGCGCGTGACGCCTCCGACGCGCCCTCCCTGCTGGGCCTCCCGGACAGCGAGCTGTTCCTGCCCCGCCAGACCGACTTCGTGGGCCTGGAGCCGCTGGAGTCCGTGTCCGAGCCGGGCGCGGACGCCGACGAGTTCGCCGGGGACTCCGCCGAACTGGCCGCGGCCCGCCGCCGCCACCCGTCCCACCCCGACTTCGTACCGGTCCAGTCACCGATCGTGAACGACCACGAGCGCACGGTGGCGACGCTCGAGGAACTGGCCGCGTCCCAGATCGAGCTGACCGACGTCCGCCCGGGTCCGCTCGGCACCCTCGACGTCTACGTCTTCGCCGACGGCACCACGCTGTGCATGACCCCGGGCCACCGCGAGACGGCGGAACGCCTCGCCGCGGCCCTCACCGCGGGCGAGACCCCGTTCCTGCTGGGCGGGTCGGGCATCTCGGGCGCGTACACCCTGACGTTCCAGTGCGGCGCGGAGAACGTCTACATCCTGGCCGACCGGGTCATAGCGAGCCTGTGAGGCTCACACGCCCGCCCGCTTCTGCGCCTGCGCCACCAACTCCAGAGCTTCCCGAACCTGGCCCTCGTCCGTGAGTACGAGGGCCAAGTCGTGCACCGCGACGGTGATTTGATCGGCGGCGGCGAACATCCCGGCGTCCGGCATCTCGCGCGGCAGCGCTCCGGGCTCCTCGATGAGCTGCGCGCGCCGCACCAACTCCCTGGCCAGCGCCAGCGCCTCCGTGGCCGCGCCTCTCTGGAGCCGGCTCTGCGAAGCCGCGCGCAGACGATCGGCGAAGTGGTCCACCGCACGGGTCAGGGACGTCGTATCAGCCACGCCGCGAGACTACGCGTCGCACCGGCACTGTTGCCAACGGGCGAACACTCAGGCACGGTGACCTGAAGGACCGGCCTACATCCCCTTTGCTACCGGAGGCGCCGATGTCCCATGTCCTCTCCGAGGAGACCCACCGCAACATACTGGCCCGCATCCCCCATTGCACCGGTCGTGAAGTCGCCGACTGGCTGCGCACCGTCGACGAAGGCCCCGCTCTCCGCTTCGAGGAGAAGGTCAGCTGGCTGCGCGCCGAGCACAACCTCGCGTACGGCCACGCCAAGGCGATCATCCACGAGTACGACCTGAGGAGGGCCGCGCGCAAACTCCTCTAGCGCGCACGCGACACACCACCCTACGGACACGGAGAAGGGCCCCGGGATCGGAATCCCGGGGCCCTTCTCGGTGTCGCCGTCCGGGCGGTTTCGGCCGCCCGGTAGCTCGGTCGCGCTCGCTCAGTCGCTGTTGAGGATCGAGAGGAGTCGCAGGAACTCCATGTAGATCCACACCAGCGTCAGCGTGAGGCCGAAGGCGGCGAGCCAGGCCTCCTCGCGCGGGGCGCCGTACGCGATGCCGTCCTCGACCTGCTTGAAGTCCAGGGCCAGGAAGCAGGCGCCGAGCAGGATGCCGATGACACCGAACACGATGCCGAGCGGCCCGCTGCGGAAGCCGAGGCCGTCGCCGCCGCCGAAGACGGTGAACAGCAGGTTCACGGCCATCAGCAGCACGAAGCCGAGCGCCGCGGCCATCACGAAGCCGTAGAAGCGGCGGTTGACGCGGATCCAGCCGGCCTTGTACGCCACGAGCACGCCGGCGAAGACCGCCATGGTGCCCATCACCGCCTGGGCGACGACGCCGTCCGCGATGTACGTGGAGACCGCGCTGGAGATCACGCCGAGGAAGACGCCCTCGAGGGCGGCGTACGACAGGATCAGCGCGGGGGCCGCGCGGCGCTTGAACGACTGGATCAGGGCCAGCACCATCGCGACCAGACCGGCGCCGACGGCGATGCCGTACGACTTGCCGATGTTGGCCTCGTCGACGGGCAGCAGCACCCAGGACAGCACCGCGGTGACGACCACGGTGCCGAGCGTGGTCGCGGTGCGCGCGACGACGTCGTCCATGGTCATCCGGCCGGTGGCGGCCGGGGCCTGCGGCGGGGCGCCGTGCGAGAGGTCCTGCTGGGCGTAAGGGTTCTGCGCGTACGGGTTGCCGGCCTGCTGGGCGTACGGGTTGCCCTGCTGCGTGCCGACTGCGGGTCCCCCGGCCTGCGGCGCGGCGTTGAAGCCCGCGTAGCCGTTGTCGCGGCTGAACCCCCGTCGCGAGAAGACCGGGTTTCTGCTCCTCATTGCACTCCTCCGTGGCCACACTGCGCGGCCTTGAGCTCAAGGGTAATGGGTAGGCAAAGGATTGACCCTAGTGCTTGGGGAGGATCTTTCCCTCTTCCTGCTGCCCAACACGCTACGTGGCGTCGTGATTCCCGGCACAGGAGGGCCGTATTCATGACCGAGCCGCGACATGTCCGGTACCGCGCGGAGACCGGACGGGCCCCGGCGCGCCCTTGACGGGGCCCGCCGTCCGGTCACCCGAACGAGAAGCCGGTGTACGCCTCGGCCAGGTCGGTCTCGGCGGCCCGCGAGGAGGCGATGCGCTCCAGCCGGGCCAGCTGGAGCCGGTCCTCGAAGGGGGTGGCGTCGGGGGCGCGGTGCAGGAGGGTGGTCATGTCGTACGAGAACCGCTCGGCCTGCCACACGCGCCGCAGACAGGTCTCGGAGTAGGCGTCCAGGAGAGCGGCGGAGCCCGTCTCCCTCAGGTGGGTGAGCGCCCGCGCGAAGGTGACGACGTCCCCGACGGCGAGGTTCAGCCCCTTCGCCCCGGTCGGCGGCACGATGTGGGCGGCGTCCCCGGCGAGGAAGAGCCGGCCGTGCCGCATGGGCTCGTGCACGTAGGAGCGCATGGGCGTGACCGACTTCTGGGTGATCGCCCCGCGCTCCAGCTTCCAGTCGTCGTCGGTCTCGAAGCGGCGCTCCAGCTCGTCCCAGATCTCCTCGTCCGCCCACGCCTGCGCGTCCGTGCCCTCGGGCACCTGGAGGTAGAGGCGGGAGACGGCCGGGGAGCGCATGGACAGCAGCGCGAAGCCGCGGTCGTGGCGGGCGTAGACCAGCTCGTCGTGCGAGGGCGGCACGTCGGCGAGGATGCCGAGCCAGCCGAAGGGGTACGTCCGCTCGAAGGTCCGGGTCGACGCGGCCGGGATCGCCTGCCGGGCGACACCCCAGAAGCCGTCGCAGCCGACGACGTAGTCGCACTCGAGGACGTCCTCGACGCCCTCGTGGCGGAAGCGGACCCGCGGGTGGTCGGTGCCGGCGTCCTCGACGGCCAGCGCCTCCGCCTCGAACAGCAGCGGGCCGCCGTCCTCGAGCTGGAGGGCGATGAGGTCCTTGCACACCTCGGTCTGCGCGTAGACCGTCACCGACCGGCCGCCGGTGAGGGCGGGGAAGTCGACGCGGTGCCGCTGCCTGGCGAACCGCAGCTCTATGCCGTCGTGGCGCAGCCCCGCACGGTCCATGCGCTCCCCGGCGCCGGCCGCGCGCAGCACGTCCACCGTGCCCTGCTCCAGGATCCCGGCGCGCTGGCGCTGCTCGACGTAGGCCCGGTCGCGGCTCTCCAGCACGACGGAGTCGATGCCCGCGACGTGGAGCAGACGGGCGAGGAGGAGGCCGGCCGGGCCGGCGCCGACGATGCCGACGGTGGTGCGCATCGGGCGTTTCCCTTCACTGTTCGCACAGTGAAGTTTTCTTCACTGTCTTAAAACGTGAGTTTGCGCCCCTGCCCACCGGGTGTCAACGGTCGAGACGTGGAGACGCGGCCGGGAGCCGGCCGCCACGGCGGTCAATGCCTCGATGGAGGATGCAGCGATCGCCGAGACGTCGGAAGTGCCCAGAGCCGGACTTGAACCGGCACGCCCGCGAAGGGGCAGCGAGGTTTAAGCTCGCCGTGTCTGCATTCCACCATCTGGGCAGGCCTGAGGGCTCCGCTTGAGCTTCCGACCCTATCGGGATCCGTCCCTCGAACAGCGGAACAGCGGACCGATGTTGTCTTATTTTATTGACGTCTGAGGGTGCATCAGCACCTGGAACTCGCCATCTGCACTTGCCAGTAGCCTCGCGCGTGGCAACCGCTTACGTATGCGGAATGACGGAATTTCACCGTCCGAACGAGGTTGCTCCACCGGTTCTTGACGACCCGGCCCTCAGGGACGGGGGTCATCCCCAGGTATGACACGGCGGTCCACCGTCCGACCCGAGGCTGCCCTCGGAACCGGAACAGCGGGTGACTACACGGCCGTCGGCGGCCAGGACGATGGTTCATGTCCCCCAGACATGTCGTCGTCCCGTCAGGAGCCACGCCCGTGACCACCAGCCCCCTCGCAGACCGGACCACCGCCGTCGCCGCACGCGCCACGGACCTGTCGAAGATCTACGGACAGGGCGAGACTCAGGTGGTCGCTCTGGACCGGGTCTCGGTCGACTTCCGGCAGGCCGAGTTCACCGCGATCATGGGGCCGTCCGGCTCCGGCAAGTCCACGCTGATGCACTGCGTGGCGGGCCTCGACAGCTTCTCCTCCGGCTCCGTGCGCATCGGCGACACCGAGCTCGGCGCGCTGAAGGACAAGCAGCTCACCAAGTTGCGCCGGGACAAGATCGGGTTCATCTTCCAGGCGTTCAACCTGCTGCCGACGCTGACGGCGATCGAGAACATCACGCTCCCGATGGACATCGCCGGTCGCAAGCCGGACAAGGAGTGGCTGGAAAAGGTCATCCGGATGGTGGGGCTCGCCGACCGGCTGAGCCACCGGCCCTCGCAGCTCTCCGGCGGTCAGCAGCAGCGGGTCGCCGTCGCCCGCGCCCTCGCCTCCCGGCCCGACATCATCTTCGGCGACGAGCCGACCGGAAACCTCGACTCGCGTTCGGGCGCCGAGGTGCTCGGCTTCCTGCGCAACTCGGTGCGGGAGCTGGGCCAGACGGTGGTGATGGTGACCCACGACCCGGTGGCGGCGGCCTACGCGGACCGGGTGATCTTCCTCGCGGACGGCCGGGTCGTCGACGAGGTGTACGGCCCGACGGCCGACTCGGTGCTCGACCGCATGAAGCAGTTCGACTCCAAGGGCCGCACCACCTGATCCCCGACCAGCCGATCTCCGCCCGGGACCGACCGCTCGACGACGAGCAGGACTGAGAAGACAACACCCATGTTCCGTACCGCCTTGCGCAACGTGCTCGCGCACAAGGCCCGGCTCCTGATGACCGTGCTCGCCGTGATGCTCGGCGTGGCCTTCGTGTCGGGGACCCTGGTCTTCACCAACACCCTCTCCGGCGCTCTCCAGAAGAGCTCCGCCAAGGGCTTCGACCAGGTCGACGTCGCCGTCACCGCCGAGGTCCAGGACGACGTCGGCGACCGCATCGTCAAGACGCCCGAGCTGACCCAGGCGCTGCTGGAGCGGAGCGCGAAGGTGCCGGGCGCCGCGTCCGCCATCGGCGTCGTCAACGGCTTCACCGCCATCGCCGACAAGGACGGCAAGCTCATCGGCGGCGGCTTCCAGTCGCAGGGCGGCAACTACTGGGGCGCCGAGGACACCCGGTACCCGCTCGCCACCGGGCACGCCCCGAGCGGCTCCGGCGAGGTCGTCATCGACTCCAGGACGGCCGAGCGGGCCGGGTACGAGGTCGGCGACACCGTACGGATCTCCGTCGACGGCCCCGTCCTCGCCCCGAAGATCACCGGCATCTTCACCACCGACGACGGCAATGTCGCGGCCGGCGGCAGCCTCGCCCTGTTCGACACGGCGACCGCCCAGACGCTCTTCGGCAAGACCGGCACCTACGACGAGATCGACGTCCGGGCCGCCGCCGGAACCTCGCAGAGCGCGCTGAAGTCCGCGCTGGACGCCGCCCTGCCGAAGGGCGAGGTCGAGACCGTCACCGGTGAGCAACTCGCCGACGACCAGGCGGAGGCGATCTCCGCCTCGATGAGCGGGATGAAGCAGGGGCTGCTGGTCTTCGCCGGGATCGCGCTGTTCGTCGGCACCTTCATCATCGCCAACACCTTCACCATGCTGGTCGCCCAGCGCACCAAGGAACTCGCGCTGATGCGGGCCGTGGGCGCCTCCCGCCGGCAGGTCACCCGGTCGGTGCTGATCGAGGCGTTCGTCGTCGGCACGGTCGCCGGGGTGACCGGTCTGGTCGCGGGTATCGGCATCGGGGCCGGGCTGCGCTCGCTGCTCGGGACGCTGGGCGCGACCGTCCCCGACGGACCGCTCGTCGTCTCGGGCGGCACGATCGCCGCCGCCCTCGTCGTCGGCGTCGTCATCACCATGCTGGCCGCCTGGCTGCCCGGCCGCCGGGCCGCGAAGATCCCGCCGGTCGCCGCGATGAGCAGCGTGCACGCCACCGCGAGCACCAAGTCGCTGGTGCTGCGCAACACGCTGGGCGCGCTGTTCTCGGCGGCGGGCGTCGCCGTGGTCCTGGCCGCGACGTCGATGAGCGGTTCCGACGGCCAGGCCCCCATGGGCATCGGCGCGGTCCTGCTGATCCTCGGCATCTTCATCCTGACCCCGCTGCTGTCCCGCCCGCTCATCGCGGCCGCCGCGCCCATCCTGCGGATCTTCGGGGTGTCCGGCAAGCTGGCCCGGCAGAACTCGGTGCGCAACCCGCGCCGCACGGCGGCCACGGCCTCCGCGCTGATGATCGGCCTGACCCTGATCACCGGTATGACGGTGATGGCGGGCAGTCTCCAGAAGTCCATCGACAAGATGGCGTCCTCCGCGATCAGGGCCGACTACGTCGTGTCGATGGCGAACGGCAACGAGCTCTCCGCAGACATCGACGAGAAGCTGAGGGCCACCGACGGGGTGACCGCCACCAGCCCGATGCGCAACGCGCCCGGCCGGATCGACGGCACGACCGAGTACCTCACCGGCGTCACCGGCTCCACCATCGGCGCGCTGACCGACCTCAAGGTCGACGACGGCTCCTTCGAGGTGGCCGGCGGACAGGTCGTCGTCGACGACTCCACCGCCGAGTCCCATGGCTGGAAGGCCGGTTCGTCCTTCACGGTGAACTACGAGGACGGCAGGAAGCAGCAGCTGACGGTCTCCGGGGTCTACGAGGGCAACGAGCTGATCGAGGGCATCCTGCTGGACAACGCGGCCCTCACCCCGCATCTGGCGGACCCGACCGACATGCGGGTCATGGTCAAGACGTCCGGCGGCACCTCGGACGCCACCAAGGACCGGCTGGAGAAGGCGCTCGGCTCCAACCCGGCCATCAAGGTCCAGAGCAAGCAGGACCTCTCCGACGAGATCGCGCAGATGTTCACGCTGATGCTGAACATGCTCTACGGGCTGCTCGCGATGGCCGTGATCGTCGCGGTCCTCGGCGTCATCAACACCCTCGCGATGTCGGTCTTCGAGCGTTCCCAGGAGATCGGCATGCTGCGGGCCATCGGCCTGGACCGGCGCTCGGTCAAGCGGATGGTCCGGCTGGAGTCCCTGGTGATCTCGCTCTTCGGCGGGGTGCTCGGCATCGGACTGGGCGTGTTCTTCGGCTGGGCGGCCGGTGAGCTGCTCGGCACCAGCATGCCGACGTACGAACTGGTCCTGCCGTGGGCCCGGATGGCCGTCTTCCTGCTGCTGGCCGCCGGGGTGGGCATCCTGGCCGCGCTGTGGCCGGCCCGGCGGGCGTCACGCCTGAACATGCTGGCCGCGATCAAGTCCGAGTAGGCCGTCCGAACAGGACGGGCCCGAGGAGTTCAGGCCCGAGGAACGCGGGCCCGGTCGGGGCCCCGCCGCGCGACGCGGCGGGGCCCCTCGTGCGTCGCGCGGCGGTCAGTTCCAGGTGCGGGCGCGCAGCGGCATCCCGGAGTCGCCCGACCCGGGGGTGCGGACGGCCAGGACCTGGTTGACGCCGATCTGGTTGCGTTCGAAGGCGACGGCGGAGGCCGCCATGTAGAGCCGCCAGACCCGGGCCCGGCCGGGGCTGGTGAGGTGGACGGCCCGCTCCCAGTCGGCCTCCAGGCGGGCGACCCAGCGGCGCAGGGTGAGGGCGTAGTGCTCGCGGATCGACTCGACGTCACGCACCTCGAAGCCCGCGCGTTCGAGCTGGGTGACCGTGGTGCCGACGGGGGCGAGTTCGCCGTCCGGGAAGACATAGGCGTCGATGAACGCGTCCACGCCGTACGCCGACTCGTCGCGGTGCGGACGTCGGGCGATCTGGTGGTTGAGCAGCCGGCCGCCGGGCCGCAGCAACGCGAACAGGGCGTGCGCGTACTCCAGATACCTCTCGGAGCCGACGTGTTCCGCCATGCCGATGGAGGAGACCGCGTCGAACGGACCGTCGGTGACGTCCCGGTAGTCCTGGACGCGGATCTCGACCTTGTCGGTGAGCCCGGCGTCGGCGACGCGCTTGCGGGCGAACGCCGCCTGCTCCTGGGACAGGGTGACCCCGACGACGGTCGCACCGTGCTCGCGGGCCGCGTGGATGGCGAGGGAGCCCCAGCCGCAGCCGACGTCGAGCAGCCGCGACCCCGGTCTCAGCTCCAGCTTGCGGCAGACGAGTTCGAGCTTGTCGTGCTGGGCGAGTTCGAGGGTGCTGTCGCCGGACTCCCAGTAGGCGCACGAGTAGACCATGGACGGGCCGAGGACGAGCGCGTAGAAGTCGTTGCCGACGTCGTAGTGGTGGCTGATGGCGCGCCGGTCGGTGCCGCGGGTGTGGAGGTGGCCGGTCCGGCGGACCTCCTCACGCGGCGGGGCGGGCGGCAACGGCGGTCCGGCGAGCCTGAGCAGGCCGCGCACCGCCGACCGGAACGCGGGGTCGCGCAGCGCCTGAGCGAGCGTACGGGCGTCCTCGCCGCGCTCCCAGATCAGGCCGGAGAGCAGATCGAGGGCGGTGTACAGGTCCCCCTCGATCCCCAGGTCGCCGGCCACCCAGGCGCGGGCGAGGCCGAGTTCACCGGGCTTGAAGAGGAGCCGGCGCAGGGCCCGGCGATTGCGTACGACCAGGGTCGGCGCATCGGGCGGACCCGCCTGCGAACCGTCCCAGGCGCGGACGCGCACCGGGAAGGGGGCTCCCAGCAACTGTTCGACGAGGGCATGGAGCCGCGGCGCGGCGTCAGCCATGATGCACACCTCCGTGACGGGTGATCCCGCAATGTCCTGACACCACGTAAACACGGAAGAGCGCGCGGTCCAGTCCCGCGCGGCCGTCACGACTCGGCAAAATACATGTACACGGCATGCGTCCGGGCCGGCGACGGGGCCGACGCGGGCCGGCAGCGCGGGCCGGCAGCGCGGGCCGGGGGCGCGGGCCGGGGGCGAACGCCGAAGGGGCCGTCCGCACCACGGATGGCGGACGGCCCCTTCGGGGGTGTTTCGGTGACCGGAGGTCAGGAGGCCTTGGCCTTCTCGTTCTCGGTCTTCTCGGCGGCCGGCTTCGCGGCGACCGGCGCCGGCTTCGCGGCCTCGTAGAACTCCTCGCGCGGGGACTCCAGCGCGCCGAGAGCCACGACCTCGCGCTTGAGGAACATGCCGAGCGTCCAGTCGGCGAAGACGCGGATCTTACGGTTCCACGTCGGCATCGCCAGGCCGTGGTAGCCGCGGTGCATGTACCAGGCGAGACGGCCCTTGACCTTGATCTTCACCTTGCCCATGACGATCATCGCGACGCCCTTGTGGAGGCCGAGGCCCGCCACCGCACCCTTGTTGGCGTGCGAGTACTCCTTCTGCGGGAAGCCCCGCATACCGGAGATCACGTTGTCGCCGAGGACCTTGGCCTGCCGCAGCGCGTGCTGCGCGTTCGGCGGGCACCAGGCGTTCTCGACGCCGGCCTTGCGGGCGGCGACGTCCGGGACCTGCGCGTTGTCGCCGGCGGCCCAGATGTAGTCGGTGCCCTGGACCTGGAGGGTCGGGGCGGTGTCGACGTGACCGCGGGGGCCCAGCGGCAGGCCGTAGCGGGCCAGCACCGGGTTGGGCTTGACGCCCGCCGTCCACACGATGGTGTTGGAGTCGACCTCGAGGCCGTTCTTCAGCACCACGTGGCCGTCGACGCAGGAGTCCATGGAGGTGGAGAGGTAGATCTCCACACCGCGGCCCTCGAGGTGCTCCTTGCCGTACTGGCCCAGCTTGGGGCCGACCTCGGGAAGGATCTTGTCGGCGGCGTCGACGAGGATGAAGCGCATGTCCTCGCGGGACACCGTCTTGTAGTACTTGGCCGCGTCCCGGGCCAGGTCCTCGACCTCACCGATGGTCTCCGCGCCGGCGAAACCGCCGCCGATGAAGACGAAGGTGAGCGCCTTGCGGCGGATCTCCTCGTCGGTCGTGGAGTCGGCCTTGTCGAGCTGCTCGAGGACGTGGTTGCGCAGGCCGATGGCCTCCTCGACACCCTTCATGCCGATGCCCTGTTCGGCGAGGCCGGGGATCGGGAAGGTGCGGGAGACCGCGCCGAGCGCGATCACCAGGTAGTCGAAGGGCAGCTCGTACGCCTCGCCGACCAGCGGGGCGATCGTGGCGACCTTGCGGTCCTGGTCGATGGTGGTGACCCGGCCGGTGAGGACCTCCGCCTTGGGCAGCACGCGTCGCAGCGGGACGACGACATGGCGCGGGGAGATGTTGCCGGCGGCGGTTTCGGGGAGGAAGGGCTGGTAGGTCATGTACGACCGGGGGTCGACGACCGTGACGGTCGCCTCGCCGTAGCGCATCTTCTTCATGATGCGCCGAGCTGCGTACAGGCCTACGTACCCACCGCCTACTACGAGGATCCTGGGACGCTCCGTGGTGCTCATGCCATCGAGTATCCACCCGCTCGAGGGGGGTCGCTCGTGCGCCCCTTCACAAGCTTCCCGGGGGTGTGTGCTATCCTCCGCGGCTCGCGTGATCCACGTCATGGCGCGGAGGGGGAACCAGCGTGTAGGGCGTGACGTTGTCAATGCCGCGTGAGCTGCCTCTCCGGCCCCGGAAGGGCTCCGTGAGGGCCGCGCGGGGGACCCTCACGGGACCTCCGCGATACGTCCGCGCGCGCCTCTTTTGAACACGTTCACACGGGTGTTGGGCCCCCGGAAGGGTCAACGGAGACGCATCTGTCCTCCGACAGGGCCGAATTCCTTGTGAAGAACTTCACGAACTTTCCCGAGGGGGTGCCTCCGGAACGCGTCCGAGGGGCCGCCAAGGGCCCCTCGGGACTGCTCATACGGGCATCCTGCCTGCTCAGCAGAGTGCAAGTAGCGGGCCGGCCAAGGTCACGCGATCGACCAGGCGATGCCGTCGAGGATGTCGTGCTCGCTCACGACGACCTCCTCCGCACCGATCCGCTCCATGATCGCCAGCAGGACGAGCGCGCCCGCCGCGATCACGTCCACCCGGCCCGGGTGCATCGCCGGATGGGCCGCGCGCTGTTCGTGGGTCGCCTTGAGCAGGTCGTCGCTGATGCTCCTGACCCGGTCGACACCGATCCGCGCGTGGTGGATCTTCGTGGAGTCGTACGCCTCCAGTCCCAGGGCGATCGCCGCGACCGTCGTCACCGAGCCGGCCAGGCCGACCAGGGTGTGCGCCTCGCGCAGCGGGACCGTCCGCTCGGCGAGGTCGAGAGCGGCCTCGATGTCGGCGCGCATCGCCGCGATCTGCCCGGCGGTGGGCGGGTCGGTGACCTTCCCGTCCACGACCAGGTGCCGCTCCGTCATCCGTACACAGCCCACGTCGACGGAGCGCGCGGCGCGGACCCGGTCGTCGCCGACCACGAACTCGGTCGAGCCGCCGCCGATGTCCACCACCAGGAAGGGCTTGGCCAGGTCGGCGCGCCCGACGAGTTCCTTCGTGGCGCCGGTGAAGGAGAACTCGGCCTCCTGGTCGCCGGTGATGACCTCGGGCTCGACGCCGAGGATGTCCAGCACCCCGCGCACGAACTCGTCCCGGTTCTCCGCGTCCCGGGAGGCGGAGGTGGCGACGAAGCGCAGCCGCTGCGCGCCGTACTCCTTGATGGCGGCCGCGTACTCCCGGCAGGCCGCGAAGGTCCGCTCCAGCGCCTCGGGGGCGAGCCGTCCGGTGCGGTCGACGCCCTGGCCGAGGCGGACGATCGTCATCCGGCGGTCCAGGTCGACCAGCTCACCGGTTGCCGGGTCGGCGTCGGCGACGAGGAGGCGGATCGAGTTCGTGCCGCAGTCGACGGCGGCGACGCGGGTCATCAGGCGTTCCCCTCGGCCGGCTTGACAGCGAAGCGGCCCGACCCGTCCTCGGGCGTCTCCCCCTGCCGGCCGTCACCGGACGGCGGCTGGGGCGACACCACGCAGGTGCCCTTGCTCCACCACTGCGGGAGCATCCCCAGGGCCTCGTCGCCGAGCGGGTTCACGCCCGGACCGGCGGCCAGGGAGTGCGCGACGAGCACGTGCAGGCACTTCACCCGGTCCGGCATGCCGCCCGCACTGGGGAAGTTCTTCAGTTCCTCGATCTCGTCCCGGCGCCGGACGTAGTCCTCGTGCGCGGCACGGTAGGAGGCCGCCAGCTCCGGGTCGGCCTGCAGCCGCTCCGTCATCTCCTTCATCACGCCGTTCGCCTCGAGCGTGCCGATGGCCGAGTTGGCCTTCGGGCACGTCAGGTAGTACAGCGTCGGGAAGGGAGTGCCGTCGGGCAGGCGGGGGGCCGTCTCCACGACGTCCGGCTGCCCGCACGGGCAGCGGTGCGCGATCGCGCGCAGACCGCGCGGCGGCCGGCCGAGCTGCTGCTTGAAGGCCTCGACGTCCGCGTCGGTGGGCTCGGTGCGCGGGGTGGTCGGCGGGGGCGATTCCATGCCTGTCTTTCTATCGGTCGGTTCACTGGTCGGAGGCGTCGGACTTGTCGACGCCGTCCCAGACGTTCGAGTACCAGGGCCGGTCGGTCGCCCCGAGGTCGGCGCGGGACTGCTTGGCCGCGTCCGGGTCGATCACGACGAACCCGGTCTCCCCCGGCAGCACGTAGTGCAGCCGCTGCCGGATCTGCTGCTCGGCGTAGGCGTCGTCCTGCCAGCGCGCCTTGAGGTCCCGCAGCTGCTCGACGCGTTCGGCGGCCTGCTGCTTCTCGCGCTCCAGATCGGCGATGTCGGCACGCTGGGAGACGTACTGGCGCATCGGATAGGCCAGGGCCACGATCAGGGTGCACAGGACGAGCGCGAGGAGCGCGGCGCGGCCGGTGAGCCGGGAGCGGCGGGCCTGGCGCTTGGTCTGGGAGCGGTAGACCCGGGCCGCGGTCTGCTCGCCGAGCAGCTTGATCCTGGTCGCGGTGGAGAAACGGTCCCGGTCCTTCACGGCCACTGCTTCCCGCCTCCCGTCTCACACGTGCGTACGTCCCCGCACACGGTACGGGACCGGGTACGGGGACGTACGTACGACTGGCTAAGGCTTGACCCGGTATGGGTCAACCCGGCACGGGTCAGCCCTTGAAGCGGGGGAACGCCGAGCGGCCGGCGTACACCGCGGCGTCGTCGAGGATCTCCTCGATGCGCAGCAGCTGGTTGTACTTGGCGACGCGGTCCGAGCGGGCCGGGGCGCCGGTCTTGATCTGACCGCAGTTCACCGCGACCGCGAGGTCGGCGATGGTGACGTCCTCGGTCTCGCCGGAGCGGTGGGACATCATGCACTTGAAGCCGTTGCGCTGGGCCATCTCGACGGCGTCCAGGGTCTCGGTCAGCGAACCGATCTGGTTGACCTTGACGAGCAGGGCGTTGGCGGAGCCCTCCTCGATGCCACGGGCCAGACGCTCGGGGTTGGTGACGAAGAGGTCGTCGCCGACGATCTGGACCTTGTCGCCCAGCTTCTGGGTGATGACGTTCCAGCCGGCCCAGTCGTCCTCGTACAGCGGGTCCTCGATGGAGACGAGCGGGTACGCGGAGACGAGCTCCTCGTAGTACTCGGTCATCTCGGCGGCCGAGCGGGACTTGCCCTCGAACTCGTACTTGCCGTCCTTGTAGAACTCGGACGCGGCGACGTCGAGCGCGAGCGCGATCTGCTCGCCGGGCACGTAACCGGCCTGCTTGATGGCCTCGAGGATGAGGTCGAGCGCGGCGCGGTTGGACTCCAGGTTCGGGGCGAAGCCGCCCTCGTCGCCGAGGCCGGTGGACAGACCCTTGGTCTTCAGCACCTTCTTGAGGGTGTGGTAGACCTCGGCGCCCCAGCGCAGGGCCTCGGAGAAGGTCTCCGCGCCGATCGGGGCGATCATGAACTCCTGGATGTCCACGTTGGAGTCGGCGTGCGAGCCGCCGTTCAGGATGTTCATCATCGGCACCGGGAGCAGGTGCGCGTTGGGGCCGCCCAGGTAGCGGAACAGCGGCAGGTCGCTGGCCTCGGAGGCGGCGTGGGCGACGGCGAGCGAGACGCCGAGGATGGCGTTGGCGCCGAGCGAGCCCTTGTTGTCGGTGGCGTCCAGGTCGAACATGGCCTGGTCGATCAGGCGCTGCTCGGTGGCGTCGTAGCCGACGAGCTCCGGGCCGATCTGCTCGATGACGGCGAGGACGGCCTTCTCGACACCCTTGCCGAGGTAGCGGTTGGGGTCACCGTCGCGGAGCTCGATGGCCTCGAAGGCACCGGTGGAGGCGCCGGACGGAACGGCGGCACGACCCGTGCTGCCGTCGTCGAGGCCGACCTCGACCTCGACCGTGGGGTTGCCTCGGGAGTCCAGGATTTCCCGGGCTACGACGACGTCGATGGACGGCACGAGCATCTCCTTCTTGGGATGTGACGCTGGTTGTGCGGGGCCCAGGGACCGTGACGATCCCTTGCTGAGCCTTGCGACTAGAGCCTAACCGCCCCGGAGCCGTCGGCAGCCGACCGACCGTCCCGTGGACAGGGAGACCGTACCTATTGTTTCCGCCCGGAACAAAGGGGGTGGCCGAGAAAGGCCGACAGGAAGTGACGAACGGGCAAAGAGAAACCCCGCTCCGGTGCGTACGGGGGAACACGCACCGGAGCGGGGAGCCCGTGGGGACGGGGGGTGACCCTCACGAGGTCTCTTCAGTGTGCCGACCTCGGATGTGAGGGCGCTGTGGCTTCTCTGGGGGCCAGGTGTCACTTCGGGCGCAGCGTCACTTCGGACGCCGCGTCACCGCGCGCCCAGCGTCACTTCAGGTGCAGCTGCTGGCCCGGGTAGATGAGGTCCGCGTCGACGACGATGTCCTTGTTCAGCTCGAACAGCTTCGCCCAGCCGCCCTTGACCTTGTGCTTCTCGGCGATGGAGCTGAGGGTGTCGCCCTTGACGACCTTGTACTCGCCGTCGCCCTTCTTGACCTTCTTGCCGGTCGGGGTGGTGACCGTCTTGGAGGCGGCCGGGCGGTCGGTCGAGCGGGAGGCGCTCTGCTCCTCGGTCGAGCGGCTGGTGGTGCTGCCGCTGTCCGACGAGCCGGAGGAGCCGGACGAGCTGGACGAGCCGGAGCCCGCGGCGCTGCCGCCGTTGTAGGCGGCGCCGGACAGGCCGGTGCCGCAGACCGGCCAGGCGCCCTTGCCCTGGCCCGCGAGGACCTTCTCGCCGATGGCTATCTGCTGGGTCTTGGAGGCCTGGTCGGCCTGCGAGGCGTAGGCGGTGCCGCCGTACGCGGCCCAGGTGGAGGCGGAGAACTGGAGGCCGCCGTAGTAGCCGTTGCCGGTGTTGATGGACCAGTTGCCACCGGACTCGCACTGGGCGACCGCGTCCCACTCGGAGGCGGTGGCGGCGGAGGCGTTGCCGGCCGCCATCAGCGGGGCGGCGATGGCGACGCCGGTGACACCGGCGAGCGTGGCGACACGGGTGACCTTGGAGGGACGGCGGTGCTTGCCCTTACCGGAAAACAGCATGGTGGATCCCCTCACCGACGCCTGCGAGGTGAGCTGTCGGGTTCGGGCCGTGTGAGTTGCCCGGCCACTTCCTCGTCCGCCGGAGCGCTGCTCCGTGGGAGGTGTGGCTTCACCCCGAGCCGTTCCGGTCAACCGACCGGCGCGGCACTTACCTTGGGTCCCCCGCTCCTGCCTACGGCGCTTGCGCGACGACTGTTCCCGGGTCGTCGCTGGCAGGATTCGGCGTTGCGACGGCCGGGGCTCGGGTTGCCGAGCGGCCTCGACCGTAGACACGCGATCGGCGGAATTTCAAAGACGATCAGGGCTTCTGAGACTCATCCCACACTTTCACCAAATCGGACATTCGGCGCGAAGCGTGACGTGAACTCCCGCTGTTTTTCTTGGGCTTTGCGCCCTATTGGACCCCTGTGTCGAGGGTCTGACCGGCGGCGATGTTGCTCGGGTCGACGCCGATGAGGTCCCTGTTCTCGGCGTAGAGGGCGCGCCATCCGCCGTCGAGGCCAAGGGAGTCGGCGATGGACGCGAGGGAGTCGCCCTCCTGGACCACATAGGTGGCCGCGGCGTGCCGGCCGGCGGAGGCGGTGGTGGTGCCGCCCACGCCGGTGTCGGTCGCGCTCTTGGTCGCCGGCTCGTCGGCGGTGGCGCCACGGTGGCGGCCGGAGCCGAGGGAGCTGGTGTCGACGAGGCTCCAAGAACCCTCGTCCTGGCCTGAATTGTCTGAGTCGTCCGCTTCCGGGGTCGCCGTGGGCGAGTCGTCGCCCGTCGACCCGCTCCGGCCGCCGGAACCGCCGGACGTGCCGGAGTCGTCCGTGGCGGCGGAGGAAGAGGACGAAGGGGAGGAAGCGGACGCCGAGGGCGAACCGGAGGAATCGGCGGACGAGTCGGACGATCCGGTCGAGGAGTCGTCACTCGTCGAGGAGCCCGAGGATCCGGACAACCCCCTGGACAGGTCGGACAATCCGGAAGACCCAGATGAGTCGGACGAGTCGGACGAGTCGTCCGCCACGCCGGTGTCCACGTTCAGCGCGCCGTTCTCCTGGGTGAGCCCGGAGGTCAGCCCGCAGGTGCCCCACGCGCCGATCCCGTCGGCCGCGAGCACCTTCTGTGCCACGGCGATCTGCTGGCTGCGGCTGGCCAGGTCGGCGCTCGTCGCGTAGTCGAGGCCGCCGTACGCCTCCCAGTCCTTCTGGGTGAGGTTCAGGCCGCCGTACTCGCCGTCACCGTCGTCGGCGCTCCACGAGGCGCCGGTCTCGCACTGCGCCACCTTGTCCCACACCGTGCCGTCGGCCGCGCTCGCGCCGGAGGCGGCGAGCAGCGGGATGGCGATGGCGGAGCCCGTCACTCCGGCCGCGACAAGGAGGGCCGGGGCCTGGCGGGGGCGACGGTGACGACCGTTCCCGGAGAGCATGCGAGGGGCCTTTCTCTGGACAGCACTGACCGGCGCGGCGGTGAGACCGATGCTCCGCGCTGACGAGTGAACGTATCGGCAGACGATCACTTGTCACAAGTTAATGCCGCGCAGATCACGTGAAGATCACAGACTTGAGTGTTGGTCACCTTTGCTCCGCCGAACGGTCACACTCCGGCTGACATCCGGTCAGACATGGACCGCTTATGAGCCGGAATGCACCGGAGTGAACTCGACCGGCAGCGTACGCAGTCCGCGCATGATGAGCCCACCGCGCCACCTCAACTCGGCCGGATCCACGGCCAGTCGGAGATCGGGCAGCCGGGTGAGAAGGGTGGCCAGCGCGGTCTGGCCCTCCAGCCGGGCCAGCGGGGCGCCCAGGCAGTAGTGGATGCCGTGGCCGTAGCCGAGGTGCTGGTTGTCGCGGCGGGACAGGTCGAGGGTGTCGGGATCCGAGAAACGCGCCGGGTCACGGTCGGCGGCCGCCAGCACGACGAGAACGGGATCGCCCGGCGCGATGTCCTGCCCCCCGACGCTCAGCGGCTCGGTCGCGAACCGCCAGGTGGCGAGTTCCACGGGGCCGTCGTAGCGCAGGAGTTCCTCGACGCCGGTTTCGAGGAGGCCGCGGTCGCCGTCGTCCCCGGTGAGCGACCGCTGGAGACGTTCACGCTGCTCGGGATGGGTGAGGAGGGCGTAGGTGCCGTTGCCGATGAGATTGACGGTCGTCTCGAAGCCGGCGAACAGCAGGATGAAGGCCATGGCGGCGGCCTCGTTCTCGGTGAGGTGCTCGCCGTGGTCCGAGGCGCGGATCAGGCCGGAGATGAGGTCCTCGCCGGGAGCCGGGTCGGCGGGGAGCTCCGCGCGCTTGCGGTGGATGAGCTCCAGCAGGTAGCCGCGCATCTTCTTCACCGACCGCGCGACCCCGCCCCGCGGACCCCCGCCGTGCCGGATCATCATCCCCGCCCAGTCGCGGAAGTCGTCCTGGTCCTCGCGGGGCACGCCCAGGAGGTCGCAGATCGCGTAGATGGGGAGAGGGAAGGCGAAGTCGTGGA
Source organism: Streptomyces sp. NPDC002884 (assembly GCF_040295245.1). Taxonomy (NCBI): domain Bacteria; kingdom Bacillati; phylum Actinomycetota; class Actinomycetes; order Kitasatosporales; family Streptomycetaceae; genus Streptomyces; species Streptomyces sp. NPDC002884. The sequence continues at coordinate 39,896 of NZ_JBEOVB010000021.1, read as the reverse complement.
TGAGGTCGGCCCCGCCCTCGGCAGCGAACCGGTCGATGAGCTGATCCGTCAGCTCCTGGACGCGCGGCGCGAACTCGGCGACCCGGCGGGGCGTGAAGGCCTTGCTGACGAGCCGTCGCAGCCGGGTGTGGTCCGGCGGGTCGATGTTGAGCAGATGCGTCATCAGCTCGGCCTTGCGCTCACCGGGGATGCCGGTCTTGCCCTTGGCGTGCGCCGGTTCGTCATGATGCGCCGGGTTCTTGGAGAGCCGCTGGTCGGCGAGGGCCTGTTTCGCGTCGGCGTACCGGGTGACCAGCCAGGCCTCGACACCGCTGGGCAACACGGTGCGGTGCACGGGCGCGTGCTCGCGCAGCCAGGCGTAGGCGGGGTAGGGGTCGGTCGCGAACTCCCAGGTGAAGAGTTCGGGAGCGGTGCGGTCCGGGTGGTCTGTGTCGGGCTGCTCGGTCACTCCTCGACCGTAGCGGTGTCCTCGACCTGTTCCGCGAGGGCCTTGCGCGCGCCGGGGTGCCCCATGTCGGCGGCCCTGCGATACCAGAGGATGGCTTCGGCGGGGTTGTCCTGTTTGCCGAGGAGGAGGGCGAGCCGGTAGGCGGCATAGGCGTCGCCTTGGGCGTAGCCCTGCTCGTACCCCTTGCGGGCATCTTCCAGGGACCCCGTCTTCTCCGCCACGACGGCCTGGTGCGTGGCATCCAGCCGCCCCTCGCCGGCGAAGTAGTCCGCCGCGTCGCCCAGGCTCTGTCGCGGTTTGCGGATGTCGGCCAGCAACTCCGCGGCCCCCTCGTCGCCGTCGGCGGCGGCGCGGGCCAGCAGTACCTCGGCCGCCTCCTCCTCGTGGCTCAGCAGAAAGGACACGGCCGCGCTCCGGGCGACGGGGGCGTAGCCCTGCATCTCGGCGCCGATGTAACAGTCCATCGCCTCGCTGAGGTCGCCGCGTCCGAGCAGCAGGTCACCCAGCCGGTGTGCCGCCGCCATGTCACGGCCGGCCGCCGCCTTGCGCAGCCACTGCTCGGCCAGCGCCAGATGCGCCTCCCCGAGCAGCCGCGCCTCCGGACCATCGGGCTTCGCCTCGGCCGCCGTCCGCAGATAAGGCAGCGCCTCCTCCGCCTCCCCCCGTCCGAGGAGCCGCTCGCCGACCTGCCCCGCCAGCTCCGTCCTCCCCGCGTCCACGGCCCTGCGCAGCCAGTCCAGTGCCGTGGCCTCGTTCTCGGAGAGCAGGCTCAGCAGGTGCATCGCCCCGGCGTCACCCTCCTGCGCCCTGGCCGAGAAGACGACGTCGGCGGTGGCACGGACGTTGAGGTGCACCCCGGTGTCGTACTTCGTCCCCTCCAGCGCGCAGCGCCAGACGGCGTCCGGGACGGCCCTCGCGGTCTCCTGCTCGGCGTCGACGACCAGTGAGCCGTACGGCCGCCAGGTCTCCTCGCTCTCCCCCACCCGAAGCGGCGCTCCCGGTACCAGCATCCCGGTGACCCCGTGCAGCGGCTGGACGGCCCAGTCGACGGCCTCCTGGAACGACTCCGGCTGCGCCCGCCCCGCCGGCCGGTGCGCGCCGTGAGTGCGGCACGCCTCCTCCAGCAGCCGGCGGGGGATGTCCCCGGTGACGCCACAGCGGGCGAGGTCCGTCGCGGCCCGGATCAGCAGGTGACCGTACGGATGGCGGCTGTTGGAGTACCCGGCCCGCTGCCACTGCGCCCGGAGTTCCGCGCCGATGGCCAGGTACTGGGTGACACCGGTGGCGCCGCGCCGGTCGAGTGCCTCGCCGAGCAGGTCGTCGCGCAGGGCGGTCAGCCGCTCGACCTCCTGCTCGCTCCAGCGCGAACTCACCCGCTCCGACCGTGCCAGCGTCATCAGCCGGGACGCGGGTCCACCGCCGAAGCGGTGCGCGTCGTACAGGTCGTCGCCCATCGTGGCCACCACCGGGACACCCAGCGTCCTCAGGTCGGCCAGCAGGACCACGGTCAGCCCGTGCTCGCCGAGGTGGCCCTCCAGTTCGTCCAGCCAGAGCACGTACCCGCCGTCCCGGCCGCGCAGCAGGGCGGGCAGTCCGCGCAGGTCCGTGCCGGGAGCGGGCGCGTACACCCGGGTCCGGGGGTCCGTCTCGCGGACGACGGCCGCCCAGGCCGTCCTCGACTTGCCGGTGAGCGGCCCGCCCGTGATCACCAGCAGTCTGTCCCGCGCGGTCCAGCCCCGCAGCGTCTCGTCGATGTCGCGGGGGACGTACGGCGGCAGCGCCGGGTCCGCCGAGTGCCGCCCGGCGGGCCGCACGCCCAGGGTCACCAGGTCGGCGTCCGCCACCGTGGGCCAGCTGCCGGGGTCGGGCACCGCGAAGACGCCGGGCGGCGGTGCGTAGGTGTGCTGGTTCAGGACGCCCACCACCTGGCCGTGGTAGGTGCCGCCGTAGTAGCCGACGGTGTCGCCGGAAGAGGGCCGGGCAGCGGGCTCGGGGGGCCGCGGAGCCTGCTCGAAGCGGTCGATCAGCTCGAACAGGCCGGTGAGCGATCCTTCCTCGCCGGACAGGAGCGCGGCCTCGAAGTGCCGGCCCTCGACCGCAATGAGCGTCTCTTCCAGGCCGTCGGACGGAAGGGTGATCTGTACCGGGACCGCCCCGGCTCCCCCGTGGCGCGCGAACCACGCGACGAACGCCCGCCGGATCTCCTCCCGGTTCTCCGACAGCAGCCCCCTGTTGAGCACCTCCGCGGCCCAGGCCGCCAGCTCCTCCGACTCCCGTTCCATACAAGCCCCCGCACCCCACGAACCGGATCAGGAACTCACCGTACTAACCATCCACCCCCTCGACACCCCGGATCGCGTCCCGGTACGCCCTGGCCGCCGCGCGCAGGGCCGCCTCCGGGTCGACGCCCTCCGATTCGGCTCGCGCCGCCAGGGCGAGCAGTTCGTAGCCGATGCCCTCGGCCGTCGGCAGCGGTACCTCGAGCCGTGCCGTGCGGGCCCGGGACACCAGCTTCGCCGCGAGGGCCAGTCCGGGCTGGTGGAGGGGTACGCCGTCCGTCACCGACTCCCGCCGCTTCTCCGCCGCCTTCGTGCGGAGCCAGTGCTCCTTCACCTCCTCCGGGGTGGTGGCGGTGGCGTCGCCGAAGACATGGGGGTGGCGGTGGATGAGCTTGGCGACGATCGTGCCCGCCACGTCGTCGACGGAGAACGGGGACTCCTCGTCCTCCTCGGCGATGCGGGCGTGGAAGACGACCTGGAGCAGCACGTCTCCCAGTTCCTCGCGGAGTTCGTCGTGGTCGCCGTCCTCGATCGCCTCGACCAGTTCGTACGACTCCTCGACCGCGTACTTCGCCAGGCCCTTGTGGGTCTGCCGGGAGGACCACGGGCATTCGGCGCGGATGCGGTCCATGACCTGGACGAGGTCGAGGAGCCGGGCTCCCGGGAGGTCGTAGGAGGCGGGGAGCAGTTCCAGGTCGGGCATGGACACACGGCCGGAGCCGGCCAGGCGGGCCAGGCCGTCGGTGAGGGCCGGTTCGCCCTCGCCGGTGGCCACGACCACGACCGTGCGGCCGCCGGCGCAGGCGGCGAGCAGTTCCTCGGCGGCCGGGGAGGTCTCCTCGACGGTGATGCCCGCGTCCCGCAGATAGGGCAGCTGCGGATGCGCGCCGTCCGCGCACAGCACCCGGTCCGCCGTGCGCAGGGCCTGCCAGGCGGGCCAGGACAGCAGACCGGGGGCGACCCGGTGGCTGGTGGTGAGCAGGACGACGCGGCCGGGGGCCTCGGCCTCGGTGGGAGCGGCGGCGGAGCTGATGGCGTTCACACCCCGAACGTAACCCACGCCCGTCAGCGCCCTCGCGAGTTATCCACAGGGAGGACCGGCCGGTCGTACGATCACATGGTCACGTCGGCTGCTGCGTTCCCGCCGCCGAGATCTCCCGTACCCAGGGCGTCTTCGCGTCGACGCGGGCGACCTTCTGCGCGTCCCAGTTCCCGTAGCGCGGGTTGAGGTCGACGTCGAGCGCCTTGGACGCCTTGGACAGCGCGTTCCAGAAGGCCGGCTGGCTGGTGTTCGTGCCGAGCTCGGTGGCGAGTTTCTGGGCCTCCAGCTGGAGGCGGAGGTTCTCGTCGAGGCGCTGCGGCGGAATGCCGTACTGCTGGAGCCATGCCGCCTCCAGGCCCTGCGCGCCGCCCGCCTGCTGCTCCAGGCCGGCCCGCATCTCCTGGACCTCCCGACGGCTGACGGTGATGCCCGCGTCCTGCGCGGCGCGGTGCAGCACCTTGTCGAGGACCATGCCGTGCAGGGTGTCCCGGGCGAGGGAACCGGTCTGGGCGACGGCCTGCGCGTACTGGGCGTCGTCGGTGACCGCGGCCCGCTGGGCCGTGCGCACCTCGTTCACCCGGCTCTCCAGCTGGGCGACGGTGATCCGCTGGTCGCCGACCACGGCCGCCGCGCCGGGATGCGCGTCGTTCCCACAGGCGGCGAGGAGCGGGGCCGCCACGATCGCGGCGGACAGCAGGAGCGCGGTGCGACGACGGCGGTGCAAGGAAACCTCCCGAGGAGATTGTGCGACGGTGCACAAAGTCTTGCGGTGATCGATGTTAGGCAGTGGGACGGCTGGGGCCAACCCATTCGACCAACGATTCACCAGGACTTCGGGCACCGCCGCGCCCGCTCGTCGCCCGCTCTTCGGTGCGAGGGCTCAGCCCCACGCGCGCGGGGCGCCCCTGGCGAGGCCGATCCGGTTCAGCCGACGATGGCGACCGGGGCGTCCCACGCGTCGCGGTCCACGGTGATCGTGTAGCCGCCGCGGGTCTCCTTGCTGTTGACCATGTACTGGTGACCGCGGCTGTGGCCGGTGTACTGGGTGGCGCCCCACGGCCAGTCGGTCGTCGTGGTGTCCTTCTTGTCCCACAGCGCGTACCAGAGGTTGCCCGGCAGGTCCGTCTTGTTCGTCGCGGTGGCGACGGCCTTGGCGCTGGAACTGCTGAAGCCGTAGTAGCCGGCCCGGTAGACCTTGGCGCGCAGCGTCTTGGTGAAGGAGCGCACATACGTCAACACGGCGTCGTTGCACGCCTTGTCGGTGATGTCGTAGGGCTCCATGTCGAGGTAGACCGGGCTGCCGGCCTTCATGCCGAGCGCCGAGGCCTTGGCGACCGCGTCCGCGCCGTCGGTCGCGCCGAGGGAGGCGGCCGTGGCGGCGGTGAGCTTCTCGGGGCTGGAGCCGGTCTGGCAGGACGGCTGGGCGCCCACGTAGATCGGGATCAGCTTCCAGCCGGCCGTGTTGACCGACTTCACCCAGGAGGCGGTCAGGTTGGGCTGCGCGCAGCCGCGGTTCTTGCCACCGACGTAGACGGCGGCGCCCCCGTAGTAGCCGTCGGTCTTCCAGGCCTTCATCGCGGCCAGGGAGGGCGCGGTGCAGGCGTCGAAGGCACGGCCGGTGTACGTCTTCTGGGCGGGCCAGGTGGTGGCCGCCATCGAGGTCTGCGCCGCTATCCCCGCCCCCGCGAGGACGGCCGCTCCGGCCACGCCCCACGTGATGTATCTGCGCTTTCTGGACTGCCGGTGCTCGGCCATCCCCACCCCATCGTTCGTCTTCGCGTACGGCGTTGTCGCTGCGTACGGTCGTGTCTGGCTGAAGTCCCCTGATTCGGTGCGACGATACGGCCTCGGCTCGACGTCCAGCACCGGACGGATCGCACGGTAACCCGCGGCCTCTCACCGGTCGGGAAACACAGCGCCCTCATCGCCACAAGATTCGCTCATGTCACAGTAAAGAAGCGATGACCTGAAGCGGCCTGTCCGTGTCCTACGCTTGCCCCAGGTGACTTGGGGGGCGACATGACAATGCCGACGATGACGACCGGGGCGGGCGCGGAGAGACGGCTGACGGCCGGCTGGTTCCAGCGGCTCGCCTGGGTGGTCCTGGTCTGGTGCTCACTGGGCTTCCTGGTCTGGGTGCCCTTCCTGTACGTGGCGACCCGCCGCGGCCTCTCCTCGGACTGGGTGGCCTTCGGCTCGTTCGCGCTGTACGAGTGCGTGATCCTGCCGTGGGCGGTGATCACGCCCGACGGCGACGGGGACGCCTTCTTCGGCATCGCCATACTGGTGACCCTGCTGACGGCGACGGTGCTGCTGCTGTCCGCGGTGTTCGACAAGAAGATCCCGGCCGCCCAGCCCGCGTACGGGGCGCCCATGGCCCCTCAGGGCCAGCCGTATCAGCAGGGGTACCCCTACGGGCGGTAGGGCCCGCGCGCGACAGACCTGGGGGCTCGGCGCGAGGTGACCCCGTGGGCGCCACCTGCCGGTGACACCGCGCGTCTCCCTCACAGAGGGTGCCGCATCCACACGTTGGGCTCGACGTACACCGCGTGGTCCCGCTCCGGCTCGCACCGCACGGGGACCAGCGCGCCGGGCACCTCGATGTCGCCCCGGGTGTCGAAGGGCAGCCCGGTCCAGCGCCGCCACTCCGCCAGCGAGCCCGCCACCGTCATCGACGCCGGCGCGACCCGCTCGATGCTCGCGCCCGCCCGCACGTGCACCCGCAGCCACGGGTCGTACGGCAGCCCGTCCTCCCGGACCCGGTGCGCGTACTCCTCGATCGGAGTGCGCGGCTCGAGATGCTTGGCGTTCGGCCGGACCGGGGCCACGACCTCGGTGAAGCCCTTCGCCCGGGCACTGTCCCTCATCGCCGCCAGCATCCGCCCGGACAGGCCGAGGCCCTGCGCGTGCGGGGCGATGACGATCGAGATCGCGCTCACCGTGTCGGGCCGCACCCCGCTCCGCCGATCGGCGAAGGCCCAGACGAGCACCTGGTCCCAGCCCCGGGCGGGCAACCCGCCACGACCGTCGGCGTGCAGGGCGAACGGCACGCTGTAGGCATGGGCGACGACCTGCTCCTGCTCGTCCTGCGCGAACAGCACATACTCCGGGAACTCGACCGGGATCCGGCCGTAGTGCCCGTTGCCCACCAGGTCCTGTGTCGCGAACTCCGGCCAGGTATCGGGCATGTCCTGGACCGGACCGAGCATGTCGGGACGATCGGCGAGGCTGGACACCTTCAGTTCCATGCGGTCACGGTAGGCGAGGAGACGACCAGCCGGGACCGGATTTTCAGCGGCCTCGACGGCCTCGACGGCCTCGACGGCCTTGGCGGCCTCGGCGGCCTCGGCAGTTTCGGCGCCCCGGGCCCCCTCGGTCGTTTCAGCCGCCCTGGGTGCTTCGGCGGGATCGGCGGCCCCGGCGGCCTCTTGGCGGCCCCAGACGCTTCGGGCGCCTCGGCGGCTTCGGCCGCCCCCGGTGCTTCGGCGAGCTCGGCGGCTTCGGCTGTCCCAGGCGCCTCGGCGAGCTGAGCGACTTCGGCAGCCGCCGAGGCACCTGGAGCACCGGGGCTGCCGTGGGGTCGTCATAGGGCCGCAGGCGCACTGCCGGCCTGCTCACCCCGCGTGGAAACGCTCCGGTGCCTTCGTGGGGTTGCCCCCGGTGGGGAGTTTCTGGGCGGGGCAGGTCTCCAGGACCTTCTCCATCGCGGACTTCTCCGCCGCGGTGACCCACAGTTCGTACTTCTTCTTCACGGCGACCTGCGCCGCGACATAGGTGCACCGGTAGGCCTTGTTGGGCGGCAGCCAGGTCGCCGTGTCGCCGTCCCCCTTGGAACGGTTGGTGCTCGCGTCGACGGCCAGGAGGTTGAGCGGATCGTTGGCGAGAGCTATCCGCTTGCCGGCGTCCCAGTACTTGGCGCCCTTCTGCCAGGCGTCGGACAGGGCGACCACATGGTCGATGTCGACCTTGCTGCTGCCACGCCGGTACGTCACGTCCTTCCCGGAGTACGGGTCCGACTCCAGTACGCCGTAGGACACCTTGCACACGCCGCCGGTGAACTTCACCTCCTCCAGATCGCGCTTGAGGATGTCGTCGCGGGTGTCGCAGCTGTTCGAGTCGGTGTCCGCCCAGGCGGAGCCGAACTTCTCCCGGTCGTAGCCGGTCTTGGGTGCTCTCCCCTTCACCGTCAGCGACTCGGCCGCCGCGAGGGCCGCTCCGCCGCTCCCCGCACCACCGCCCGCCGTCGCTCCCGCACCACCGGAAGCCGAACCCGCGCCGGAACCGGAGTCCGAGCCGGTCACCTGCTCCTTGCATCCGGCCACCGAAACGGCACACATCAGCACAGCGGCAACCGCCGCCCCGCCCCTCAGACGCCTCACGCGCCCCTCCCCTTGCCTGCCCGACACCACCCCGCACAGGGCGCTTTCCCCTGACGGGGACTGGCACACACGGTAGCGAGGGGGCGCTCGGGGGCAGTCGGGAGGTCCAGACCACCCGCGACCCAAGTGGGCATCTCGTACTTGTCGGGAATATCGTCGATGGAGACACCTCCGGAAGGAGCTCTGGATGGGCATCCTCGACAGGTTCAAGAGCAACAAGGCGGCGCAGGACAAGGCCAGGAACATGTCCGACGCCGCGGAGCGGAAGGCGAACGAGAAGACGGGCAACAAGTACGAGTCCCAGGTCGACTCCGGGCAGCAGAAGCTGCACGAGCGGCTCGGCATGGACGAGGAACGGCCCGAACAGCCCTAGCCCGCAGAATCGCCCCGGACCCGGCCGCAGATTCGGCCGCAGCCCGGCCCGAAGACTCATGGGGGCCGAGCCACCGACATCACCCGGCACATGAGGCCGCCCGCGCAGAGCCAACCCGCCGCGGGCGGCTTCGCCCTGCCACCCGCGGCGGCGGCGCCGCTCACACCCTCCCGATGCCGAGCGTCGACTCCGAGGGCAGCAGGCCGGATCCCAGCACCGCGACCCAGTAGTCGCCGAGAAGCGCGGCCAGACGCTCCGTGGACTGCGGGCCGAGAGCCTGCCAGGGGCCGAGGGCCAGCCGGTCGGTGTCCTGTTCGATGCGGCGGCGCAGGTCGCGGCCCGCCTCCGTCGCCGTACCGTCCGTCTCCAGCAGCCCTCTGGACGTCAGCCGCTCGCTCGCCGCCGTCCACTCCTCGTGGGTCCAGCCGCGGCTCTCGAAGCGTTCGACGGACGCGGCGCCTATCGCGGCGAAGGAGACGAGCGCCTCGGTCGGGTCGAGGCCGGCGAGGAGCAGGGCGGCGAGGTGACCGTCCCCGCGGTGCTCACGCAGGACGGTCGCCGCCTGCCAGAGCTGGAGGTGGGGCTCGCTCGGCCAGTCCAGCGCGGCGTTGGCCGCGGCGAGCGGACGCCCCGCCGTGTCCGCCGCCTCGGCGGCGCGGCGGGCGAGGGCGGCGGCCTCGGCCAGCTCGGGGCTGTCCACCAGGTCACCGAACAGCTTGCGGTACAGCCGGTCGATGCCTCTCAGTCTCGCCGCCAGGGCGGCTTCGGGGGCGGCGACCTTCCAGGCGCCCTCGACATGCCGGGCGACCATGCCGGGCCGGAAGCTGTAGAAGGCCGAGGTCACCGCCTCGGCGCTCACCGGTCCCAACGGGGCCGCACGGAGCGGGAAGTAGCTCCCCCAGCGGTCCTCGGTCGAGTAGCCGAGCGCGCCGGCCTCCTCGAAGACCTCCGGCGCGTAGTACATCACCGCGTGCAGCGGCTCCAGCAGATGCCAGAGCCGACGGGCCTGGCCGGGCGCGACCTGTTCGCCCCGCTCGGCCTGTTCGCCCCGCTCGCCTCGCTCGGCCTGTTCGGTCACCTGGTTCTCGCGATTCTCGGACATGACGTCTCCCCCTCGTCGCGTTCGGACATCGGCCACAACTTGACACTGACAAGATTGCCCGAGCCTCGCGAACTTGTCAATGACTAGATACCGCGTACGCTGCTGCCCATGAACGACCGCCCCTACCACCACGGTGACCTGCGGCGCGCCATCCTGACCGCCGCCCTCGACGTCATCGCCACCGACGGCCCCACCGGCCTGAGCCTGCGCGACCTGGCCCGCCGCGCCGGCGTCTCGCACGCGGCGCCGGCCCACCACTTCCGGGACCGCACGGGTCTGCTGACGGCGATCGCGGCGGAGGGACACGGTCTGCTGGCCACCGCGCTGGCGGAGGCGGCGGACCTACGGGAGGCGGGCGCGCGCTACGTCCGCTTCGCGCGCGAGCACCCGGCGCACTTCCAGGTGATGTTCTCGCCCGGGCTGCTGCGCGCCGACGACCTGGAGCTGACCACGGCCCGCGCCCTGTCCGCCGCCGCCCTGACCGACGCCATCGCCACCACGGCACCCCCACCCACATCCACATCCGCACCCGCACCCGCACCCGCACCCGCCGGGGACGGCACGGACGCCCGGCGGGCCCGTATCGCGGTCTGGTCCCTGGCCCACGGCTTCGCCACCCTCCTGCTCGGCCACAACCTCGACGGCCTCCTGGGCGACGAGGACCCCGAGGAGGTGTTCCGCGCGCTGCCCATGAACCTGTTCCCCTCCGCCTGAGGCCGGCGGGGTCCCGGCGCGCGCTTGACCCTGACGCCGGTGTCAGGGTCCGACGATCGCCCCATGAGCCAGCAGAACAGCAGCCGTACCGTCATCGTCACCGGCGCCGGCACCGGGATCGGCCGCGCCACCGCCCATGCCTTCGCCGCGCAGGGAGCGCGCGTGATCGCCGTGGGCCGGCGCCCGGCACCCCTCGCCGAGACCGCCGCGTACGACCGGGACCGCATCGTCCCGCTCGCCGTGGACATCACCGCGGAGGACGGACCGGCCACCGTCGTCGGTACGGCCCTGGAGCGGGGCGGCGGCCGTGTCGACGTCCTGGTCAACAACGCGGCGGTCGTCGACACCAAGTCCCTGCGCACCTACACGCGGGACTCCGTCCGGCCCCAGCTCGCGACGAACCTGATCGCCCCCGTCCTGCTCACCCAGGCCGCGCTGCCCGCCCTCACGAACACCCGGGGCGTCGTCGTGAACGTGACGACGGCCGTCGGACAGCGCGGCTGGCCCGGCAACTCCCTGTACGCGGCGGGCAAGGCGGCCCTCGAAGTGCTCACGCGCAGCTGGGCGGTCGAGCTCGCGCCGCTCGGGATCCGCGTCGCCGCGGTGGCGCCCGGCGCGGTCGAGACGCCGATCGCCGACCACAGCGGCCACACCCCCGAGCAGCGGGTGGCGATCCGCGAGTGGCAGCTCGCGCACACCCCGCTCGGCCGGGTCGGCCGGCCGCCGGAGATCGCCTGGGCGATCACCCAACTGGCCTCACCCCAGGCGTCGTTCATCACGGGCGTGATCCTCCCGGTGGACGGCGGAGCGGTGGTCGCATGAGACTGGCGCGCATGCAGCAGCCCGGCCCGGACGACGACGACCGCCTCCGCCCGCGTGAGGATCCCTCCCGTCCGCCCGGACGCCCCCTGCGCATCGGCGAGGTCGGCAGGGCCACCGGAGTCTCACCGCGCGCCCTGCGGCACTACGAACAGGCGGGACTCATCGACTCCGAGCGGGCCGCCAACGGCTACCGGCTCTACGACCCCTGCGTCGTCGTCCGTGTCCGCAACATCCGTCATCTGGTGGACGCGGGACTCACCCTGGACGACGCACGCGTCTTCCTGCCGTGCCTGGACCGGGACGTCACGGCGTCGCCGCCGAGCGGCCGCAATCTGCGGGTCGCGCTGCGGCGCCTCGCGGTCATGGACGAGCGCATCGCGGCCCAGGTCGCCGTCCGCAACCGTCTCGCGTCGGCCCTGGCCGAGGCCACCGGCGGACGGATCCGACCGGTGGCCCGATGACCGAACACGACCACGACCACGACCACGACGGCTACAACGACCGCGACCGCGACGGTGGCCCGGTGGCTCGCCCTACGACCCCAGGACCGATGCCAGCAGCTCGCCTACCCAGCCCAGCAGTTCCCGTCCGACCAGCGGCTTGCCGCCGACCTTCGCGGTCTTCGGACGGGGCACCAGGATCTGGTGCGCGGCCGGCTTCAGGACGGTCCCGGGGTAGAGCCGCTTGAGGCGCAGCTCCTGGGACTCGCGCAACTCCACCGGCGCGAAGCGGATGTTGGCGCCCTGGAGCACGATCTCGCCGACGCCACACGCGCGTGCCAGCATCCGCAGTCCCGCCACCAGCAGCAGGTTCTCCACCGGCTCCGGCAACTTGCCGTAGCGGTCGACGAGTTCCTCGCGGACCGCCTTGACGTCCTCCTCCGAGTTGGCGGAGGCGATGGACCGGTAGGCCTGGAGGCGCAGCCGCTCGCCCGGCGCGTAGTCGTGCGGGACGTGCGCGTCGACGGGCAGCTCGACCTTGACCTCGAGCGGCGGCTCCTCCTCGACCCCGCCGGACTCCAGCTGACGCCGGTAGTCCGCGACGGCCTCGCCGACCATCCGGACGTACAGGTCGAAGCCGACGCCCGCGATATGACCGGACTGCTCGCCGCCGAGCAGGTTTCCGGCGCCCCGGATCTCCAGGTCCTTCATCGCCACGTACATGCCCGCGCCCATCTCGGTGTGCTGGGCGATCGTGGCGAGACGCTCGTGGGCGGTCTCCGTGAGGGGCTTCTCCGGGGGGTAGAGGAAGTACGAGTAGCCCCGCTCGCGCCCTCGTCCGACCCGGCCGCGCAGCTGGTGCAGCTGGGACAGCCCGAAGGTGTCTCCGCGCTCCACGATCAGCGTGTTCGCGTTGGAGATGTCGATGCCGGACTCGACGATCGTCGTCGAGACGAGCACATCGAACTTCTTCTCCCAGAAGTCGACGACGACCTGCTCCAGCGCCGTCTCCGACATCTGGCCGTGGGCGGTGGCGATGCGCGCCTCGGGCACGATCTCGCGCAGTTTCGCCGCCGCGCGGTCGATCGACTCGACCCGGTTGTGGATGTAGAAGACCTGGCCCTCGCGCAGCAGTTCGCGGCGGATGGCGGCGCCGATCTGCTTCTGCTCGTACGGGCCGACGAAGGTGAGCACCGGGTGGCGCTCCTCCGGGGGCGTGGTGATCGTCGACATCTCGCGGATGCCCGTCACCGCCATCTCCAGGGTCCTGGGGATCGGGGTCGCCGACATCGTCAGGACGTCCACGTTCGCGCGCAGCTTCTTCAGCTGCTCCTTGTGCTCGACGCCGAAGCGCTGCTCCTCGTCGACGATGACGAGGCCGAGGTCCTTGAACTTGGTCTCGGAGGAGAACAGGCGGTGGGTGCCGATGACGATGTCCACCGCGCCCTCGCGCAGCCCCTCCAGGGTGGCCTTCGCCTCCGTGTCCGTCTGGAAGCGGGACAGCGCCCTGACGTTCACCGGGAACTGCGCGTACCGCTCGCTGAACGTCCCGAAGTGCTGCTGCACGAGGAGGGTGGTGGGCACCAGGACGGCGACCTGCTTGCCGTCCTGGACGGCCTTGAAGGCGGCCCGGACGGCGATCTCCGTCTTGCCGTAGCCGACGTCGCCGCAGATCAGGCGGTCCATCGGAACCGTCTTCTCCATGTCGTCCTTGACCTCGGCGATGGTGGTCAGCTGGTCGGGCGTCTCCACGTAGGGGAAGGCGTCCTCCAGCTCGCGCTGCCAGGGGGTGTCCGCGCCGAAGGCGTGACCGGGGGCCGCCATCCGCGCGCTGTACAGCTTGATCAGGTCGGCGGCGATCTCCTTGACCGCCTTCTTCGCGCGCGCCTTGGTCTTCGTCCAGTCGGCGCCCCCGAGCCGGTGCAGCGTGGGGGCCTCGCCGCCGACGTACTTGGTGATCTGCTCCAGCTGGTCGGTCGGGATGTAGAGACGGTCGCCGGGCTGGCCGCGCTTGGCGGGCGCGTACTCCACGACGAGGTACTCGCGCGTGGCGGCCTGGACCGTGCGCTGCACCATCTCGATGTAGCGGCCCACGCCGTGCTGCTCGTGGACGATGTAGTCGCCCGCCTCCAGGGTGAGCGGATCGATGGTCTTCCTGCGGCGCGCGGGCATCCGGGCGCCGTCCTTGCCGGCCGCCTTCTGGCCGGTCAGGTCGGTCTCCGTGAGGACGGCGAGACGGAGCACCGGGTCGACGAAGCCGTAGTCGATCGAGCCACAGGAGACGTGCACCAGGGACGGGCCGAGCTCGGCCAGGTCGGCGTCCAGGCGGGCCGCGACGCCCTCGCCGCCGAGCACCTCGACGGTGCGGGCCGCCGGGCCGTGCGCCTCGGTGACGAAGGCGACGCTCCAGCCGTCGGCCAGCCAGCCCTTGGTGTCGGCCAGGGCCTTGGCGGTGTCGCCGCGGTAGGTCTCGGGGGCGTGCATGCCGAGCTTCAGCGTGTCGGCGGACCCCGCCGCGTCAGCGGCATGGGTGAACGACTCGTCGGCCGCGAACGGCGACACCGACCACCACATCATGTCCAGCTCGCGCGCGTGGTCGCGGACGTCCGCGATGGACCACAGGGAGGCCGCGTCGACGTCGATGGGTGCCTCACCGCCGCCGGCGGTGGCCGCCCAGGACGCCTGGAGGAACTCCTGGGACGTCGCCACGAGGTCGGTGGCACGCGTGCGTACCCGCTCCGGGTCGCAGACGACGGCCATCGCGCCCTCGGGCAGGACGTCGATCAGCAGCTCCATGTCGTCGACCAGCACCGGGGCCAGGGACTCCATGCCCTCGACGGCGATGCCCTCGGCGATCCTGCCGAGCAGTTCGCCGAGCTCGGGGTGCTCCTCGGCGAGGGCACGCGCACGCGTGCGCACGTCCTGCGTCAACAGGAGTTCACGGCACGGCGGGGCCCACAGGCCGTGTTCGGCGACCTCCAGTGAGCGCTGGTCGGCGACCTTGAAGTAGCGGATCTCCTCCACCTCGTCGCCCCAGAACTCGACGCGCAGGGGGTGTTCCTCGGTCGGCGGGAACACGTCCAGGATGCCGCCCCGTACGGCGAACTCGCCGCGCTTCTCGACGAGCTCCACGCGCGCGTAGGCGGCTGCGGCGAGGGCTTCGACGATCTCGTTCAGGTCGGCCGTACGGCCCGTGCGCAGAGCCACGGGTTCCAGCTCGCCGAGGCCTTTGACCTGCGGCTGGAGCACCGAGCGGACCGGCGCCACGACGACCGAGACCGGGCCGGTCTCCGGGTCGTCGGGGCGCGGGTGGGCCAGACGGCGCAGAACGGCGAGACGGCGGCCGACGGTGTCGCTGCGCGGGCTGAGGCGCTCGTGCGGGAGCGTCTCCCAGGACGGGTACTCCACCACGCCGTCCGCCGGCAGCAGCGAGCGCAGGGCGGCCGCCAGGTCCTCGGCCTCGCGGCCGGTGGCCGTCACCGCGAGGACCGTGCGGCCGGTCTCGCGGGCGAGGGCGGCGATGGCGAAGGGGCGGGCCGCCGGGGGGCCGACGAGGTCGACGTGCATGCGGTTGCCGTCGGCGGCCGCGGGGATCGCTTCCGCGAGGGCGCTGTCCTTGACGACGGCGTCGAGCAGACCGTGCAGGCTCATGGGGGGCTTTCCGTCCGAGGGGCCCGGGTACGCGGCGTTCTTCGGGGATGCGGGCGTACCGGGGTCCGGGGTGGGCAACGCGAAGGGCCCGACGCGTGTCACGGGCCGGGGGTGTCCAGCGTACGTCGGGGCGGGGGTGTCCGTCGGGGGCTGTGGACAACCCGGGGGGCGGTGGGGGCCGCGCGCGACGCCCCTCGCCCCCGCCGCCCCTTCCCTCTCCGGCCCCGGGGACCGCCGCCCAGGACCCCCGCCTCCGGCCCGAACGGCCTCGTCCTCGAGCGCCGGACCGGCCGGCGGACACGAATGAGCCCGGCACCGAGAAGACCCCCGTTCTTCTCGGTGCCGGGCTGGTTCGGGAGGGGCTGGTTCGGGAGGGGCTAGTCCGTCGCGATCGCGTTCAGGACGTTCATGCGGCCCGCGCGGAACGCCGGGATCAGGGCGGCGAACAGGCCCACGAAGGCGGAGCCGATGAACACGCCGATGATCGTCGGCCACGGGATCTCGAGGACGTCGAGGCCCTGGAGCGCGAGGAGCTGCTGGGCGGTGGCTCCCCAGCCCATGCCCAGGCCGAGGCCCAGCAGGGCACCGAAGAGGGCGATGACGACCGACTCCATGCGGATCATGCGGCGCAGCTGGCGGCGGGAGAGACCGATCGCCCGCATCAGGCCGATCTCCCTCGTGCGCTCCACCACCGACAGGGCGAGGGTGTTCACCACGCCCAGGACGGCGACGATGATCGCGAGGGCGAGCAGGCCGTAGATCAGGTTCAGCAGCTGCCCGATCTGGTCCTTCAGCTCCTGCTTGTAGTCGGTCTGATCGCGGACGGTGTACTGCGGGTAGTCGTGCAGCGCCGCCTTCAGGGACGTGTACGCGGCGTCCTGCTGCCCGTCCTTCGCCGTGGCGAAGACCAGGTCGTCGAGCGGCAGCTTGTCGGCCGGGACGTACTTCTTGAGGGTGGCGATGGAGGTGTACATCGCGCCCTGGTCGATGACGACGTCACTGCTGGTGATCGCGCGGACCGTCAGTCGGGCCGTGGATCCGTTCTTGAAGGCCACGGAGATCTCGGAGCCGAGGGTGATCTTGTGGTCCTTGGCGAACTTCTCGTGGACGGACATCGAGTCGGGACGGTAGGCGTCGGTCAGGTCGCCGGCGACGGTCTCGACGCGGAGGTCGGTCGCGTAGGTCGGGTCGGCCGCCGTGATCGCCGTCTTGTCGAGCTTCTTGCCGTCGGGCGTGGTGAAGTCGGCCTGGGTCCACTTGTACTCGGTGACCCGCTCCAGGCCCGGGGTCGCCTTGATGGCCTGCACCGCCTGCGGGGTCATCAGCTGACCGCCGTCGCTCTGGATGATGAAGTCCGTGCCGACGCTCTTGTCGAGCTCCTCCGTGGCGGAGGCGACCATGGAGGAGCCGACCACCGACAGACAGGCGACCAGCGCGAGGCCGATCATCAGGGCCGCGCCCGTGGCGCCGGTGCGGCGCGGGTTGCGCAGCGCGTTGCGCTCCGCCATCCGTCCGACCGGGCCGAAGGCCCGCAGCACGACGGCGCCCAGCACCCGGACCACCACGCCCGCCAGCAGCGGGCCGATCACCACGAAGCCGATCAGGCTCAGCACCACGCCCAGGCCCAGCCAGAGGGAGCCCTCGGCGGCCTTGTCGGCGACGGAGGCGAGGTAGAGGCCGAAACCTCCGGCGCCGGTGAGGACCAGGCCGATGAGGGCCCGTACGGCGCCCGCCTTGGCGTCGGCGGGGGCGCCCGCGTCGCGCAGCGCGGCCATCGGGGAGACCTTGCCGGCCCGGCGGGCCGGGAGGTAGGCCGCCAGCACCGTGACGACGACGCCGAGGACCATGCCGACCACGGGGGTCGTCCAGGCGACCGTCAGGTCGTCCGTGGACAGGTTCATGCCGGTCATGCCCATGAGCTTCATCAGGCCGACCGCGATGCCGACGCCCGCGCCGACGCCGAGGAGCGAGCCGACCACGCCCAGCAGCAGGGCCTCCGCGAGCACGGACCGGTTGACCTGCTTGCGGCTGGAGCCGATGGCCCGCATCAGGCCGATCTCACGGGTGCGCTGCGCGACCAGCATGGAGAAGGTGTTGATGATCAGGAAGATGCCGACGAGGAAGGCGATCCCGGCGAAGCCGAGCATCGCGTACTTCATCACGTCCAGGAAGCCCCCGACGCTGTCCCGGTTGGCGTCGGCGGTCTCCTTGGCCGTCTGCACCTTGTAGTCGGCGCCGATCGCGGCAGCCACGTTCTTCTTGAGCTGCGCGTCGCTCACCCCGGACGCGGCCGTCACATTGACGTTCGTGTAGACGTTCGACTCGCCGACCAGGGCCTGCTGGGCGGTCTTCGTGTCCAGGTAGAAGATCGCCGCGCCGGGGTTGGTGACCTGGAAGGCGGCGATGCCGGAGACCTTCGCGGTGTGCGTGCCGACCGCGGTGATCACGCCGATCTCGTCGCCGAGCTTCAGGTGGTGCTTGTCGGCGGTGTCCGCGTCCACCATCACCTGGTCGGAGCCCTTGGGCGCCGCGCCGTCGGTGATCTCCATGGTGCGGGCGTCGTTGCCGTTCCAGTTGCCGACGATGGTGGGCGCGCCGCTGGAGGGCGACAGGCTGTCCTTGTCGGCGTCGACGACGGTCGCGGAGGTCGAGAAGACGGTCCCCTCCGCCGACTTCACCCCGTCCGCCTTGCGGACGTCACCGAGCACGGAGGCCGGCATGACCGGCGGCTTGCCGTTGTCGGAGGTCGTCTCACCGGTGTCCGAGGCGCTCTTCGCGCTCACCGTCACATCGGAGGAGGTGCTGGCGAAGAGTTTGTCGAAGGTGGTGTTCATCGTGTCGGTGAAGACGAGCGTCCCGCAGACGAACGCCACCGACAGCAGGACCGCCACGGCCGACAGGGCCATGCGCCCCTTGTGCGCGTAGAAGTTGCGCATCGAGGTCTTCATGACGGTCATGACGTACGCCCCCGCGCGTCGAAGTCCTTCATCCGGTCCAGGACGGTCTCGGCGGTCGGCTTGAACATCTCGTCGACGATCCGGCCGTCCGCGAGGTACAGCACCCGGTCCGCGTACGAGGCCGCCACCGGGTCGTGCGTGACCATGACGATGGTCTGGCCCAGGTCGTCCACCGAGCGGCGCAGGAAGCCCAGGACCTCGGCGCCCGCGCGCGAGTCGAGGTTCCCGGTGGGCTCGTCCCCGAAGATGATCTCCGGGCGGGCGGCGAGGGCGCGGGCCACGGCGACGCGCTGCTGCTGACCGCCGGAGAGCTGGGTGGGCCGGTGCCTGAGGCGGTCGGCGAGCCCGACGGTCTCCACGACCTGGTTCAGCCACGCCTTGTCCGGCTTGCGGCCGGCGATGTCCATCGGCAGCGTGATGTTCTCTATCGCGTTGAGCGTGGGCAGCAGGTTGAACGCCTGGAAGATGAACCCGATGCGGTCCCGGCGCAGCTTGGTGAGCTTCTTGTCCTTGAGCCCGGTGATCTCGGTCTCGTCCAGGTAGATCTGCCCGGACGAGACGGTGTCGAGACCGGCGAGGCAGTGCATCAGCGTGGACTTGCCGGACCCCGAGGGGCCCATGATCGCGGTGAACTGGCCGCGGGCGATGTCCACGTCGACGTGGTCCAGGGCGACGACGCGGGTCTCACCGGACCCGTACGCCTTGACGACCTGCCGCGCTCGCGCGGCTACGGCCGTACGCCCTCCAGTGCCCCCGTGCCTGGGAATGGTCACAGCCGAAGTCACGGTACGTCTCCTATGTCGGATGTCAGAAGCGGATGCGCGGCGCATCGGACGATCAAGGGATGGTGCGAGGCGCTACGTCGAAGAGTCTGTCGGCGGGAGGGGGTCTCCCGCGCTGGTGCTCGGGCCCGTCTTTCCGGGGGGTTAACCCCACCCCCCGGAAGTGGTGCCGGCCGCCCCCCAGCGGCGTAAAGCCAGGTTAAGGACGGGACCCCGCCCTTCTCCTCCTCCGGCAGTACGAACCCTCCCCGAGCCGTAGTACGGAGGTACCCCTAGGGGCCGTCCACCGCGAGGTGGAGGTCCTTCGGGGTCGTCTCCACCCTCCGGCCCCGTCAGGCTCCGCCCTCCCGCTACGCGAGGGTCAAGTGGGAAGCTGAGCTCCGGCAGTTGGATGCAAGGGGCACGGGAGACACGGGGAGGACATCAGGTGGGGGACATCCAGCCGGCGACACGCGAGGCCGCGCGGCCGACCGCACCGCACAGACGGGGAGCGGTCGTCGCCGCTCTCATGCTCTCCATGGCACTGGCCGCCCTCGACTCCACCGTGGTCTCCACGGCCGTCCCGCAGATCGTCGGCGACCTGGGCGGGTTCTCCGTCTTCTCCTGGCTGTTCTCCGGCTATCTGCTCGCCGTGACCGTCACCCTGCCCGTCTACGGCAAGCTGTCCGACACCTTCGGCCGCAAGCCGGTGCTGGTCGCCGGGGCGGCCCTCTTCCTGCTCGGCTCGCTGCTGTGCGCCCTGGCCTGGAACATGGGGGCGCTGATCGCGTTCCGCATCGTGCAGGGTCTGGGCGGCGGGGCGTTGCAGGGCACGGTGCAGACACTCGCCGCCGACCTGTATCCGCTGAAGGAGCGGCCGAAGATCCAGTCGAAACTGTCCACGGTGTGGGCGGTGTCGGCGGTCGCGGGGCCCGGCATCGGCGGGCTTCTGGCCGCCTACGCGGACTGGCGCTGGATCTTCCTCGTCAACCTGCCGATCGGCGCGGTGGCGTTGTGGCTGATCGTCCGTCATCTGCACGAGCCCCAACGGCAGTCGTCGCCGGCCGGGCAGGAACCGCCGCCACGCGCGCGTGGCGGGTCGTGGGTACGGTCGTGGGTGCGCGCGACGGGTGGCGCGTCGCGTACACGCGCGCGTGTCGACTGGGCGGGCGCGCTGACGGTGTTCGCGTGCGGCGGGGTGCTGCTGACCGCGCTGGTGCAGGGCGGAGTGGCGTGGCCGTGGCTGTCGGGGCCGTCGCTCGCCCTGTTCGGTACCGGGCTGGCGCTGGCCGGGCTCGTCGTCGTCATCGAACGCCGGGCCGCGGAACCGATCATCCCTGGCTGGGTGTGGCGCCGCCGCACGATCGCGGCGGTCAACCTCGCGCTGGGCGCGCTGGGTCTGCTGATGGTGGCCCCGACGGTGTTCCTGCCGACGTACGCCCAGTCGGTGCTGGGCCTGGAGCCCGTGGCCGCCGGGTTCGTCCTCTCCGTCTGGACCCTGAGCTGGCCGCTCTCCGCCGCCCTCAGCCAGCACGTCTACCGGCGCATCGGCTTCCGCGACACGGCGTTGCTGGGCATCGGCGCGGCCACGCTGATCCTGTTCGCGTTCCCGTTCCTGCCGTATCCCGGCGAAGCCTGGCAGCCGGCCCTGCTGATGCTGCTGCTCGGCGCCGCGCTGGGCCTCTTCCAGCTCCCGCTCCTGGTCGGTGTGCAGTCGACCGTGGGCTGGTCGGAACGCGGCACCACGACCGCGTCCGTGCTGTTCTGCCGCCAGACCGGGCAGACGATCGGCGCGTCGGTGTTCGGCGCGGTCGCCAACGGGGTGCTGGCGGCCCGGCTGGGCGGCGCGGGCGACCTGGACTCCGTCAACCGCGCCCTGGCCGCCGACGCGGCGCCCGAAACCGTCCGGGACGCCGTCGCGAGCGCCGTGCACGCCGTCTATCTGGGCGCGGCCTGCGCGGCGGCACTCGCCTTCCTGGTGCTGCTGTGCGTGGCCCCACGAAGGTTCCCCGTACTGACGGACTGACGGACCGGCCGACCGGCGGACCGGCCGGCTGACCGACTGACCGGCCGGCGGACCCACCGGTGACGGCCCGATCGGTGACGGCCCGGCGGACTCACCGGCCGACCGGCCGACCGGCCGACCGGCCGACGGGTCGATGGGCCGATGGACCGATGGACCGATGGGTCGATGGACCGATGGGTCGATGGGTCGATGGCCTCACCACGATTCTGTGCAGATGATCGCCACAACGCCCACAGAAGCCACACAGCCGTGGGGTTAACGCGGGTAACACCCCAGGTCAGGCGGTATTTCGTGCAGTAAGCGCATACCGACCACTCAGTTTGGTGAAAACTCTTCGCAGCCGCCGTACTCCCGAGTAACGTGCGCCCTCGCACCACCCCCCACTCCCTGCGGTCCGCCGCCACGGACCCGAGCCACGCAAGGAGCACGGGATGTCACACGACCCGTCACACCCCGGCCCGACCTACCCATGGCAGCCGCCACCCCGGCCGCCCGAACCGCCTCGGCGCCGGCCGGCCGACCACGGCCCGCTGGGCCGCCACAGCGACCTGCGGGTCCTGCGCGGCGCCTACCGCCGCCAGCGGCGGGTGGCCACACTCACCGCGCTCGGCTACTTCGTCGTCTTCCTGGTCCTGTCGGCGTTCGCGCCGTCCCTGATGACCGGCAGGGTCGCCACCGGTATCCCCGCGGGTCTGCTGCTCGCCCTGCTCCAGCTCCCGGTCACCTGTCTGGCGATCGTCCTGTACGAGCGGACCGCCCGCCGCCATGTGGACCCGCTCGCGGACCGCATCCGCAAACTCTCCGAGATCGACGCGAAGCGGGACGCGCGCGGAACCCGTACCAAGGAGGCCGGACGATGACGGAGTTCAGCGACGACGCGCAGACGATGTCCCTCGTCGCGTTCACCGCGATCGCCACGATCACGCTGCTGCTGTGCGTGATGACCGGTCCCGACCGCGACGACCTCGCCGAGTTCTACACCGGCTACCGCTCCCTCTCCCCGCTGCGCAACGGCCTGGCCATCGCGGGGGACTACATCTCGGCGGCCACCGTCCTCGGCACCGGCGGGGTGATCGCGCTGTGCGGCTACGACGGCGTCGTCCTCGCCCTCAGTACCGCCCTCTCGCTGATGCTGCTGATGTTCCTGCTGGCCGAACCGCTGCGCAACGCGGGCCGGTTCACCATGGGCGACGCGCTGGCCCGCCGTATGCCGGGGCGGGCGGTGCGCATCACGGCGTGCGCGGTGACGCTCACCGCGCTGCTGCCGATGATGCTCGTGCAGCTCGCCGGCACCGGTCAGCTGCTCGCCTTCATCCTGGGGTTCTCCGGCGCCTCGGTGAAGACGGGGTGCGTCGTCTGCATGGGCGTGCTGATGATCAGCTACGCGGCGATCGGCGGCATGAAGGGCACCGCCCTCATCCAGATGCTGAAGATCGTGATGCTGCTCGGCTCCGGCACGGTCATCGCCCTGCTCGTCCTCTACCGCTTCGACTGGAACCCGGGCGCCCTCTTCGACGCGGCGGCCGAGGGCAGCGGGGTCGGCGACGCCTTCCTGCGCTCGGGGCTGGAGTTCGCCGGCGGTCCCTTCCCTCGCGTCGACATGATCACCGCTCAGTTGTCGGTCGTGCTGGGCGGCGCCTGTCTGCCCCACATCACCATGCGCATGTACACCGCCTCCAGCGCCCGTCAGGTACGCCGGTCGATGTCCTGGGCGGTCTCCGGCGTCGCGCTGTTCGTGCTGGTCATGACGGTCGTCGGCTTCGGCGCGACGGCGATCGTCGGCCGCGCGGTGATCGCGCAGGCCGACCCGCAGGGCAACACCGCCTACCTGCTGGGCTCCCGGGCCGCCTTCGGCAGCGAGGTGTCCACGGCCGAGACCCTGCTCTTCACGACGGTCACGACGGCCATCTTCCTCACCGTGCTTGCCTCGGTCGCCGGCATGATCCTGGCCTGCGCCAACTCCCTCGCCCACGACGTCTTCGCGGCACGCGACCCGCACATGTCGGCGAGCCGCGAGATGCTCCTGGCCCGGCTGTCCGCGCTGGCCGTCGGCGTCCCGACGATCCTGCTCGCCGCCCAGGTCCAGCACCGCAGCCTGCAGCCCCTGGTCACCCTCTCCTTCTGCCTCGGCGCCTCGGCGCTCGCCCCCGCCCTCGTCTACAGCCTCTTCTGGCGCCGCTACACCCGCACGGGCCTCCTGGCCACCCTGATCGGCGGCACCCTGTCCGTGCTGCTCCTCATGCCGGGCACCAACCTGGTCTCGGGCTCGCCCGTCTCCGCCTTCCCCGAGGCCGACTTCAACTGGTTCCCCTTCACCACCACGGGCATCGTGACCGTCCCCCTGGGCTTCGCCTTCGGCTGGCTGGGCACGGTGGTCTCGGGCCGTCGCAAGGCGGAGGAGCAGCGCCGCCAGTACGAGGCGGTCGAGGGCTGGATCCTGGCGGGCGCGGTACGCCGGGAGGGGTGAGCCGGGCGGGGCGGGCGGCCCGCGCGGGCCGCCCGACGGCGGTCAGTGCGGCCGGCGCAGTCCCGCGACGAGGAGTTCGACCAGTCGGCGCGGGTCGTAGCGGGGATCGTTGTCCGCGCCGACGCACAGATTGCCGACGCCGCGCATGACCTCGTAGGCCTGGAAGCCGGGCCGGATCTCACCGGAGGCGGCCGCGGCGTCGAGCAGACGGCCGCACACGGGCACGAGGCGGTCGAGGAAGTACGTGTGCAGCGTCTCGAAGCCCGCGTTGTCGGACTGGAGCACGGCGGCGAGTCCGTGCTTGGTGACCAGGAAGTCCACGAAGAGGTCGATCCACCGCCCCAGCGCGGCGTGCGGGGTCGGACCTTCCGCCAGCAGGGCCGGACCCGCCTCGGCGCAGGCGTCGACCTGGTGCCGGTAGACGGCGATGATGAGGTCCGCCCGCGTCGGGAAGTGGCGGTAGATCGTGGCCGTCCCGACGCCGGCCCTGGCCGCGATGTCGCGCACCGGAGCCTCCACGCCCGCCGTGACGAAGATCGCGGCGGCCGCGTCGAGCAGGGTCTCCTTGTTGCGCCGGGCGTCCGCCCGCTGGGGCCGGGCCGTGTGCCCCGCGCCCCGGTCGCCGTCGCCGTCGCCGTCGTTCACTGCGCCGCCCTCTCCGCCGTCTCCGACTCTGTCTCTGACTCTGACTCTGACTCTGTCTCTGCCTGCCGGCCCACCGCCCGGCCCGCTCTCCGCCGCCCGGCCCGCCACCGGCCGACATGCCATCAGCCTGCATGCCACCCGTCGGCATGCCGCCCATAGGCATGTCATCCCGAGGCATGCCATCCATCGGGTTGCTAAGCGGAACAGTGTTCCGTATGTTCAAACGGGACACGGTTCCGTTTGCTCATCATGCCAGAGCGGCGAGCCCGTGACCAAGTCACGCACGCGTACCGCCACGCGCGTCATCCGCACGGAGGAGACAACGGACATGCAGTACCGCACCTTGGGCCGCACCGGCGTGCAGGTCAGTTCCCTCGCGCTCGGCGCGATGAACTTCGGCAGGATCGGGCGCACCACCCAGGAAGAGGCCACCGCCCTCGTCGACGCCGCACTCGAGGCCGGGATCAATCTCATCGACACCGCCGACATGTACAGCGACGGCGAGTCGGAGGAAATGGTCGGCAAGGCCATCGCCGGCCGGCGCGACGACATCGTGCTGGCCACGAAGGCCGGCATGCCCATGGGCGACGAGCGCAACCGGCGGGGCAGTTCGCGCCGCTGGCTCGTCACCGAGCTGGACGCGAGCCTGCGCCGGCTCGGCGTCGACCACGTCGACCTCTACCAGATCCACCGATGGGACCCGAGCACCGGCGACGAGGAGACGCTCTCGGCACTGACCGATCTCCAGCGCGCCGGAAAGATCCGCCACTTCGGCTCCTCGACCTTCCCGGCCTACCGCATCGTGCAGGCCCAGTGGGCCGCCCGCGAGCACCACCTGAGCCGCTACGTCACCGAACAGCCCAGCTACTCGATCCTCCAGCGCGGCATCGAGACCCACGTCCTGCCCGTGACCGAGGAGTACGGGCTCGGCGTCCTGGCGTGGAGCCCGTTGGCCTCGGGCTGGCTGACGGGCGCGATCCGCGAGGGCCGGCCCGTCACCACCAGCCGCTCCACCTTCATGCCGGAGCGCTTCGACACCGCCGTCCCCGCCAACCGGGCCCGGCTCGACGCCGTCGAGCGGCTGGCCGCGGTCGCCGACGAGGCCGGACTGACCATGATCCAGCTCGCGCTCGGCTTCGTGACCGCGCATCCCGCCGTGACGAGCGCGCTCATCGGCCCCCGCACAACGGACCACCTGCGCGCGCAGCTCGCCGCCGCGGACACCGTGCTCTCCGCCGATGTGCTCGACGCGATCGACGCCGTCGTCGCCCCGGGAACCGACCTCGCCGCGCACGAGAAGTTCGACACCCCGCCCGCGCTGCTCGACCCGTCGCTGCGGCGCCGCTGACCACCCCGAACGGCCTACTCCCACAGAAGGAGGCGACCACCACATGTCACCCACACCCCGGCCCCGTTTCGGGATCATGACCGCCCCCATGCAGGTCGACTACCACGACGTCCTGAGGGTCTGGCAGGAGGCGGACGCGATCCCGGAGATAGAGCACGCCTGGCTGTTCGACCACCTCATGCCGATCGGCGGCGACCCCGACGGACCCGCCCACGAGGGCTGGACCCTGCTCTCGGCGCTCGCCGCCCACACCCGGCGGCTGCGGCTCGGCGTCATGGTGACCAGCAACCGCTTCCGGCCGCCCGCGATGCTGGCCAAGATCGCCACGACCGTCGACATCGTCTCCGGCGGACGGCTCGACTTCGGCATCGGCGTCGGCTCGCGCCCCGGCCATCCCCTTGCCCGGCGCGAGTACGCGGCGCACGGCCTGCCCTTCCACGACACCGCGCACGCCGTGGGGAGCCTCGCCGAGGCCTGCACGGTGATCCGGCGGCTGTGGACCGAGGAGAAGCCGTTCGACTTCGACGGCACCTACCACCGGCTCACCGGGGCGTTCGGCAACCCCAAGCCCGTCCAGCGCCCCCACCCGCCGATCCTCGTCGGCGGCCGCTCGTCCGCGACCCTGCGCGTGGCGGCCGAGCACGCCGACCTGTGGAACATCCCGGGCGGCGACCTCGACGACGTCGTCCGCCGCAGCGCGCTCCTGGACCGCTACTGCGCCGAGATCGGCCGTGACCCCGCCTCGGTCACCCGCTCGATCCACCTGCCCGTCTCCTACGACCGGCCCGGCACCACCCGGGACGCGATCGGCGCCGTGCTCGACGCCGGCTTCCGGCACATCGTCCTCGGACTGCCGACGCCCTACCCCGCCGGCACCGCACGCTGGGTCGCCGACGAACTCGTCAACCCGTCGTCCTAGGCGAGTCGTCCTGGACCGGTCGCCGTAGACCGGTCGCCGCACACCCGCCGCCGTCCGGCCGTCGCCGCACACCCGTCGCCGTAGACCGGTCGCCGTACACCCGTGGTCGTAGACCCGTGCGGCCCACGCGCGCGGGCGGTGAGGGCGTTCGGGCCCGACGGGCCCGACGGGCTCGACGGGGCCTAGTCGACCGTGCGGCCGGTGAGGGCGCTCAGGCTGTTGCGTACGTGGTCCATGTGCGCCTGGACGTCGTCCCGGCGTTCGCCGTGCTCCCGGAGCACCCGCTCCGTCTCGTGGACGGCACGCTCCTCCCGGGCCCGCGCCTCGGTGAGAAGCTCGGCGGCACGCGCGTGTGCCTCCTCCTGACGGAGGCGGGCCGACTCCTGGGCCTCCGCGAACGCCTGCTCGGCCTCGGAGAGCGCCGCCTCGGCCCGGGCCACCGACCGGGCATGCCCCGCGTCGAGGGCCGCGGCACGCTCGGCCGCCTCGCGCTCCGCCGCGGCCCACCGCTCGACGTGCTCCTTCTCCAGCTCGGCGAGCATGCCCGCGGTGCGCTGCCGCACCTCGCGCAGGGCGGCCAGCGCCTCGCCCCGGTACTCCTTGACCTCGCGCCGGGTGCCGATGCGGAGCTCGTCGGCCTCGGCGCGGGCCGCGAGCAGCCGCTGGCGGGCGCGTTCCTCGGCCTCCGCGCGCAGCTCGTCCGCCTCCTCCTGCGCCGCGCGGCGCACATCGAGGGCGCATGTCCCGGCGTACTCCAGGTGCTCTCGCGCTTCGCTCCGCGCGTTGTCGCGGACGTCCGCCGCCTCTTCCAGCCCGAGCTGGAGAATGCGCCGCGCGCGCTCTCCGAGGGAGTCGTACGTCTGCGGGGCGAGCCGTGTCACGACCTCGCGCAACTGCTCGGCCTCGGCCTCCATCTCCCTGGCGAGCACGGTGAGCCGGGCGGCCCGTTCCCACGCGGCGTCGCGGTCGGCGCAGAGGGCCGCGGTGTACGCCTCGACCTGTTCCGGCCGGTAGCCGCGGCCGCGAACGGTCACGAACCCCGGCGCCGACACCGATGCGCTGCTCATCCTGTAACCCCTCGCCACCCGACGGACACGACATGATGATTTCGCGCATATCTTGATGGATCGGGCGCAAGTGTTCATAACGCGACACTCCGCGCGCAGGTCACGGCCAACCACGAACGCGAGGGGCCGGGCCCGATCTTCCGACCGGGCCCGGCCCCTTTTCGTCTGCGCGTTCTACGAGGCGCGGTGACCGCTCGTCACAGCAGTCCGTCCCACATCTGCTCCAGCAGCACCGACCACCAGCTCTCGGGCGAACCGAGCGCCGCCGGGTCGAGCGAGGCCAACTGGGCCTGGAAGTCGACGGTCCAGCGACCAGCCTGCTCCTGGTTCAGACCGAACCGCAGCCGCCACATCCGCCCGAGCAGCGCCAGGCAGCGCGCGAACTCCGGCAGCCCGGTGTTCACGAACTGCGGCGGTACGGGCGCGCCGCCCGGTCCCGCCTCCACCGGCACGGCGACGATGTTGGCCGTGCCGTACTGCACACAGATCGCCTTGCCGAAGTCACTGCCCATGACGAGGTACGAGCCCGCGTCCGCCGCCGGCTGCACACCCCGTTCGGCCGCCAGCTCCGCCAGCGTCGGCACCGGCCGGCCCGGCTGGGCCTGCGCCCAGAAGAACGGCCCCATGTCCGCCGGCAGACCCGCCACCACCAAGGTGTGCGCCACGACCGGCGGCACGCCCTGCCGGGACACCGCGGCCTGCTCGAAGCGGAACACCGCCGGCCCGAACACGGCCGTCAGCTCCTGCCCGATCGCCTCGGGCGGAACCGGCGGCGAGGCCTGCACCGGAGGCAACGGCGCACGAACGGGCGCCGGACGCGCCGGTCCGTCCGCCACCTGGTGCAACTCGCCCTGGTGCGCCAGCAACTGCTGCATGCCCTGCTGCCGGCTCGCGTGATCCGTGCCGTACGGCGCGATGCTCGTGATCCGGGCCTGCGGCCACTGCTCCCGCATCATCCGCGCGCAGTACGCGCCCGGCAGCTCGCACGACTCCAGCTCCGTGTGCAGCTCCAGCACCTGGTCCGGCGGCACGTTCATCGCCCGCAGCTCGTGGAAGATCTGCCACTCCGGGTGCGGGGTTCCCGGCGCCGAACGCCGGATCAGCTGCTGCTCCGAGCCGTCCTGCGCGCGAAAGCGCAGCACGGCCTGATAGCCCGGGCCGACCGTCGGCAGCCCCTGCTGCTGCGGATACCCGTACGCGGGCGGCTGCCCCGGCACACCGCCCGGCGGCATCGGAGGCTGGTGGGCGCCGGGAGCCATACCGGGAGCGGCCGGAGCCATGCCCGGGGCGCCCGGGGCGCCCGGGAACCCGGGAACCGCGGGTGCGCCGGGAGCGCCCGGGAACCCGGGGCCACCCGGAGCCTGCGGCGGCGGGGGCGCGCCGGGGCCACCCGCGTGGGGCCCGGCCAGCATGGTCTGCGCGTGGTGAACGGCACCGGGCGGGCCGGGGTTGCCCGGGGCGCCCGGGAAGACAGGAGCAGCCGGCGCCTGCGGTGCGCCGGGGGCGCCCGGAGCGGACTGCGCGCCGGGGGCGCCGGGCGTACCCGGAGCACCGGGCACGCCGGGCACCTGAGGCACGCCCGGGCCACCGAGGGGACCCGGCGGCTGCGGTGCGCCCGGTCCCATCCGGCCGGGGTCGGCAAGCATCGTCGCGGCGTGGTGAACGCCACCGGGAGGCGTGCCCCCGGGCGGGTTCGGTCCACCGGGCGCACCGGGCGCGCCCGGAGGCCGTGGCGCACCCCCCGCACCCGGGCCGCCCGGACCTGCCGGACCCGAAGGCCCGTCCGGACCCAGGGCGGACACGAGCTGCGTGGGCACATAGCCGCCCGCCGGGGCACCGGGCGCACCCGGGCCGGAAGGCGGAGGCGGAGGCGTGTTCCCCGGTCGCGCACCCGGCGTTCCCGGCGCGCTCGGCGGAGGCGGCGGCTGCGCCCCTCCACCCCGGTTGCGACGCGGAGGCGGCGCCGCCTTGCTGGTCGCGGCGTCCGCGATGTCACCGGCGTTCGGCGCGAGCGACCGCGCGGGCGTACCCGGACCGGCCGGGGGCGGCGGAGCGCCCGCGCCCTGCGGATAGCCGGGGGAAGACCCGCCGGGCGGAGGCGGCGTGCCCGGCCCGCCCGCCGAGGCCGGGGACGAGGACGGAGCCCCCGGACCACCCGGAGCCCCCGGCGCACCTGCGCCGGGCCCCTGCGGATAGCCGTACGAAGATCCGGCCGGACCGGCCGGACCGCCAGGCGGAGTCGGCGGAGTCGGCGGGGTCGGAGAGCCCGGTGCGTTCCCGGACGCCCCCGCACCACCGGGGCCCACGCCACCCGTCCCCGGGGTGCCCGTACCCGGAGCGTCGAGCGCGGGCGCGACCGCCGTCCGCGGAAGCCGGCTGCCGCCCGCGATCAGCGCCGTCTTGGCCTCCGGCGCGGACGCCGGCGGTACCGCCTCGTCGTCGGAGCCGCTCAGCGGCGGCGCGAACACGGTCGCGGGCAGTGACACGGAACGGTCGTCACCGGCGTCGGCGTTGGTGTCCGTCCCCGCCCACGGCGTCGCCCCGACGGGAGCGGCGGGCGCCGACGGCCCACCGGGACCCGAGCCCGTGGGCACGCCCGCCTGCGTCTCGGGCAGCGCGCTCCCCGGTACCCCGCCCTGGGTCCGGGGAAGCGAGGGATCGCCGCCCCCGGGCGCTCCGGACGCCCCGACCGGGACAGAACCGCCCGAACCGGACCCCACACCCGCACCCGCGCTCGCGCCCGCACTTGAAGGCGAGGCGGACCCCGGCGTCGAAGGAGCCCCGCCGTTCCCGGAGACAGCCCCGGAGGCAGCCCCGGAGACAGCCCCGGAGCCGGCCTCGCGTCGATCCGCGATGCCCAGCCTGTCCGCCGCCTCCTGCAACCACTCCGGCGGCGACAACAGGAACGACGTCTGATTCAGATCCACCCGTGCCGCCGGCGCCGGCACCGCATCGGCGGGGGCGTCCGTGCGGCCGTACTCCTCCTCGTACCGGCGGATCACCTCGCCCACCGGCACCGCGGGCCACAGCGTGGCCTCCCCGCTGTCCCGGGCGATCACCAGCCGCTGCGCGCCGCCGTCCGAACGCGGCCCCTCCGCGCGGTCCTCGGCCCACACCACGAACCCGAGCTCAAACTCCCGCACCCGCACCTCACGGTGCTGATACGCCGGCACATCCCCGTTGATCCACTCTTCGGCGCGCTCCTGCGCCTGCGCGAACGTCACCATCGTCCAGCTCACTCCCCCACCGAAGACGCGGCCGAAGACGCGGCCGCCGCCGGCACCGCACGCGCGAACCCGCCGTCCACCATCAGATTGGCCACCGTCTCCAACTCCGGCGGATTGCCGGCCAGCCTCGACAGGAAGGCGTCGAAGTCCTCACCGCAGGGCAGCAGCAGCCGCTCCATGCGCTCCGCCGGCGACCACGCCGGATCCACGTCCCGGACGTCGTCGTACGCGCAGAACCACACCGAACCGGCCCGCTCGCCCCGCACCTTCACGGCGAGCAACCCGCCCTGCACGAACCCGACGCCCAGGTAGTCCTTCGTCAGATGGTCGCGCAGACACTTGTTCACGTACACGAGGTCGTTGACGGCTGCCTCGTCGCGCACCGTGAAGAACGGCTGGTCCACCAGGAGCCCCAGCTCCGCGTCCAGCGCCGTGCCCACCGGCGCACAACCGCCCGCCGCCTTCACGAACGACCGGTACGGGCCCGGCAGCCGGTACCCGAGGTCCTCCTCGACGCCCTGGACCTGCTGCTCCGTCACCGCCACACCGGACTTCGGCAGCCCGAAGTGCGCCGGACGCGTCTCCTGCAACGGCCGCGTGCCCCGCTTCGCCTGGTCCACCACCGCCGACGACACCCCGCCGTGATGCCGCAGCAGCGCCTTCACCTCGACCGGGACCAGCTCCAGCCGCCGCGAACCCACGACGTGGTGCCACGTCCAGCCGTGCGGCGTCGCCACACTCGGCACCGTGTCCCAGAGCTCGTGTCCCGACGCCGAGAGCACCGCGTTCGCCGACACGTAGTCCGTCAGCCGCAACTCGTCCACGCCGAAGCCCTCCGGCGGATCCGCGATCTCCGCGGCCGCCCGCGCATAGGGCGAGAAGTCGGGGTAGCCCCGCTCGTCCATCCGCACGCCTCTCGGGTGCCGCGCCGCCCGGACCGGATCCGGGAAATGCACGACCTGCCCGGCATAGGCCGCGTTCGGCGGCGCGGCTTGTCCCCCAGCCTGGCGGCTGGGAGGTGCCCCCAGCCCGAGCCGACCTGTCGTCATGGCGGTTGCCCCCTGCGGCACTCTGTACGGCCCGCAGCGGCCGGTTCCGCTTCCGGATCCACCCACCACGCCCCGTATCGACTGTCTCCAACAATCTCCAACGCGCGTCAACCGCGCGCCGACGGTGGCGACAGCCTATGCGGTACGACGACAGCGGTCACCGGCCCTCCGCTTCCGTGACCAGCCGTCACCCCGCCGTGACAGCCCGCCCAAACCCGGGCGTGTCGAACCGCCCCAGCTTCCGCACCCGCCACGCCATTTGGCACTCTGTGACGTCCGGGGGGATGCACGGGAGGGGAAAACGATCATGAACGCGACGCAGACAGGGTCACACACCGGCAGGTCGGACAACCTGTTCACCGGCAACACGGCCGCTCACGACACCGGCCGGAACGGCGACCCGCACACCGGTCCGCACACCGGTCCGTCCGGCGACCCCCGCATCGGCTGGTCCGCCACCGAGGCCCCGCACGCGCCCGTCCTGCGCCACCGCCGGGACGGCATACTCCCCACCGTCGCCGCCGCCCTCTCCGTCCGCGGCGCCACTCTCACCAGCACCGCCGCCCGCGCCGACCAGCCCCCGTCCCTGCACCACCTCGTCCAGGAGTTCCTCGACACCCTCGCCAGCACCCAGCGCGACCGCTTCACCGGGCGCTGTGCCGAGGCGCTCCTCATCTCGCGGCACATCACCGCAGCCGACGCCGCCCGCAGCAGACGCGCCGCCCGCCGCCCCATGACCAACGGCGAGGCCCGCAGAACGCTCAAGCAGGCCAAACTCACCACCCGCCGCATCCGCGAGGACGGCGACCCCCTGCACGGCAGCTTCGCGACCCCCTGCCGCGCCTGCACCGCGCTCAGCGCCCACTTCGGCGTCCGCATCGTCGACCCGTCGACCACGGGCGACTGACACCGCGTCCCACCGCCACCCCCGCACAGGACGACGTACCGGCCCCACCGGGCCACGCACCACCAGCTCGACGAACGAAGGGCCGATGCACCCCGACCGCACCTCCACCACACGCTTCCCCGTCCCCGTCGACGCCGCCCTGCGCGCCGCCGGCTGGCAACCCGGACGCTGGGACATCAAGCAGGCCGAGATCTGGGCCGACACGCTCCGCGAACACACCTCACCCGCCGGCCACCGGCACGCCGTCTTCCCCGCCGCCGTCGAGGCCTGGGCCGAATTCGGCGGCCTGACCATCGCCCCCACCGGCCCCGGCCGCCAGGTCGCGCCCACCACCGTCCACCTCGACCCCCTGCACGGCCTCCATCTCGCCCGCACCCTGGTCGACCTCGGCCGCGCCCTCGACACCGACGTGGCACCCCTCGGCGCCGAGACCGACACCCAGGGTGTCCTCGCCATCGACGCCGAAGGCCGCGTCTACGCCCTCGACCACACCGGCGACTGGTACCTCGGCCCCGACATCGACCAAGCCCTCGGCGCCCTCGCCTCCGGCGTCGAACCCGTCCGCCTCACAGCCGGCTGACCGGCCGGCACGGCCCCCGCCCCCGCCCCCGCCCCCGGGGGGCTACGAGGCCGGTATCACCGCCGACACCCGGAAACCCCCCGCCTCCGTCGGCCCCGACACGAACACTCCGCCCAGCGCCACCACCCGCTCCTTCATCCCGACCAACCCGTTGCCCCCCGACGGGAACCCCGCCGACAACGCCGACACCTCCGGCGGCGGCCCGTTCTCCACCTGCATCGCGATCTCCCCCTCCCGATGCGCCAGCCGCACATGCGTCTTGGCGCCCGCCGCGTGCTTGTGGACGTTCGTCAGCGCCTCCTGCACCACCCGGTACGCCGTCTGCTCCACCTCCGCCGCGTACGCCCGGACGTCCCCCTCCACCAGCAGTTCCACGACCATCCCCGCGGCCGCCGACTGCCCCACCAGCTCGTCGAGCTCGGACAGACACGGCCCCTCGCCCTCCTCCACCACCACCGCGGCGGCCACCCCCACCGCCACCACCGGCACCGACGCCGCCCGCTCCGTCGGACCGCCGCTGCGCAGCACCCCGAGCATCTCCCGCAGCTCGGTCAGCGCCTGCCGCCCCATGTCACCCACGAGCGCCGCGTTCCGCACCGCCTTCTCGGGGTCCTTGCGCGCCACGGCCTGCAGCGCCGCGGCATGGACGACCATCAGACTCACGCGATGCGCGACCACGTCGTGCATCTCCCGCGCGATCCGGGTGCGCTCCTCGCCACGCGCCCACTCCGCCCGCTCCTCCGCCCGCTCCGCGAGCAACTGCAACTCCCGCTCGAGGCTGTCCGCCCGCTCCCGCAGGCTCTCCATGAGCCGCCGCCGTGCGCCGACATACATCCCGAGCAGCAGCGGCGGGGCGGTGAGCCCCAGCGAGGTCGTGATGGCGGCGAACGGGATGAACCAGTCACCGATGGTCAGACGGCCCTGGTCCATGCTCTGCCGGACCCGCACGAACGTCACGATCAACGTCCCGACCAGCTGCATCCCCGCGAGCGAGGCGATGATCCGGCGGGGCAGCTCGGAGGCGGCGAGCGTGTACAGCCCCACGATGCCCATCAGGTAGCCCATCTGGGCCGGTGTGATCGCGATCGACACCAGCACCACCGCGATGGGCCACTTCCGCCGCACCACGAGGACCGACCCCGCGAGCAGTCCGAACACCACCCCCGCCGCCGACGGGATCCCGGCATCGCGCGCGAACGGGATCCCCTCCACCGCGCACTCCACGGCGGACACGAGCCCCAGGCTCCAGTCGAACGCCGCGCTCCGCCATCTGGTCCACCACCACGGCCCTCCCAGGGCCGCCGTGTCCTCTTCCCCCGTCGTGGTCATGCCTCCAGCCTACGGGCGCGACCCCTGCCTTTTCCGGCGACTTTCCCCGACCGGCCGACACCACACTCCGTAACCGAACAGCGTCGAAACCCACCGGTATCCCTCGAACTGCCGAACCACGCCTGTTCGAGGGCGGAACCGACGATTCCACCCGGGGTCGCGCAGCGGCCCTCGGCCCGCGCCAACCCCGGCGGGGGTCACCACGGTTGCCCTCCGGCGACCGCGCTCCGGAGCGCCGGCCCACACCGTCGCATCGGGGGCCGGTGGTGCGGCATAGTAGGACTCGCCACTCGACGGCCTGACTGAATGTCTGGTCGAGTCGTCATCATTCCCCCGTGGTGTAATTGGCAGCACCGTGGCTTTTGGTGCCATTTGTCCGGGTTCGAGTCCTGGCGGGGGAGCCATACCAGAATCGGGCCCTGACAGCACTGTCAGGGCCCGCTCTCATGTCGTCGAAGAAACGCCCCGGTATCCTTCGGATGTCCCACCCCACTCCACAGCCGAAGGGCAACTTCCGTGAGCGCCATTCGCCCGGCAGCCGTCGTCGTTCTCGCAGCGGGTGAGGGCACCCGTATGAAGTCCGCCATACCGAAGGTCCTGCACGAGATCAGCGGCCGCTCCCTCGTGGGTCATGTGCTGGCCGCGGCCCGTGAGTTGGACCCCGAGAACCTGGTCGTCGTGGTCGGACACGCACGCGAGAAGGTCACGGCGCACCTCGCCGAGGTCGACGCGGGTGTGCGCACCGCCGTACAGGAAGAGCAGAACGGCACCGGGCACGCCGTCCGGATGGGGCTCGAGCAGCTCGGTGGCGGCGTCGACGGCACGGTGGTCGTCGTCTGCGGCGACACCCCGCTGCTCACCGGCGCGACCCTCGCGGCGCTCGCCGCCACCCACCACGCGGACGGGAACGCCGTCACCGTCCTCACCGCCGAGGTGCCGGACGCGACCGGCTACGGGCGGATCGTCCGGGACGGCGCCTCCGGTACCGTCACCGCGATCGTCGAGCACAAGGACGCGAACGACGCGGTGCGCGCGATCCGTGAGATCAACTCCGGGGTCTTCGCGTTCGACGGGCCGCTGCTCGCCGACGCCCTGAAGAAGGTCCGCACGGACAACAGCCAGGGTGAGGAGTACCTCACCGACGTCCTCGGGATCCTCCGGGAGGCCGGTCACCGGGTCGGCGCGTCCGTCGCCGCCGACCACCGCGAGATCGCCGGCATCAACAACCGGGTGCAGCTCAGCGAGGCCCGCCGGATTCTCAACGACCGGCTGCTGACCGCCGCGATGCTGTCCGGCGTGACCGTCGTCGACCCGGCGACGACCTGGATCGACGTCACCGTCACCTTCGAGCAGGACGCCGTCGTCCACCCCGGTACGCAGCTGCACGGCAGCACGCACCTCGGCGAGGGCGCCGAGGTCGGCCCCAACAGCCGGCTGAGGAACACCGACGTCGGCGCGGGGGCCCGGGTCGACAACACCGTGTCCGACAACGCCCGCATCGGTCCGAACGCGACCGTGGGGCCGTACGCCTACCTCCGTCCCGGCACCCGCCTCGGGGCGAAGGGCAAGATCGGCACGTACGTCGAGACCAAGAACGCCTCCATCGGCGAGGGGACGAAGATTCCGCACCTCTCGTACGTCGGTGACGCGACGATCGGCGAGTACTCCAACATCGGCGCGGCGAGCGTGTTCGTGAACTACGACGGACAGGACAAGCACCACACCACCGTCGGGTCGCACGTCCGCACGGGTTCGGACAACATGTTTGTGGCTCCCGTCACGGTCGGGGACGGCGCGTACACCGCCGCCGGGTCCGTGATCACGAAGGACGTGCCGCCCGGTTCGCTGGCCGTGGCCCGTGGTCAGCAGCGGAATATCGAGGGTTGGGTGGCCCGCAAGCGCCCGGGCAGCGCGGCGGCGAAGGCGGCCGAGACGGCCTCCCGCCAGGCGGAAAGCGAAAGCTGACCGGAAACAGGCGCGTCGGACACGGCGTACCGTGATAGGTGCACACCCGCACCCCACCAGCTGAGACGGCCCCGTCGCGCCCAGCGGCGAGGTCTCTCGACACCCCAGCTGAGACACCTCTGAGGAGACAGTGCTGTGACCGGGATCAAGACGACCGGCGAGAAGAAGATGATGTTCTTCTCCGGCCGCGCCCACCCCGAGCTTGCCGAGGAGGTCGCCCACCAGCTGGGTGTCGGGGTCGTCCCGACGAAGGCCTTCGATTTCGCCAACGGTGAGATCTACGTCCGCTACCAGGAGTCGGCGCGAGGTGCGGACTGCTTCCTGATCCAGAGCCACACGGCTCCGATCAACAAATGGATCATGGAGCAGCTGATCATGATCGACGCGCTGAAGCGCGCGTCGGCCCGTTCGATCACCGTGATCGTGCCGTTCTACGGCTATGCCCGTCAGGACAAGAAGCACCGCGGACGTGAGCCCATCTCGGCCCGTCTGATCGCGGACATGATGAAGACGGCGGGCGCGCACCGGATCCTGACGGTGGACCTCCACACGGACCAGATCCAGGGCTTCTTCGACGGCCCGGTGGACCACCTCTTCGCGCTGCCGCTGCTCGCCGACTACGTGGGCAGCAAGGTGGACCGCGACAAGCTGACCGTCGTGTCGCCGGACGCGGGCCGGGTGCGGGTCGCCGACCGCTGGTGCGACCGGCTGGGCGCGCCGCTGGCGATCGTGCACAAGCGGCGCGACAAGGACGTGGCGAACCAGGTGACCGTCCACGAGGTCGTGGGCGAGGTCAAGGGCCGGGTCTGTGTGCTCGTCGACGACATGATCGACACGGGTGGCACGATCTGCGCCGCCGCGGACGCGCTGTTCGCGCACGGCGCGGAGGACGTCATCGTGACGGCGACGCACGGTGTGCTGTCGGGTCCGGCGGCCGACCGCCTCAAGAACTCGAAGGTCAGCGAGTTCATCTTCACCAACACCCTGCCGACGCCGGGTGAGCTCGAGGTGGACAAGATCACGGTCCTGTCGATCGCGCCGACGATCGCGAACGCGGTCCGCGAGGTGTTCGAGGACGGTTCGGTGACGAGCCTCTTCGACGAGCAGTGACGGTTCTCGTCTAGATCGATTTCCTGTACGGCCTTCCCGCTGCGTAAACTGCCACAGTTGCTCGGCGAGGGAGGCCGTACACATGTGTGTACGGCGGTCCGTTATCGACGCGCTCTTCGTAGCAGGCCGACGGTTTGGCCGGGTGACCACCTTTCCCCCCTTTCTACGAGGAGTGAACATGGCCGAGGTCAAGCTCGCAGCCGAGACCCGCACCGAGTTCGGCAAGGGCGCCGCCCGCCGTATCCGCCGTGACAGCAAGGTTCCCGCCGTGGTCTACGGCCACGGTGCCGACCCCGTGCACATCACGCTGCCGGGCCACGAGCTCCAGCTCGCGCTGCGCACCCCGAACGTCCTGCTCAGCCTGGAGATCGACGGCAAGACCCAGCTGGCGATCCCGAAGGCCGTGCAGCGCGACGCGATCAAGGGCTTCCTGGACCACGTCGACCTGCTCCTCGTGAAGCGCGGCGAGAAGGTCAACGTCGAGGTCTACGTGCACACCGAGGGCGAGCTGGCCCCGGGCGCCTACCTGCTCGAGCACGTGCTGAGCACGCTGAACGTCGAGGCCGAGGCCACGCACATCCCGGAGTCGGTCACCGTCTCCATCGCGGGCCTGGAGGCCGGCGCCGCGATCCTCGCCAAGGACATCCCGCTGCCCAAGGGCACCACGCTGGTGACCGACGAGGACGCGGTCGTCCTCCAGGTCCTGGCCGCCCAGGCGGAGGAGGCCCCGGCGGACGCCGAGGCCGAGACCACCGAGGCCTGATTTCCCCGGCACCTCATCCCGTCGGCCGCCGTTCCCTCCGGGGAGCGGCGGTCTGCGCGTATCAAGGAGACATGGACGTGACGACCGACGCCAATGCCCCCTGGCTGATCGTGGGTCTCGGCAATCCCGGCCCCGAGTACGCCATGAACCGGCACAACGTCGGTTTCATGGTCGCGGATCTGCTGGCCGAGCGGATCGGGGGGAGGTTCAAGCGGGCGGGCAAGGCGCAGGCGCAGGTCGTCGAGGGGCGGCTGGGCCCGCCGGGGACGGGGAGCCGGCGGGTGGTCCTGGCGAAGCCGATGTCGTTCATGAACGTGTCGGGCGGTCCGGTGAACGCGCTGCGGGACTTCTACAAGGTGCCGGTGGCGAACATCGTCGCGGTCCACGACGAGCTGGACATCGACTACGGCGTGCTGCGGCTGAAGCTCGGCGGCGGGGACAACGGGCACAACGGTCTGAAGTCGATGACGAAGGTGATGGGCGCGGACTACCACCGGGTGCGGTTCGGCATCGGGCGGCCGCCGGGGCGGATGCAGGTGGCGGACTTCGTGCTGAAGGACTTCTCCTCGGCCGAGCGCAAGGAGCTCGGCTACTTCGTGGACCGTGCGGCGGACGCGGCGGAGGCCCTGGTGCTGGAGGGGCTGGAGCGGGCGCAAAGCACGTACAACTCCTGACTTGTCGCCCCACAAGGTTGACGGGCCGTTCAGGCATGGCCAATGATCCCGGCCATGCCCGCCACAGCAGCCTCGTCCCACCGCCGCCCGGGTCACGCCCGCAAGGGCTCGGCCAAGAGCCCGGCCAAGAGCCCGGCCGGAGGCGCGGCCCCGGCCGGGGGCGCCGGCTCGGCCCGGGGAAAGGGCTCGGAATCGGCCAGAGGCGCCGCCAAGGGCTCGGCCAGGGGTTCGGCGTCGGGGACCGCGTTGCGGTTCGGGCGGGTCGTGGCGATGGGTGCGGTGGCCGTGCTGATCCTGTTCGCGGGGGTCTGGGGTTCCTGGGGGTCCGCGCAGCACGTGATGCTGACGAAGGGCCGGGAGCAGGGCACGGTCGAGGTGACGCGGTGCGGCGAGGACACGTGCGCGGGGCCGTACACGCCGCTGTCGGCCGGGTCCACGGCACGCGCGCGCGTGGAGATCGAGAAGTCGGTGGCCGTGCGCAAGGGCGGGATCTACACCGTGGTGATCAAGCCGGGCAGTGACGAGGTGGTCCGGTCCGGCCCGGCGGGGGTCCTGTACGCGTGGGTGCCGCTGGGCGGGGCGCTGCTGCTGGCGTCGATCGTGGTCGCGGGTGGCCTGGGGCGGG
Source organism: Streptomyces sp. NPDC002884 (assembly GCF_040295245.1). Taxonomy (NCBI): domain Bacteria; kingdom Bacillati; phylum Actinomycetota; class Actinomycetes; order Kitasatosporales; family Streptomycetaceae; genus Streptomyces; species Streptomyces sp. NPDC002884. Next base: position 227 of record NZ_JBEOVB010000021.1, on the reverse strand, counting down.
TGCGGGTGGGCTGGGCGCTGGCCGGGTCGGGCGTCGCGTTGCTGACGGCGGCGTTCTTCGCGGTGTGAGTGAGCGGCGTGAGTGAGCCGTGTGCGTGAGCGGCGTGGGTGAGCCGTGTGCGTGAGCGAAGTGAGGACGTGCACGAAGGGGCGCCCCGGTCCGTACGGACCGGGGACGAGCCAGGGCTTCTGGGATGAGTTGCATCTCGCGTGTCCTGTTCTGACGCG
>NZ_JBEOVB010000020.1:0-145631 GCF_040295245.1 Streptomyces sp. NPDC002884 | reverse complement strand
CCGCCCGCCGCGGCCCCCCCGCCGTCCCCTTACCGCGGGGGCGCTGTGTGTTAAGCCGGCCGGCGCCCCACCCGCATCCCGGGGGGGCAGGGCGAAGGCCCTGCCCGCGGTTCTCGTCCCGGCGGCGGTGTCAGGCCGTCCGCGCACTCTCGCGCCGGGTCGCGCGCAACGCGTCCGCGGTCAGCCGCAGGGTCCGGTGACGGGCCGGGCCCGCCAGCTCGTACGGCGTGACCATCACCTCGTCCACCCCCAACTCCGCGGCCAGCGCTTCCAGTTCGGCGGCCACCCTGGCCGGCGCGCCGCGCACCACCTGGTTCTCCTCCAGGATCCGCAGGGCGAGACGGCTCGACCGGACCGCGGCCGACAGGTCCTGCGGACCGGCCAGCAGCGCGGAGGTCCGCAACGCCAGCGCCTCGGCCTCCTCGTTGGTCTCGGCGCACACCACGTTCACCGCGGCGACCAGATGCGGCCGCCCGCCGTCGGGCCCAGGCTCGAACGCGGCCCGGTACCGCTCCAGCGCGGCCCGCCGGCACTTGGACCGGCCCAGATGATGCCCGTACGCGAACGGCAGTCCCCGCTCCGCGGCGATCCGGGCACTGCTCTCGCTCGCGCCCAGGACGTGCACCTCGGGCGGTGTCGCGGCGGCCGGGGCCACCCGCAGGGCGTGGAAGCGGCGGCGGTCGGGCCCGCGTCGGCGCAGGAAGCCCAGGAGTTCGTCGACCTGTGCCGGGAAGTCGGCCGTGCCCCGGGGATCGCGGCGCAGGGCCGCCTCCAGCAGGCCGTCCGCCGCCGGACCGGCCAGCGAGCGGCCGAGGCCCAGGTCGACGCGGCCGGGGTGCAGCGCGGCCAGGGTGGCGAACTGCTCGGCGACGGTGAAGGGCGGGTGGTTGGGCAGCATGACGCCGCCGGAGCCGACCCGGATCCGTTCGGTGAGTGCGGCGATGTGCGCGATCAGCACGGCGGGCACTCCGCTCACCGTCCGCTGCGAGGAGTGGTGTTCGGCGACCCAGATCCGGTGGTAGCCGTGGGCGTCGGCGATACGGGCCGACTCCACCAGGTCCTGGACGGACTGCTCGGCGGAGGTCCCGGGCAGCCGGGCCCCCATCTCGAGCACGGACACGAGGAAGCGGGCCGGGCGTTGCTGGGCCATGGTCATGAGGCGCTCCGGGATCACTCGGGTGCGGAGGGCGGCTCAGGGGCGGAAGCCGCCGCCGAAGTACAGCAGCGGTTCGTCCTGGGTTCCGTGCGCGGCGTCGAGCACCGACCCGAGCACGACGGAGTGGTCACCCCCGTCGTGGACGGCGGCGACGGCGCACTCCAGCCAGGCCAGCGCACCGCACAGCAGCGGCGCGCCGGTGAACCGGCCGCGAAAGGTGTCGACCGCGTCGAACTCACGCCCCGCGCGCGGGCGTCGGCGATCGGCGAAGTGCCGGGCCAGCCTGACCTGCCCGGCACCGAGGACGGACACGGCGAAGCGGCGCTCCTGAAGCACGGCCTCGTGCAGCCGCGCCGTGCGCGCCACGCAGACGAGCACGAGCGGCGGGTCCAGCGCGACCGACGTGAAGGAGTTCGCCGTCATCCCCCGCGGCGCCTCACGGCCCGCGGTGAGCACGGTCACCCCGGTCGCGAACCGGCCGAGGACCCCGCGCAGCCGGTCCGGCGCGAGGGCCTCGGCGCTCCCGGTCGTCGGCGCCGTCATGAGCGGGCGGTCCGTTCCGCCGGCCGTACCCGGCGGGCCGCGGCGGTCAGGCGCAGCGTGCGGCAGCGTGCCGCCCCGGTCAGCTCGAAGGGGGCGATCATCAGCTCGTCCGCGTCGAACTCGGCGACCAGCGCCTCCAGTTCGGCCGCCACTCTGGCCGGGGCGCCGTGTACGACCGCGTACTCCTCCAGTGCCTCGCGGGCCAGGGACTCCTCACGGGCGGGGGACTGCGGACCGGCCGGCGCGAGATCGGAGTGCGCGACGACGTAGGCGGCGGTCCGCAGGGCCAGGGACTCGGCCAGCGCGTCGGTCTCGGCGCAGACCACCTGTACGGAGACGAGGAGCCGGGGCCGTGCGCCGTCCGGCCCCGCCCGGAACTCCGAGCGGTAGCGGGCCACCGCCGAGGGCCGCCTGATGGTACGGCTGAGATGGTGGCCGTAGGCGAAGGGCAGACCCCGCTCCGCCGCCAGCCGCGCGCTGTTCTCCCCGGCGCCCAGGACATGCACCTCGGGCACGCCCGCGGTGTGCGGGGTCAGCGGCAGGGCGTGGAACCGATGCTGCCCGGGGCCTCGGTGGTGCAGGAAGCCGAGCAGCTCGTCGACCTGCTCGGGAAACCGGGCGGACGCGTCGGGCGCGCGTCGCAGGGCGGCCTCCAGCAGCCGGTGGCCCTGGGTGGATCCGCCGGAGGAACGGCCGACTCCCAGGTCGATGCGGCCGGGGTGGAGGGCCTGGAGGGTGGCGAACTGCTCGGCGACGGTGAAGGGCGGGTGGTTGGGCAGCATGACACCGCCGGAGCCGACCCGGATCCGTTCGGTGAGTGCGGCGATGTGCGCGATCAGCACGGCGGGAGCGCTGCTGGCGCTCTTCCCCGCGGCGTGGTGCTCGGCCACCCAGACGCGGTGGTAGCCGTGCGCCTCGGCGGTCCTGGCCACGTCGACCACGTCCTGGACGGCCTGCTCCGCGGTCGTCCCCCCGACATGTCCGCCCCGTTCGAGCACGGAGAACGCGACGCGCGACAGGAGAAGGTCCACGGACTGTGCGGAACCGGTCATGGCTCACTCCGGGCTTGCTCGGCGGGGTCTGCGGTATCGGAGGGATCTGCGGTACCGGAGGGATCGGCGGTCCGGGCGCGCTCCGGCGTGGGCAGCGCGAGGGCCAGCAGCGCGAGCGCCGCGAAACCGGCGCCGAGGACCAGGCCGGTCACCGGGAGCGAGAAGGCGACCAGCAGGGTTCCGGCGGCCAGCGGCGCGCAGGGTTGCAGCAACTGCACCACGAAGTCGTTGGCGGTGGTGACCCGGCCGTAGATCTCCGCGGGGATCGTGGTGGCCATCACCGAGACGACGGCTGCGTTGATGGCGGGGACGAGCAGGCACATCGCCGAGAACGCGGCGACGAAGGCGAGTGTGCTGCCGCTCGCCCAGGCCGTGACCAGCAGGACGGCGGCGACCGCGGGACCGGTCGCGACCAGCACCGGCAGGGGCAGCGTCCGCTGGAGGCGGGGAGCGGCGAGGGAGCCGAGGAGACCGGCGAGGGCGGCGGTGCTCAGCGCCCAGCCGACGGCCCGCGCGCCGCCCGGTTCGCGGCCCACGCCGAGCAGCAGGGCGGAGCCGAACATGGTGAACGCGACGGTCAGCCCGCTGAAGATGACGGTGGAGCGGCGCAGGAACCGGTCGCGGGCCAGGTGCCGCAGCCCCACCGTCAGCTCCTGCCAGAAGCCGGGCGGCGGCCCCCACCGCACGGCGCCCTTCGCGCGCGGCGTTCTGCCGGGCGCCGCCCGGACCGTGCGGGAGGTCGCCGCGATGCAGACCGCCGACGCCAGGAAGGTCACGGCGTCCACCGCGAACGGCAGCGCCACGGACACCCCGATCAGCAGCCCCGCCGTGGCCGGCCCGGCCATCTCGGCCGCGTAGGCGCGAGCCTGGTTCAGGGACACGGCCGCCGGGATCTGCTCGGGCCTGACGACCTGCCGGATCAGCTGGTACTGCGACGGCTTGAACACCTCGGAGGCGCTCACCGACACCACCACCGCGATGAGCGCCAGCCACAGCGGCAGCGGCCGCGCCAGCACGCACAGCGTCAGCGTCACGACGACCGCGAGACGGACGAGGTCGGCGCCGATCAGCAGTCCGCGCTGGTCGAAGCGGTCGCTCGCCAGCCCCGCCGGAATGCGGACGAGAAGCCCGGCGGCGGCCAGCACCGAGCCGACGAGGGCGACGGAGGTGGTCGGATACCCGGCGGCCAGCAGGGCCAGCGGCAGCGCCACCGCCGACATCGAGGAGCCGAAGCCGGACAGCGCCTGGCCTGCCCACAGCAGCCGGTAGTCGCGGTTGTGGCGCAGCACCCCCGCCCGGCCCTGTGCCGCCGGGGCCGTGGCCGTCATCCGGCACCTCCCGCTCCGGGCGGCGGAGCCGACAGGTCGTCGAGGACGAAGTTCCTGTTCGTGCGCAGTCCCGGCGCGGCGTGCCGGAGCCGGTCGAGGAACAGGGCGACGCCCGCCGAGCCGGTGGCCAGGTCGCAGCTTTCGCGCAGCGCCTGCTCGCCGGGGAAGACGATGCCCTCCGGCCGCCGTACCGCGTGGCACAGCACCGACTCCGCGGCCCGCTCCGCGTCGCCGAGCAGCTCCGGGTCGCCGAGGAACTCGTAGGCGTCCAGCAGGGCGTTGCCGATGCCGCTGACGCCGTGGAACAGCTGGGTGAGGCCGGTGTACTTGCGGCGGATGTCGGGGAGGAGGCGCTCCGCCTCCTTGCGCAGCCGCTCCTCACCGGTGGCGTCCCAGTAGCGCAGCAGCGTGGTCAGCACGCCCGCCGTGCCCTCGTCCCAGTAGTGGCGGCGCACCGGTGGGCCGTCGCCGTCGTGGAACGAGGGGAAGGACAGCACCCCGCTCAGCGAGGGGAAGGCGAGGCCCAGGTCGAAGTCCAGTGCGGACAGGCCGAGTTCGAGCGTCGCCTCGTCGCCGGTGGCGGAGTGCAGCGCCAGCAGGAAGAGCGCGACGCCGCAGGCGCCGTACCCGTAGCCGACCGGCACCCGGTCGGCCGAGTCGGTCCAGTGCGCCTTGCCGCCCTCCCGCCGGGCCGTCGCCGCCAGCCGGTCGCCGATCTCCCGGGCGCGGTCGAGGAACTCGGGCAGCCCGTGGTCCCGCCACAGCCGCAGACAGGCCATGCCGTGGCCCGCCGCGCCGGTCAGGACGCCGGGTTCGGTGTGCAGCAGCGGGTGCCCGCCGGCCTCGCGCAGCAGCCGTACCGCCTGGTCGCGGTGGCCCAGCGCGGACAGGGTCCAGGCCGCGCCCGCGGCGCCGTAGTACAGGCCGGGCGGAAGCGCGTCCTGATGGGTCGGACGGGTCAGGGACCACGCCAGGAAGGCGTCCGGGACCTCCCGCCCCAGAGTGTGCAGCGCGTACAGACAGCCGTAGGCGCCGTGCGCCAGCGAGAGCCCGTTGGTCTCGAACACCAGGACGTCCGCGGGGAAGAGCCGGTCCGCGCGGGAGGTGTCCGCGGTGTTGCCGAGGTAGTCGACGACGCCGTCGAGGGTCTCGTCGATCCGCCCGTGCAGCCGCGCGGTGCGCTCCGGGTCGGGCAGACGCCGGCCGGCCAGCGGCGGCGACTGCCGCCAGGCGGTGGCGAAGGGCAGCCGGGCGATCCGCCGTCGCAGTTCGACCGGATCGGGCAGGCGCTCGTCCTCGCTGTAGAGCTCCTCGACCAGGGAGACCAGCTCCGGCGGCAGCGCGAGGTCCTCGGCCAGCTCGGCCAGCACCCGCAGCGGCACCTCGTGGTCGATCATGTCGTTCTGCTGGCAGGCGATCATGGTGCCGAGCATCAGTCCGCCCAGCGCGTAGTAGTCGGTACGGCGGTCCCCGCGCCGGGCGGTCAGGGCGCGCCGGGTGACCATGCCCGGAGTGCACAGACCGGCCCCCCGGTCGACGCCCTCGTGGAAGGCCGACTCCAGGTCGATGATGCGGATCCGGTCGTCGGCGGTGATCATCACATTGGTGGGGGAGAGATCGCCGAGCACGATGCCGCGCTCGTGGCACACGGCGACGGCGTCCGCGATCTGGAGCCACAGCCCCTGCAGCCGCCGGTAGTAGTCGGACAGCCGGGCCGGTGTCGGGTCGAGTTCGAAGACCGGGTTCTGGGTGGTGGTCAACCGTCCGAGGTACTCGTCGCCCACCCACTCCTCCACGAGGTACGAGTGCTCCCACTGCCGGAAGAAACCCAGCGGCCGCACGAAGTACCCGGTGTCCGCGAGCTCGACCAGCAGGTCGTACTCGTGGCGCAGCAGCTCGACGGCGTCGATCCCCTCCGGTCCGATCTGCACGCCGGGCCGGGCCTCGCGCAGGACGACATCGGCTCCGGTGACGGTGTCGACAGCGCGGTAGATGCCACCGCGGTTACTGAACATCAGGGCGCTCGAGATCTCGTACCGCTCGTTCAGCAGCCGGGTGCCCTCCGCCTCGGCCGGCGACGGGCCGGCCGGGGGACCCTGCCCGGTCACGGGGTCGACCGCCCACGGGGGCATGCTCCAGTAGGGCGTGCGCAGATCGCGCACCAGGGTGCCGTCGGGTGCCTCGATCAGCAGCTCCAGCAGGCCGAGCGGCTGGAGCCGGAAGCGGCTGGTGAATCCGCCGTAGCGGTACGAGACGACACGTGAACCCGGATAACGCCGGTCCGACAGCACATACGGCCCGTCGAACCCGCTCAGCGCCTCGGTCAGGGCGCGGCCGACGGCGTGGAAGGTGTCGTCGTCCGGCGGGTAGACGGTGATGAACTTCCCGCTCGACTCGCGGGAGAAGGACTTGCTGTTGAACTCGAGCACCTCGGCGGGGTCCACGAGGAACTTGAACCGCACCCCGGCGTCGCGCAGCACGGGCAGGCTGCGCCGCAGGGTGTCGGCGCTGGTGCGGGAGGTGGCCGAGACGTGCAGCTTCCAGCCCTGGCCGAGTTCCGGGGCGCCGGGCGGGTCGGCGACGAACCAGTGGCCGAAGCGCCGCAGCCGCCAGTCGCCCGGCATCCGCGCGCGGAACGCGGCCAGATGGGTGCTGTCCGGCCGGCGGCTGCTCGCGCCCTCGAACCAGCGCGGGTGGTACTTCAGGTAACGCAGCATCGTGTCCCAGGGCAGCTGCATGCCTGCGGGCTCCTCTCGTCCGGGTCCGGCCGTTCACGTCCGGTCGTGCCTGTCCGCTCGTCCACGTCCGGCCGGCCCGGTGGCGGACCACCACCGGGCCGGCCGGACGCGGCGTACGTCAGGGGGTCACATGCACGTCGAGCCGAGGCAGGAGCTGCAACTGCCCGCGGCCGGGGCGTCGATGCCGGTCTCGTCGTCGATGCTGATGCCCTGGAGCCCCAGCACCTGCTCGGCGGAGTGCGCCTCGACCTCCGGCGCCTCCTCGGTCTCCGCACTCTCCACGGTCTCTGCGGCGGTGGGCTCGAGTTCGTCGGCCATGGTGAACCTCCGATGGGCTTCGTCGGGCCGGCCGGCGATCGCCGACCGGTGCACCCGAAGCTAGGGCGGCGGGACCGGCGAACGGTGAAGTGCTGGTATGCGAGCGGTATATGCGCCGCTCGGTGACACATCACGCGGAGCGCGACACGGCAGCGGCTCCTGGGACGCGTCGGGAAACGACGGCTCCGAACGGCCCGAGGAACATCCCTTCCTCGCGCCCCGCCCCGCACAGCACAGCTCGACCGGCCGACCGTTCTACCGGCCGACCGTTCTACCGGCCGACCGTGCCGGCTGTTCGGCGCTCCGTGCCGCCGGGCGAAGACCACCGCGCCGGTGAGCCCGGCAGACGCGGCCGCGGACTCCGGGCGCCGTCCACGAGAGGGTCGCCCCTGGCTGCCCGGCGCGGCCCGTCCTCCAGCAGGAGCGGAGCGACCGGCCGCTCCCGGATCGGATTTCCGCCGCTCGGGGAAGGGCCGGCGGAGCGGCCGCGCCTCTGGACCACGCCTCCGCACGGCCGTCGACGACGGCACGCCGGGCCGCCGGGACGGCGCCCCACCGCTTGAGAACGCCTGCGGACAGGCAGACAGTGGAATGCATGAGCCGTCACCGAAGTCCGCGACGCAGGGCGCCGTGGATCGTGGGTGGGGCAGCCGTCCTCGTGGCGGGTGGCCTGGGGACCTGGGCGCTGACGGCGTCGGACGGCGGCGCCCCCGAACCGGCGCCGTCGGCGTCGAGCGACCTGTCCCTGCCCACGCTCGACCCACTGCCCTCCGCGACGTCCTCGCCGAGAACCTCCGGTACGGCGTCTCCCACCCCCACGGAGACCCGCGCAGCCCCCTCCACGGCGACGGGCGGGCACCCCACGTCCCCCAGCCACCGTGGGACGCCTGACCGCGCCCCTTCCGCCGCGCGGCCTTCAGCCGTGCCGAAGACGACCTCGACGCCGGGACGGTCCGAAACGCCGGGACGGTCGGAGAAACCGGGACGGTCCGAAACGCCGGGACGGTCGGAGAAACCGGGGCGGTCCGAGCCGCCGGTGCGGTCCGAGCCGCCGGTGCGGTCCGAGGCGCCTGCCCGGTCACCACAGCCGTCGCTCACCGCGACGGCACCGCCGCGACGCACGCCGAAACCGACACCGACGCCGACTGTGTCCGCCCTGCCCTCTACCCCGGTACCCACCCTGTCCACGGCCCCGGTACCCGCCCCGCCTACGACCCCGGTACCCGCCCCGTCCACGACCCCGGCCCCCGCACAGTCGCCGACGGCCGGAGACAGCCCGGCGGCATCGACGGTCTGGTACACGTCCTCCGTCGCTCAGGCCGCTGCTCAGCGCATGGCCGCCTCAGGGACGGTGGGTGACCCGGCGTGCTCCCTGTCGGCTCTGGGCGACCCCGCCCCCGAGCTGGTGCCGCCGGTCGGTCGAATCGGTGTCGGCACCTCCGGGAACTACTGGTGCCTGATCTGGTAGCGGTCGTCTCGTCCCGCTCTCCGTGCACTCCACCACCAGGGGCGGGCCGGACCGTGTGCCCGGCTACGGCGTGCCCGGTGCTTTGCGGGCCACGTAGACGGTGTTGGTCGAGGTACCGCCCTGCAGGGGGTTGTCGAAGTCGACGACCTGGGCGGTCGCTTCTGCGAAGACCGTCGTGAGCACGGAGGTGAACCGCTCGTCGGGCGGGTCGTTCGACCACAGGGCGAACACCCCGCCGGGGTGGAGGTGTTCGGCGAGGGCACGGAGCCCGGCGGGTTCGTAGAGCGCCGCGTGGCTCGGGTGGAGCACATGGCGTGGTGAGTGGTCGACGTCCAGCAGGACGGCGTGGAAGCGACGGCCCGGATTCTCGGGGTCCAGGCCGCCGGGGTCGGCGGCCAGCGCGAAGAAGTCGCCGTGCACCAGGCGGCAGCGGGCGTCCGAGGTCAGCCGGGCTCCGAGGGGTACCAGGTGCCGCTGGTGCCAGTCGATGACCTGGGCGAGCGCATCGATCACGGCCAGCGAGCGCACCCGGGGGTCGTCCAGGGCCGCCTGGGCGGTGTAGCCGAGCCCGAGTCCGCCGACGGCCACGTCCAGTTCGGGCCGTCCGGTGTCCGGCAGCTCGGCCAGTCCGAGTTCCGTGAGCGCGATCTCGCCGGCGGTGAAGAGGCTGGACATCAGGAACTCGTCGCCGAGCTTCACCTCGTACACGTCGTCCCCCGAGACCGGGTGGCGGCGGCGCCGCAGACTGATCTCGCCGATCGGTGTCGGTTGCCAGTCGATCTCCTCGAAGCGCAGGCCCATCCGTTCACCTTTCTGTCGTTCGTGGATGCGTGGGCGCCGCTGCCGGCGCGGGAGCGGGGCCGGGGCGGCGGGCCCGGTCAGGCGTCGATGATGACGGGGATGATCAGCGGCTTGCGGCGGTGCGTGCGGAACGCCCAGTTGGCCACGGCGCGGGCGACGAGCTGTTCGAGCTGGTGGGCGTCGCCGACACCTTCCTGTGCGGCGTTGGCCAGCGTCTTCTCGATGACGGGGATGACCGGCTCGAAGGTGGTGTCGTCGTGGACGAAGCCGCGGGCCAGGAAGTCGGGGGCCTCGGCGAGGGCGCCGGTGTCGGCGTCGACGATGGCCACGACCGTGATGACGCCCTCCTGGGCGAGGGTGACCCGGTCCTTGAGGGACGCCTCGGTCGCGCCGCCGACTTCCATGCCGTCCACGTAGACGTTCCCGGCGGGCACCTTGCCGGTGATGGAGGCGCGGCCGTCGACGAGGTCGACGACGACACCGTCCTCCGCGATGACGACCCGGTCGGGGTCGACGCCGGTGCGGATGGCGAGGTCGGCGTTGGCCCGCAGGTGGCGGAACTCGCCGTGGACGGGCATGACGTTGCGGGGCCGGACGATGTTGTAGCAGTAGACGAGTTCACCGGCGCTCGCGTGGCCGGAGACGTGCACCTTGGCGTTGCCCTTGTGGACGACGTTGGCGCCCCACCGGGTCAGGCCGTTGATCACCCGATAGATGGCGTTCTCGTTGCCGGGGATGAGGGAGCTGGCGAGCAGGACGGTGTCGCCCTTGCCGATACGGATCGCGTGGTCGCGGTTGGCCATCCGGGACAGGGCGGCCATCGGCTCGCCCTGGGAGCCGGTGCACACCAGGGTGATCCGGTGGTCCGGCAGCTTCTCCAGTTCCTTGGCGTTCACGACCAGGCCGGACGGGACCTTGAGGTAGCCGAGGTCGCGGGCGATGCCCATGTTGCGGACCATGGAGCGGCCCACGAAGGCGACCTTGCGGCCGTGCTGGTGGGCGGCGTCCAGGACCTGCTGGATGCGGTGCACATGGCTGGCGAAACTGGAGACGATGACCCGGCGCGGGGCGGTCCGGATCACCTGTTCGATCGCGGGGTTCAGCTCGCGTTCGGAGGTGGTGAAGCCGGGGACCTCGGCGTTGGTGGAGTCGGTGAGGAAGAGGTCCACACCCTCCTCGCCGAGGCGCGCGAAGGCGCGCAGGTCGGTGATCCGGTCGTCGAGGGGGAACTGGTCCATCTTGAAGTCGCCGGTGTGCAGCACCAGCCCGGCTCCGGTCCGCAGGGCCACCGCGAGCCCGTCCGGGATGGAGTGGTTGACGGCCACGAACTCACAGTCGAACGGGCCGAAGCCGCGCCGGTCGCCCTCGCGCACCCGCACCGTGCGGGGCCTGATGCCGTGCTCCTTGAGCTTGGCCTCCAGGAACGCGAGGGTGAGCTTCGAGCCGACGATCGGGATGTCCGAACGCTCCCGCAGCAGATAGGGCACGCCGCCGATGTGGTCCTCGTGGCCGTGGGTGAGCACGACGGCCACGATGTCGTCCAGGCGGTCCCGGATCGAGGTGAAATCGGGCAGAATCACGTCCACCCCGGGCTGGTTCTCCTCGGGGAACAGCACACCGCAGTCCACGATCAACAGCTTGCCCGCATGTTCGAAGACGGTCATGTTGCGACCGATTTCGCCGAGGCCGCCCAAGGCGGTCACCCTCAGCCCGCCTTCGGGCAGCGGCGGGGCGGTTTTGAGTTCTGGATGCGGATGGCTCATAACCTCACGTTACCGAAGAGTCCGCCGGTGGGACGCACCGGCTGCACCCTCCCGAGACCACGCGCCGCGCGGTGGCCGGCGCGACCGGTGAGGAGGAGGCGGAATCCCGGCCCGGAAAGAGGAACACGGCGCTTCCCGGCGAAATGTCCGCGCACCCGTCACGTCACGGGACAGCTCTTACCGCGGGCGGTTTTCGACCGGAATTCGAATCCCGCCCGCGATGGCGGTCGGCGGCGAGTGCCGTGCCGGAAAGTCCGTCACCGGTCCGGACGAAGTCGCACTGTCCGTTTCGTAGCCCAAGGCGACCATACGACCGGCAGGTCGAATTCCGTCAGATGCGGCGCTTTCGGGGTTGCCTCCTTTTCGTGGACCGTGCTGATCACGGCCGGTTTCCCGGTTTGCCGTGGTGACGGGAAACAGGAAACCCGTCGACCTCTCGGCACCCGGCGGCCAGTCTTCTGCCGAGAGACCGAGCACGACCTGCGACCAGGCAGGACGACCGCAAGGGGGAAACATGCGCAAGTTGTTCAGTGGGGCCGTCGCACTCGCCACCGCCGCCACGGCGATGGTGGCGCTGACCGGTACGGCCGAAGCCAAGCCGGCCGCCGACTGGGCCGGGTGTCCGTCCGGTGCCGTCTGTATCTACCCGCAGAACCAGAACCCCGCCCAGAGCCCGAGCAACATCTACTGGAGCTACGGGCCGCACAACCTGAGCAACCAGGTGGGCTGGCACTGGGTCCTCAACAACCAGACCGGTGGCGCCTCGGCGGAACTGTGCCTGAACTACGGCGGCACGAACTGCAACTACACCATCGGGAATCCTCCGAGGGGTGTGTGGGCCGACCTCACACCGGTCAACTCGATCAAGCTGAACCGGCCGTAAGGCCTTATCTCACGGGGGTACGTCCGGAATCGCGTCCGCGGTTCCGGACGTCCGTGTTTCCGCCGTACCCTCGCGCCACGCCGGTGAAAGTCTTGATCGGCCGTCACATTCCCGCAGTACTCTGGATGTCGGCCGTTTCACGGCTCATGCGCGCGACACCGGGGGATGTGGTGGGGGAGCAGCAGCACACCGGCGACCGATGTGAACCCCAGCCGATCGACGGAACCGTTCCGGACTTCCCCGCCCAGCTGAGACGACTCCGCCGGCAGCGCGGGCTCTCGCTGGCCGACATGGCCCGGGAGACGCACTACAGCAAGGGCTACCTCAGCAAGATCGAGACAGGCGCGAAGCGAGCCACCGTCGATGTCGCGCGGCGGTGCGACCAGATCCTGCGGGCCGAGGGCGGGCTGCTGCGGCTGCTGACGCGGACCTCCGAGGCCGCCGGCGAAGCCGATGGAGCGGAGAAGCCCGAGAGGCCGGCGAACCCGGAGAACCCGGACCGCGCGCGGGCCGGACGGGGCGACGGCGCCGGGCCCGCGCGGACGGAGTTCGACGGTGACTGTCCCTACCGGGGGCTGTCGGCGTTCACCGCGCAGGACGCGGGATGGTTCTTCGGACGCGAGCGCGCCACCGCCGCCCTCGTCGAGAGGGTCTTCGAACGGATCGGCGGCGGGCCCCTGATGGTCGTCGCCCCTTCGGGCGCCGGTAAGTCGTCCCTGCTCAACGCCGGTCTCGTACCGGCCTTCCGGAACCCCGGCGGCTTCCCCATGCCGGGTGCCGAGCGCTGGCCGGTGGTGGCGTTCACGCCCACCGCGCATCCGCTGGAGGAACTGCTGACCGGCTTGGCCAAGGCGCTGGACGGCGATCTCGGCGTCACCGCGGGCCAGTTACGGGAACGGCCCGAGGTCCTGCTGGAAGCGGTGCGGCGCACCGTGGACGACGGCGCCCGCGCCGACGGGGACAGACGGCCACCGCCGGTGCGTCCGGTGCTCCTCGTCGACCAGTTCGAGGAGCTGTTCACGCTCTGCTCCGACGAGGAGGAGCGACGTGCTTTCGTCCGGGTGCTGTGCGCCGTGTCGACGTCCCGCCGCCCGTCGGATCCGGCGGGCGGATCCGGCCGTGATCCGGCCGTGGTGGTCCTGGGCGTACGGGCCGACCTGTCCGGCAGGTGCATCGAACTGCCCCAGCTGGCACCGGTGTTCACCGACGGACTGTTCGTCCTGCCACCCATGTCCGTCGCCGGGCTGCGGGAGGCGATCACCCGCCCCGCCGAGCTCGCCGGACTCACCCTGGAGCCGGGTCTCGTCCCCCTGCTCCTGCGCGACGCCGGTCTGCGCGACGAACCGGGAGGACCGCCCGGCGACGGATCGGACGCCGGGCGCGCCCTGCCGGACGTCACCCCGTCCGGCGCGCTGCCGCTGATCTCCCACGCGCTGCTGACCACCTGGCAGCGGCGCGAGGGCGCCACCCTGACCGTCGCGGGGTACGAGCGCACCGGCGGGATCCGGGGGGCGGTCGCACGGACCGCCGAGGACGTGTTCGCGGGCCTGTACCCGGCCGAGCAGCAGACGATCCGCCGGATCCTGGTGCGCCTGGTCCATGTCGCCGACGGCACCGGTCCGGCCCGGTGCCGGATGAGCCGGGCCGCGCTGATGGAGCGCCCGGCCGACACGGACGGCGCCACGGCCGCCCTGGACGCCTTCGTCCGGGCCCGGCTGATCACCGCCGACCGCGACACGGTCGAGATCGCCCACGAGGCCCTGCTGCACGCCTGGCCCCGGCTGCGCGGCTGGATCGACGCCGACCGCAACGGACTGCTGATCCACCAGCAACTCGCGCACGCCGCCGGCGAGTGGGAGCGCGAGGGCGGCGATCCGTCCGCCCTCTACCGCGGCACCCGGCTGGACACCGTCCGGGCGTGGGCCGGGGAACTGGACGGCCGGAGCCGGCTCAGCGCGCGCGAGGAGGCGTTCCTGCGCGCGAGCCGGGCCGAGGAGGACGATCGGCGGCGCCAGGCCCGGCGGCAGGTCCGGCGCCGGCAGGGCACGCTGGCCACGCTGGTCGTGCTGCTGACCCTCGCCGTCGTCGCCGGAGCCCTGGCCTACCGGCAGCGCTCGGACGCGCTGCACCAGGAGAGGGTCGCCCGTTCCCGGGCCCTCGCGGCGCAGTCCGCCTCCCTGGCCGCCGGCCAGCCCGAGGAATCGCTGCGGCTCGCCGGGGAGGCCTACCGTTCCCAGGCGGCGCCCGAGGCGCGCGGCGCCCTTCTGAGCACGCAGGCGCAGCCCTTCTCGGGCCGGCTCGGCGGGCACCGAGGGCCGGTCAACTCGGTGGCGTTCGCGCCCGACGGGCGCACGCTGGCGACGGCCAGTTCCGACGGCACGGTGACGCTGCGCCGGCTCGCGGACCGCCGTACGACCGCCACCTTCAAGATGTCGGGGCGGGTGCGCTCGGTCGCCTTCGGCCCCGACGGCCGTACGCTCGCGGCGGGTGCCACGGACGCGCCGGTGCGGCTGTGGGACGCGGCCGACCACCGTACGAAGCTGGTGCTGCCGGCGAGCACCAAGGGCGCCCGGGCCGTGGCCTTCGACCCCCGGGGCCGCACACTGGCCGTCGCGGGAGGTGAGGGCACGGTCGAGCTGTGGGACGTGGACCGGCGGCGCCGCATCGCCTCCTTTACCGGTCATGTCGGGCAGGTCGACGCGCTGGCGTACGCCCCGGACGGCCGGACACTC
Organism: Streptomyces sp. NPDC002884; assembly: GCF_040295245.1. Lineage (NCBI taxonomy): Bacteria > Bacillati > Actinomycetota > Actinomycetes > Kitasatosporales > Streptomycetaceae > Streptomyces > Streptomyces sp. NPDC002884. Next base: position 130,849 of record NZ_JBEOVB010000020.1, on the reverse strand, counting down.
GCGTCGGCCGGCGCCGACCGGACCGTCCGGCTGTGGGACACGGTGCGCGGGCGGCGGGCGGGCGTGCTGGAAGGGCACACCGACGAGGTGTACGGCGTGGCGTTCGCGCCCGACGGACGGAGCCTGGCCAGCGGGGGAGCGGACCGGACCGTACGGCTGTGGGACCTGGCACGGCACCGGACGACCTCGGTCCTGACCGGCCACAGCGACGACGTCAACGCGGTCGCCTACACCCCGGACGGCGCCACGGTCGTCAGCGCGGGAGGGGACGGCACGACCCGTCTGTGGGACGTGCACAGCGGCATGCAGACGCTGACGCTCACCGGCCACACCGACTACACGATGGGCGTGGCCGTGAACGCCGACGGGAGCGTGCTCGCCACCGCCGGGTTCGACCAGTCGGTGGTGCTGTGGGACCTCGGCGGGCCGGTGCTGACGGCCCGCCCGTACACCGAGATCTGGCAGTCCGCCTACAGCCCCGACGGGAGTCTGCTGGCGACCGCCGACACCGATCACACGGTGCGGCTGTGGGACGTGGCGCGGCACCGGTCCGTCGCCACCCTGCGGGGGCATCGCTCGGCCGTCTTCTCGGTGGCGTTCGCACCCGACGGGCGGACGCTGGCCTCGGCCGGCGCCGACGGCACGGTCCGGTTGTGGGACGTCACCACGCACCGTCTCCTCGACACGCTCGCCGGGCACCACGGGGACGTGTTCTCGGTGGCGTTCTCCCCGGACGGCGCGCTGCTGGCCTCGGCCGGCGCCGACCGTACGGTGCGGCTGTGGGACGTGACGGGCCGCCGCCTGCCGACCACGCTCACCGGCCACTCGGACTTCGTCAACGATGTCGCCTTCAGCCCCGACGGGCGCACCCTCGCGAGCGCGGGTGACGATCTGACCGTACGGCTGTGGGACGTGGCGCGCCGCAGGCCGCTGGCCACGCTCACCGGGCACACGGGCGCGGTACGGGGGGTGGCGTTCGGCCCGGACGGCCGGGCGCTGGCGAGCAGCGGCAACGACGGGACCGTACGCCTGTGGGACGTCCGCAGGCAGCGACCCGCGGCGGTGCTGCGCGGCCACACCGGCTCGGTGCGCGGCATCGCGTTCTCCCCGGACGGCCGCTTGCTGGCCAGCAGCGGCAGCGACCGGACGGTGCGGCTGTGGGACGTGGCCGAGCGACGGCCGTGGGCCACGCTGACCGGACACACGAACGCGGTGTGGGGCACCGAGTTCGCCCCCGACGGGCGGACGGTGGCCAGCAGCAGCAACGACGGGACCGTACGGCTGTGGAACCTGGACGTGTCGGCCCGGTTCGCCGCGATCTGCCGGCTGCGACTGTCCGCGCCGGGCGCCTCGGCGTGCTCGCCCGACTGACCGCGACCCCGGCGACCGACGCACCCCACCACATCCGGCGCAACCCCACCGCATCCGGCGCGATCACGGAGAACTCCGCCGGGCAGCGATGAGTATGCCGTCGCCCACAGGTCTACCTGTCGACCAGGACAACGATTCGGGAGCAAGACATGGGCCTCATCCACATCGAGCTGTTCGCGACCCTCGACCTCGTCGGGCAGGCGCCCGGCGGCCCCGAGGAGGACCCGGAGGGGTTCCCGTTCGGCGGCTGGCAGGCGCCTTTGATGGACGAGGCCGCCGGGGCACAGATCATGGCCGCGTACGAGGGGACGGACGCCCTCCTGCTCGGCCGGCGGACGTACGACATCTTCGCCGCCTACTGGCCGCACCAGGAGGGCGGCGAGGACAACGAGATCGCCGCCCTCTTCAACCGCGTCCCGAAGTACGTGGCATCCCGGGGCAGGCCCGACCTGTCGTGGGCCGGGTCCACGCAGCTCGGCCCGGATCTGGCCGGCGCGGTGCGCGAGATCCGTGACAAGCACGAGAACGTGAAGGTCGTCGGGAGCCTGAACCTGGTGCAGACCCTTCTGCGCGAGAAGCTCTTCGACCGTCTCGACCTCTGGGTGCACCCGATCGTGCTCGGCGTCGGGAAGAAGGTGTTCGACGGCGGCGCGGTGCCCACGAACATCACCCTCCTCGAACCGCCGGCCGCCGGCGCGAAGGGCACCGTGTACCTGCGCTACGGACTCGCCGACGGCACTCCCGGGACGGGGGACATGAGCGCACCCGATCGCGGTGCCGGGGGCGACGACTGAAGCCGCCCCGCGCCAGGGCCGTCCCGTGCCGAGTGGGTTCGTGCCGGGTGGTTTCGTGCCGTCGGCGTCGCCGCAGGTGCGGCTCAGGAGACGGCGACCACCACGTTGAACCACGGGGTGCTGAGCGACCTCAGCGGCGAGTCCAGCTTCTGGAGGTTGAGGCGGTAGGCGCCCGCCGGCAGCACCCCGCCGCCGGGCAGCTGCGCCAGGGGCAGATAGCGCCCGTCGGCCGCACCGGCACGGTTGTACGTCCACACACCCGCCGAGGTGTGCATGATCGTGTAAGCCCCCCTGCTCAGCGAGGGGTTGACGGCGGACCTCCGGGTCGCGTCCAGGGCGAAGGAGGCGCCCGCATACGACGGGACGCGCGCGGGCCGGGTGAGCGTGAAGCTGAAGTACCGGTGGGCGTATCCGGCGCCGGACGTGAGCGGCGGGCAGTTGACCGCGACGACGGTCCGCCCGGTCACGTTCCCCAGGAAGACGGGGTTGCTGTAGGAGCCCGAGCCGAGCAGCCGACGGCAGTCGTACCGGTACGTCGCCGCCGACGCCGGCGGAGCGGCCACCAGTACCGTCGCGGCCGCGGTGACCAGGGCGGCCGCGACGACGCCCACCCGGCGCGACAGCCGTCCGAGCGTCCTGTCGACGAGTGTCATGAGCAAGTCTCCCCCTGTGCGGGGCCCGGGGTCCCGGACCGCGGTGAACACGGGCGCGCGACGGCACGCCCGTTCGCCCGGCGCGGCTCGTACGAGCGACCGCGCCGAGCGGATCCGGCGCCGAATCTAGAGCCGCGGTCAGCCGTCCGGCGGGTGGTGACCGATGCAGGGACGGAAAAGATCACCGATGACGGTGCGTGGGAGGAACGGCGCACCGGGAGACGCGGGATGATCGCGCGGGCTCTCTCCCGGAGTTCGGTACAGGCGGCCCCCGGGGCGCGAGAAGACCCGGCTACGCTCGACCCTTCGGCCCAGGCATACTCAGGCTCTGCGCGCGCACCGGCGTTCGCGCGAGGAGAAGAGGGAGGTGGGCGATGGTGTCGACACCGGGGGCCGAGCCCCGGAAGATCACGATCAACGACGTGGCCAGGTCCGCCGGGGTGTCCCGACAGACCGTGTCGCGGGCGCTCAACGACAAGGGCGAGATCGACGGCGACACCAAGCAGCGCGTGCTCGACGCGGCGCGCGCGCTCGGCTACCGCCCCAGCCGATTCGCCCGAGGCCTGGTCCGCCAGGACACCATGACCATCGGGCTGGTCATCCCCGACCTGCTCAACCCGTTCTTCACCGAGGTCGCCGCCGCCGCCCTGGAGGCGGCCAGATCCCGCGGCTGGCACGTGGTCGTGTACGACACCGCGGACCGGGCGGAGGAGGAACGCGGCACACTCCAGGTGATCACCTCGCAGGTGGACGCCGTCATCGGCTACTTCAGCTGCTCCGAGAGCGAGCTGGAGTCGTACACCCGGGGCATGCCGGTGGTGCTCATCGGGCGTGAGGGCCGCAGCACGCGGTTCAGCTCGATCCGCATCGACGGGGAGCGGGGCGTTCACGCCGCGGTCGCGCACCTGGTGGCGCAGGGGCACAGCCGGATCGGCATGCTGGACCACCACACCCGGGCCGAGCCGAGCATCCGGCACGACTGGTTCACGGCGGCGGCACAGGAACACGGGATCGACGCCGGACTGGTGGTCGGTGCCGACCAGACGGCCGACGGGGGAGGGGCGGCGCTCAGAACCCTGCTCGCCGCTCATCCCGAGGTCACCGCGGTCTTCACCTTCAACGACATCATCGCCATCGGCGCGCTTCGAGAGGCGCGTCGGCTCGGCAGGACCGTGCCGCGGGACCTGGCGGTGATCGGCTTCGACGGCCTCCAGCTCGGAGCACTCGTCGAACCCCCACTGTCCAGCGTCGCCCTGGACACGCGAAGGCTCGGGGCGCTGGCCATCGAGCAGGTCGCGCGTCTGCTGGCGGGGCTGGACACACCGGCGGCCGACGACCTGGTCGTCCACGCGGAACTGCATCTCTGCGGGTCGGCCTGACGTCACGACGGGCATCCGTCTCCCATGTCTTGACATGGCTCCGCGCCTGAGCGCAAACTTCCGAGGATTCCGCCCCGCACGTCGAGATCCACTTTCAGGAATCCTGTAGGCAGTCCCGTGAGCGCTCCCGTGAACGTTCACGGGAGCGCTCACGGGACAGTCGGGGAGCCGCACGCCAACCAGCAGAACAAGTCGCACAGCAAGCCGCACACAAGGGATTGCCAATCCCCTCCACCCAGAAGGCGTCCCGCCGGAGGGTTCAGCATCGAGCCGCCTAGCACCGTCGCTAGTCGTTGTCTGGAACGGAAAACATGAGCAACACAGTCACGCGCATGCGCCTCGCCGTCGTCGCCATGGCCGCCAGTGCCGTCGTCCTCGCCGGGTGTTCGTCGCCCGGGTCGGGCGACACGACGTCCGCCGCGTCCTGCGAGCCCGCCGAGGGCAAGGTCACGCTCCAGTACTGGAACACCGTTCCGGGCATGGACAAGGTCGTCGACCTGTGGAACAAGAAGAACCCCGACATCGAGGTCGAGACGAAGAACATCTCCAACGACCAGTACGGCACCCTCGGCAACGCCCTCAAGGCGGGCAAGGCCCCGGACCTCGCCCAGGTCGGCTACGACGAACTGCCCAACCTGCGCACCCAGAGCGCCTTCGTGGACGCCTCCGCCTGCGAGGCCGCCACCGCCGCCAAGTCGAAGTTCGTACCCTGGACCTGGTCGCAGACCAGCTTCGGCGGCAGCGGCGTGTTCGCCCTCCCCCAGGACACGGGCCCGATGGCGCTCTACGTGCGCAGCGACATCTTCGAGAAGCACGGCATCGCGATCCCCACGACCTGGGACGAGTACGCGGCGGCCGCCCAGAAGCTGCACAAGGCGGACTCCGGCGTCACCATCACGTTCTTCGACCCGAACAACGCCGAGTGGTTCAACGGGCTGCTCTGGCAGAACAGCGCCGAGATGTACAGCTACTCCGGCGACAAGTGGCACGTCGACATCGAGTCCGACCGGAGCAGGCAGGTCGCCGACTACTGGCAGAAGCTGATCTCCGACAAGCTCGTGCGCACCGACCTCGCCAACGGCTCGACGCAGATGTACGCCGCGTACCAGCAGGATCAGGTCGCCAGCTACGTCGGCGCCGCCTGGGGCTACAGCATGTTCCGCGACAACCTGCCCAAGCAGACCGGCAAGTGGGCCATCGTGCCGATGCCGAAGTGGGGCGCGAACGGCGCGTCCGGCGACTGGGGCGGATCGACCGTCGCGTTCATGAAGGGCAGCAAGCACCTCTACGAGTCGGTCGCGTTCAACACCTGGCTGAACACCGACCCCGAGGCGCTCGCCCTGGAGAACGAGCTGGGCGGTCTCTACCCGGCGGCCGACGCCGGTCTTCGGCTCCCCGCGCTGTCCAAGGGCGTGCCGTACTACGACAACCAGAAGATCTTCGACGTGTTCGCCGACTCGTCCAAGAACATCGACACCGGTTTCACCTGGGGCCCGACCCAGAAGACGGTGAACCTCGCCCTCCAGGACGCGATGGCCAAGGCCGCCGCCGGTGACGGCACCCTCGACGACGCGCTGGCGGCCGCTCAGGCCGCCGCGCTGAAGTCGATGAAGGACCAGGCGATCCCGGTCACGGCGGGCAAGTGACCGACCGATGACCGACATCGCAACCCGCGCGACCCGTGCGGTGACGTCGACCGGGAGCCGCCGCCTCAACGGCGGTGGCCCCCGGGCGGGCATCATCACCGCGTTCCTGATCCCGTTCTTCCTCCCGTTCGTGCTGTTCTACCTGGTTCCGGTCGGCTACGCGCTCTGGCAGAGCTTCCGCGTCGTACGACGCAGCGGCGGGCAGTACGGCACCTCGTACACGGCCTTCGGCGGCTTCGAGCACTACCGGCAGGTCTTCCAGAACACCGAGTTCTGGTCCAGCATCGGCCGCATCGGCCTGTTCGGCGTCGTGCAGGTGCCGGTCATGCTGTTCGTCGCCCTCGTCATGGCGCTGCTGCTGGACACCCCCCTGCTGAAGCTCAAGTCGGTCTTCCGCATCACCGCGTTCATGCCGTACGCCGTGCCCGGGGTCATCGCCGCGATCATGTGGTCGTACCTCTACTCGCCGCAGCTGAGCCCCGTCGTCGACCTGCTGAACGGCGTCGGGCTCCAGCCCGACTTCCTCGGCCCGGGCGCCGTGCTGTGGTCGGCGGCGAACGTCTCCACCTGGCTGTGGACCGGCTACAACATGCTGATCATGTACTCGGCCCTCCAGGCGATCCCGCAGGAGCTGTACGAGGCCGCCGAGCTCGACGGCGCCGGCAACTGGTCGATCGCGTGGCGGATCAAGGTCCCGATCATCGCCCCGTCGATCGTCCTGACCACCGTGTTCTCGATCATCGGAACCCTGCAGCTCTACGCCGAGCCGGCCGTGCTGCGACAGATCTCGTCGAACATCTCCAGCACGTTCACGCCGAACATGCTCGCGTACGCGGTGGCCTCCGGGAACAACTACCAGCAGGCCGCGGCGATCTCCGTGGTCATCGCCGTCATCACCTTCGTCCTGAGCTTCGGTTTCATGCGACTGACCGCGAAGAAGGCGGGACTGTGAGCACCCCATCCGTGAACCGTGAGAGCCGTGCCGGCCGCACCGCGGCCATGGCCCTGATGTTCCTCCTGGCCGTCTACTTCCTGCTGCCGATCTACTTCCTGATCGTCGCGGCCACGAAGCCGCAGGGAGACCTCGCCGCCACCAACGGGCTGACGTTCTCGCACTTCGACCTGTTCGAGAACCTGCGGATCCTGTTCACCCGCAGCGACGGCATCTTCGGCCGTTGGGCCGTGAACACCGTGATCTACGCCGTGCTCGGCGCGGCCGTCGGCACCCTGGTCTCCGCGCTGTGCGGCTACGCGCTCGCCAAGTTCCGCTTCCGCGGCCGGGAGTTCCTGTTCTCCGTCGTCCTCGGCGGCGTCCTCGTTCCCACCACCGCGCTCGCGCTCCCGCTGTTCCTGCTGTTCTCGGCCACCGGCATCGTCAACACCTACCTCGCGGTGTTCCTGCCCAGCATCGTCAGCCCGTTCGGCGTCTACCTCGCCCGGATCTTCGCCCACGCCGCCGTCCCCCAGGAGCTGATCGAGTCGGCACGCCTGGACGGCGCCGGCGAGTTCCGCACCTTCTTCTCGGTGGCGTTCAAACTCATGGCACCGGCGCTGGTGACCATCTTCCTGTTCCAGTTCGTCGCCATCTGGAACAACTTCTTCCTGCCGATGGTGATGCTGCAGAAGGAGTCCCTCTTCCCGATCACCCTCGGCCTGTACCAGTGGAACGGCCAGACCGCCCGCGCCCCGCTGCTCCAGGAGTCCGTGATCACCGGCTCGCTGGTGTCGATCGTGCCCGTGATCATCCTGTTCGTCGTCCTCCAGCGGTTCTGGCGCACCGGACTCGCCGCAGGCTCCCTCAAGTAAGCGCGCGCCCCGCCCCGCCACCAGCACAGAAAGTCCACGTCGCCATGCAGAACCCCGCCGTCTTCGTCCCCCATTTCCACTGGGACCGCGAGTGGTACGAGCCCTACCAGGTGTTCCGGCACCGGCTCGTCGCCGCCCTCGACTCCGTGCTGGAGACGGCCGAGGCGAACCCGGACTTCCGGTTCACCGTCGACGGGCAGATGGCCGCGATCGAGGACTACCTGGAGATGCGCCCGGACCACCGCGAGCGCCTCGCGGCCCTGGTCGCCGACGGACGCCTCGCCGTCGGACCGTGGCTCATCCTCCTCGACGAGTTCCTCTGCTCCGGCGAGACGATCGTGCGCAACCTCCAGATGGGGTGGGCGGCCGCGGCGGAACTCGGCGGCGCGATGCCCGTCGGCTATCTGCCCGACATGTTCGGCCACATCGCGCAGATGCCGCAGATCCTGGCCCGCGCCGGCATCCGGCACGCGGCACTGTGGCGCGGCGTGCCCGGCGCCGTCGACGGCCACGCCTTCCGCTGGCGCGCCCCCGACGGCTCCGAGGTGCGCACCGAGTTCCTCTTCGACGGCTACGACAACGGCCTCGACGTCCTGCTGGTGCCCGACCGGGTCGGCCGCGCGCTCGGCGAGTACGCGGAGATGACGGCCGAGCGGTGGGGCGGCGACTCGGTGCTCGCGATGGCCGGCACCGACCACGACGCGCCGGACCCGCGTCTCGCGGACTGGCTGCGGCGCGCGTCGGGTGAGGGGCGCGCCATCACCATGGCCACGCTCGACGAGTACCTCCGGGAGCACGTCCGGGACGAGGTGTCCGCCGTCGTCACCGGTGAGCTGCGCAGCCATGTGCGCGGCAACATCCTCCCGGGCGTGCTCTCCGTGCGGCTCGGGCTCAAGCAGCGGATGGCCGTCGCCGAGCGCACGGTGGACCACGCCGAGCGCATGAACGCGCTGTGGTCCCGACGCGACGACACGCCGTTCCTCGCACTCGCCTGGCACAAGATCATCGAGTCGACCGCGCACGACTCGGTCGTCGGATCCGGCACGGACGAGACCTGCGACCAGGTCGCCGCACGGCTCGCCGAAGCCGCGCAGACGGCACGGGCCGTGCGGGACGCGGCGCTCGCCGAAGCGGCCGCCCCGGTGCCGAGCGACGGCCACCTGGTGGCCAATCCGCTGCCGTTCGACCGCACGGCACTCGTCGAGGTGGACGTCGTGGCCCCGAACGAGGGAGCCGCACCGGTCGCGGTCGGACCCGACGGCCGGACCCACCCCGTCCAGCTCGTCTCCGAGGCGCCGACCGTGCTCGGCGACGAGCGCATGGACGCCTCGCAGCTCGAACGCGTCCTGCGCCGCATCCACCGCCGCGAACTCTTCGGCCGGCTGATCGACCGCTACGAACTCACCCCCGGAGCACTGGTCTTCCACCTCGCCGAGGTACCGGCCGACGGCCCCTTCGACCTGCTGACCCTGCGTCTCGAGGTCGCCGCCGCGGCCGCCGCGCATCCGGGGGAGTGGCGGGTCCTGACGCTGGCGGAGGCCCGCGCCACCGCACTCGTACGCGTGCGCGTTCCCGCCTCGGGGCTGGCCGGCTTCCGGGTCGAGGCGAGCGGTCCCGCCTGTGCCACGGCGCCGTCGCCCCCGCCCGCGACGGCCACGGACCGCACCTTGGCGAACGGACTGGTCGAGGTCACGGTCGCCGCCGACGGCACCCTGGACCTGACCGGGCCGGACGGCACCGTGCTGTACGGCGTCGGCCGCCTCGTCGACGGCGGTGACCGCGGCGACAGCTACAACTACGCGCCCCCGGCGCAGGACGTCCTGGTCTCCGAGCCGACGGAGATCACCGTCGAACTCCTCGAGACCGGCCCGCTGCGTTCCCGGCTGCGCGTCACCCGCGTCTACGCGTGGCCCGCCGCGCTCTCCGACGACCGCGACGTGCGCGCCGGACGAACCGTGGCGACACCGGTGGAGACCCTCGTGGAGGTGCGTGCCGGCGAGCCGTTCGTGCGCGTCTCGACGTCCTTCCTGAACCGGTCCGCCGACCACCGGCTGCGCTTCCACGTGCCGCTGCCCGAACCCGTGACCACGTCCGCCGCCGCCGGACAGTTCGCCGTCACCGAGCGCGGGCTCACCGCCGAGGGAGGCTGGGGCGAGTACCCGCTGCCGACCTTCCCGGCGGGCACGTTCGTGACGGCCGGCGCCGCCACCGTCCTGCTCGACCACTCCGTCGAGTACGAACTCGTCGGCGACGGCCGCGAACTCGCCGTCACCCTGCTGCGCGCGATCGGCTCGATCAGCGTCAACCTGCACCCCCTGCGGGACGAACCCGCGGCGAGCGAGATCCCCGTCCCGGGTGCGCAGGACCTCGGCATGCGCATCGAGAACCGGTTCGCCGTCGTCCCCTCGGCGGCCGGCTGGCAGGGCGCGCACGCGGTCGCCCTCGCCGAGGAGTTCCGCAACGACGTCCTCGTCACCCGTGGCACCGCGCCCGGTGGCACCCCCCTGCCCCCGGACAGGGCCGGGCTGCGGGTCGAGGGCGAGGACGTCCTGGTGTCCGGCGTCCGCCGTGTCGACGACGACGAGCGCGGGCCCGGCACCGAGGTGCGGCTGGCCGCGATGAGCGACACCGCGTCGACCGTGCGGGTGACGGGGACGTTCACCGAGGTCACCACCGTGGACCTGCTCGGCCGTCCGCTCTCCCGCACCCGGGTCGCGGACGACCTCCGCCTCGCCCTCGGACCCTGGGAGATCCGCACCGTCGTACTCCGGTAGCCCGCCCGCACAGCCCGTACCACTCGTACCGCCTGTATCCGGGTCGGCGACCCCCGCCGGTCCCCGGTCTCCGTTCGTCACCAAGAAAGAGTCGTGACCTCTTGCTCTCCGAGTTCTCCCCCCATGTTTCGGACCTCGCACCGGGGCGTGGCGCGCTCCGCCCGGCGCGCTCGTGGCTGCGCTCCGACGCGCCCTCCCTCTCGCTGAACGGGCCCTGGCGGTTCCGGCTGTCGCCCACGGCGTCCGTGGCGGAGGACTTCGCGGCCGAGGACTTCGACGACCAGGGCTGGGACGACCTGCCCGTGCCCTCCCACTGGGTGCTCGAGGGCGACGGGGCCCACGGCCGTCCGATCTACACGAACATCCAGTTCCCGTTCCCCATCGACCCGCCGCACGTCCCGGACGAGAACCCCACCGGCGACCACCGCCGCCACTTCGACCTGCCCGCCGACTGGTCGGACGCCGAGCGGGTCGTCCTGCGCTTCGACGGCGTCGAGTCGCTCTTCCGGGTGTGGGTGAACGGGGTGGAGACCGGCAGCGCCTCCGGCAGCCGGCTCGCCCACGAGTTCGACGTGACGTCCGCGGTCCGCCCGGGCGACAACGTCGTCGCCGTACGGGTGCACCAGTGGTCGGCGGCCAGTTACGTCGAGGACCAGGACCAGTGGTGGCTGCCGGGAATCTTCCGCGACGTCACCCTGATCGCCCGGCCGGCCGGCGGCCTGGAGGACGTCTGGCTGCGGACCGGGTTCGCCGACGGGCACGGCCGGGTCGACGCCGAGATCACCGCGGGGCCGACGGCCTACCCGGTCACCCTGCGCATCCCCGAACTCGGCGTCGAGCGCACCTGGTCCGCCCCGGCCGAGGTGACCCCCTTCGACATCGCCGACGTGGAACCCTGGTCGGCCGAGCGGCCGCGCCTGTACGACGTGACCGTGTCGACGGCCGCCGAGACCGTCACCCTGCGGGCGGGCTTCCGCACGGTCGAGATCCGCGGCGACCGGTTCCTCGTCAACGGCCGTCGCGTCGTGTTCCACGGAGTGAACCGCCACGAGACCCATCCGCTGCGCGGCCGGGTCTTCGACGAGGAGCACGCCCGCGAGGACCTGGCCCGCATGAAGCGGTTCAACGTGAACGCGATCCGCACCAGCCACTACCCGCCGCACCCGCGCCTGCTCGACCTCGCCGACGAACTCGGGTTCTGGGTCGTCCTCGAATGCGACCTCGAGACGCACGGCTTCGAGAAGCTGGACTGGGTCGGCAACCCCAGCGACGACCCGGCCTGGCGCGCGGCGTACCTCGACCGCATCGAGCGCACCGTCGAACGCGACAAGAACCACCCCAGCATCGTGATCTGGTCGCTCGGCAACGAGGCGGGCACCGGCAGCAACCTCGCCGCCATGTCGGCGTGGGTCCACGCCCGCGACGCCGAACGCCTCGTGCACTACGAGGGCGACTACACCGGCGAGTACACCGACGTCTACTCGCGCATGTACGCCTCGGTGCCCGAGACCGAGCAGATCGGCACCGACGGATCCCGCTTTCCGCTGCTCCACTGCACTCCCGCCCAGGGCGCCCGGCAGCGCACGAGGCCGTTCCTGCTGTGCGAGTACGCCCACGCGATGGGCAACGGGCCGGGGGCGTTCGACCAGTACGAGGCGCTGGTCCACGAACACCCGCGGCTGCACGGCGGCTTCGTCTGGGAGTGGCGCGACCACGGCATCCTGACCACCACCTCGGACGGGACCCCTTACTACGCGTACGGCGGCGACTTCGGGGAGGTCGTGCACGACGGCAACTTCGTCATGGACGGCATGCTGTTGAGCGACGACGTGCCGACGCCGAGCCTTCACGAGTTCAAGGCCGTCGTCCAGCCGATCCGCTTCACCTTCGACGGCGACCAGGTGGCGATCACGAACCTGCGGCACACCTCCGACACGTCCGACCTGCGCTTCCGCTGGCGCGTCGAGCACGACGGGACGCCGGTCGACGCCGGCGACCTGGACGTCCCCGCCATCGCGGCGGGCGACTCCGGACGGGTGGCGCTGCCGACGATCGCGGTGGCGCGGGACGCCGAGACCTGGTTCACCGTCGAGGCGGTGACGGCGGCCGGAACCCCTTGGGCGGACGAAGGGCATGTGCTCGCAACCGCCCAGCTGGACCGCTCACTTCACCGTCCCGTACGCGCCGTGCGCCGCCGGACCGGCTGGCGGCCCGGCGACGGAACGCTGACGCTGGGCCGTGCCGAGTTCGTCGACGGATCCCTCACGCGCCTCGGCGGCCGCGAGGCGACGGGTCCGCGGCTGGAACTGTTCCGTGCGCCGACCGACAACGACGAAGGCGCGTGGGGCGACGTCGGGGAGAGCGACGCGAACATCGCCGGGGTGTCCAACGCCGAGCTGTGGCGGCGCGACGGCCTCGACCGGCTGACCACACGCCGGGTGTCGGTGGAGCGCGCCACCGGGGCCCTGCGCACGGTCGACAAGGTCTCCGCGGCGAACTCCGGATCGTGGGTGACGGTCGAGTCCGTCTGGTCGCTGGAGGGCGACGAGGTGGAACTGCGGGTGGAGATCGAGCCGTCGCGCGGGTGGAACACGGTGTGGCCGCGGATCGGGATCGGCTTCGGCCTGCCCGACGGCGACACTCCCGTCGACGGCGCCGAGTGGTTCGGCCTCGGCCCGTTCGAGTCCTACCCCGACAGCCTGCGCGCGGCGCGCGCGGGCCGCTTCTCCGCCACGGTCCGCGATCTGGCGGTCGACTACGCGCGTCCCCAGGAGACCGGACACCGCTCCGCACTGCGCCGGTTGACGCTGACGAGCGCCGACACCGAAGTGCTGCGCATCGAGGCGCTCCCCGACACACACGGACGCCGCCCCGGCTTCACCCTCAGCCGGCACACCCCCCAGGAGATCGCCCGAGCGGCGCATCCGTTCGAACTGCCGAGTTCGACGACGAGCCACCTGATCGTCGACGCCGCCCAGCACGGGCTCGGCTCGCGCGCGTGCGGCCCGGACGTGTGGCCCGAGTTCGCCCTCCGCCCGGAAGCCCGCACGATCAGGCTGCGCATCTCCTGATCCGCCCCCAGGGCCGCGCCGCACGAAGGCCCCGTGCGGCGCAGCCGGGAAGGGCCGTCGTGCACCCGAGCCGTCCCGACCCGGGCCCGATCCTCTGATGCTCCTCAAGTTCCTTGGCAGAAGCGGAAGCTGACGGCAAGGTGATCCGCATGACGGGAATCGCGGGGCTCAACAAGAAGCACAACTTCGTGCTGACGATCCGGGACGCGGACGTGGTCGCCGCGGCACTGCGCCAGGCGCTTGCCGAGGCACCGCCCGAGGAGCGCCCGGGACTGGAACGCGCCGCCGCGCTCGTGGCGTCCAGCGCCGCCACCGAAGAGACACGGCTGCGCGCCCGCTGGGTCCGCTCGCGTCTCGACGCCGTCGGCTTCCAGGGGGACATCACCTCGGTCGCGGCGGTGAAGGCGCTGCGCAAGGCGGAGCCGAAACTGAGCCTGCTGGCCGCGGTGCAGCTCCAGCGGGAGGCGGCGGCCCACCCGGAGTGAACCGGCCCGCCGCCCCTGCTGCCGGGGTCACCAGGGGACGACCCCGTCGTCCTCGAAGAACGAACCGGTCGGGCCGCCGTCGGGCAACGTGGCGAGCCGGATCGCGGTGACCGCGCCCTGCTCGGGAGTGCGGGGCCCGTGGAAGCCGGTGAAGTCGGTCGCGACCAGGCCCGGGCAGGCGGCGTTGATCAGGATGTTCGTACCGGCGAACTGCCGGGCGTACTGCACGGTGACGGCGTTGAGGAACGACTTCGACGGCGAGTAGGCCGCCATGACGGGGCCGATCTCGATGTCCGGGTCCGCCTGCCGGGTCAGGGAGCCGACGGCACTGGAGATGTTGACGATGCGGGGCGACGCCGAGCGCCGCAGCAGCGGCAGCATCGCGTTGGTCACCCGGATGACACCGATGACGTTGGTCTCCACGACCGTGCGGACCACGTCGAGGTCGAGCGTGGTCGGGTCCTGTACCCACCCCGGGCCCGCCTCTCCCGAGATGCCGGCGTTGTTGACCAGGACGTCCAGCCGCCCGGCCTGCCGTTCGAGCAGTTCCGCGGCGTCGGTGACACTCCGGCCGCTGGTGACGTCCAGCGGTACCCCGAACGCGTCCACTCCGGCGGCGCGCAGCTTTTCCACCGCGGTCGCGCGCCGGGCACCGTCGCGGGCGCCCACACCCACGCGGTATCCGAGGGCGCCCAGCCCGGTGGCGATCTCGTACCCGATTCCCTTGTTCGCGCCGGTCACCAGCGCGGTCTTCGTTTCGCTCATGCCGCTGATGCTCGCTCGCGGACGAGCGGTGCGGCCAACACCGATACGGTGCTCTGTCATACCCGGTAGGTATCACCGAGGTACTCTGTGGCCGTGGACACCCTGGAGACCCGCGAGCTGAGGTACTTCGTCGCCGTCGCCGAGGAACTGCACTTCGGCCGCGCCGCCGAGCGCCTCGGCATGGCCCAGCCACCGCTGTCCCGGGCGATCCAGCAGCTCGAGCGGCGCCTCGGCGTCCGCCTGCTGGAACGCAATCGCCGTGGCGTCGCCCTGACCGGCGCGGGAGAGGTGCTGCTGCACGAGGGCCGGGCAGCCCTCGACGCGACCACCGCTGCCGCCCGCCGCGCCCGCCGCGCAGGTGGCGCCGACAGGCCGGGCGGCCCCCGCGACCGCCCCCGCCTCGTCCTGGCGGTGAAGGCCGCCGCGTCTCACGAGCTGCTGCAGAAGCTCCTCGACGTCTACGCGGCCGAGCCCGATGCCGCCGAGATCGAGGTGCTGCCGTGCGGCATCTGCGAGCAGGCGGAGCTGCTGCGCGACGGCCGCGCCGATGTGGCGCTCATGCACGTGCCGTTCAACTCCCTCGCCGGGTTCGACAGCGAGGAACTGATGACCGAGGGGCAGATCGCCGTCCTGCCCGCCGGGCACCCGCTGGCGGCGCGCCGGACTCTCCGCCTGGCCGACGTCAGCGACGTCCCCGATCTTCCACTCGCCCGCTGGCC
Source organism: Streptomyces sp. NPDC002884 (assembly GCF_040295245.1). Taxonomy (NCBI): domain Bacteria; kingdom Bacillati; phylum Actinomycetota; class Actinomycetes; order Kitasatosporales; family Streptomycetaceae; genus Streptomyces; species Streptomyces sp. NPDC002884. The sequence continues at coordinate 115,386 of NZ_JBEOVB010000020.1, read as the reverse complement.
CCGCCACGGCACGTACGCGCCCGGCCCGGGCCCCGAGATCCGCGATCAGACGCAGCTGGCCCAGCTGATCGCTCTCGGACGCACCGTGGCCGTCTGCCCCGACTCCGCCCGCGCCTGGCTGTGGGCCGAGCACCGCGCCGTCCCCGTGACCGACGCGCCCCCCGTCGTCACCCACATCGCCTGGCCCGCGCACAGCCGTTCCCTCGCCCTCGCGGGGCTGGTCCGCACAGCCGCCCGGCTGTGACGCGCCCTGGCCTGCGGCGCGGGCGCACCCTCTTTCCCGCCCGTCGTCCCGGGCCTCAGCCGCGGGATTCGGCGAGCGCTCCCCGGTAGTGCCGGATCACCTCCGCGTACGCCTTCGCGCTCGGCTTGGGGCGGCGCTCGAACGTGGTGCGGTCGACCTCGTGGAGGCCGAGCTGGGCGCCGTATCCGAAGATCCACTCGAAGTTGTCCATGAGCGTCCAGTGGCAGTAGCCGAGGACGGGCGTGCCCGCGTGCGCCTCGGCCACGAGCTCTTCGACGGCGGCGGGGATGAAGGCGGCGCGCTGTGCGTCGTCCGGGGTCTGGATACCGTGCTCGGTCACGAGGACGGGGATCCCTGACACGCGGTGGGCGTAGTGCGCCGCGCCGGCGAGGGACCCGGGCGCGATGACCGTGCCCATGCCGTTCAGCTCGCCGTCGACGGTGACCTCGCCGTCGGGGCCGTGGACGATGCGCTCGTAGTTCTGCACGCCGATGAAGTCGTCGTGGCGCGCCTCGTTCAGCCAGTGGTCGTACACGGCGGCGCGTTTGGCGTCCCTGCGCGCCTCGCCGCCGGGGATCGCCACTTCGTCCGCGATGGCGATGGAGACGCCGACGGGCAGGTCGCCGCGGCGGGCCTTGATCGCTTCGCGGGCGGCGCGGTGGGCGCGGGTGAACGCCGCCTGGAACTCGTCCTGCAGGTGGGCGGGGATCACGTTGGCGCTGCCGTAGGTGTCGCTTCCGGCGGCGCGTGCGGCGGCCGCGAGCATCCGCGTCTTGAGCGTCTCCGCCTCGGGCGGCAGTTTCGCGCCCGCCTGCAGCAGTTGCTCGAGGTTGGGTTCGTTGAGGGTGATGCCGTACGCGATGCGGTCGCCGAAGCGCGCCATGACGCGGTCGCACTGCTCGGCGAACCGTGCGGGGGCGTCGGCGGCGGTCCAGGAGCCGGCTGCCGCGAACCAGTGCGGGGCGGTGAAGTGGTTGAACGTCACGACGGGCGCGAGGCCACGCTCCAGGCAGCCGTCGATCATGCGCTCGTAGTGGTCGAGCGCCTCGGCGCGGACGACGCCGGGCTCGGGTTCGACGCGGGCCCATTCGACGGAGAAGCGAAAGGCGTTGAGTCCGAGCCCGGCGGCCAGATCGAGGTCGGTCTCCCAGCGCTCGTAGCCGCGGCACCCCGGTCCGCTCGGCTCGCGGAACAGTGAGGGCGTCGTGTGCTCCAGAAACCATGTGTCGCTGGCGCTGTTGTCGCCCTCGTTCTGGTGCCCCGCGCTGGCGACGCCCCACAGGAACGTGTCGGGCAGGCTGCCGTGTGTCATGGGGGTGTGCTCCTTGCACTGTGCGGTGAATCCGGTGGACGGGTCGCTCGTGGTCGCATGCGGGGGCGTCACCGTGTGGTCGCCGACCACAGGCTCAGCCGAGCAGTCTCGATCATGCGGCCAATACCTAGTGGAAACTAGGTATTGGTGACGTGACGTGCGACATACGGCCGACCGGCGTCCGGATGCCCTTCGTGATCACCGTGGCGGCTCGACGTACGCGTCATGCGCGGTTCCGGTCGGCCGAAATGTCCGGTCCGTGGCTGCCTGGCCTCGGCGGCGACGTACTCTCGCCCCGGAGGCGGACTGCCGGCGCCTGTGAGTCGGGCAAGATGGACTTCCACGTCGAGGAGGCAGAGGTGCTCGGTAAGGGCATGCGTGTGGTCGCGGGCGCCTTGATCCTGGCCTGCGTGGTGCTCGTCGGCCGCGGCTCGCCGAGCGGTGACCCCTCCGCCGGGTCACTGCCCGACAGAGCCGTCGAGGTCGAGGAGGCCGTACCGAACCGGGTCATGACGTGGAACATCTGCAACCCCTGCGAGGAGAACAACATCGACCGGGCGGCGGACATCGCCAAGTACGCGCCCCAGGTCATCGGCCTGCAGGAAGCGTGCGTGCGTGACGTCGAGAAGATCCGGGACTATCTGGAGAGCCGCCACGGGCTGGTCTACCACGTCGAGTACGGGACGGTTCTGCGGAACTGGGGCCGTTGCGGGGGAGCGCTGTGGAACCCGGGGGCCTACGGGCAGGCGGTTCTCTCGGCGGCGCCGATGACGGACGTCGTCAACGTGGAATACCCCGACGGCGGATCAGAAGACCGTGGGTACATGGCGGTCACCACCACTGTGGGCGGCCAGCGTTACCGGGTCTTCAACACCCACCTTGCCGAACGACGCCAGGAGGCGGTCCGGGCGGACCAGACCGACGTACTCGCCGCGGAGGTCGCCCGGCACGAACGCGCGATCGTTCTCGGCGACTTCAACGCCGTGCCGGACACCCCCGAACTCACCAAGATGTGGGCACTGGCCGCGGACGCGGACCCCCGGTGCCGTCCCCCGCACACCGGCGACTGCAAGCCGACCACCGACTGGCAGAGCAAGTTCGACTACATCTTCCTGCGAGGCATCGCCCCGCTCGAGCAGGGCGTGCATCCCACCCCGCACTCGGACCACAACCTCGTACACGCCGACCTGGACACCACGTGAGTGGCATCCCGGGCCGCCCGACCGGTGCGACTGGTTGGTTCCGGCGGTGAGTTCGCCGAAGAGTCCGTTCGCCGCGTCCGAGGTGAACTGGCGCCGCAGTTCGGCTCGGGCGACCTGCTTGCGGAACTCTCCCTCGTAGCCGGAACGCTTCTCCCGGAGCGTGATCAGTCAACGGACTCACCTTCACGGCCCTCGTCGTGGTCACGTGCGTCCTTGGTCGGAGCACATGATCAGGCGGAGGGCGCCTCGGCGTCCGGCACCTGGCCGAGCGGGCGAAACCGTTCGAGACGTCGTTCGAGGGGCGAGAGCGGATCAGTCGGGAAGTGCGACGGTGAGGTCCACCTCGACCAGTTGTCCCGCGAAGCCCAGCTGTGCGACACCCAGCAGTGTGCTGGCGGATGTGAAGGCCGGCCCCAGAGCGGAGTCGGTGAGCCGACGCCATGCGACGCCCAGGACGTCTCTGTCGTCGCTTCGCACGTAGATCACCGAACGCACCACGTGACGGGGCCGGGCATTCACCGCCGCGAGAGCGGTGAGCGCGTTCACGACGACCTGATCGACCTGCTCCTCCACGGAGTCCGGTCCGACGAGCGAACCGGTCCGGTCGAGCGGGCACTGCCCCGCCAGGTAGGCCGTCCGACCGGCCTCCACCACGGTGATGTGGTGGTAGCCAGGCGTTTTGTGCAACTGCTCGGGGTTGATACGCGTGATCTCCGCTGTCATGCCCGCGAGTCTGACCAGTCGGCCGCCCGCGCGCATCGCAATTTGCGTCATCGCGCGACCGGCCGTCACAGCGCGGGGTTGAGGAACAAGCTCAGACGCGGTTCTGGAAGACGCAGTTCCACACATGTGTGCCCGCGACACTGCCGTCGGCGCGTACCGCCTCCAGCGTGTAGAAGTGCGTGGCCCCTCGCGCGGCCGTGGTGTCCGTGTAGGCGCGGGTCTCCGCCGGCAGCAGCCCGGGGTGCAGTGGCTCGTACGCCTTCGTGGCCGCGTTCCAGCGGCTGACCCGGTAGCCCGCGACGGTGTCGCACTCGGCCGTCCTGTCGCACCGCCAGCCGATGGACGGCCCGTCCTGGTCGGGGCCGCCGATCACGGTGCCGTAGCCCATGCTGCCGAGGTCCCAGTCCCGGGTGACCGTCACGGACGGCCGCACGTCCAGTTCGGTGGCCTCGACGACCGTGACCCTCGGGTCGCTCGGGTGCAGCGCGTTGTCCCAGCGGTCCAGGGCGACGACCGCGTACACGTGCGTCTCGCCGTCCGGCAGGTCACCGCAGAGCACCGCGAGCGGGTCGCTCGTGCCCTCGTGGCAGGAGGTGGAGCTGAGCCACTTGACCGTGCCGTCGGCCTGCCGGGTGCCGTTCCACACCGCGTAGCGCTCGACGTCGTCCTCGGTCGAGGCGGCCCAGCTCACCAGGACGCCGTCGGCCTGTGCGGTGGTCTTCACGCCGGTGACCGGACCGGGCGCGACGCGGTCGCCGGTGCGGACGACGAGCGGGGCGGACAGCGCCGACTCGTTGCCGGCCGGGTCCACCGCCGCGACCGCGTAGGTCACGTAGGTGCCCGCGGGCATGTCCACGTCGTGGCAGATGCCGCCGGTGCTGGTCTCGTCGCTCTCCTCGGCGCAGGTCACGCGGGTGAGCGCGGCCGGGTCGAGGGTCTTGCCGGGCGAGCGGTAGACGCGGTAGGCCCCGCCGTTGGAGAAGTCCTCGATGAAGCCGTCGGGCTGCTTCCAGTACACCTCGGTGTAGCCGCGGCGGACGACGGAGCCGAGGGAGTGCGGGGACTTCGGCGGCGTCCGGTCGACGCCGTCGCCGGTGACGGCGGCGTACGCCGACGGGTTGCCGAGCGCGTCGAGGGCGCGGACCCGGTAGTACCGGGCGGTGTTCACGGGCGCGTCGGTGCGGTACGACGTCGTGGTCGTCGTGCCCAGCAGCTCGAACGGGCCGGTGGCCGCGGCGGCGGCGTACACCTCGTACGTCGCGGCGTCGGCGGCCCCCTGCCAGGCCAGGGTGGCCCACCACGCGTCGCCGACGACCGTGACGCCGGCCGGTGCCGCCGGGCCCGTGCGGTCCACGGTCACCGTGGTGGCGTCGAGGCTGCCGGTGGACTCGCGGCCCGCCTTGTCGACGGCGCGGACCTCGTACAGGAAGGTCTGGCCGGTGGCGGGCGTCGCGTCCACGAACGACGGGGAGGTGAGCAGCGACGAGCCGCTCGCCTTCGTCCACCCGGCGGTGCCCAGCCGCCGGTAGACGCGGTAACCGGCGAGGTCCATCTCCTTGTTCGCGGCCCAGCGCAGGGTGGTCCTCGTGGTCTGCCGGTCGTACGCGGCGGTGAGGCCGGTCGGGGCGAGCGGCTCGACCGTGTCGACGGCTGCCCCGGTGCGCGGGGCGTACGTGAACCCGGCGTGGGCGAGGCCGCTCCAGGCGACGTAGTCCACGCGGAGTGTGTGCTTGCCCGCCGGGACGGTCAGGTCGACGGTCTTGCGCGCGGTGGTGGAGACGTTCTTCCACAGGTCGATCTTCCGCACGCCGTCGACGTAGACGCGCATGCCGTCCTGCGTGGCGGCGGAGAGCCGGAAGGGGCCGCCGGAGCCGAAGTCCCGGGTGAGGGACCAGCGGACGGAGAAGTTGTCCTTGGGCAGGGTGACGCCCGCCGGGTCGCCGTACCCGTAGTTCTCGTTGACGGCCGCGTCGCAGGCGGTCAGCTTCGGCGTACCGCTGAAGGTGGTGTTGCCGAAGTACTGAGCCCTCCAGACGGGAGAGTTGCAGGAGACGGCCGCAGAGGCCGGGGCGGCGGTCATCAGGTCGCCGGTCGCGGCGAGGGCGGCCGTCGCGGCCAGCGCGGTCAGCCGGGTACGAGTCATCACAGAGGGTGGGGCCCTTTCCGGACCAGGGGAAAACAGGTGGCGCGTGTGTGACCCATGAGGCGGGGGCAGGGTTGCCCCGCTCACCTCACCTTCTTTTCCCTCACGGTTCGGGACGGGCGTCGACGAGTTCCGGCTCCAGCCCGTCGCTCATCTCGGCGTGGCCCCGGCCGACTTCGGCGCGCCAGGCCTCGAAGGCCCAGGCGGTGAGGGCGACGACGGCCAGGCCGAGCAGCCAGCCGCCCACCACGTCGCTGAACCAGTGCACGCCGAGTGCGACCCGGGTGAAGCCGACGCCGAGCACCGAGACCACCGCGGCGCACCAGCACAGGGGCCGCCAGGCACGCGGCACCAAGGGCAGCAGGACCAGCAACAGGACGGCGAACGACGTGGTGGCCGTCATCGCGTGACCCGACGGGAAGGAGAATCCCGGAGCGTGCGCCACCGGATCCTCCAGAGAGGGCCTGGCCCGCTCGACCACCACCTTGACCAGGAGCCCGATCAGCCCGCCGGCCACGGCCGTCACGGCGGACCAGGCGGCCAGCCGCCAGGCCCTGCGGTACAGCAGCCAGACGGTCAGCAGCGCGACGGCCGTGCGCAGGACGGCCGGGTCCCAGACCCAGTCGGACAGGAAGCGCAGGACGCCGGTCCACGCCGGGTGTGTCACGGCCGTGTGGTGCAGCCGCTGAGCGGCGCCCGCGTCCAGGCGGCGCAGCGGCGGCCACCGGCCCTCGACGAGGACGAGCAGCAGCGCGAAGGGCACGGCGGCGACGGCGGCGACGGCGGCCGCTCCCAGCAGCCGGGCGCCGAACCTGCGGTCGGCCGCCCGGCGACGGCGGTCTCGCAGGTGCTGGACCGTGGCTCGCACAACCATTCAGACTCCAGGATCGGGTTCGATCGGACCGGACCGCAGGGCTCGCGCGGCCTCCAGCTGCGCGGCGAACGCCAGCCCGAGGAAAAGGGCGATGGAGGTCAGATAGGCCCAGAGCAGCAGCGACATGAAGGCGCTGAGCGGGCCGTAGACCGTGTCGAAGGAGCCGCTGATCCCGAGGTACAGGCTCAGCAGCCAGGTCAGCGCCGTCCACAGCACCAGGTACACGGCGGCGCCGAAGGCCAGCCAGGTGTAGCCGGGCTGTCTGCGGCGGGGCGACCGGCGGAAGATGACGCTGGCCGAGATGAGCGCGAGCAGCAGTCCGAAGGGCCAGCGCAGTATCTCCCAGGCGGTCTGGGCGCCGCCGTCGAGCCGGTAGACGGTCACCGCCGCGGCGGCCAGGTCTCCGCCGGCCACCATGACGATGAACCCGAGTCCGAGCGGCAGCCCGGCACAGACGGACATCACCAGACCGCGCAGGTACTTCTGCTGGAAGGGGCGGTCGCGCTCGTTCCCGTAGATCCGGTTGGCGCCGCGCTCCACCTGGCACATCGCGGTGGTGGTGTTGACCAGCGAGAAGAGGAGACCGAACCAGAGCGCGACCTGTGCGCCGTCGCCCGCCGTGCGGCGGCTGCGCTCCAGCGCGTCGTCGACCACGTCGGCGCTGGGACCCTCGGCGATCCGGTGGATCGTCAGTTCGGCGATCCGGCCGATGTTCTCGGTGTGCAGCGTGGTGGAGAGTCCGACGAACGCGATGGCCAGCGGGATCACCGACAGGACCGTCTGCAGGGCGAGCGCGCGGGAATGGGTGAAGCCGTCGGCGTACCGGAAACGGACGAAGGAGTCGCGCAGCAGGGCCCAGCGGCCGTAGCGGCGCAGTGACGCCAGCGCCTCGTCGGCGGACAGTTCGTCGCCGGTCATGTCGCGGGTCTCGGGGACTTTGGTCGCGGTACCCATGTCACGCACCTCCTGCGGGCAGCAGCACCGTCAGCGCGCCGGGCCTGACCTCGGCGGTGAGCCGGCGGCCGGGTGTCACCGGATCGCCGTCGAGCTCTCGGGACTGCGTGGAGTCGAAGGTCAGTTCGGCCCGGCGGAACGTGAAGAGCTCCACCGGTACGCCGCTCCTGCCGTCCTCCTGCGCGGTGGCGGTGGCGGTGGCGGTGGCCACGGCCGACGGCCGGGGCGCCTTGGCCCCACCCCGCAGCAGTGTGGCCAGCGCGCGCATCCAGCCGCCGGCGCCGCGGGGGTCGAGGATCAGCAGATCGAGCAGACCGTCGTCGGGGCGGGCGGCCGGCAGGAGCGTCGTCCCGCCCTGCACGGTCCCGACGTTGCCGATGAGCACCATGCGGGCCGTGCGGCGCAGGGCGGGCGCGTCGTCGAGCCGGACGGTCAGGCGCATCCGCGGGGTGCGCAGTGCGCCGACACCGCCCAGCACATAGGCGGGCCAGCCGAGGACGGACTTGGCGCGGTCGTCGGTGTGCTCCATGATCTCGGCGTCGAGACCGGCCCCGGACATGGCGGCGAAGTGGGCGGCGGTGAGGCCGTCACCCTCGACGCGGCCGAGGTCGATGCGGTGCGGGGTGCCTCGCAGGGCGGCGTCGAGCGCTTCGGTGGGGGACAGCGGCAGGCCGAGGTTGCGGGCCAGCAGATTGCCCGTGCCGCAGGGCACGACGGCCAGGGGTATGCCACTGCCGGCCAGGGCGTCCGCGGCCGCCCGCAGGGTGCCGTCGCCGCCGCAGACCACGACCAGCCGTGCGCCGTCCCGGACCGCGCCGGCGGTCTGACCGGTGCCCGGGTCCTCCGCCGTGGTCTCGATGAACACCGGTGCGCGGTGACCGTGCCGGGCCAGGATCGCCCGCAGCGCCTCGCGGTCGGCTTCACCGGTCACCGTGGGGTTGAAGACCACCGCGGTCCGGCCCGGGTCCGGTGCGCCCGGGCTCGTCCCCACGCTCGCGGAGGACGGCACGGGGAGCGCCCCGGCCGGAGCGGTCACGGTCCCGTCGGTGAACAGGGCACGGCCGACGATCAGCAGGGACAGGCCGCCGTTGACCAGCCCGCCCACGACGTCCGTGGGGTGGTGCATGCCCCGGTAGAGGCGGGCGACGGCCACCAGCACCGGCACGAGCAGCAGCAGACCGCCCACGATCCGTCGCCACGGCCCGCGGAGCCGGGACAGCGCGAGCACCGCCAGTCCCCCGTAGAGCGCGGTGGCCGCCCCGGTGTGACCGGACGTGTAGCTGGAGGTGGGCGGAGAGGCGTCGAGGCGGTGCACCTCGGGGCGGTGGCGGTCCACCGACTCGGTGATGACCAGGAACACCAGCGACTGGAGCGACACGGCGACGGCGAGGAAAGCCGCCTGACGCCACATCGGCAGACGGGGGATCAGGATCAGGCCCGCGCACGCCAGGACGGTGACGGCGATCACCGTGAGGGTGTTGCCGGCCTCCGACCCGAGGAACGACAGCGTGGTGAGGGTGCCGGTCCGGGCGCGTTCGAGGCCCTCGTCGACGTCGTCCTCGGCGGTCAGCGGCCACAGCCCACGGGCGGGCCCGGTGATCAGCAGCCCGAATCCCACCATCAGCGCGCCCTGGCAGACCGTGAGGGCTCCGATACGCGCGGCGGTTCGGCCGGTGCCCCGGGGCAGCGCGAACGAGCGGCCGGTCCGGGCGGCTTCTGGTCGCTCGCCGGGCAGCTCGGACGATCTTTCCGGTGCGGCGGTCGGCATCGGGTCTCCCACGGGTCGGCGTGATACGGCGGTGTCGGCCGCAGGCGTTCGGGGCCGATCCACCGCCGTCTGCCCCCGATGTCACCGCACAGACCACCCGCTGGGCGGCTCACCTTCCGCGCACTCTCCACACGCTGTACCTGTTCACCTCGTTTTGCCCTGCCTTGCACACGGGGTCTCCGCAAGCCGCTTCGGTGTGCGCGGGGTGCGGCGACGGCGGGCGCTTCGGCGCTCCCGTGTCGGGGCCACGGCGGTGGACGACGTCGACACTTGAACGCGGAGCGCGTCATGGGGTGCCGGGCGGGGGAGGGGGACGGGCTGCCGCCGTGGGGCGTCGAGCGCGTTCCGTCAACGTGTCAAGGGATGCGGCACAAGTAAGTCCGGAAAGATTTCAACTTTCGAAGGCTTGCCGAGACTTACAACTCATCAGTTAAATCAAGACGTGAACTAAGCGTCGTAGCAGTGACCTCGGCGTGCCGCCGCGGCTGCTGCCGACGCCCTCGTGCTCTTTCCCGACGCACCCGCAGGGACCTTCATGAGACTCAGATCCCTGGGTGTCGCGCTCGCCGCCACGGCAGCGCTGATCACCCTGCCCATCATCCAGCCACCGGTGGCTTCGGCCGCCGACGTCAACCTGTCCCAGGGCAGAACGGCAACGGCATCCTCGAACGAGAACGCGGGCACGCCCGCGGCCTACGCGGTCGACGGTGACACCGGCACCCGGTGGTCCTCGGCCGCCGGCGACGACCAGTGGCTCCAGGTCGACCTCGGAACCGGCGCCACGATCAGTCAGGTCGTCATCAACTGGGAGGCGGCCTACGGCAAGGACTACAAGATCCAGTCCTCGTCCGACGGCAGCGCCTGGACCGACCTGCGCACGGTCACCGGCGGAGACGGCGGCACCGACACGCTCGCCGTCTCCGGCCAAGGTCGGTACGTACGGCTGCAGGGCGTCCACCGGGCGACCCAATGGGGCTACTCCGCCTGGGAGTTCCAGGTGTTCGGCACCACCGGCGGAACGCCTCAGCCCGGTACCTGCTCGACCGCCGACTCGGCGCGGGGCAAGACCGCTTCGGCGTCCTCGACGGAGAACGCCGGCACCCCCGCGTCCGCCGCGTTCGACGGCAGCGACTCCACCCGCTGGTCCAGCCAGGCCTCGGACCCGCAGTGGCTCAGCGTCGACCTGGGCTCGTCCCAGGACATCTGCGGGATCGACCTGAACTGGGAAGCCGCGTACGGCAGGGACTTCCAGCTCCAGGCCTCCGCCGACGGCCAGAACTGGAACACCCTCAAGACCGTCACCGGCGCGACCGGCGGCCGCGCCTCCTACGACGTCAGCGGCACGGGCCGCTACGTCCGTGTCCTCGGGACGGTTCGCGGCACGGTCTACGGCTACTCGCTCTGGGAGGTCGCCGTCCACACCACGTCCGGCGGCACCGGGGGCCCGGTCCAGGGCGGCGGTGACCTCGGCCCGAACGTGATCGTCGTCGACCCCTCAACACCCGGCCTCCAGCAGAAGTTCGACCAGGTCTTCACCCAGCAGGAGTCCGCGCAGTTCGGCTCCGGGCGTTACCAGTTCCTGCTCAAGCCGGGCACGTACAACGGCATCAACGCCCAACTCGGCTTCTACACCTCGATCTCAGGCCTCGGACTGAACCCCGACGACACCCAGATCAACGGTGACATCACCGTGGACGCGGGCTGGTTCAACGGCAACGCCACACAGAACTTCTGGCGTTCGGCGGAGAACCTGGCGATCACACCGTCCAACGGCACCGACCGCTGGGCCGTCGCCCAGGCCGCTCCGTTCCGCCGCATTCACGTCAAGGGCGGCCTCAACCTGGCCCCCAACGGCTACGGATGGGCCTCCGGCGGCTACATCGCCGACTCCAAGATCGACGGCACGGTCGGACCGTACTCGCAGCAGCAGTGGTACACCCGTGACAGTTCCGTGGGCGGCTGGACCAACGGTGTGTGGAACATGACGTTCACCGGCGTCCAGGGCGCCCCGGCGAGCAACTTCGACACCGGCCCCTACACCACGCTGGACACCACCCCGATCTCGCGCGAGAAGCCGTTCCTCTACCTCGACGGCGCCGACTACAAGGTCTTCGTCCCCGCCAAGCGCACCGACGCCCGGGGTGTGTCCTGGCCCGCCAACGCCGGGACCTCGCTCCCGCTCAGCCAGTTCTACGTCGTCAAACCCGGGGCGACGGCCGCCACCATCAACACCGCGCTGGCTCAGGGCCTGAACCTGCTGTTCACGCCCGGTGTCTACCACCTCGACCAGACGATCAACGTCACCCGTGCCGACACCGTGGTGCTCGGGCTGGGCCTGGCGACCATCGTGCCCGACGGGGGCGTCGACGCCCTGCACGTCGCGGACGTCGACGGCGTCCGGCTGGCCGGATTCCTCATCGACGCCGGCGCCACCCGCTCCGACACCCTGCTGCAGATCGGTCCCGCCGGAGCGGCCGCGGACCACTCCGCCGACCCGACCACCATGCAGGACGTGTTCATCCGCATCGGCGGCGCGGGCCCCGGCCTGGCGACGGACTCCGTGGTGGTGAACAGCGACGACGTCGTCATCGACCACACCTGGATCTGGCGTGCCGACCACGGCGAAGGAGTCGGCTGGGAGATCAACCGGGCCGACTACGGACTGCGGGTCAACGGCGACGACGTCCTGGCCACCGGCCTGTTCGTGGAGCACTTCAACAAGTACGACGTCGTATGGAGCGGTGAGAGGGGGCGCACGATCTTCTTCCAGAACGAGAAGGCGTACGACGCCCCCAACGCCGCCGCCATCACGCACGACGGCATCGTCGGGTGGGCGTCCTACAAGGTCGCCGACACGGTGGCCGTGCACGAGGCGTGGGGTCTGGGCAGCTACTGCAACTTCACCTCCGATCCCTCGATCGTGCAGCGCCACGGCTTCCAGGTCCCGGTCAAGGCGGGCGTCAAGATGCACAACCTCCAGGTGATCTCCCTGGGAGGCAAGGGCCAGTACGCCCACGTCATCAACGACACCGGCGCCCCGACCTCGGGGACGGACACCGTGCCGTCGAAGGTGACCTCGTTCCCGTGATCCAAGGGAGGGACGGCGCGTCGCACCGTTGAACCCACTGCCGGGGCCGCGCGTCAGCGGCCCCGGCAGCGGGCTGGTGTCCGGCCCGACCGGCCACCCACGACGGAGTGGCCTCCTCGCCGGTGAGCGGGTCGGCGGCACCCTTCAGCCGGTGAGCGGACGGCGGACCTCCGCGCGACACGCGCCCGGCCCGCGTGTCACCTGCCGACGAGTGGGCACACGCAGCCGAGGCCGTCGGCATCGGCATCGGCATCGGCTGGAGTGGCGAGCCGTTCGCCCTGCCGCCAGGCTGACGGCAAGACGTACCGGCACGCAGGTCGGACAGACGCACGAGGAGACTGGGTCCACATGCAGATCGACCTGGCGGGACGCACCGCTCTGGTGACGGGCTCGACGCAGGGCATCGGCGCGGCGATCGCCGCCGGGCTCGCGCGCTCCGGCGCCCGCGTGGGGGTGAACGGGCGGGACGAGCGACGGGTCGCGGAGGGCGTGGCGCGGCTGGCGGCGGAGGTGCCCGGTGCCTCCTTCGTGCCCGTGGCCGCGGACGTGGCGAACGAGGAGGGCGCACGGCGTGTCCTGGAAGCGCTGCCCGAGGTGGACATCCTCGTCAACAATCTCGGCATCTTCGGTTCCGCCGACCCGCTGGAGATCAGTGACGAGGAGTGGCGGCGGTACTTCGAGGTGAACGTGCTGGCCGCGGTGCGGCTGACCCGGATGTACCTGCCGGGCATGACGGAACGCGGCTGGGGCCGGATCCAGAACATCGCCAGCGACTCGGCGGTCGTCATCCCGGCCGAGATGATCCACTACGGCATGTCCAAGACCGCGCTTCTCGCCGTCGGCCGCGGCTTCGCCAAGCAGGCGGCGGGCACGGGGGTCACGGTGAACTCGGTCATCGCCGGGCCCACCCACACCGGCGGCGTCGAGGACTTCGTCTACGAACTCGTCGACCGCGACCTGCCCTGGGACGAGGCCCAGCGCGCATTCATGCGCGAGCACCGGCCGCAGTCTCTCCTGCAACGGCTCATCGAGCCCGAGGAGATCGCCCACATGGTCGTCTACCTCAGCTCCGACCAGGCTTCTGCCACGACGGGCGGAGCCTTGCGGGTCGACGGGGGATACATCGACTCGATCCTGCCCTGACGACGCCGGTCGCCGGGCGCCCGACGCCGGTCGCCGGTCGGCCGCCCTCGGAGTGGAGCCGGGGGCCGGTGCTCGGAGGCGCGGGTTCCGCTGCTTCACCGGCCCCCAGCCATGAGGCCTCGTCGCCGCGGGCCGATGCGCCGACGTGGCATCGTCGGTTCCGACCACCGCCGAACGTCCGGCGAGGGGTGTCGCCATCCCTCGCCGGTCGTCCACGAGACACCAGGACAGCTCATGATCTTCATCACCGCCCGGTTCCGTGTCCTTCCCCAACACGCGGACGACTGGCCCGACATCACCCGTGGCTTCACCCTGGCCACGCGCGGCGAGCCCGGGTGCCTGTGGTTCGACTGGTCGCGCAGCGTCGACGACCCCGCCGAGTACGTGCTGACCGAGGCGTTCCGCGACGACGCGGCCGGGTCGGCCCACGTCTCCTCGGAACACTTCGCCGCGGCCTGCGCCGAACTGCCGTCGTACCTCGCCGAGACCCCCAGGATCGTGAACGTGAACGTCCCGCAGGACGACTGGTCCCTGCTCGGGGAGATGGCGGTGCAGGACGAGCGCTGACGCGGGTCTCGCGGGACCGGCCGACGGAGGCCGTCACCAGCTGATGGCGGCCGCCACCGGCAGATGGTCGCTGCCGGTGTCCGGCAGCACCCACGAGCTCCTCGGCTCCACGCCCCTGACCAGGATCTGATCGATCCGCGCCATCGGGAAGGACGCCGGCCAGCTGAAGCCGAAGCCGTCCCCGGCCGCTTCCTGGGCCGAGCGCAGCTGCGAGGTGAGGCCGTCGAACGCGCGGTCGTCGGTGGTGCCGTTCATGTCGCCGAGCACCACCACCCGCTCGTTCCGCTCGGCGGCGACGGCCTTGGCGAGCGCGGTCGCGCCGACGTCGCGCGAGTCCGTCCAGAAGCCGTTCCTGGGCATCAGCCGCACCGACCCCAGGTGCGCCACGTACACCGCCAGCGGCCCCTGGTCCGTTGCCACCGTGGTGCGCAGCGCCCGGGGCGGGTCCACGGGGAGGTCCTCGGCGCGCCGGGTGTCCGCCAGCGGTCCGGCGTTGCCCCGCAGGACGTCGACCGGCCGGGAGTCCGACAGCGGCAGCTTGCTCCACAGTCCGACCGTGCCCTGCACCGTGTGGTACGGGTACGCCGTCGCCAGCACCTTTTCGTAAGCGGCCGTGGCCTGCGGGGCCATCTCCTCGAGCGCCAGCAGGTCCGCCCCGGAGGCGGTCAGGTCGCGGGCGGTGCCGGCCGGGTCGGGGTTCTCGGCGTTGACGTTGTGGCTGACCACGGTGAGGTCGCCGCCCGGCCGCGACTTGTCGACGAGCAGTCCGCCGAAGAGGCTCAGCCACGCCACGACCGGCAGCAGCAGCGCGACCACCGCCGTGGCGGAGCGGCGCCACAGCGCCCCGGCGAGGAGCACCGGGACGAACAGGCCGAACCACGGCAGGAACGTCTCCACCAGGCTGCCGAGACCGCCCCCGTCCGTGATCTCCCCGTGCAGCGGCATGAGCAGACCGAGCATCAGCGCCAGCGCCGTGAGCACCGGACCGCGCTTCCACGGGTCCGGCCCGGAGAGGCCGCGTATCGCCCGGCGGACACGCGCGCGCCGGGAACCCGGGCCGGTGTCCTCGCCACCCGCGCCGCACTGCCCGGCCCGGGTCGTGTCCAGGCCCTCGGCGCGCTCCTCGGCGTCGCCCCGCTGTCGCGTGTGCGGACCTTCTCGTAGTGCTTCACTCACTGGTCAGACGTCCTTCGGAGAAAGTTCTGGTGGTGGTGCGGGCAGTCGCACGGAGATACGGAGTCCGCCCTCGGCGCGCGGGGTGAGGGTGAGGGACCCGTCGTGCACCTCGGTGATCCGCCGGACGATGGCCAGGCCGAGTCCGACGCCTGCGTGGTCGTTGCGCACACGTTCGGTGGCGCGCCGGAAGGGCTCGGTGAGAGTCGAGACCAACTGGGGGGAGAGCTTCCCGCCGCTGTTCTCGACCGTGAGCACCACGGCCGCGGGGCCGACGCCGGTCTCGACGCGCACCGTGCCGTTGTCGGACAGGTTGTGCACGATCGCGTTGTGCACAAGATTCGTCGTCAACTGCAGCAGGAGTGCCGGTGAGCCGAAGGCACGGGCGACGTCACCGCAGGTCTCGACAGTGACACCGCGCTTCTCGGCGAGCGGGAGCAGTGTCTCGGTGGCCTCTTCCGCGAGCAGGGAGAGATCGACCGGTTCTCGGGTGAAGGATCCCTGGTCGGCGCGGCTGAGCACGAGCAGCGCCTCGGTGAGGTCGATCGCCCGGGCGTTGACGGCGTGCAGGCGGTTGATGATCTCGCCGAGATCCTGTGCCGGATCGTTGCGGGCCACGTCGAGAAGCGTCTGCGAGACCGCCAGCGGGGTGCGCAGTTCGTGCGAGGCGTTGGCCGCGAACCTTTGCTGCTCGGCCACGTGCGCTTCGAGACGGGCGAGCATCGCGTCGAAGGCGTCGGCGAGTTCACGGAACTCGTCCTTGCGGCCCGGCAGCCGGATCCGGTGGGAGAGCGAGCCCTTCGTGGCCATGCCGGTGGCGTCCGCGATGCGGGTCAGCGGCGCGAGCATGCGGCCGGCGAGAATCCACCCGCCCACGAGACCGAACACCAGCAGGAACGCCAATACCGCGGCTGCCCTCGGAGCGAAGACGTTCAGGAGGACGGACCGGACGGGAAAGACGCCCTCGAGCTTCTCATCGGGGTTGATGAGCATCGCGCGATCGGGGACGTAGCGCAGGAGGAACACCCACACCGCCGCGAGCAGCAGCAGGCCGGCGAACATGAGGAATCCGGCATAGCTGAGGGTGAGCTTGAAGCGAACGCTGAACCCGGGCTGCCTATCCACGGTCTTCTCCCGCGTGGCCGGCCGCCGGATGCGTGTCGATGCGGTACCCGGCGCCGGGCACCGTGGCGATGACCGAGGGCTCACCTAGCCGTTTGCGCAGTGCCGAGACCGTGATGCGCACGGCATTGGTGAACGGGTCCGCGTTCTCGTCCCATGCCCGCTCCAGCAGCTCCTCGGCGCTGACGACACCGCCTTCGGCGGCGACCAGGACCTCGAGCACGGCGAACTGCTTCCTGGTGAGCGCGACGTGGTGGCCGTCGCGGTGGACTTCGCGGCGGAACGGATCGAGCCGCAGGCCCGCGATCTCCCGCACGGGCGGCCTGTTGTGTGCCCGTCTGCGGTCGAGTGCTCTGAGTCTGAGCACGAGTTCCCGGAGCTCGAACGGCTTGGTGAGGTAGTCGTCGGCGCCGAGTCCGAACCCGGAGGCCTTGTCGTCGAGCCGGTCGGCGGCGGTGAGCATGAGGATCGGCATGCCGCTGCCGGAGGCGACGATGCGTTCGGCGATCTCGTCGCCGGAAGGGCCGGGAATGTCGCGGTCGAGGACGGCGATGTCGTAGGCGTTGATGCTCAGGAGTTCCCAAGCGGTGTCACCGTCACCGGCGATGTCGGACGCGATCGCCTCCAGGCGTAGGCCGTCGCGGATGGCTTCCGCCATATAGGGCTCGTCCTCGACGATCAGCACTCGCATGCTCCGAGGGTACGAGTCGCCACATATCGTCGGCGTATCGAAAACCACCGGGGTCATGACGGTGCGGACTCGGGGCACCCGGAGGGCATGAAGGCGAAGCCGGCAAGGCGTGTGCTGCTTGTGACCGTCGTGCTGACAGTCCTCCCTTTCGCCGTGTCCTGCGGCGGCCGGGAACACGGGGGAGCGGGAGGACCGGCCGCGGCGGGACCGCCCGCCCTCGCGCGATCCGGGACCCACCTCGTCATCACCACCGAGAACGGACTGCTGCTGCGCCCCACCGACGGCCGTCGTGTCACCGTGGACGATCGCGCCGACGGCGACTGGTCGCACGACGGCGACACCTGGACCCTGGACCTGTCCTGCACGGACCGGGAGCGGGCACGGGGCGAGGAGGCATGCCCCCGGATGCCCTCTGTGCGGGTCCCGGGCGGCGTGAGTGTCACGGTCGGCGCCCGCAACGCGGGCGTGGACGTGGCGGGGCTCGCCGCTGCGCTGGACGTCACGACCGTCAACGGCGATGTGACGGTGACCCGTTCCGGGAAGGACGACGCACCGGTACGGCTGGCGACCCGCAACGGCTCGGTGCACGCGACAGCGCTCGACGCGGGCCGGCTGCGCGCGGCGACCACCAACGGCGACGTGATCCTTGCGTGCGCCACCGCGCCGACGGGCGTCACCGCCGCCACCACCAACGGCTCGGTCGGCGTCACCGTTCCGCACGACGCCCCCGCGTATCTGGTCAGGGCCGCCACGGACAACGGCCGGGCCACGGTGGGCGTGCCCACGAGCGACGACCGCCAGGGCCCGGCGATGGCGCTGACGACGGTCAACGGAGACGTCGACGTGCACCGCGACTGACCCCGCCGGGCCTTCGCAGACGCCCCCGACGCTTCCTCGGACACCGCAGACGCCGCCGCAGCCGCCCCCCGACGCCGCTGTCTTCGTGCCCCGCGAGGGCGAGCGGCCCGGCCGTGGGTGACCCCCTGTATGTCGCTGCCCTCAACCCCCGCGGAATCCAAGGGAATTGAACGTTTCAATTCCCTCGCCGATGAGGAAGCCGTGCCGCAGCGGCGAAGGGAAACCTCCCGTCGCAGGCGCAAGTATGGCTGTGAACTGCTGTTTCATCTCCTCCTCTTGAGCGCCTTCGATCCGTCCCTGTGAGAAGTCTTGACGCTCGCCATGGTCGAGCCTAGCGTCTGCGCCTGCACAGTAGAACGATTCAATTCAGCGCGGCGCTGCGCCTGTCGGTGCGGAGCCGCGTCCGTCTGCCTCGTCGTTCCGTGTCCCGCCGAAGGGAGTCCCGCACGTTGCCCGCACCACGCGACACCGCAGGCCCGTCCCGCCGTCAGATGCTGTTCACCGCCACGACCGCGGTGGCCGTCACGGCGGCCGGCCCCGCCACGGCGGCCCGTGCCGCCGAAGCGGCCCCTCGCCCGGCCGAAGCCGCAGGAGGGGCCGGTGCCCGCCCCTCCCTCGCCGACTTCGACCTGTCCGAGGTCCGGCTCCTGGAGAGCCCCTTCCTCGCCAACATGCGCCGCACCTGCGCCTATCTGCTCTTCGTGGACGCCGACCGGCTTCTGCACACCTTCCGACGGACCGTCGGCCTGCCCTCCACCGCCGAGCCCTGCGGCGGGTGGGAGGCTCCCGACGTCCAGCTCCGTGGCCACACCATGGGCCATCTGCTCAGCGGCCTGGCCCAGGCGCACGCCGCCACCGGTGACTCCGCGTACGCGGACAAGGGCGGGATGCTGGTCACCGCGCTCGCCCGGTGCCAGCGGGCGGCCCCGGCCGCCGGGTTCACGCCCGGCTACCTCTCGGCGTTCCCCGAGTCGGTCTTCGACCAGCTCGAGGCGGGCGGGAAGCCCTGGGCGCCCTACTACACCCTTCACAAGATCATGGCGGGTCTGCTCGACCAGTACCGGCTGAGCGGCAACCGGGAAGCCCTGGAAGTACTGCGGGAGATGGCCGCGTGGGCCGAGGCCCGCACCGCGCCGCTGTCCTACGAGCGGATGCAGAACCTGCTGAAGGTCGAGTTCGGCGGTATGAACGACGTGCTGACGCGGCTGTACCAGGAGACGGGCGACCCCGCGCACCTGCGCACCGCCCGCCGCTTCGACCACGAGGAGCTGTACACCCCGCTCGCCGCCGGCCGCGACGAACTCGCCGGCCGCCACGCCAACACCGAGATCGCCAAGATCGTCGGAACGGTCCCGTCCTACGAGGCCACGGGGGAGTCCCGCTACCTGGACATCGCGGACACCTTCTGGACGACCGTCGTACGCCACCACTCGTACGCCATCGGCGGGAACTCCAACCAGGAACTCTTCGGACCGCCCGACGAGATCGTCAGCAGGCTCTCCGAGGTCACCTGCGAGAACTGCAACAGCTACAACATGCTGAAACTGGGGCGGCACCTCTTCATGCACCGCCCCGACCGCGCCCCGTACATGGACCACTACGAGTGGACCCTCTACAACCAGATGCTGGCCGAGCAGGACCCCGACTCGGCGCACGGGTTCGTCACCTACTACACCGGTCTGTGGGCCGGCTCCCGGCGTGAACCCAAGGGCGGACTCGGCTCGGCCCCGGGCAGCTACAGCGGCGACTACGACAACTTCTCCTGCGACCACGGCACCGGCCTGGAGACGCACACCAAGTTCGCCGACTCGGTCTACTTCCGCTCCCGTGACCACAAGTCGCCGTCGCTCTACGTCAACCTGTTCATTCCCTCCGAAGTCCGCTGGCGGCAAGGGGGAGTGACGATCCGTCAGCAGACGCGGTATCCGTCGGAGGGGCACACGCGGCTCACCGTCACCGAGGGGCGGGGGCGCTTCGCGCTGCGGATCCGGATCCCCGCCTGGGTGGCCGACACCGGACACGCCGCCGCGCTGAAGGTCAACGGGCATCCGTTCGCCACACGGGTCCGCCCGGGCGCCTACGCCACGGTGGAACGCTCCTGGCGCGCCGGGGACACGCTCGAACTGACCCTCCCGCGCCGGGCGGTGTGGACCCCGGCACCCGACAACCCTCAGGTGGCGTCGCTGTCCTACGGGCCTCTGGTGCTGGCGGGCGAGTACGGCGACACCGACCTCGCCACGGTCCCGACGATCCGACCGCGGTCGCTGCGCCCCGTCACCGGCATCTCGACCCGGTTCACCGCGCTCGCGGACGGCCGGTCCGTGGCACTGAGGCCGTTCCACGAAGTGCACCACCAGCGCTACAACGTCTACTGGGCGGTGACCCCGCGCCGAGGCCGCGCGCGGGACGTCGCCCACTACCCGTTCGACGAGGCGACGGGCGCCGCCGCCGACCGCACCGGGACCTTCCCCGACGCGACGATCTCCCCGGGCGCCGGCTGGGAGGACGACGGCACCGGTCCGGCCGTGTCCCTCGACGGCAGCGGCGGCCATGTCGCCCTGCCCGCGGGCCTGTTGAGCGGACTGGACGAGGTGACGATCAGCGTCCGGGTCCGGGTCGACGCCCTCGCCGCCTCGGCCCGCGTCTTCGACTTCGGCTACCACAAGGACACGTATCTCTTCCTGGCCGCCACCACCGGCGCGGGGCGCGCCCGTGCCGCGCTGAAGATCGCCGGCATGGAGCGTGAGGACTTCGTCGACGCGACCGGCCCCCTGCCCCTGGGCCGTTGGACGCACATCGCGCTCACCCTGGGCGGCGGCACCGGCGTGCTCTATCTGGACGGCGCCGAGGCGGGCCGCAACCCCGCCATGGTCGCGAGCCCGCTGCTGCTCGGCAGGACCACCCGCAGCTTTCTCGGGCGCTCGCAGAACAGCACCCATCCGTATCTGCGCGGCGCCGTACGTGATCTCCGGGTGCACAACCGGGCCCTCACCGCGTCCGACGTGGCGCGGCTGGCGACCGGCTGAGCACAACACCCCTGAGCACAACACCCCCTTCGCACCCGCGTCCGCACCCGCACCACCCTCTTCCGATCCGTCACGGCCGCGCGCCGTAGCCCGCAGGAGCTCACGCATGTCCGACATCACCCCCGGCCAGACCCCCGAACTCCCGCTCTCCAGACGCGGATTCGTCGCCGCCGCGAGCGTCGGCACCGCCGTCGCCACGGGCCTGCCCGGTCTCGGCCTCGCGGTACCGGCAGCCTCCGCCGCGCCCCGGGACCCGTCATCGGGCACCGCCCCCGCCGCCTTCACCGCCCGGCGCTTCACCGACCCGCCCCGGGACAGCCGCCCCACCGTCTACTGGTACTGGAACGGCCCCGTGACCGCGGACCTCGTCGACCGGCAGCTGGCCGACCTGCGGGACAAGGGCATGTACGAGGTGATCCTGTTCTCCTTCGACAACGATGCCATGCGGCCCGTCTTCTTCACCGAGGACTGGTTCGCCATCGTCGAGCACGTGCTGCGCACCGCGGAGCGCACCGGTATGCGCGTGTGGCTGTTCAACGACGACCACTTCCCGAGCGGCCGGGCCGGCGAGTACATCGTCAAGGGCGGCACCGTCGGCGCCCGCACCTACCGGCCACGCCCGGACCTCCGGCTCAAGGCCCTGTGGCGTTCCACCACGGTGGTCCAGGGACCGGCCCGCGCCGACCTGCGCCGCAGCACCGGCGTGGGCGTGGAGGCCGGCCACCTGGTCGCCGACGCCGCGGTCCTCGACGGGGCCACCGTGCTGCGCGGCGGGGAGCGGTGGAGCGACCTGACCGTCACCGCGAGCGCCAAGGCGGACCACACCGCCGCCGGGCTCGTCGTGCGGGCCTCCGCGGACGCCCTGGACGGCTACGCGGTCGCCTTCGACCAGACCGGTGTCGTCACCGTGCAGCGACTGAGCCGGGACTCCGCCCCCGTGCAACTGCTGCGCAGCACCCGGACCGACGGCTTCAACAAGACCAAGTACCACACCCTCGCCGTCACCGTCCGCGGAGCCACCGTCTCGATCACCCTCGACGGCCGCGACAAGGGCTCGGTGACCGACGAGCGCCACCCCTCGGGAGGCGTCGGAGTGCGCGCGGTCGGTGACGAACGCGGCCTGTGGGACAGCCTCGCCGTCACCGCGGCCGACGGCACCACGCTGTACTCGACGACGTTCGACGACGCGGCCGCCGCGGGCGACTTCCCCGAGCGGGAGTCCCTCGGTGTCACGGCCGTCGCCGCCGCGGCCCGCCCGGCCGGCACCGCGGACGGGTCCGACGTGGTCGACCTGACGGCACGGCTCACGAAGGACGGCAGCTGGCAGGTCCCCGCGGGGCGTTGGCAGATCGACCTGTTCGGCGGTGTTCCGCTGATCGACGACACCCAGGGCTACAGCCGCAGTTACGTGGACCTGCTCGACGACGAGCCCGTACGGCTCTTCCTCGACATCGTCCCCGGCGAGTACCACCGCCGCTTCCGCCGCTACTTCGGCACGGTCGTCCCCGGATTCTGGGACGACGAGCCCTTCTTCGCCTCCGCCGAGGCCCACTTCAAGCGGCTGCCCTGGTCACCGACGCTCGACAAGGCGCTGCGCGCGGTGGACGTCGAGCCGGGCGTGGCCTACGCCGCCGCCTTCGACGACCTCGGCCGCACCGGCCGGATCGCGCGCGGCCGCTACTGGCAGGCCGTCTCCAACCGGTTCGCCCGGTACTTCCGCGCCCAGGCCCGCTGGTGCGAGGAGCGCGACGTCGCACTGATCACCAACCCGCTCTACGACGAGGCCGCCCCCGCCAAGCGCATCCCCACCACCGGCGACCTGCACAAGGTCAACCAGTGGGCACAGGTCCCAGGCGGCGACATCATCACCGCCGAGTACGTGCCCGGGCAGCAGACCATGCTGCCGCGCAACCCGGTCTCGGTCGCCCACCAGATGGGCCGGGAACGGGCCCTGATGGAGATGTTCGGCAACATGGGCTGGCAGGTCACGCCCGGCTTCGTGCACGCGACCGTCGGGGCGCAGGCCGCCCGCGGAGTCAACCTGACCGTCCTGCACGCGCTGTGGACCGACGAGGCCGTCGTCTACTTCCCGCCGCCCTTCGGCCCCCGTGCCCCCTGGTGGTGGTCCATGCGGCCGCTCGCCGAGTGGATCGGCCGGGTCATGGAGGCGGCCCGCGGCACGTCCGCCGCCCGTACGGCGATCCTCCAGCCGCAGCGGGCCGCCGAACAGTGGACCGGCACCGACCGTCAGGGCGGGATCGACGGAGCCCTCGCCGACGCCGCCTACGCCCTGGAGCGCGCCCAGGTCGACTTCGACCTCCTCCACGAGGGCGCCCTCACCGACGACCCGGACCTGCTGGCGCACGCCCGCGTGCGGTCCGGCCGCCTCGCTGTCGGAGCCGCCCGCTACGACCTCGTCGTCCTGCCCGTCGTCCCGACCCTGGCAGCGGCCGGCGTCCGCGCGCTGCGCGACTTCGTCCGGGCCGGGGGCACCGTCGTCGCCGTGGGCGCACTGCCCGCCGACGAGGCCGACGGCAACGACCGCTCCCTGACCCGCGCGCTCGACGACCTGTTCGGCGACGGCGTCCCCGGCAGCCGTGCCCTCGGACGGGGACACGCGGTACGCGTCGCCGACGCCGACGCCCTGGGCGCGGCCGCGCGGGACGCCGGGGCGGCGGTCGCCGTCCTGGAACCCGCCCGGGAGACGATCCGGGCCCTGCGCGTCACCCGGGGAGACGACACCGCCTTCCTCTTCAACAACGAGAGCGCCACGGCCGTCACGACCACCGCGGTCCTGGCCGCCGAGGGCGTCCCGGAACTGTGGGACCCGGCGACCGGCGAGACCGTACCGGCGCCCGTCCACCGGGCGAGCAGGCGCGGTCTGCACCTACCGCTGACCTTCCAGGCGTACGAGACCCGGATCGTCGTCGTGCGCCGCGACGCCACGGCCCCGCCGCACCTCACGGACGCCTCCTTGGACGTCCTCTCCGTCGAGCGGCACGGCCGCGAACTGCGAGCCACGGTCGAGGCGTCGGAGCCCGGCACCCATCGGCTCACCGGCACGGACTCCGGCCGCACCTACCGGGGCACGGTCCGCGTCGACGACCCGCTCACCCCGGTCCCCGTCACCGGCGACTGGACGCTCACCCTGGACCGGGCCGGCGACACCCCGGTCACCGGCCCGCTCGGCAGCTGGACCACGACCGCCCCGCTCTTCTCCGGCAGCGCCACCTACACCACACGGATCGACGTGGACCGTGCCGTCCTCGACGGCCGGCGCGTCCTGCTGGACCTCGGCGACGTGCGGGACGTGGCCGGGGTGACGGTCAACGGCGAGGAACTCGACCCGCTGCTGTGGGCGCCGTTCGTCACGGACGTCACCGGTCTGCTCGTCCCCGGAGACAACCGCCTCGCCGTACGCGTCTCCAACACCCTGTCCAACGAGCGCAACAAGCCCTTGCCCTCCGGTCTGCTCGGTCCGGTGAGCCTGCGCTTCCGGCGCCGCGTGACCGCCGTGCTCGACCGCGTCTGACGCGCACCCCCGGCCGAAGGAACCACTCCCCGAAGGACCTCCATGCCCAGATCCGGACCCCGCGTCGGACGCCGACGCCTCGCCCTCCTGGTGACCGCCGCGCTGACCGCCCTCGTCACAGCCGTCTCCTGCACCCTCCCGGCCTCCGCCGCGACGGCCGGCACCCTCACCCCGGGGCACCTGCGCACCCAGCA
Organism: Streptomyces sp. NPDC002884; assembly: GCF_040295245.1. Classification (NCBI taxonomy): domain Bacteria; kingdom Bacillati; phylum Actinomycetota; class Actinomycetes; order Kitasatosporales; family Streptomycetaceae; genus Streptomyces; species Streptomyces sp. NPDC002884. Next base: position 90,772 of record NZ_JBEOVB010000020.1, on the reverse strand, counting down.
CCTCGACGAGGCGCTGGGCATCGACGACACCACCCCGGTGCTCAGCTGGCGGACCACGGCCCGCACCGCGAGCGTCCTGCAGGGCGCCTACCGCGTCCAGGCGGCCACCTCGGCCGAGCGTCTGCGCTCGGGCCGGGCCGACCTGTGGGATTCCGGCAAGGTCTCCTCCGCCGTCCCGGAGACGACCTACGCGGGCCGCGCCCTCGGCTCCCGCACCCGCGTCCACTGGCGCGTCATGCTCTGGTCCGGGGCCGGCCGCGACTCCGGCTGGAGCGACCCAGCCGTCTTCGAGACCGGGCTGACCCGCGCGTCCGACTGGCAGGCCGACTGGATCACCCACCCCGAATGGCGGCTGAGCGAGCGGGAGATCGAGCCGGTCGTCGTCGAACTGCCCCGCACGACCGCCCGTTACCTCCGGCTCGACGTGACCCGCCTCGGCCTGCCGCTGAAGGAGAGCGTCGACGCCCGCACCTGGCGGCTCCAGCTCGGCGAGATCGACGTACGGGACTCGGCGACCTCCACGGCGGGGCTCGCCAAGGGTGCAGCGGTCACCGCCTCCGAGACGACCACCGTCCGCAAGACCTACGAACCCGCCCTCGCGGTGGACGGCCTGCCCAACAGCGCCCTGCAGACCGCCGCCGGCTACTCCAGCGCGGCCCACAGCTCCGCGGACACCTCGGCCACCCCCGTCACCCTCACCCTCGACCTCAAGTCGGCCAAGACCTTCGACCGGGTGGCGCTCTACCCGAGGGCCGACGTCCTCACCGACGACGGCCGCGTCCCGAACTTCCCCGTCGACTACGCCCTGTCCACGGCCGACGCGGCGAGCGGACCGTACACCCGGGTCTCCGCGGTCGGCGGACAGCAGCCGCCGAAGCCCTACCTCCCGGCCGGACTGCCGCTGCTCGCCGACGACTTCACGCTGCCACGAGGCGTGCGCAGCGGCCGACTGTACGTCGCCGGTCTGGGCATCTACGACGCCACCCTCAACGGTGAGCCGGTGGGCGACGCCGTGCTGGAGCCGGCCAACACCGACTACCGCGAGCGCGTCCAGTACGCCACCTACGACGTCACCGACGGGCTGCGCGCGGGCGCCAACACCCTCGGCGTGGCTCTGGGCAACGGGATGTCCAACGTCGTCAGCACCGCCGACCGCTACCGCAAGCTGTACGGCAACATCAGCGACCCGAAGCTCATCGCGCAGCTGGAGATCACCCTCGCCGACGGCAGCGTCCGCACCGTGACGAGCGGCGACGACTGGCGCACCACGCTCGGTCCCACCACCTCCAGCAACTGGTACGGCGGCGAGGACCACGACGCCCGCCGCGAGATCCCGCACTGGGACGAGCCCCGGGGCGACCGCCGTTCCTGGGACCGCGCGGTCACCGTCACCGCGCCGGGCACCACGGACGCGCCGGCCGCACTCAGCGCCCGCGAGACCGAACCGATCCGGGTCGTGCAGACCCTCACCGGCAAGGAGGTCGACGCAGCGGCGGGGAGCCGCGTCTTCGATCTCGGCCGCAACATCGCCGGCTGGCCGCAGATCACCGTCAGCGCGCCCGCCGGCACGGAGGTCCGCGTCTACCCGGCCGAGAGTCTCAAGGACGGCCACGCGTTCCAGTCCATCAGCAACGTCGGCGGCCCCCTGTGGGACAGCTACACCACCCGCGACACCCGCAGTGCCACCTGGCATCCGACCTTCGGCTACCACGGCTTCCGCTACCTGGAGCTGAAGGGCCTGCCCGACGGGGCGAAGGTCACCGTGCGCGGCCGGGTGCTGCGCACCGACAACGCCTCGGCCGGCACGTTCACCAGCTCCGACCCGCTGATCAACGGCATCCACGGCCTGATCCGCCGGGCCGTCGAGGGCAACATGATGAGCGTCCTCACCGACTGCCCGAGCCGGGAGAAGCTGGGCTGGCTCGAACAGGACCAGCTGGTCTTCCCCACGCTCGCCGCCAACTACGACATGCAGGCCCAACTGCGCAAGATAGTGCGGGACATGGCCGACGCGCAGACCGCCGAGGGACTGATCCCGAGCACCGTTCCCGAGTACACGAGCCTGCCGGGCGCGTACCGCAACGACTCCAACTGGGGCGGCGCCTTCGTCCTGGTGCCCTGGCAGCTCTACACGACCTACGGCGACGCCGACACCCTGCGCACCTACTACCCCGGCATGCGCCGGTACGCGGCCTTCCTCCAGACCCAGGTGGCCGACGGCATCCTCGACTACGGCCTCGGCGACTGGTTCACCCCGGACCGCACCTTCCCGCGCGCGGTGGCCGGCACGTACGGCTACTGGCGTGTCGTGGACGCCCTCGCCCGCATCGCCACCGTCCTCGACGACGACGCGGCGGCCGCGGAGTACCGGACGAAGGCCGACACCGCCGCCCGGGCCCTGGAGGCCAGGTACTACGACGCGGCGACCGGCACCTTCGCGGGCGGCGGCCAGGGGGCGGAGGCCCTCGCCCTCGACATGGGCGCCTACCCGGAAGGGGAGAAGGACCGCCTGCTGGCCCACTTCACCGGAGCCGTCGAGACCGCAGGCCACCACCTGCTGCTGGGCGAGATCTCCCTGCCCGCCGCGTTCCGTGTCCTCTCCGAGGCCGGCCGCGACGACGTCGTCCAGCGCATCGCCACCCGGACCACCAGCCCCAGTTACGGCTACCAGGTGGCCGCCGGCAACACCACGCTCGGCGAGTCCTGGGACGGCGGTCCCGGCCAGTCGCAGAACCACTTCATGCTCGGAGCCATCGACTCCTGGTTCACCAGCAGGGTCGCCGGTATCGCGCAGACGCCGGAATCGGTGGGCTACGCGGAACTGCTCATCGACCCGGCCGTCGAGGGCGACCTGACCTCGGCGTCCGGCTCGTACCGCACCCCCTACGGTCTGGCCCGCACCGACTGGGCCCGGACGGACGGCCGCTTCCGCCTGACGGTTCAGGTGCCGGCCGGCAGCACGGCGGAGATCCACGTCCCCACCGGTGACGGCCGTGTCACCGCCCCGCGCGGCGCGCGCCCGGTGCGCTCCACGCCCACCGAGGCCGTGTACGCGGTCGGTTCGGGGCACTGGAGCTTCGGCTCGACGCTGTAGCCGTCATGCATCGATGCCCATCGCGGCGGAGCACCGAGACCGGCTCCAGGTCTCCGGCTCCGCCGCGGTGGGCCGCCGCTGCTGCCCCGGCGCTCCTGTTCTCCTGCCCCTGTTCTCCTGTTCTCCTGTTCTCCTGTTCTCCTGTTCTCCTGCGGGACTCCGGCTACTTGATTCCGGTCGTGGCGATCCCCTGCGTGATCTGTCGCTGGAAGACCAGGAAGACCGCGATCAGAGGCAGGAAGCCCAGGACCGAGGAGGCCATGACCTCCGCGTACTGGATGTTGCTGTTGTTGATCAGGGAGGCCAGACCGACGGGGATGGTCTGGGACTTGGTCTGGTTGAGAACGAGCAGGGGCCAGAGGAAGGAGTTCCAGGAGGTGATGAAGGTGAGGATGGCCACGGTGGACAGGGCCGGGCGGCACAGCGGCATGCAGACCGTCGCGTAGATCCGCCACCAGCTCGCGCCGTCGATGCGGGCGGCCTCGATCAGCGCGATGGGGATGCCGCGGAAGAACGCCTGGAAGACGAAGACGGAGACCGGGGCGGCGATCGAGGGAAGGATCAGCGCCCAGAAGGTGCCGAGCAGGCCGAACGCCCGGTACTCGATGAACTGCGGCAGCACCAGCGCCTCGGTCGGCAGCATCAGGCCCGCCGCGATCAGGCCCATCAGCACGGGGCGGCCGCGGAAGCGCAGGAACGCCAGCGCGAAGCCCGCCATCGAGCAGAAGGTCACCGTGAACAGCACGGCGAGGGTCGAGACGACCAGGCTGTTCAGATACCAGCTGCCGATCGGGTAGTTGTTCCAGGCGTAGGAGTAGGCGTCAAGGGACCAGCCGCCGGCGAACGGCGAGGTCGGGTCCTGGGTGATCGCCGGGTCCCTGCGCAGCGAGGTGACGAGCGCCCAGGCGAAGGGCACCAGCCAGATCAGGGCGAACAGGGTGAGGCAGACCGCGCAGAGCCGGTTGAAGAGCTTCGCGCCGTCGACCGCGGGCGATCCGGGATCGGAGCCGGAGCCGGAGCCGGCCTTCGAGAGGGGCCGCGGCTGGGTGGTTGTGGTCATGAGGTCCTCCGCTCAGGCCGGGGCGCTGGTCGCGCGTCGGCGCCGCAGCCCGTACCAGGCCGCCGAGATCGCGACGATGATGACGAAATAGACCATGGTGGCGGCAGCGCCGTAGCCACCCCGGTAGGAGGTGAAGCCGGTGTCGTAGATGTACTCGATGACCGGCCGGGTGGACTGGTTGGGGCCGCCGCCCAGGAGCAGGTAGATCTGGTCGAAGACCTTGAGCGAGGCGAGGACCTGCAGGATCAGCACCAGGCTCGTGGTCCGCCCGAGCATCGGTACGGTGATGAAGCGGATCTGCTGCCAGGGCCCCGCCCCGTCGATGGCCGCCGCCTCGTAGACGGTCGGCGGGACGTCCTGGATCGCGGCGGTGTAGAGGACGAAGTTGAAGCCGAAGGTCCACCACAGGGTCATCAGCGTCACGGCGGTCCAGCCGCCCGAGGTGCTGCCGATGAAGTCCGGCACCGGCAGTCCGACGGTCCCGAAGAGCTTGGGCAGCAGTCCGATCTGCGGGGTGTACATCCACAGGAAGATCAGCGCGACCACGGACGACGGCACGACGTACGGCGCGAAGAAGGCCAGCCGGTAGAAGACCCGGCCGCGCGGCATGCGGGCGGCGAGGATGGCGACGACCAGCGCGAGGACCACCAGCAGCGGTGTGGTCAGCAGGGTGAAGAACACCGAGTGCCACATCGCGTCCCAGAACAGCGGGTCGGTGATCACCTCGGAGTAGTTCGACAGGCCGACGAAGTCGCCCGGGCCGCTCTTGACGGTGGTGGTGTTGAAGAAGCTCAGGACCACGCCCACGAGCAGCGGGCCGGCCAGGAACAGCAGGTAGATGACGAGGAAGGGCGTGCTGAGCAGCACACCGGCCCGGCGTTCGGAGCGGGGCGGCCGGTCGGGCGGCGGAGCCGTGGTGGGCGCTGCGGGCGCCGGTCCGGTCGAGGACGAGGTCGAGGCGACGGTCGTCATGGTGTGGCTGCCTCCTGCTTCACTTCATCGTGACCGGCGGTCGGGACGTGGTGTACCGCTTGAGGCCGGAGCGCATCGCGGCGACAGCGGCCCGGGGCGTGCTCCGCCCGGCGAGGACGTCGATGACCACCGCGCCCACCGTGCTCTGGAAGTCCGAGCCCGCGCCGGTGTACCAGGCGACCGGGTCGTACCGCGCGTCGAAGGCCGCCTGTACGTAGTTGCGCTGCGGCGACTGGTCCAGGAACGCCTTGCTGCGCTGGGTCGGCAGCCAGGCCGGGACGTGCCCGCCCTTCGCCCATACGGCGCTGTCCTCCAGGAGGGACTTGACGAACCGTGCCGCGTTCCGGGTACGGGCGTCGGAACGCTTGTCGTTGCGCGGGACGACCAGCGCGTGCGAGTCGGCGTAGGCCACCGGCTCGGGGCCGAGCAGCGCCGGGAACGGCACGACGTTGAAGTCCAGGCCCTTGATCGCGCGGTACGAAGGGATCTGCCACTCGCCGTCGAAGAGGAAGCCGGCCTTGCCGGTGCTGAACAGCGCGTTGGCGCCGGAGCCGTTGAGGTTCTTGGGCATCAGGCCGTCCGCGGTGAGGCTCTGCATGAAGGCGAACGTCTCCTGCATCGCCTCCTCGTCGACGTCGATCTTCGTGCCGGAGTCGGTGACGACCGGTCCGGCGAGGCCGGAGTAGATCATGCTGAAGTACCGCCACGCGGTGGACGGGTCGGCGGTGATCGACATCACCGCCCCGTACGGGGCGCCGCCCTCCTCCTTCATCGCCCGCACGGCGGCCAGGAAGTCGTCCTGGCCCTCGAGCGGGGCGAGGTCGTCGCCGGCGGCGTTGAGGAGGCCGGCCTTGCGGGCCAGGTCCACGTTGTAATAGAGCACGAAGGGATGGGTGTCGAGGGGGACCGCGTACACCTGGCCGTCCACGGTGGACTTCTGCCAGGCCGCCGGGGTGAACCGGTCCTCGGTGATGCCCAGGTCCTCGACACCGGTGCTCTCGATGGGCTCCAGCAGGCCGGACGCGGCCAGCAGCGGAAGCCGCGAGAGATGGGTGATGCCGACGTCCGGGGGTGTGCCGCTCGCGGTGGCCAGGGCGAGCTTGGTGTAGTAGGGGTTGCCCCAGCCGAGGATCGTCGCCTCGACGGAGGTGCCGGGGTTGGCTTTGCGGAACGCGTCCTCCATCAGCACCATGTTGGCGCCGTCACCGCCGGTGAAGAGGTTCCAGAAGATGACATCCGCGGTGTTCGGCTGGGTTCCCGCCAGGCCGGACACGAGCGGGGAGGAGGACGAGCACGCCGCGAGCCCTCCGGACAGGGCTAGACCGCCGCCGAGGGCCAGAAACCGTCGGCGCGCCATCGCTCCGCTCATGGGGGTATTCACCTCGTTAATTCGATGTGAACTCGATGGCGCAGACCCTCGCACATGCTTTGCATCGATGCAATAGGTTGGCGGGAAACCCCTCTTGCGTTCGGGTGCGGGGCCGTTTCGAGCAGGCCGCGGGGTCGGGCGGGCGGCCGGTCAGCTCTGTCCGGGGCGCCGGAGAGAGGACTCCCGGACCACCAGCCGGAAGGGGGTCGCCTCCTGGACGGCCGCCGCGGGGGCCGCGGGGCCGTCCTGGCCGGCGGGACGCCCCGACCGCTCCCGCATCTGCTCCTCGAGCAGGGTGAGCGCACGCTCGGCGATGACGTCCAGGTCGGGGGCGATCGAGGTGAGCGGCGGGTGGGTGTACGCCGACTCCCGAATGGCGTCGATGCCGACCACCGCGATGTCCTCGGGCACCCGTACGCCGGACGCGCCCAGCGCCCGCAGCGCCCCGACGGCCAGCGCGTCGTTGTACGCGAAGATCCCGTCGGGCAGCGGGCCGTCGTCGCCTTCCAGCAGCTCCCGCACGGCCGCGTACCCCTGGTCCCGGTTCCAGTCCTCGACCGGCTCGACCAGCCAGTTCACCCGCCGCACCCGGGCCGCGGACAGCGCCTGCCGGTAGCCCTCGGTACGCTGCCTGCCGTTCTCGCTGCCGTTCTGGCCGAGCGCGACGATCCGGCGGCAGCCCTGTTCCAGCAGGTGCTCCACCGCGACCCGGGCCGCCGCCACGTTGTCGATGCCGACCCGCGGGAACTGGTCGCCGACGCTGTGCTCACCCAGCATGACCAGCGGGAAGTCGGGGCCCTTGGCGGCGACGTCCAGGGCCGGCACGGTCAGGGCGCTGAGCAGCACGCCGTCGGCGACATTGGTGAGACCGCCGTCGAGGATGTGCCGCTCGACCGCGCTGTCGCCCGCCGTCGCCTCGACCAGCACCGTGATCCCGCGCCGGCCCGCGGCCCGGACGACGGTGTGGGCGAGCTCGGCGAAGTAGGGCTCGGCGAGGTACGGCACCGCCAGGGCGATGAACCCGGTGCGGCCCGAACGCAGTCCGCGGGCCAGGTAGTCCATCCGGTAGCCCAGTTCGTCCAGTGAACGCTGCACCCGCGCCCGGGTCTCCGGGCTCACGTGCGGGTAGCCGCTGACCACGTTCGACACCGTCCGTACCGAGACTCCGGCGTGCTCGGCCACGTCCCGCATCCGCACTCTGGTCACCCTGGGCTCCTCCCCGCTCCGCGCGGCTCGCTGGTTCGTCGACCCGCCCCTGGAGTCTGCCGCACCGGCAGTGCCGCCGGGTCGTCACGTCCTGCCGATGTCTTGCATCGATGCAAACGATCACTCATGATGGCAGGGCTTCCGGCCACGGAAACACCGGAATGCCGGAAGGCCGGGATGCCGGAAGGCCGGAATGACAGAAAGCCGACATAGGCGATCAATGCGGACAGAGTATCGGCAGAAGGATGAAGGAGGCTTCGTGAGGGCGAGCGAGCAGGACGGGACGTATCCGAGGCCGATCCTGCGGCGGGAGCGGTGGCACAGTCTCGACGGGGTCTGGGACTTCGCGTTCGACGACGCGGGCTCGGGCGAACGCGAGGCGTGGTTCGCGCCGGTCGGGGGCGTCGGCCCGGGTGCCTTCGACCGGGAGATCACCGTGCCGTTCCCGCCCGAGGCGCCCGCTTCCGGAATCGGCGAGACCGCGCCGCACCGGGTCGTCTGGTACCGGCGCCGCATACCGCACGCGGTCCTCGCGGTCGGCGGCGACGACCGGTCGCTGGTGCACTTCGGCGCCGTCGACCACCGGGCGAAGGTCTGGCTGGACGGCACGCCGGTGGCCGAACACATCGGCGGGCAGACCCCGTTCACCGCCGATGTCACCGACGCGCTGCGGCCCGGCGCCGACGAGCACGTGCTCGTCGTCCGTGCCGAGGACGACCCGGCCGACCTCGCGCAGCCGCGCGGCAAGCAGGACTGGCAGCCTCGGCCGCACGCGGTCTGGTACGAGCGGACCACCGGCATCTGGCAGACCGTGTGGACGGAGACGGTGGCCGCCCAGCACGTCACCGACCTGGCCTGGCTGACCGACCCCGCCCGCGGTGTGCTGGCCGAGGTCGCCCTGGCCGCGGTGCCCGCCGCCGGACTGACCGTGGAGATCGTGCTGAGCCTCGGCGACGAGGTGCTGGCGCGGAGCACCACCGAGGTGCGCACCCCGCGCAGCCGCATCGACGTCGTCGTCCCCGCGCTGCGCAACGGGATCGACCGCGAGGACCTGCTGTGGAGCCCCGAACGGCCCACGCTGATCGACGCGCGGGTGACCGTGCGCGAGACCGACGGCGGCGCCGTCGTCGACACGGTCGACAGCTACGTCGGACTGCGCAGCGCCGGTGTCGGCCGGGGCGCCTTCCTGCTCAACGACCGTCCCTACTACGTGCGTTCGGTGCTCAACCAGGGCTACCGGCCGCAGACCCTGCTCGCGAACTCGGGCACCGCGGAGCTGCGCCGCGAGGTCGAGCTGATCAAGGCGATGGGGTTCAACGCGGTCCGAATCCACCAGAAGGCCGAGGACCCCCGTTTCCTGTACTGGGCCGACCGGCTCGGCCTGCTGGTGTGGGGGGAGACCGCGGCGGCGTACGAGTTCAACGCCGAGGCCGTGGAACTGCTCAGCCGCGAGTGGCTGGACCTGGTGCGACGGGACCGCAGCCATCCTTCGATCGTCACCTGGGTGCCGATCAACGAGAGCTGGGGCGCGTCGGACATCCCGCACGACACCGCGCAGCGGAACTACTCCGTCGCCCTGGCCGCCCTCACCCGGGCCGTCGACCCGACCCGGCCGGTGCTGTCGAACGAGGGCTGGGAGCACACCGACAGCGACATCCTCGGCGTCCACGACTACTCGGCCGACCCCGAGGTGCTCACCCGCCGCTACGGCGACGCGGCGGCCTTCGACACGCTGCTGGCCGGACCGGGGCCGCAGGGGAGGGTGCTGGCGGTCACCGACCGGCAGGTCGAGCGGTACGCGGCGGGCGACGCACCGCTGATGATCACCGAGTTCGGCGGGCTCTCGCTGCGCGCCGACGACGGCGACTTCTCCTACACCCGGACGAGCTCCGACACGCAGTACGCGGCGCTGCTGGGCGACCTGTTCGCCGCGCTGCGGGCGAGCCCGATCGTCACGGGCTTCTGCTACACGCAGTTCATGGACACCGCGCAGGAGACCAACGGTCTGCTCTTCCCCGACGGCTCGCCGAAGCTGCCGCTGGAGACGATCCGGCACATCGTCACCGGGGAGAAGGACGGCACGGCGTGACAGCCGGGGCGGCCGCCCACCGGGTACGGGCGGCCGCCCCGGCTGTTCCGACCTCGGGGCCGGCCGGCGTCGGGCCGGGGCCGGTTCGGGAACGCCGCGGTGAGCCGGTCGGCCGAAGCGGATCAGGTATCCCGCAGCCTGCCCCGCCCGTCACCGCCCCAGCCCCCGGAACGACCGGTGCACGAGGCCACTTGGGCAGGGAAAACGCAACTTCGACATGGCCCGCAGAGGCAGCTACCTTCACCTGGTCTTCGGCGATCGCCCATGGTCGCGCAGGAGTTCCCTCAGGCCGAGCCACCCGCGACGGGATGACTAGGCCTGCCCACGAACCCTCGCCCCCATGCGCAGGCCGGCGAACACGTCGCCGGGTCCACGCCGGGCAGCCTCGACCAGGGAGAGACGCATGCCCCACCTTGCTCTGTACACATTCGGCGTCCTGAAGTCACCTCTCGTCGATCCCGCACCTCTCACGCGCGAGTTCTACGACATCGGTGAGGCCGTCTACCGGAAGATCGGTCAGCACCCCGGATACCTCGCGCGTGCCGAAGTGGCAGACGGTGACCCGGGCATGCTCTTCGAGGCGGACTGGGGTGCATGGGGAGAGTTCGCCGTACCGACCTGGTACGGCAAGGGCCGGACGGTGGAAACCACCGCCCTGGCCGCGACCCTCTCCCTCTGGACCGACCTGCGCCCCGCCTTCGACGCCATCTACACCGGCCTGCACCGTGCGGCGCTGAACAGGCGTTACGACTGGTTCGAGAGGACAGGACACCCGAATCACGTGTGCTGGTGGGTCTCCGACGGCGTGATACCCACCTGGCAGGACGGAGTGTCCAGGCTGGAACACCTGCACGACCACGGCTCCGCGCCGCGCGCCTTCACCTTCCACCACTCCTTCGCCCCGGACGGAACTCAGGCCAGGACCGATGGCATCGGGCCGAAGAGCGACCGGGTTCGCTGACAGGTAAGCCTGCACGACCGGGTTCGCTGGCGAACGCCTCGATCGAACGACGGCGCACAGATGCTTCTGTATCTGCGCCAACGGCGGCTCCGCCGGTACCTGGGGCTTCGCCCGCTGCCTCGCGAACACCGCCTGTCCCGCGCCGAGCAAGTCAATATTGCCGTGGCAGGAGATGGGCCGCTCCGTGGCCTGCCGGAGCAGTACTCACCGGCCTGCACCTGCACGACGCCGTCCGTCCTGACGTCCTGCCATTCTCCAATGGCTCACACACACCCACGGTCCCGGCCCGTCGCACCCGCGATGCCGGCCCGGTCCGCCTTGTGAAGTTGGGGATCACTATGGCGCAGTCCATCAGTTCGTCGAAGAAGCTGAGCTCCGCGGCATTATCAGCGCTGTTCCTGCTGTGCGGTTCACCCGCCGCGGTGGCGACGCCGTACGACGCGGACCGTGCGGCCGTCCACGAGGTCGACGTCACCGGCCTGCCCGCCACCAAGGAGGGCCAGCCGACGGTCGCCGTCAACCCGAGAGACCCGGACAACCTGGTGTTCGTCGCGACGGTCTTCCCGCCTTCGCCGGGCCTGGAGCCGGTCGACGGCGGGTGTTTCCTGGCCTACTCGAACGACAAGGGCGACACCTGGACCCGGGTGCCTTGGCCGCTGGGCGACGCGGCGCCCAAGTGCGGCGAGCCGAGCGTGGCCTTCGACGCGAAGGGAACCGTGTACGTGGACAACAACCAGGTCAGCTCGGGCCTGGAGGCGAACCTGCTGAACCACAACCAGGTCTCGAGGTCGACGGACGGCGGCCGGACCTGGACCGCTCCGGTGACCACGCCGCTGCTGCTCGGCGGTGCCCCCAAGATGCGGGTGGACGGTGCGACGGGCAACGTCTACGCGGTCGCCGGGAAGGTGTGGGAGTACCCGAGCGCGGTCTCCGTCAGCGCCGACGGCGGCAGCACCTTCAGCCCGCCGCGGGTGATCCCGGGCCCGATGCCCTGCATCCAGGTGGCCCCGGGCATCCCACTGGTGTGCGGCTACCCGGGACGCGAGATCGCCGTGTACGGCGGGATCCTCGTGTCCGCCTCCCAGGAGGCGGGGAAGCCGGTGAACTTCCATGTCAGCCGTGACGACGGCCGGACGTGGACGAACACGACGGTGAACGACCGCCGGGGAACCCCCGTTCCGGCCGGCACCGGGTCGCTGGTGCCGACTCCGGGGCTGGGCGCTGCTGCCGATCCCGTCCCGTGGGTGGCGGCCGATCCCTCCCGCCGTGGCCGGTTCGCCGTGATGGTGCCCCGGGACTCCGGTCTGGAGGTCTACGTCACCGCGGACGCCGGCAGGACCTGGATCGGGCCGTGTGCGATCTCCACCCCGAACGCCCAGCGGCCGGCGATCGACTTCGGCGCGAACGGTGATCTGGGTGTCATGTGGCGCACCACCACGGGCGACGCGTTCTCGGTCGTCTCGTTCGACCACGGGCGCTCCTTCAGTGCCCCGGTGCAGGTCAACCACGCGACCGAGCCGGTCGGAGAGATGGGTCCTCCCGGTGACCGCTGGTCGGGGATAGCCCTGGCCGACGGGTACGCGTACGTCACCTGGGCCGACGGGCGCAACGGCTCCTCCCTGGATTCCAACTTCAGCCGGGTGCCGCTGAAGCTGTACAGGCGTCCCGCGGTGAAGGCGACGCACTGACGGACGCGACAGGAACAGACAGGCCCTCGGGGCCGGGGAGTGGTCGGTCCCGCTACCGGTCGTCGCTGCCGCCGTTCGTCCGGGGCCGGGGGTGTACGAGGCCGCTCTGGTAGGCGATGACGACGAGTTGCGCGCGGTCGCGGGCGCCGAGTTTGTTCATCGCCCGCTGGATGTGGGTGCGGACGGTCAGATGGCTGAGGACGAGGTCGTCGGCGATCTCCGTATTGGTCTTGCCGTCCGCGGCCAGGGCCATCACCTCGCGTTCCCGGGACGTGAGCGCGGTCAGCTCCGGCGGCGGCTCCGAACGGGGGTCGGCCGTGGTGAGGAAGCGGGTGATGAGGGTCCGGGTGGCGCTCGGAGACAGGAGGGCCTCGCCGGAGGCGACCGTGCGGATGCCGTCCAGCAGGGTGTAGGCGGAGACGTCCTTGCCGAGGAATCCGCTGGCCCCGGCGCGCAGCGCCCGGGCGACGTACTCGTCGGTCTCGAAGGTGGTGAGGATGAGTACGCGGGTGGCGGCGAGGTCCGGGTCCCGGCAGATGGCGGTGGTGGCGGCGAGACCGTCGGTGCCGGGCATGCGGATGTCCATCAGGACGATGTCGGGACGGTGCGTGCGGGCGAGGGCGACGGCCTGCGCTCCGTCGGACGCCTCGCCGACCACCTCCATGTCGGGATTCTCCTGGATGAGGATCCGGAAGGTGGTGCGCAGGAGTTCTTGGTCGTCGGCGAGCAGGATGCGGATCGTCATGGATGTGTGTGCTCTCCGGAGTCAGTGGAGGATCGGCAGTTCGGTGGTCACAGTGAAGCCGCCGTCGGGCCGTCTGCCGGCGTCGAAGCGGCCGCCGGCGGAGCGGGCGCGTTCCCGCATGCCGATCAGGCCGAAGCCGTCGCCGGGACCGGCCGGGGCCGGCTCGCGGGCGGAGGGCTCGTTGGTGACGGTGACGGTCAGCCTGTCGCTGCCGTAGGCCAGCCTGACCTGCGTGGTGCTGTTCGGCGCGTGTTTGGTGACGTTGGTGAGGGCCTCCTGCACGATCCGGTACGCGGTCAGGTCGACGCCGGGCGACAACTGCTGCTCCTCACCGTCGACGACGACCTGGACCTCGAGGCCGGCCGCGGTGAAGGAGTCGACGAGGCCGGGCAGTTGGCGCAGGCCGGGGGTCGGCTCCGTGGGCGAGTCGGGGTCGTCCGGCCGGCGCAGGAATCCGACGGCGGCTTTGAGCTCCCGCAGCGCCGAGGAGGTGGTGGAGGCGAGCTGGGCGACCATGGGCGCGACTTTGTGGGGGCTGGTCTGCGCGAGGAAGGTGGCGGTGCCGGCCTGCGCGTTGGCGAGCGCCAGGTGGTGGGCGACGACGTCGTGCAGCTCGCGGGCGATACGCACGCGCTCCTCGGCGACGCGGTGCCGGGCTTCCTCCTCACGGCTGCGTTCGGCGTACTCGGCCCGCGCCTTGACCGCATCGAGATAGGCGTGCCTGGCCTGCGCCGCCGTCCCCAGGGCCACCGGCAGCAGGAGACACAGGATCGGGTTGACGACGGCCAGGTGCCAGGGATGGCCGTAGCGGTCACCGAAGACCACCGGCAGCACGATCACCGCCGTCATGGCGAGGCACCACCCGTAGGCGGTCCTGCGCGGAACCTGCACGGCCAGCTCGTACAGGGCCGCGATCACCGGCGCCAGCAGCATGGGAGTGAGCAGGTAGCCGATTCCGCCGGCGGCGGCGGCGCACACCGCCGTGGCGACGACCACGGTCCGGGGACGGGCCCGCCGCCACAGCAGGGCGCAGGAGGCCACGACGGCGAGGGGCAGGGTGGACCACCAGCCCAGTGCCTCGGCACGGCTGTCGCTGCTGTAGAGGGCCACGGGTCCGGAAAGGACGCACAGCACCGCGACGAGCGTCGCGTCGACGGCGTGCGGATGCTTCTGCGCGTAGTGCTGCCGGCGGCTGGTCATGAGGTGCTCCGGTCGGGGGGTGTTCCGTCCATGATCGGTCACACGGCGCCGCGACACCCGCAGGGCTTCCCGTGAAGCCGGGGGAAGCCCTGCGGGCCGCGCACGGAGACGCCGGTTCAGTTCCGTGCCGGTGCCGGTGCCGGTGCCGGTGCCGGCACGGATGCGGATGCCGGTTCCTTGTCGGCGGTCGGCTCCCGGGTGCCGGTCCTCCGCTCGGCGAGGGCCTCACCTTCGATGTCCACGTGGGGCAGGCGCCGGTCGAGCCAGTGCGGCAGCCACCAGGCCCTCTCTCCGAGCAGGGCCAGGACTGCCGGGACGAAGACCATCCGGACCAGGAAGGCGTCGAACAGCACGGCCACGGCCAGGCTGAAACCGATCATCTTGATCATGGACAGGCCGGCCCCGACGAACCCGGCGAAGACAGCGATCATGATCAGCGCGGCGGCCACCACGACACGGGCGCTGTGCCGGAACCCGCTGACCATCGAATCGGCGGGCCGCTCCCCGCGGACGTACGCCTCCCGCATCCGGGAGACCAGGAACACCTCGTAGTCCATGGCCAGACCGAACACGATGCCCACCATCATGATCGGCATGGTGCTCATGATCGGCCCGGTCTGCTGCAAGCCGATCAGATCGGCTGCCCAGCCCCACTGGAAGACGGCCACGACCGCGCCGAGGGCGGCGAGCACGGACAGCAGGAACCCGACGGCGGCCTTGAGCGGCACAAGCACCGAACGGAAGATCACGAGCAGCAGCAGGAAGGCGAGTCCCACCACGACCGCCAGATAGGGGACCAACGCGCTCTGCATCTTCTGGGCGACGTCGATGTTCACCGCCGTGGTGCCGGAGACCAGGAACGTCGCATCCGTTGCGGACCGCAGACCCTCGCGTTCGCCGCGGATCGTGCGGACCAGGTCCTTGGTCTGCTCGCTGGTGGGCGCGGTGGAGGGGGTGGCGGTGAACAGGGCGGTGTCACCGGCCGGGTTGAACCTCGCGGTCGAGACGGACACGACTCCCGCGGTGTCGGCGATCTTCTCCGTGATCGCCGCGACCGCCGACTCCGGGTCCTGTGCGTCCCTCGCGTCCACGACGACGGTCAGCGGACCGTTGAAGCCGGGGCCGAAGCCCTCGGCGAGCTCGTCGTAGGCCCGGCGCTCCGTGGTCGCCGTGGACTTCGACTCGTCCCCGGGCATGCCCAGCTGCATGTCCGCCACCGGCAGCGCCAGTGCCCCCAGCACCGCGACCGAGGCCAGCAGCACCGGAACCGGGCGGCGCAGTACGAACCGGGCCCAGCGGGTTCCGGCATTGCGCTGTGTGCCGCCGCCCTTCTGCTTGCCCTTGCGGATCCGGCGGGCCAGAACGGCGTCGGGGAACAGACCCAGCAGCGCGGGGACGAGAGTGAGCGCGACCAGGACGGCGATCACGACGGCCCCGGCCGCCGACAGACCCATCTTCGTCAGCGTCGGAACGCCGACGACCGAGAGCCCCGCCAGCGCGATCACGACCGTCAGCCCGGCGAACACCACCGCCGCACCGGCCGTTCCCACGGCGAGACCGGCGGCTTCCTGCGGGCTGCGGTGCCTGGCCCGTTCCTCGCGGTACCGGGACACGACGAACAGCGCGTAGTCGATGCCGACGGCCAGGCCCAGCATGGACGCCAGACTGCTGCTCGTCGTGGACAGCCCGAACGTGCTGCCGAGGGCCGTGATCGACACCATGCTGATGCCGACCCCGAGGACGGCCGTCAGCAACGGCAGTCCGGCGGCCGTCAGGGAACCGAAGGTGACGAGCAGCACCAGCGCGGCGATGCCGATGCCGATCGCCTCGCTGGAACCGCCGGCCGCGGGCTGACCGGCGAGCACCGGGCCGCCGACGTCCACGGTCAGACCGGCTTCGCGGGCTTCCTCCACGGCCGCCCGCAGGTGCTGTTCGGTGGAGTCGGTGATGTCCTTGGACTTCGCCGTGTAGGTGACGATCGCGTAGGCGGTGGAACCGCTCCTGCTGACCGCACCCGACCTGAAGGGGCTGACCGCGCTCTCGACCTGACTGCCCTCGCCGGCCTCGTCGACCAGCTTCTCGATCGTGGCGCGGTGGTCGGAAGCGGTGACCTTCTGCCCCTTCGGAGCGACGAAGACAATCCTGGCCGATGCCGTGTCGGCGTTGTCGGAGGTGCCGGGGAATCGCTTCTGCAGCAGGTCGTAGGCACTCTGCGCTTCGATGCCGTTCATCGAGGCGGTGTCGTCGGGAGGCGCGGGCGCCATGGTCGAGGCAAACCCGACGGCGCCCAGCAGGACCACCCACAGGGCGGTCACGAGCCGGCGTCGTCGAAAGGCCGTACGGCCCAGTCGGTAGAGAAGAGCAGCCACGGGACGGAGGTCTCCACATCTGATTCGGGTACCTCCTCAGGCTGTCCGTTCGGGCCGCTCACGTCTGCCTGCGCCTGCCGACACTTCACCTACTGAAACAGCAGTACGGCCCTCCTGAGCCCGCAGTATCCGCGCGTGCGGGCCCCGGTCCGCCTCAGGCGGGGACGCTCACACGGTGCCGGTCCGCCTCGGCGAGGCGTGCCGAACGCGTGCGGGTGCCGAAGGCGGCCAGGGCGAGGGCGCCGAGCAGCCAGGTGCCGGCGATGAAGTAGAAGACGCTCCGGTAGCCGTGGCCGTTGTAGAGCGCGGCGACGATCAGCGGACCGGCGGCGTTCGACAGCCGGCCGAGGCCGTAGGAGACGCTCGTTCCCAGGGAGCGGCTGCGGGTGTCGAAGAGCTCGGGGGAGTAGGCGTAGGCGAGTGCGGTGTAGCCGCGCTCGAAGAGGTTCACCAGGAAGCCGAACACGATGATGAGGACCGGGTTGAAGGTGAGCCCGTACAGCAGGCCGCAGGCGGCGATGACCGTGCCGAAGGCGACCAGACACCATTTGCGCTCGAAGCGATCGGTGACCAGGGACGCCAGGTAGCAGCCGAGCGGTGCGCCGACGGTGGTCAGGGCCACGTAGAAGACGGACTTCTCGACGCTGAAGCCCTCCTTGGCCAGCAGGGTGGGCGCCCAGCTGGAGTAGCCGAAGAAGCCGATGGTCTGTGTCATCCACAGCACGGTGAGCAGCAGCGTCGGGAACAGGTACTTCCTCTGGAGGAGCAGCCGCAGCGGCGCCCTTGTCGACGGCGTTTCGTCGACCGGGGGCGCGGGCTCGGCCAGGGGGCCCTTCTCCGCGGCGACGCTCGCCTCGATCTCCCTCAGGACCGCGTCCGCCTCGGCGTGCTCGCCCCTGCTCTCCAGCCAGCGGGGCGACTCCTTGAGGTGCCGGGTGAACAGGACGAGGAGGATGCCCAGGGATCCCCAGAGGTACACCAGCCGCCACGACCAGTCGTTGAGCGGGACGACGGCGCTGGCGATGAGGTTGGTGACGGGCGTTCCGCAGATACCGATGGCGATGGCGTACGCCTGGTACTTGCCGCGGATCGCCGAAGGGTACATCTCGTTGACGTAGACGACCCCCACGACGGTCATCGCCGACAGCCCCGCCGAGGTCAGCACGCGGAACACGCCCAGGGACACGAGGTCCCAGGAGAAGACCGCCGCGAACGAGGAGATCCCGAAGAACAGCGTCGTCCACAGCAGTGCCCGTTTGCGGCCCCACCGGTCGGCGATGGACCCGGCGACGATCGCCCCGAGGAACATCCCGACGAACGAGAGCGAGGTGACGTAGGCGACCTGGTCGACCGTCAGGCCCCACAGCTTGATCAGTTTCGGCGCGGTGGTGGCGAAGCTGTTGATGTCCGCGAACTCGAAGAAGTAGGCGAAGGCGACGGCGAGCAGCGTGACTTTGTGGAACCGGGAGACCGGAAGCCTGTCCAGCCGGTTCAGCGCGTTGGCGTGTTTCATGAGCGGCCCTTGTCGAAGTGGAGGGGAGTACGGGGGAGTCGGGGACGTCAGATGTGCTCGCCGGGCCAGTAGAGGCCCATCGGGTTGGCGACGAGGAGCTTGTGCCGCTGCTCCTCGGTGACCGCCACCCGCGGCAGGTGATCGACGAGGAGTCCGTCGTCGGGCATGTGGCCGGTGAGGTTGGGGTGGGGCCAGTCGGTGCCCCACAGCACCCGGTCGGGGAACTCCTCGACGACGCGGCGGCCGAAGGGGACGACGTCGGTGTAGGCGTGCCGTTCGCCGTCCAGGGCGGCGGGTCCCGTCACGCTGAGACGCTCGGGACAACTCACCTTCACCCAGACGTCGTTGTCGTCGACGAAGCGCAGGAACCGGGTGAACTGCGGCCCGTCCACCGGCTGGGTCACGTCCGGGCGTCCCATGTGGTCCACCACCAGCGGAACGGGCAACGACCCGAAGAATCCCTCCAGTTCGGGCAGGTCGGCACTCTCGAAGTAGAGGACGACGTGCCAGCCCAGCGGAGCGACCTTCTTGGCGATCGTGTGCAGGTCGTCCTCGGGCGAGCTGTCGACCAGACGCCGTACGAAGTTGAACCGCACTCCGCGCACGCCCGCCGCGTCGAGTTCGAGCAACTCGCCCTCGCTGATGTCCGGACGGACCGTCGCGATGCCGCGCGCCCTGCCGCCCGCGGCTCGGACGGCGTCGACCATGGCGCTGTTGTCCGCGCCGTGGCAGGTGGCCTGCACGATGACGTTGCGGTCGACGCCCAGGTGGTCGCGGAGGGCGAACAACTCCTCCTTGCCGCCGTCGCAGGGCGTGTACTTCCGTTCCGGCGCGAAGGGGAAGTCGGCCTGCGGGCCGAAGACGTGACAGTGGGTGTCGACGGCCCCCGGCGGCAGCCGGAAGGCAGGCCTGGACGGGTTCCGGTACCAGTCCAGCCAGCCGGGGGACTTGGGGGCGGGAGCACTCACGCGGGTCACCGCCCCTGGCGCTTCAGCAGCGCGTCCAGGCGGGGGTACACGGCGCGGGCGTTGTGCTCCTGGATCGCCGCCAGGTCGTCCGCGGGCAGCCCGGCCGCCTCCGCGTAGCGACGGGTGTCGTCGAAGTGGTGGCCGGTGCACGGGTCGATGTCGCGGACGGCGCCGATCATCTCCGAGGCGAAGAGGATGTTGCGGGCCGGGACGACGTCGTAGAGGAGATCCGAGCCGGGCTGGTGGTAGACGCAGGTGTCGAAGAAGACGTTGCCCAGGACGTGTTCCTCCAGCGGAGGCTTCCCGAGCGCCATCGCCAGGCCCCGGAAGCGGCCCCAGTGGTAGGGGACGGCGCCGCCGCCGTGCGGGATGACGAAGCGCAGGGTCGGGAAGTCGGCGAACAGGTCGCCCTGCACCAGCTGCATGAACGCCGTGGTGTCGGCGTTCAGGTAGTGCGCGCCCGTGGTGTGGAAGGCGGGGTTGACGCTCGTGCTGACATGGACCATCGCCGGGATGTCGTACTCCGCCATCTTCTCGTAGACGGGGTACCACGAGCGGTCGGTGAGCGGCGGCGCGGTCCAGTGACCGCCCGACGGGTCCGGGTTCAGGTTCACCGCGACGGCGCCGTACTCCCGCACGCAGCGGGTGAGTTCCGGTACGCAGGTGGCGGGGTCGACACCGGGCGACTGCGGGAGCATCGCCGCGGGCACGAAGCGCTCCGGATACAACCGGCTCACCCGAAAGCAGAGTTCGTTGCAGATGGCCGTCCATGCGGCGGAGGTCTCGAAGTCCCCGACGTGGTGCGCCATGAACGACGCGCGGGGCGAGAAGACCGTCATGTCGATGCCGCGTTCGTCCATCAGCCGCAGCTGGTTCGGCTCGATGGTCTCGCGCAGCTCGTCGTCGTCGATGCGCAGGTCCGCGCGGGCGGGGGCGGCCGACGGGTCGGTCAGGGAGGCGATCTGCCGGTGGCGCCATGCCTCCAGGGCCGGCGGGGCGGTCGTGTAGTGACCGTGACAGTCGATGATCATTACGGCGTCCTTCTCGGGCTGCTGGGTGCCGTGCAGCCTGGCTCCGCCCCGCACCGGCGGACGAGGGGGCCGAACACAGAACTAACCTCCCCTTAACACTCCGCCGGGTGCGCGGTCGGTGTGGTCTACATTCGGCTGGAGGCAGTGGCCGGGAGTGGCCGAAAGGAGGTGGTCAGGGTGCAGATCCTGCTGGCCGAGGACGACGACGGTGTGGCCGCGGCGCTGGTCGAGGTCCTGTACGACCACGGTCATGTCACCCGGCGGGTCCGGTACGGCCGGGAGGTGCTGACCTACCACCGCAGCTCCGACCTGCTCCTTCTCGATCTGGGCCTGCCCGACACGGACGGACTGGACGTCCTGCGCGCCCTGCGTGCGGTGAGCGACATGCCGGTGGTGGTGCTCACCGCCCGCGGCGACGAGCGCTCGGTCGTGCGCGGCCTGCGGCTCGGGGCCGACGACTACCTCGTCAAGCCGGTCCGCCTCGCCGAACTGCTCGCCCGGATCGACGCCGTCACCAGGCGGAACGCGGCGAAGAGCGCCTCCTCGGCACGGACGGCCCGTGCCGGTGACGTCGAGGTGGACCTCGACGCGCGGCGGGTCCGGGTCGCCGGGTCGGAGGTCGAACTGACCACCAAGGAGTTCGACATCCTCGCCGTGCTGGCCGGGCGTGCGGGCACGGCGGTCAGCCGCGAACAGGTCCTGGACGAGGTGTGGGGCGACGCCCGCCACGCCGTGTCCCGGTCCCTCGACGTCCACCTCACGCAACTGCGCGCCAAGCTGCGCCGCCCCGAGCTGCTCACCACGATCCGGGGCTTCGGCTACCGCTTCGGGGACCTCGAGGACTGAGGGGACGACGCATGCGCACCCGGGTCCAGGCCGCACTCCTGCTGTTCGTCGTGATCGCGGTGGCCGCGTTCGCCGTTCCGCTGCTGCTGTTCACCGCGTCCGACCGCACCCAGCAGCTGGTCCTCGCCCGCAGCGCCGACCTCGACCGCTTCGCCTCTCTCATGGACCAGGCCGCGTCGACCGGCGACACCTCGGCCGTCGCCGCCGAGGCGCGGCGCTACACACAGCTGTACGGCGAACCCCTCGTCGTCACCGACACGCGCCGCAACCCCGTCGTCCAGACCGGCGGCATGCGGGCCGCCGACCCGGACGTCGCGCGGCTGCTCGACGCGGCGCTGCGCAACCAGACCGCGCACCCCACGGGGGCGCTGCGCCCCTGGTCACGGGGATCCCGGATGTTCGCCGAGCCCGCGGGCACCGGGACCCGGGTCTCCGGGGCCGTCGTACTGCGGGCCTCGGTCGGGACCGCGGCCGAGGACATCACCCGGCGCTGGGCCGCCGTCCTCGCGGGCGCCGCGCTGGTCGCCGTCGCCTGCACGGTCCTCGCCCGGGCCGCGACGGGCTGGGTCGTCAGCCCGCTGCGCCGCCTCGACCGTGCCGTCGGCCAGCTCGCCGCGGGACTCCCGCCCGAACAGACCCGGGCCGGCGGCCCGCCCGAACTGCGCCAGCTCGCGATCGGCTTCAACCGTATGGCGCGCACGGTCACGGCGGCTCTGGAACAGCAGCGCAGACTCGTCGCCGACACGTCCCACCAGATGCGCAACCCCATGGCGGCGCTGAGGCTCCGCGTCGACGCCCTGCACACCCACCTGCCCGCGTCGGCGAGCCGCACCTACACCGGGGTCACCACCGAGCTCGACCGCCTGGAGACCCTCCTCGACGACATGCTGGCCCTCGCCGCCGCGGAGCACCGGGCCGGGGAACTGACGGTGACCGACGGCTCGGACGCCCGCTGCGACATCACGGCCGTGGCGGTCGCCCAGCACCGTCTGTGGGAGCCGGTCGCCCACCGAGCCGGCGTCCGCCTCACGCTCCGGGCCGCCGCGGACCGGACCATGGCCGCCTGCACGGACCGCGAACTCGCCCAGATCACGGACATCCTCGTGGACAACGCCATCAAGTACGCGGGCCCGGGCGCCGAGATCTCGCTGCGCTGCACCACCGAAGGCCCGCTGGCGGTCCTCATGGTGACCGACGACGGCCCCGGCCTGGGCACGGAGGAACTCACACTGGCCACCACCAGGTTCTGGCGCTCGGGCCGGCAACGACAGGACGGCACGGCGGGTACGGGACTGGGCCTGGCCATCGCCGAACAACTGCTGGCGGGGCGGGGTGGCCGACTGGAGCTGGAACCGGCGCGGCCGCGGGGACTGCGGGCCAGGGCCGTGCTGCCGCGCACGCCGGGCGACGGGGGCGCCCCATGACCCGTCCCGTCGACCGCCGCGCCCTTCTCCGCGCCGCCCTCGGCACGGCGGCCGCCGCCGTCCTCGGAGGCGCGCTCACGGCCGACGCCTCCCGGCAGCTGCCCGGCCCGAGCGGGGTGCTGCGCGTCGCGACCGGAGAGCCCACCGCGTTCTACGCGGCTTTCGGCCACCTCCTCGCCACGGAGCTCGAAGCGGCGTATCCCCGTCTGCGCTGCCACGTCCGTACCACCGCGGGCAGCGTCACCAACATCGAACTGCTCCGCGACCGGCGCGCCGACCTCGCACTCGTCCTCACCGACACCGCACTGGCGGCCCAGGGCGCCGGCCTCTTCCCGCACCCCGTGCCCCTGCGCGCGCTCGGCAGGGTGTACGAGACCTACCTGCAGTTCGTCGTGCGCGCCGACTCGCCCGTGCGCACGGTGTCCGACCTGGCCGGACACACCGTCTCGCTCGGCGCCACCGGATCAGGTGCGGCCGTACTGGGCGACAGGATCCTGCGCGCGGCGGGCTTGTCCCCGGGCACCGGCACCGGCACCGACGCGCCCGTGCGCCACCTCCCGCTGGCCGACGCGGCCGACGCGATGCGGACCGGTTCGGTCGACGCCCTGCTCGTCGCGGGCGGCGTACCGTTGCCCACCCTGACCGACCTCGACGACCGGGTCGGCCTGCGGTTCCTGCCGCTGGCCGGTCTGCTGCCCCGGCTGGGCGGCCGCGACGGCCTGGCCGGGTCGGGCCTGGAGGAGGTGTCCCTGCCGCAGGGCGCGTACCGGTCGGCGGGCGGAGTCGGCACCATCGGAGTGTCCAACCTGCTGGTGTGCCGCCCCGACCTCCCCCGCGGCGTCGCCGACGCGCTGACCCGCCTGCTGGTCCTGCGGGCGAGCGCCCTCGTTCCCGGCAACGCCGTCGGCACTCAGTTCCTCGACGTCGGCAGCCTGACCGGTACGGGCGGCATCGCACTGCACCCCGGCGCGGTCGCGGCGTACCGCTCGCTGCACGGCTGAGTCACTTCGCACGCGGCCCTGGACAGCGGGCCTCCCCGCGACTCGGCCAGAATCTCCCCATGACTACAGAGTTCCACGCGGACCACAGCCTGCTCACCGCCTTACGCCCGGTCTACGCCGGCCGCCACGTCAACACCCATGACCTGCTGGCCTGCGTGAGCAAGGACCCACGGGTCCAGGAGTTCCTCGCACCGTACGGCCTCACGGCACAGGTGGTCCGCAGGGGCGTCGCGGCGATGGACGAGGAGTCGGGTGAGGCCGAGGTGTCCCTGGCCGGAAAGGCGGACCGCTCGCTCACGCTCAGCACGGCCGGTGCGACCGCGCTCGCCCGGTGCCAGGAGGAGCCGTCCGTGACCGGTCAGGGCGCGGAGCGCACGCCGGCCGATCTGCTGGCGGCCCTCCTGGGCGACCCGTCCAGCGGGGCGGTCGGCTACCTGAACGAGTCCGGGGTCGACGTCATCGCACTGCGGCAGGCCGTACGGTCGGGGCAGCCCCCTGCCCAGGAGGACACCGTTCCGCCGGAGCTGCGCTCCACCCGCGACGCCCTGGTGGGCCGCCGCCGCTACAAGCCGCGTGAGCTCGGGCAGTTCTGGACGACGCTCCTCGTCCGGACGGCCCCGTTCAACGCCGCGATACACCCGGTGCTGTGGGCGCGCCTGGAAGCCGGGGAACTCGCCGGACGGCACGGTGGGAAGGTCCGCACCGACGACGTCCTCCTGGGCATGATGAGGACGTACGCGGTCGCGCGGGCCTATCCGCACCTGACGAAGGACGCGAAGGGCGACTACGACGGGGCCGAGGCCCTGGTCGCGGTCGGGGTGGAACACGAACAGATGGGCGCGGTGATGGCGAGCACCGACCTCGGCCGTGACGCGGTGCCGCCCCGGGAGCTGCTCAGGGACACGATGGCCGGCGGTACCTCCGACCTCCTTGCCCGGCTGCTCAGCGAGCCGGACAACCGGAGTGTGCGGCTGTTGGCGGCGCTCGGTGTGGATCCGGCCGATCTCCCGGGCCGTACCGGTCCCTGACCGGCCTGGCACCAGGCGGTCCGGGACGGTGGCCGGGCGCGGGTCGCCCGCGGCGCCGTCCCGGATCCGGTGCGAGCCGGCTCCGTCCGCCCGGAGACCGGGACGAGGAACGTGCCCCGGGTCAGCGGGTGTCGAGCAGGCCGGCGAGCAGTCGGAGCCTCGCCGTCGGGGCCGCCCCCGACGGCGGTGCAGACGACCAGCACCGGCCCCGGGTCGGCGACGGTGGCCGCCCGCGGTGATCGCGGTGGCCGCCCGATTTGCCGGCTCGGAGGTACCGGCTCCCCGTCGGTATGCGTTGCGTGCGCCCTTTCTGCTCCCGCGCGCCCCGGCCGCCGGGTTGGCACGCCGGATTTGCCACGAAAGAGTGAGGGACGCGCCGATTGGCGACCGTTCGTAGCCGTTCGGGCAGGGGAGAGTCCCGGCGGCAGCAGAGGCGGGCGGATGTCACCGAGGGGGATACGCACATGCCGTGGGACGAGCTCAAGCAGGCACTCACCGCGCAGCAGGCCGTGTACGCGCAGGCCGATCCTGTGTGGACGGTGAAGGGGGCGAACGGCGAGTCCTTCCGCGCGCACCCCGCGTTCCTGGAAGGGGTCCGGGTCGCCGGGGCGCTGCCCGCCCTGGTGACCGCGACCGACGGGACGTTCGCCGCCGCGCTCGGGAGGTTGCGGGTGACCTTGGACCGTCACCTGGCGGACGTACCGGAGGCGCGCACCGCCCTCGGGCTCGCCGCCGACCGCTTCACCACTCTGGACGAGCAGATCGCGCTGCTGCGGTACCACGAGTCCGCGAGGTCCCAGCCGGGCGGCGCGAACCCGGTGGTCGCCGCGGCCGGGACGGCGTTCGCCGACCGGCAGCAGGCGGCCACGGTGCTCGACTTCACCCAGCTGCACGCGTTCTTCCTGGCCGCCGTGAGCAACTTCGGCGGAGCCTACGACGCGAACACGTATCCGGGACGGGTGGACGCGATGTACGCCCTGGCGGTGGGCTCACCGGCAGCCGCGGCCGCGGGACCGGTACGGCTGGGCGTGGAAGCGGACTGGGAGACCCACCGGCCGGGATTCGCCCCGACGATCCAGGCCGCGAGGGCGCGGCTCAACTTCCGTACGCCCAACGCCCTGGCCGGGCACGCCCTCAAGCACATCCTGCGCACCACGGCTCAGATTCCCGGCGATCAGGCCGGCGTGAACGGCCTGATCGCCACGTACCTCCAGGATGCCCGCGACAAGATCAACGCCACCGGAGCGGTATCGGTCACCAGTGCCCTGACGCAGACCGGCACCACCCGCACCTACTACTTCGGCATCGTCAACCAGCACGCGACCATGGTCGCGGTCAACTCCTCCGGCGACGCCTGGATCAGCACCTTCTACGCGCCGACGCGCCTCTGAATCGTCCCGCAGCCCCGGCAGGCGCGTGCGGCCGTCCGCGTCGGGCGTGGCGGCCCGGCGCACCGGTCCGGTGGCGGCCGACCGGTACCGGACGACCGCCGCGGCCCGGGTCCGGGCTCGCCCGACGGCCCGGTCCGCGCTGGGGAAGGGGCCACCGGACGGGCTGCGCGCCCCCGCCGAGGAAGCGTGCCGCCCGTCAGGCGGAGCGGCGGTGATGGATCGGCCTGTCCGAACCGGTCAACGGCAGGCCCGTCCCGCCCCGGCGGGCGGCGACGATCTCCGCCGTGATCGACAGAGCGGTCTCCTCCGGCGTACGCCCCCCGAGGTCCAGCCCGATGGGCGACCTCAGCCGCGCCAACTCGTGCTCCTGGAGGCCGATGTCACGCAGCCGTCGGTCCCGGTCGGCGTGGGTGCGGTGGGAACCCATCGCGCCGACGAACGACACCGGCAACCGCAGCGCGACCTCCAGCAGCGGAACGTCGAACTTGGCGTCGTGGGTGAGCACGCACACCACGGTGCGCGCGTCCGTCCGGGTGCCCCGCAGATAGCGGTGCGGCCAGTCCACGACCACCTCGTCGGCCTCGGGGAAGCGCTCCGGGGTGGTGAAGACGGGCCGGGCGTCGCACACGGTGACGTGATAGCCGAGGAACTGGCCGGCCCGGACCAGGGCCGCCGCGAAGTCGACGGCACCGAACACGATCATCCGGGGCGGCGGCACGCTCGTCTCGACGAGCAGGGTGAGGCCGCCGGGGCAGTGCGAGCCGTCCTGCGACAGCTCGACCGTGCCGGTACGGCCTGTGTCGAGCGCGGCGAGGGCCTGCGCCGTGGCAGCGCGGTCGAGGTCCTCGTGCCCGCCGAGCCGGCCCTCGCGGGAGCCGTCGGCGTGCACGAGCATCGCGGCGCCGACAAGAGAGTCAGGACCGCGGACGACCCTCACGAGGGCGACGGGTCCGCCCTGTGCCGAAGCGTCCAGGGCGGAACGCAGCAGCGCACCGACCTGACCGTCCGCCGTGACCGGGGTGACCAGGACGTCGAGGACCCCGCCGCACGTCAGCCCGACGGCGAAAGCGTCCTCGTCGCTGTAGCCGAAGCGCTCCAGCGCACTGTCGCCGGTCTGCAGTGCCTGGGCGCACAGGTCGTAGACCGCTGCCTCCACGCAGCCGCCGGACACCGACCCGATGACGATTCCCTCCCCGTCGACGGCGAGGGCGGCGCCCGGACCGCGTGGCGCGCTGCCGCCGACGGACACGACGGTCGCGACGGCGGCCTTGCGGCCCTCGGCCAGCCACGCGCCCAGCTGCGGCGCGAGGTCAAGCATCGAGGCCGCCCGCCAGGACACGGTCGGGACGGATGGGCAGGCTGCGGTGGCGTACGCCGGTCGCGTGCCACACGGCGTTGGCGACGGCGGCGGCCGCGCCGACGATCCCGATCTCGCCGATGCCCTTGATGCCGACCGGGTCGTCGGGGTCGTCGTCCGCCACCCAGTGCGCCTCGACGCGCGAGACGTCGGCGTGCGTCGCCACGTGGTAGCCCGCGAGATCCGCTCCGACGGGCCCACCGGAGGCCGCGTCGCGCGCGGCTTCCTCGTGCAGGGCCATGGAGATGCCCCAGATCATGCCGCCGGTGAACTGCCCACGCGCCGTGAGGGGGTTGACGATGCGTCCCGCCGCGAACACACCGAGCATGTGCCGTACCCGCACCTCGCCCGTGGCGATGTCGACGGCGACCTCGGCGAACTGCGCGCCGAAGGAGTGCCGTTCCTTCTGCGCGAGGGCGGCGACCGCCTGGGTGGTGTCGGAGCGCACGGTGACGCCCTCGGCCGGGATCGCCGCGCCCGGCACGAGCCGGTCGCGCAGTTCGCCCGCGGCGGCCATGACGGCCCATGCCCAGGACCGGGTGCCCATGGAACCGCCCGCGATCATCGCGGGCCCGAACGCGCTGTCGCCGAGGCGCACCCGTACGCGTTCCGGCGGGACGTCCAGGGCGTCCGCGGCGACCAGGGTGAGGGCGGTCCGCGCGCCGGTGCCGATGTCCGCCGCCGAGATCCGTACGGTGAAGCGGCCGTCGGCCTCGGCGGTGATCGAGGCCGTGGACGGGGCGGCCCCGGCGCCGAAGGAAGCCGCCGCGGTACCGGTGCCGAGCAGCCAGCGCCCCTCGCGGCGCACTCCGGGCCGCGGATCGCGCCGGTCCCAGCCGAAGCGGCGGGCGCCTTCCTCGAAGCAGGCACGCAGATTGCGGCCGGCGAAGGGGAGGCCGGAGACGGGCCCCCGGTCCGGTTCGTTGCGCAGCCGGAGCTCGATCGGGTCGATGCCGCATCCGTGGGCGAGTTCGTCGAGCGCGGCCTCCAGCGCGAAGGACCCCGGCGCCTCGCCCGGCGCGCGCATCCAGGTGGGGCTCGGGACGTCGAGCGGTACGACCTGGTTCTCCGTGCGGTGCGCGTCGGCGTCGTACATCACCCGGGCCACGCCGGCGCTGGGCTCGACGAACTCGTGCACGGTGGAGGTGCGGCTGAGCGAGCGGTGGTCCAGGGCGCGCAGGCGCCCGTCGGTGTCCGCCCCGAGCCTGACCCGCTGGATCGTGGGGCTGCGGTGGCCGGCCAGCGTGAACATCTGGCGGCGGGTCAGGACGACCCGTACCGGACGCCCGACCGTCCTGGACGCCATCACGGCGGCGACCTGATGGGCGCGCACGCCCTTGCTGCCGAAGCCACCGCCGACGTGTTCCGAACGCACCCGCACCGACGCGGGATCGAGCGAGAAGAGGTTCGCGAGTTCCGCGACGACCCAGGTGGCGCCTTGGTTGGAGTCCACCACCTCGAGCCGGCCGGCCTCCCAGCGGGCGGTGGCCGCGTGCGGCTCCATCGGGTGATGGTGCTCTTCCGGTGTGGTGTACGTCGCGTCCACGACGACGGCGGACGCGGCGAGTTCGGCCTCCAGATCACCCTTCTCCGTCACGGCCGGCATATGGCCGTCGGACGGGTGGGCGTCGGGGTGGCCGCCGGTGAACCCGACGTCGTGCGGGTCCTGTTCGTAGTGGACGACAAGGGCCTCGGCGGCCTCGCGCGCCTGCTCGGACGTCTCGGCGACCACCAGCGCCACCGGCCAGCCCAGATGGGGCACCCGGTCGTTCTGGAAGACGGCGCACGTCGGGTCCGGGACGGTGCCCAGCAGGCCGACGTAGTCGGTCTTCAGCGCCGGGGCGTTGCGATGGTCCAGCACGGCGAGGACGCCGGGCAGCGCGAGGACGGCGTCCGCCTCGACGTCCCGGATCCGGCCGCGCGCCACGGTGGACAACGCCAGCCAGCCGTAGGCGAGTTCGGCGAAGGGAATCTCGCCCGCGTACCGGGCCGCACCCGTGACCTTGTCCCGCCCCTCCACGCGGACGTGACCGGTGCCGACGGCGCGGACGGCGGCGAGGGGCGCCTCGGTCGTCGTCATCGGGCGGACTCCTCGGCGAGTTCGCTCAGCACGGCCACGGTCAGGTTGCGCATCAGGGTCACCTTGAATCCGTTGTGCGACAAGGGCCGGGCGGAGGCCAGTTCGGCGTCCGCGGCGGCCGCGAACGACTCCGCCTCGGCGGGCGCCCCGGTGAGGATCCGCTCGGCGGCGCGGGCCCGCCAGGGCCGGGAGGCCACCGCGCCGAACGCAAGGCGCACCTCGCGCACGACACCGTCGCGGACGTCGAGCGCGGCGGCGACCGAGCCGACGGCGAACGCGTAGGACGCGCGCTCGCGCACCTTGCGGTAGCGAGAGCGGGCGGCGACCGGAGCGGGCGGCAGGGTGACGCCGGTGATCAGCGCGCCCGGCGGCAGTGCGGTCTCGCGGTGCGGGGTGTCGGCGACCGGGAGATAGAACCAGCCGAGGGGCAGTTCGCCCGGTCCCTCGGCGGTCTCGTAGTGCACCACGCCGTCGAGGGCCGCCAGCGCGACGGCCATGTCCGACGGGTGCACGGCCACGCAGTGCGTGGAGGCGCCGAGGACCGCGTGGTTGCGGTTCTCGCCCCTGACGGCGGGACAGCCGCTGCCGGGGGTCCGCTTGTTGCAGGGTCCGGTGGTGTCGGTGAAGTAGGCGCAGCGGGTGCGCTGGAGCAGGTTGCCACCGACGGTGGCCATGTTGCGCAGCTGGCCGGAGGCGCCGGCGAGCACCGCCTGCGCCAGAACCGGGTAGCGGGTGCGGACGAGGGGATGGGCGGCGAGGTCGCTGTTGGTGACGGTCGCGCCGATCCGTACGCCGCCGGCCGGGGTCGGCTCGACGCGGTCCAGCGGCAGGCCGCGTACGTCGACCAGCCGTCCCGGACGTTCGACGCCGGTCTTCATCAGGTCGACCAGGTTGGTGCCGCCGGCGAGGTAGCGTGCGTCCGGGTCGGAGCCGAGCAGCGCGACGGCGCCCGGTACGTCGGAGGCCTTCCGGTAGTCGAACTCCCTCATGCCGCGGGCTCCTTCGGTTCCGGTGCGGCACCCGTGCGCGCCACGGCCCCGGATTCCGCGGCGCGGGTGACCGCCTCGACGATCGAGGGGTAGGCGGCGCAGCGGCACAGGTTGCCGCTCATGCGTTCACGGATCTCGTCCGCGGTCAGGGGTGGTGGTCCGGCCGCGGGCCGTACGTCGGCCGAGACGGCGCTCGGCCATCCGGCGGCGTGCTCCGTGAGCACACCGATCGCCGAGCAGATCTGTCCCGG
This sequence comes from Streptomyces sp. NPDC002884, assembly GCF_040295245.1. Classification (NCBI taxonomy): domain Bacteria; kingdom Bacillati; phylum Actinomycetota; class Actinomycetes; order Kitasatosporales; family Streptomycetaceae; genus Streptomyces; species Streptomyces sp. NPDC002884. The sequence continues at coordinate 60,140 of NZ_JBEOVB010000020.1, read as the reverse complement.
AGTGCAGTAGCCGCACTGGTAGCCGTCTAGATCGAGGAAGGCCTGCTGTACCGGGTGCAGCCGGTCGCCGTCCGCCACGCCCTCGATGGTGGTGATCTCACGTCCTTCGGCGGCGACCGCGAACTGGAGGCAGGCCACGGTCCTGCGACCGTCGACCAGAACGGTGCAGGCTCCGCATTGCCCCTGGTCGCAGCCCTTCTTGGTGCCGGTGAGGTCGAGTCGCTCGCGGAGGGCGTCGAGCAGGGTGGTGCGGTGGTCGACGGGCAGCGTGTGCCGCTCGCCGTTGATGTGCAGGGTGATGACGCTGGACGTCGGTAAGGCCATGAGAGCTTCTTTCGCGCTTCCGGAACCTGGGGCGGCGGCGGCCGGTGCCTGACGACTGCCGAGGTGCGTCGTTCGTGGTGGCGGGGGTGGGCGCACGGGACGGCGCTGACGGTGTTCGCGGACTCCCGCGCGGACCCGGCCGGGGCTATGGTGAACCCAACCGGACAGTCGTCCGCTACCGGCAAACTTAACGGACAGCTGTCCGCTTAGCAAGGGTGGGGTTCGGCCCCGCACTCCCGAGGAGAGTCGAGTGCAGCACAAGAAGGACGCGCCCCTGCGCTCGGACGCACAGCGAAACCGTGAGCGCATTCTCGAGGTGGCACTCGCCGAGCTGACGCTGCGCCCCGACGCCCCGCTCAGCGCGATCGCCAAGAAGGCGGGCGTCGGACAGGGCACCTTCTACCGCAACTTCCCCAACCGCGAGGCCCTCGTCCTGGAGATCTACCGCCACGAGATGCGCCAGGTCGCCGACAGCGCGGCCCAGCTGCTCGACCGGCTGCCGCCGGAGCGGGCCCTGCGCGCCTGGATGGACCGACTGGCCGAGTTCGCCATGACCAAGGCCGGCCTCGCCGACGCCATCCGTCTTGCCACCAGCACGCCCGGCGGCCCCGAGAGGCCGGCGCACACCCCCGTCACCGACGCGGCCGAACTCCTCCTGCGCGCCAACGACGCGGTGGGCGCCATCCGGCCGGGCATGACCCCCGACGACCTGGTCCTCGCCATCGGCGGCCTGTGGCAGATGGCGCCCACGGACGACTGGCGCCCGCGTGCCGCCCGCCTCTTCGACCTCGTCATGGACGGACTGCGCGCCGGGGCGCCCGGGGCGCCCGGAGCCGCCGGTCAGGCCCCGCCGTCCTGACCGGGGCGCCGGACGGCGGGCCGAACCCGCCGTCCATCCCGCTCGTTCGTCGGCCGTCCCGAGGTGAGGTGCCCGGCACGAGTCGACCTGTCGGGTCACCCCCGGGCCACGGCGATGGCTCCCGCGAGCCGCTCTCCCGCCTCGTAGATCATGTAGGGGACTCCGCCGTCGGTGCCGAAGGAGGGTGCGGCGGCACGCCCGTTCTCCGGGGCGGCGCCGCGTGAGCTGTAGAAGACGCCGAGGTGGGTGCGCATGCCGAAGTCGTTGCCGACTTCGGTGATCATGATGTCGCCGCCGCTCGACCTGTCCTTGTTGTAGACGACATAGGTGCTGTCGTCGCGGTGGAGGAGGTGCGGACCGCCGACGTTGACGGCGCCGACATCGCCGTGCCGGATCAGCGGCTGCTGGTCGTAGCTCCAGGTGCGGCCGTCGGCGGACCAGCCCCAGTGGATGTCACGGTGGTCGGTGGTGTTGTTGAGCATGAAGACCATCACGTAGCGGGCGCCGCGTGCGGGCAGGTCGTGGCGGAAGACCCGGGCGTACGACGTCTCCGTGGTGCCCGCCGGGAGCATGGACGTCGACAGCACGACCTTGTCGTACGTGAAGCGGATCCCGTCGGCCGAGCGGGCGAGGCGGGTCGTGGTGTTCTCGCCGTGGAAGTACAGCCAGAACTCCTTGGCGTCCTGGTTCCACAGCACATGGGGCGACGAGACATGGCTGACGGAGTAGTGCCCTGACCACTTGTTGGAGACGATCGGGTTCGCCGGGTACTCCGTGAACGGCCCCTCCAGCGAGTTGCCGTACGCCAGGCAGATCCCACCGGGCGCGTCGTGCGGCGCGTAGTACAGGTAGTAGCGGCCGAGGGGCGAGCTCAGCTTGTCGTAGACGCCCCGGACACAGGGGAAGATGATCTCGCCGGTGGGGTTGTACTCGAGCTGGGACGCCGTCAGAAGAGTGCGGACGTAGGTGTAGTCGGGGAATCCGCCGGGCGCCGCGGCCGCGGGCTGGGCACCCGGCACGGTACCGACGGTGAGAGCGGCTCCGGTGGCGGCGCCGGCGCGCAGGAAGAGCCGCCGGTCGAGGTGTGGCTCGTGCATGGTGGGCTCCGATGACTTGAGGGATCGCGGCTCACGCAGCCCCGCGGGCCCGGAAGGGTCCCGTCGGCCCCGAGGTCTGCTCAGAGGTCCGCTCAGAGGTAGGTGGCGGCGGTGACGCACAGGCCGCCCAGGGCGACCGCCCACACGTACGGCAGCGTGCGCGCCATGACCTGCTGGGGAGTGACGCCCGCGTACTGGGCACTCCACACGGTCTGGGTGCTGGTCGGGTCGGCGACGCCGAAGACCTGGTTGTACGAGGTGGCCATGCCGAGGACGGCGACCGCGGGATAGATGCCGGCGGCGATGAGGACGCCGGCGATACCCGCGCCGAGCCCGAACACGTTGAGCGGGCCGCGGTAGAGGCACAGCGGGACGAGAAGGGTGAAGACGAGGACGAACAGCACGGGGTGCTGCGGACTGACGGCCTTGACGAGCGGTTCGAGGGCGTCCACGGTGCCGGGCAGTTTCACCGCCGCGAGCAGGATGCCGATGGCGATGAACAGGGCGATCGGCGGGGCGGCCACCTCGAAGCCGCCGTACAGGGTGCGCAGCAGCCGCTTGTTCATCTCGCCGGGCCGGGTCGTCGTGGCCAGCGCGTACAGGACGCCCGCCGACAGCGAGGGGATGATGGCGAGTTCGAAGCCCAGGGCGAGGACGAGCGGGACGGCGGGGGCGAGCAGCGCGTACCAGGGCGCGTCGCCCAGCTCCGCGCGCCGTGAACGAGGCTTCGTGCCGGAGGAGTCGACGGCCTTGAGCGACCAGGCATGTTCGGTGCCGCGCCGGCGGGACTCGACGAGGACGAACGCGAGGGCGGCGACGAGGGCGAACGGGAAGAGCTTCACCATGAAGTCGCGCACTGTCGGGACCGGCAGATCCAGCGCGGTGGAGAAGAACTGCCACACCGGCAGCTCGAAGGGGATGCCCACGGCGATGCCCATCAGCACCGTGCCCGCGGCGGTCACCTTGGGCACGCCGACCGCGATCATGGCGGGGATGCCGATGATGCCGGCGAGCATGGCTGCGGGTGCCGAGCCGGTGACCGTTCCGACGAGCGCGGACACCGCGAGGACGCCGAGGGCCACCACGGTCGGGCGGTCACCGCCGAACTCGACGATTCTGCGGACCAGCGTGCCCGCGATACCGGTCTCGTCGAGGAGCTTGCCCAGCCAGGAGCCCAGAATGATCGCGATCATGGTGGCGGCCAGGGTCGGCGCGCCTTCCTGGAGAACGGTGTCCAGCACGCTGTTCTCGCCGGTGAGGGGTGCCCCGGCGAGGAAGGCGATCACGACGGCGAGCAGCACCAGCGCGAAGGCGGTGGGGAGTCTGCGGGTGAGCATCAGGCCGACGCCGGCGGCCATGACGAGGAGGATGACGACACCCATGGGTCAGTTCTCTCTTCCGGGCCGGATGAGCGCCGAGCGGAGCGCGGCGGTGAGGAGCAGCGGGCTTCGGCCGAGCCCGCAGACGGTTCTGGCGTAGGCGTGGGCGGCGACCTCTTCGGCCCCGGCGACATGGCCGGCCACGCGACGGCGACCGAGGCGCAGCACGGTGTGGTCGAGTGCCTGCTTGAGCGCGGCCTTCGCCGGGCCGTCGTGGAGGTAGGCGTGCACGGCCTCGTGGGCGAGCGCGGCCGCGCGCACCGAGCCCGGCGGGTACCAGGCACGCCAGCCACGGGCGTCGACCACCTCCTCGGCGAGCGCGAGGGTGTCGGTGTAGAGCTCGACCGTCGGGGGCCGTGATGTGTAGCGGGCGAGCAGCATCCGCTCCAGGCCGTCGTCCCGCTCGATCACGCGCGCGGTGGACGGGACGGGGGCGAGCCGGGACCCGAACTCGTCGGCTCTACGGGCCCATTGGCGCAGCAGCTCGCGGTCGCGGCCCTCGTGGGTGGGCGTGGCGGCCAGCAGCCGGACGGCCCACTCGACGTCGTCGACGGCCGCGGGATCCGTCGACTCCCGCTCCACAAAAGTGGGTTCGGGGGCCGTCATGACCGCACTTCCAGGACGGCGACCACGGGCTCGTCGGCCGCGCGGGTCCGCAACTCGCTGCGGGCCAGCGCCAGCAGAGGCTGCGGATCGAGGACTCCGGACAGGTCGGCGATGCGGGAGCCGAGCAGCAGCCGCAGGGCGGGAGCGCGCACTCCGCCGTCGCCGTACGAGGTGGACTCGCCCACCAGCCGGGCGAGCACCTCGGGGGCGCCGGCCACGGTGGTGGTCTCCACGCGGGCGTCGGCGGCGTGGTGGCGTACGACGCCGTCCATGTCGACGATCCGTACGGGCCGCCGGGTCGGCCGCAGACGGCGGTGCGTCCGCGTGCCGTAGACGGTGTGGGCGGCGGTGCCCGCCAGGACGTGGACCGCCGCGGGGTCGGCCTTGAGACTGGCCGCCGCGGCACGCAGCCGCTCGGTGTCGTCGGCGCGATGGGACCGGTCGTGGGTGCGCAGTTCGGTGGCGCCGGTGGCGACCGCCCGCACGGTGCTGGTCTGCGGGTCGACGGTGACTTCGACCTCGACGCCCTCGGCGGCGGCGCCCTGGGCGACGACCGCCCGCTCCGCCTCGGCGCGGACGGCGAGGATCTGCTCCTGCGAAGCGCCGGGCACGATCCGCTCGACCTGTTCCCGTACGAGCGCGAGGGCCACTCCGATGGGGCTGATGACCTCGTTGTGGCGGGCGATCCGCCCCTCCATGCCGCTGGTGTGCGCGAGGTGCGGGGTGACGGACGCGGCACCGCCGCCTCCGCCGACCAGTACCGCGGTGTCCCTGTCGAGGCGGTAGTCGCGGATCATGGCGTCCACCACCGTCTTCACCTGGGCGATGCCCGCGTCGAGGATCCGCGCGGCCGCGGTCGCCACGTCGGTACCGAGCACGGCGGCCAGCGGGGCGATCGCGGCGCGTGCGGTCTCCGGGTCGCAGTGGGCGAAGTCGCCCTCGGGGACGCGGCCGAGGGCATTGGCGGCACAGGTCGTGGTGACGGCGAACCGCCCGCCCGCCGCGTCGATCACGGCGTAGTCGGCGGGGTCGCCTTCCATGGGCCGGACGGTGTCCACCCGGGCGTCGCGCAACTGGTCGGGGGAGGCGAAGCAGGCGTACGGCAGCCCCGCTATATGGGCGCTGCGCGGCCCCACGCCCGTCACCCGGCCTTCGCCGATCCGCACCATGGACCCGCCGCCGACACCGACCGTGCGCACGTCGAGGGCGCTCAGACACGAGGTCCTGCCGAGGACGGTGGCGTGCCGGACGGCGACCCTGCCGCGGCGTACGACGCTGATGTCGGTCGACGTGCCCCCGGTCTCCAGGAACACGCCCTCGCTCACCCGCTCCTGCATCAGGGCGCCCGCGACTCCGGCGGCCGGTCCCGACAGCACCGTCAGAAGCGGTCGGCGACGCATCTCGTCGAGAGCCATCACACCGCCGTCGCAGCGCATCACCATCAGGGGAGCGGTCACGCCCGCCTTGGTGATGGAGGCGTCGACGAGGTCGGCGGTGGCCAGCATGCGGGGCAGGATCGCCGCGTTGACCACGGCCGTGCGGGTGCGCTTGTGCAGTCCGTACAGCGAGGTGATCTCGTGCGCGGCCGTCATCGGAAGTCCGTACGGCCGTCCCGCGTCCAGGACCGCCTGCTCGCCCTCGGGCCGGTCGACGCTGAACGGCTGGCTGGCGACCAGGACTTGAGCGCCTTCGCCCGTCAGCCGCTCGACGGCACGCCGGACGGCCGCCGTGTCGTCGGGGTCGGCGACATGTGCGTAGGCCAGCGGGAGCCTTTTGCCGGGGGCGAGTTCGAGCTTGCCGAACGAGGCGAGGCGGCGGGTGAACACCGCCGAGGGGCCGGCCCCGATGCCGATCAGTCCGACGGTCGCCACGTCGCCCTCCAGCAGGGCGTTGGTGGCCTGGGTCGTGCCGTGCGCCAGGAAGGCGACGTCGGTCGGGGCGCGGCCGGTCTGTTCCAGGAGCCGGTCGAGCGCCTCGACGATGCCGTGCGCGACGCCGTCCTCGTGGTGGTGGCTGGTGGGGACCTTGACCTGTCCCAGGAGTTCGAGGGTCGTGGCGTCCACGGCCACGGCGTCGGTGAAGGTTCCGCCCACGTCGATGCCGACGCGGATGCGGGGTGTGTTCATGTCCGGGCACCTCCTTGTGCTGGATCGGTTCGCGCGGGCTGTCGCCGGGCGGCGCGGATGGAGCCGCCGCGCCCGGAACTTCCCGTCCGTGCGGGGGTGTTCAGTAGCCGCGTACGTCCGGCCAGTGGCGTTGCACTCCGTCGCGGTCGAGCAGCCGCGCGAAGTCCTCGAACCGCTTGTCCTCGGCCTGGACCTGGTGCGGCTCGACGTCCTCGGCCAGGCAGTGGGCGGCCAGCGCACCGGCGACCTCGCCGACGTTCCACTCCACCGGGTGGAGCCGGTAACAGCCGTTGGTGATGTGGGTGGTGCCGATGTTCTTGCCGGCGGGCAGCAGGTTGCGCACCCGGCGCGGCACGAGCGCGCCGAGCGGGATCTCGAACGGCACGGACCCGATGTCGATGTAGTTGTCGCCGCCGGTCGAGGGGTGCAGGTCGATGCGGTACCCGCCCACGCCGACGGAGTCCCGGTGCCGGGTGCCGCCGTACGGGCCGACCAGGTCGATCGCCACGTCGTGCTCGGTGACGGTGGTGACGGCCTTGATACGGCGGGACTCGCGGACGTACGCCGCCTTGGCCAGGCCGTCCGCCGTGCCGGTCACGTCCGGGCGGATCCGCAGGCCCGGGAAGCCGGTGCCGCCGTCGGGGCGCGGCGCCTCGGTCTGCAGCCAGTACAGCAGTGACAGCGACAACTGCCGTGCCTCGCGCAGCGCTTCGGCCTCCTGGCCGATGTACGGCTTGAGCCAGTAGTCGTTGAGCGGCCAGTTGACGAGTGTGATGTCGGAATCGAAGGCGCCCGGCGCGTGCAGCTTGCGCGCGAGGACACGGCGAAAGCCCCACAGCTCTCTGTCGCCGGCATCCGCGCTCTGGTCGGCGGAGACACCGAGCGGGTCCAGATCCGGATTCGGTACGAAGGTCCGCGGCAGCGGCTCCAGCGTGCGGGGATCGGGAGCCTCGAAGCCGAGCAGCGGGCCGGGCCAGAACGAGGGCCGGTAGGTGCGCCAGAGGTCGAAGTCCTGCGGGCGGTCGATCGTGTGGTCCTGGCCCTCGTGGTGGGAGAGCGCGAAGCAGACCGTGATGCCCTGCTGGTTGTCGGGCCGGGCCGCGTCCGGGGCGTGCGGCTCGTCGAACTCGGCGCGTGCCTCGGCCCCGTTCGCGTGCTCGACGCCCGCCAGATGCAGGAGTTCGCCCGTCTCGGTGGCGTCCAGGACATAGCGCGCCGTGAGGGTGTGACGTGTTCCGTCGCGCAGGTCCTGCAAGGTCACCGACCGTACGACATCGTTGTCGTACTCGGCGGAGACCGGCCGGTGCTCGGTGAGTACCGTCAGCCGGCCTGCCGCCCGGTGGGGCGCGAGCATGCCCTCCAGGACGGCGAGGGCGACCCTCGGTTCGTGACAGAGCTTGCTGACACGGCCCGCTCCCGGGTTGAGGTCGGTGAGCGCCAGGGCCTCGGCCCGCAGCGGGTACCAGTGGCGGTAGTACCGCCGGATCTCCTCGCGCAGCCGCCGGTAGGAGCCGGTCGTGCCGAACCGCTCCACCCACGGGTGCTCGTCGGGTGGTACCGCCTGGCTGGTGAGCTGGCCGCCGATCCAGTCCGTCTCCTCGGTGAGCACGACGCTGCGTCCTGCCCGGCAGGCCGCGAGAGCGGCGGCCACGCCACCGAGGCCACCGCCCACGACGAGGATGTCCGCTTCGGGTATCACGCTTCTCCTTGCCGCCGGATCAGGTTCACTGGACGCGAGGCCGGTAGGGGCGCTGCTCAGGTACGGGCCGGCGGCGGACCGGTCGTCGGGCCCGGACGGAAGACACAGCCGACGAGTGGCTCCCGCGCCTCCTCTCCCGCGACGAGCGCTGCCAGCAACCGCACGGCAGCGGCGCCCAACTGCGGCCGGGGGATGTCGAATCCGGTCGGTACGGGCTCGCTCGCCAGATCGGAGGGCGGGCTGCCGAGCAGAGCGAGGGACACCTCCGCGGGGCAGTCGAGGCCCGCCTCGCGCACGGCGGCGAGCAGACCTCGCCAGGCCGCCCCGGTGTCGGTCTCCTCCGCGACGAAGGCCGTCACCCCTTCGTCGGCCCAGGCGCGCAGCCGTTCGGGCGTGAGCTCCCGCTGCGGATCGGCGGACCGGAAGACGGTCGCGGGCCCGGAGGGCAGACCTGCCGCCTCCAGCCCCTCCAGGAAGCCGCGCTGACGGTCCGCCGAGGCGGGCGCGTCGTCGTCCTCCCGGACGAGGACGATCCGCCGGTGCCCCAACCCGGCCAGACGGCCCACGACGTCACGGGTGGCTTCGACATAGTCCGCGCCCACCCATGCCACACCCTCCAACTCCTCACGGCGGCCCAGGTGCACGACGGGGAAGCCGTCCTCGACCAGTCGCTTGAGCTCCGTCCGGGGCGTGTGCCGGCCGATGAACAGACAGCCGTCGGCGAGCCGGACCCGGCTCAGGGCGTCGGGACCCGAGGCCCCGGCGCCGCCGGTGCTCGACCCGGTGAACAGCACCAGGTCGTAGCCGAGCGCCGCCGCCTCGCGCTCCACGCCTACCAGGAAGGGGTAGTAGGAGTGCTGCACATCGGTGGGGAACGTGGCGGTGAAGCTGAAGACGCCGAGGAGGTTGTTGCGGGCCGCGGCCAGCCGGCGGGCGGCCGGGTCGGGCACATAGCCCAGGCTGCGGGCTGCCTCCAGGACCCGTCGCCGGGTCTCCTCGGAGATGATGGGTCCCTTGCCGTCGGGCTTCGGCGAGAGCACCAGGGACACGGTCGCCTGGGACACTCCCGCGAGCCGGGCCACCTCGGCCTGCCGTGGCCGTGCCGTACGTCCGGCCGGCGCGGGTGCCCGTCCGGGCCGCTTCCTGGGTTCCACAGTGGTACCTCTCCTGTTAATGCGTATTACCTAATGCGCATTACTGGAGACTGCACCTCCCCGCCCGACAGGGTCAAGGCTCGGGACAGAAGTTGCCGCACAACCGAACGGCACCGGTGAGGCGGACCCCCGGTGGCAGTGCGGGCGGACCGCAGGGGCAGCCGCTGTCGGCGACCTGCCTGCCCTTGACGTCCGGCGAACAACTGTCGCTGGGCACAGCCCCGGCCTCGGGTGCCCGGGTGCGGGTGCCCGGAGCGGCGTATCCCTGTACGCGGAGGTAAGTGGAAGGCTTGGGGCATGGGCCTTCGATCATGGCTGGACTTGCGGCGTTCCTGGCGGCCGGGTCATGCCCCCGCGCTGGTCGTGATCCCCGTGGGGCTGATCGTCACGGTCTGCGTGGTGGATATTCTCGCGCCGCCGCACATCCACCTCGGTCCACTGCTGGTCGCGGCGCCCGCGATCACGGTCGCGTTCGCCGGCGCCCGCGTCACGGCGCTGATGGGGGCTCTCGCGGTGGCCGCCCAGGTGCTGATCGGCGTGCTCAGAGGGGTCCTTCCCACCGCCAACATCCAGGCCCAGATCACTGCGCTGATCGTCGTCTCCATCGTCTGTGTCACCGTCTGTGTGGTGCGGGACCGGCGTGAGCGGCAGTTGCAGCGGGTGCGGTCGGTGGCCGAGGCGGCGCAGAGTGTGCTGCTGCGGCCACTGCCCGCCCGCACCGGCCCGCTGCGGATCGCCAGTCTCTACCTTCCCGCCGAAGAAGAGGCCGAGCTGGGCGGAGACCTGTACGCGGCCGCACGGACGGTCCACCACAGCACCCGGCTCCTCATGGGCGATGTGCGCGGCAACGGCCTGGCCGCGATCAACAACGCCGCCCTGCTGCTCGGCGCCTTCCGCGCGGCCGCACATCGACAGGCCACGCTCCCGCGCCTCGCCGTCCACCTGGACGCCGCGTTCCGCTGGGACACCAGCCAGTGGCGATCACAGGCGGAACAGGACACCGACGAGGACTTCGCCACCGCCCTGTTGCTCGACATCCCCGACCACGATCCGGTCGTCCACCTCATCACCTGCGGCCACCCGCCGCCGCTCCTCCTGCGGGGGAACCAGATCACTCCGCTCCTGCCCGAGGCGAGCCATCTCCCGATCGGATTCGGCGGCCTCTTCGGCATCTCCGCCTACGACGTCCAGACGTTCCCGTTCGAGGTCGGTGACCTGCTGCTCCTCTACACGGACGGCGTCATCGAAGCACGCAACGCCGGCGGAGACTTCTACCCCTTCACCGAACGGGCGCCCGACTGGACCAAGGACGACCCGGAAGAACTGCTGCGCCTTCTCCGGGACGACCTGATCGCCCACGTCCAGGGACACCTCAACGACGACGCGGCCGTAGTCGCGATCCGCCGGCTGGCGGTCTGACACCCGATCATCCGGTCGACCGTGTGGTGGCCATCGGCGGTACGGGACCATCACGGTAGGCCGGAGGCCTTCTGCCCGACCCGGGGTGGTGCGGCGGCGAAGCGGTGGACGCCGGTCGCATCACCGGGCGAGCGTCCCGCCAACCATCGCGACTTGAAGAGGAATTGGTCAGTCGAGCGGTGCGCCGGTGGAGGTTCGAGTCGCTGGGTCGGTGAAGCGGCGGTTCTGACTCTCGCCGATGCGGTCCAGGACGAGGAAGAAGACGGGGAGACAGAGCAGCGGGACGCCCCCGACCAGCAGGAGCGTGTGCGTCGGTCGGTCGTCGAAGACCAACCAGATGTCGTAGACGAACATGACGGCCGCGACGACCAGGCTCGCGACGGCCGCCCGCTGCCACGCCCTGCGCCGCCGCGTCCGTCGGGCGATGCGCTCCTCCGCGTCCGGTCGCGTCTCCAGGGACGTCAGTCCGAGCCGCAGGGCGGTGGCGCACAGGTCGGCGACCTCGGCGATCGGGTCGGCCAGCTGATACTCGTCGAGGTGGGGGAGACGGACCCGGTGCCCGTCGATGGCATAGAGATACCCCGACCACCGAGGAGTGCTCCCCCTGTTGTCCTCGACCCGGATGCCGTAGATGTCGGACCAGGCCCAGCTGCGCGTGCGTATCGGCCCTCGGACGGTGACCCCGTCGGCGGTGACGAACGTACGCGCCCGCCACTGCTCCAGCGCCACCCGGCCGGCGACGGTCAGCCAGGCCCCGACGGCCAGCACGTCCCAGCCCGACGGCCCGAGCGTCGCCATCGCGTGCAGTGCGTTGGCGGTGACCAGTGCCGCCGCGATGAGCATGGTGAGGAACGCGGGCGGTATTCCCCGCCGTCTGCGGTACTCCCGCTCGATCCCGTCGCTCATCGGAACTCCCCCCGTTCACAAGCCCCTCATGACCCGGGCACGAGAGCGAGGGGAGCTTATAGCCCGTCTCTGTGAACGCGAGTCGGAGTGCGGCGCGGGGGCGGGGTGGTGAGCCCGGGTCCGGGAAAGTCCCTAGCTGTCGTACGGGACCCAGGCACGCTCGCCCGCGGCGTTCGTGCCGTACCAGTAGCGTGGCATGCCCTTGATGCTGGTGGTGTGGAACGGGCGGCCGTGGTCGTCGATGCGGATCGTGCCGGTGCGGCCCTGGGAGGACCAGTCGAGTTCGAGGTACCAGCGGGCGTCGTAGGTCTGTGTCGTCGCGTCGACCAGCAGCACCTCCGGGTCCTCGGCTGAGACGCGGTACGGGAAGTGCACGGCCGGGAGGGTGTGTCCGCTGTCGGCGCCGTCCTTCGGGCGGGCGATGGGGCGGTCGGCGTCGAGGTTCATGGTGAAGCGGCGGGGCGTGAGGTCGCCGCCGCAGCCCTGGCCCATGGCGTAGGCGCTCCCGGCGGCCGGGGTGTCGCGGCTGACGATGCGGACGTGGAGCGCCTCCAGGACCACGGCCGTGGACGACCGCCCCTGCACAGAGATCTGCACCCTCGTCTGCCGTCCGTGCACCGCCCCCTGCGTCGCCGCCCACGCGCCGGCGTCCTGCTCCACCGGCGGCGGGGGCACCTGCGCCGGCGGCTTGTGGAGGACGTAGTCGTGGTCGCAGCCCTTGTCCCAGACCAGGGAGTCGGTGCTCCAGGTGAGGGGCAGGCCGGTGGTCGGCTTCGCCGCCGAGGCGGGACCGCCGCCGGTGGAGGACGGGGCGGGGGTTCTCTGCCGGGCGCTGGGCGACGCGGAGCCCCGGGAAGGGGCAGCGGTGGCGGTGGCGGCGGCCGACGGTATCGCCGAACGGTGAGGTGCGCCGAGGGCCGTCGTCCGCGGGTCCCCGGGGCGGGACGCGTCCGCTTCGGAGGAGCGGTCGTCCGACAGGGCGGACGTGCCGCGCAGCGTGGCGAGCAGTGCGCAGGTGACGGCGGTGGACACGAGGACCCGTCGGCTGCGGTACCAGGGGCGGGGAGCAGGGGAGGGGACGGACCGGTCCGGGTCGGGATCCCTGCGCTGCTCCGTGGAACCGGCTTCCTCGGGGAGCTCCCCGTCCCCGTCCCCGTCCCCGACCGAGTCCGAGTCCGGAGCCAGAGGCGGAATCGCCGCCTCCTCCGCCGTCTCCGCCGCCTCGGCCTCCGCCGCAGAACCGGCCGCCCGCACCCGCTGCCGATCCGCCACCGCCGACAACCACAGCCGGTGCAGCTCGAGCCGCTCCTCGGGTGTCGCCTCGCAGAAGGCCGCGAGCCGCTCCACAGGCGCGAAGTCCTGCGGCACCGCCTCGCCCGCGCAGTACCGGTGCAGCGTGGAGGTGTTCATGTGGAGGCGGCGGGCCAGGGAGCCGTAGCTCCGGCCCGTACGGTCCTTGAGCAGGCGCAGCATCGCCGCGAACTCCTCGACATTGTCCCGCATCGACACCGTTCCTCCGTCGTCCGCCCGTGATCCCTGTCCCAGGGACTCATGTCCCTGCACGTCAGACGGGTTGGGATGGTTCCACCGTCGCCGAAGGGGCGGCAGTCGTTGCGCCGGACTCCGGTGACGGCCGATGCTCCTGGTGTCGCACCGACCACGGCTGACCAGCGGCATCCGCGACGGATCACGATCTACGGCTGCCGTGTCGGACGATCCCCTCGACTCTTGGAGAAGTGATGAAGTCCGTCATCCGAAAGGCGGCAGGCCTCGCGGGCGCGAGTGCGGCCGTCGCAGCCATGTCCGTGACCGGCGCATCGGCAGCCCACGCGGAATCCCCCACCCACGGCTGCCCGTACCCCTATGTCTGCTTCTACGTGGACGAGCACGCCTACAACGCGGGCACACCGATCACGAAGTACCGCGATGTCACCAGTTCCTACCAGACGGTCAGGTCCCGGCCGCACTACCACGTCGTCAACACCCGGAACGACGACGTGGCGTATCTACGGCTCCAGGACGGGAACTCGATCTGCCTGATTCCGAATTCCGAGACCGTGTTCGCGAACGCTTACAGCGTCACCGGAATAAGGATCTCCACCAGTTCCACCTGCTGAGTCAGCTCGAACGGGCGGCGGCCGCCTTCCGCAGTCGAGCGGGGAGGGCAGGGTTCCAGCGGTCCGGGCGTGGCGGCACATGGATCAGAAAGGGAAGACGCACAACGGAGGCGGCGACCCCTGCCACCCACGGCTGACTGGGCTGTTTGCAGCAACAGGAAGCGGCACCGGCGTCCGCGGCCGGTGAGGCTTGACCTGCACTGCCGTCGCCCATCTCCAGGAGCCTCGATGCCTCTTCGTCCCGCTCGGCCTTTCCGAGCCGCCCCGCGACCACGTCTGGGGTCTGTTCTCGTCGTCGCGGCCGCCTCTCTGGCGGTGCTGGTGCCGTCCACCGCGGGCAACGCGGCCGGCACCGCCGCCGGGCCGGCGGAGGACCGTACGCTGCAGCGTCAGATCGAGCGGTTGGTGAGTGAGCCGGGCGGTCCGCCCGGTGTCATCGCCGTGCTGCGCAACGGCCGGCAGACCCGCGTGCTGCGGGCCGGCGTCGCCGACCTGGCAACGGGTCGCCCGCCGCACGTGAAGGACCACATGCGCATCGCGAGCACGGCCAAGGCCTTCAGCGGAGCGGTGGCACTGTCCCTCGTCGACCGCGGCGCACTGGGTCTGGACGACACCTTGCGCGAGCGTCTCCCGCAGCTCCCGGACGCCTGGGGCCAGGTGACGCTGCGGCAGCTGCTGCACCACACCAGCGGCCTGCCGGACTACTCGAAGGCCCCCGCGTTCATGGCGGTGCTCGCGGCCGACCCGCGCCACCGCTTCGACTCCCGCCACCTGCTCGACTACGTGGCCGACCAGCCCCTGCGGTTCGCCCCGGGCAGCCGGTACGAGTACTCCAACTCCGACAACATCGCCGTCGCCCTGATGGCGGAAGCGGTCACCGGTACCCCGTACGAACAACTCCTGCGGCGGCTGGTCTACCGGCCGCTGGAGCTGCGCGACACCAGCCTCCCGCAGGGCTACCGCATGCCCGAGCCCTACCTGCACGGGTACGACGTGAGCGACCCCGCGTCTCCCGAGGACATCAGCGAGCTCGTCGGCGCCTCCGGCGCATGGGCATCCGGGGGCATCATCTCCACTCCGGCCGACATGACCCGCTTCATCCGCGGCTACGCCTCCGGCGCGCTCTACGGCAAGGGCGTCGTGCGGGAACAGCGCAGGTGGATCGCGGGTTCGTCCGAACCGGCCGGCCCGGGACGCAACACCGCGGGACTCGGCATTTTCCGCTACACGACACGGTGCGGGGTCGTGCTGGGCCACACCGGGAACTTCCCGGGCTACACGCAGCTGGTGGCCGCCACTCCCGACGGCCGGCGCTCACTGACGTTCTCGATCACGAGCCAGATCAGCGCGACCAGCGATCCCGCGCGGCTCAAGCGGCTGCGCGCCGTCCAGGAGGACTTCGTCTGCGCGCTGCTGCGCGACGGGCGGTGAGTGCGCTTACACGTAGAACGGCCCCGGCGTGCTCCACGTGGCACGGGCACGCCGGGGGTCTGGATGACCGAGCCGGGGGAGTCGTACCGACAGAGGCAGGCCGGGTGGTCCGTCCGCGTGCTCCCGGCGTGAGCCGCCCGCGCCTCACCGACGATCACCTCACCGCACGGCGGTGAGTGTCGCGTAGACCACGACGTTGCCCTGGTATCCGGTGTTTCTGGCGTAACCCCCGCCGCAGGTGATCACCCGTAGCTCGGCCCGCTCGGAGCTGCCGTACACCTTGTCGCTCGGGAAGCGGTCCTTCTCGTAGATCTCGAGGGCGTCGACGGTGAATACGGCTGTGCGCTGATCTGCCCGGTCGATCTCGATCGTGTCGCCCTTGGTCAGGACACCGAGCATGTAGAAGACCCCCGGGTTGCCGCCGGGCAGGTCCACATGGCCCGCGGTGACGGCTGTCCCGGCGGATCCCGGCGCCGTGCCCTCGCTGTACCAGCCGGCGAGGTGGGGGCGGTCGGCGGGCGGGGGCTCGAGCGCCCCCGAAGAGTCGAGGTGCAGCTTGGTGACGGGGGCGCTCACGTTGATGGCGGGGATCCGCAGCCAGAGCGGTTCCGCGGGCGAGAGCGGGGGCACGGCGGGGTCCGTCGGGGCGGCGGTGCGGTGGGCCGTGGCGCTCGGCGGAGGGGAGAAGGCCTGGCCTGCCGAAGGCTGTGGTGGCTGCTCGTCGTGTACCGCGCCGGTCACCAGCACGGCACCCACCACGAGAGTCCAGGCGAGAAGCCTGACCGAAGGGATGAACGAGGAAGACGAAGAGGAAGACGAAGAGGGAGACGAAGTGTCGGCTGTGTGCCTGGGAGCCATCGCGGTCGGTTCTCTGCTTACAACGAGGGAGGGGGAGGCGATCGTTTTCCGGCGGCTCCCGGGACTGGAGAAGCTCCGGGAGCCGCCGGGGGTGAGAGAGCCGGTGGGCGGACGGGCGTCAGTTCTGGTTCGAGCGCGAGCGGTGACGCATCCTCACCAGGCCTCCGGCGGCGGCCGCGGCGACCAGCGCCGCGCCCAGAGCGAGCTGCGTCGACGTCTGCTCCGTGTGCCCGAAACCGGCCTCGACGGCGCCGTCGGGCCGACGTGACGGGATCTCGTACGAGTCCGTGATCCTGGTCCGCGGCGGGCATTTGACGGTGACGGTGTCGGTGCCGGGCGAAGATCCTTCCGGCACGGTGAACTCGCCGGTGAGCACACCCTTGCTCTCGCCTTCGAAGAGGTGGAACGCCCCTGCCACCTCGGACTCGCCCTTGCCGTAGGTCACGTCCGCACCACATGCGGTGGTGCTGACGGTGACCGTGGAGCCGTGGGTGGTTTGCCGCGAGTGGATGTCGAGACCTGAGTCACCGGCGGCGGCGACTGGAGTCTGAAGAGCGAGGAAACCGGCCATCAGGCCGATAGCGATGCCAACACGTGTATTGCCCACAAGAACCCCTCCAGCGGAGCAGTGTCCGGTATGTTGCGCGATGCCTGAATTGTGCACCACTGTCGAGGCAACCGACGCTGCGTCACCTCCGCAACATGACGGATCGACACGCACCTCGCTCGGACAGGCGAATCGATTCCTTCAGTACGGGCATTCACGCAGGTCAGGCGAGCCGGAACCGAAGGGGTGGAGGAATCGCCGCAGGTCGGCGAATAGGCTAACGAGCTGGCACGGGGCGTGCCCTTCGGCCGGTCGGCCACAGCGTAGGACCGCCGGTCAGTCAGGGCTGGGTCCTCGGGGCGTGAAGGTGGAGCCTGCGTAGACTCGTGGCGTCGATGCGGTCGATGTTCGCCGGTACGGCGCCGGCGGGCGGACGGGGGGCATGCCGGTGTGCACAGTGGATCACGAGGCCGCGGCGGTGGCCGCGACAGCAGCCCTGACGGCGGCCCATCCGCACCTGGGGCAAGAGGCTTCTCCGCATCCGGCACTTCAAGGGTGCGAGGACGTGGAGTGGTCGTCCATTCCTGGCTGCCCGGTCGATGCCTCGGTCGTCCTGCGCGGACTGCTCGATTCCGACGCGGCCGAGTTGGCCGAACGGGCGCTGGACTGGCTTGTGATGTCCGGGCCGATGTCCATCAGTGCCACGATGCCGGCCGTCGTCCCGTACCTGCTGAGACTGACCGCCGATCCATCGGTCCCACGCCGGAACGAGTTGTTCGGGCTCGTGCTCGTGGCCGCAGCCCTGTCCGCACCCACCGACCCCGACAACGCATGGGACCTGGCGGTCGGCGGCCCCGAGGAAGACCACCCTGAACGAGCCCTCTGCCGGGCGGCGTTCGTCGCCGAGGCGGCTTCGGTGCGACGTCTGCTGGCTGACGACGAACTGCTGGCCGGCCTTCATCTGGGCGAGGGCGAACGGGCGTCATTGGTCCAGGCGGCCGGACTGTAACGTGCGAAGCCCCGTAAGGCCACCGAGCTCCGGCGAACGGGGTCGGTCCGTCGATGGCCGCCGCCTACCCTGCGGTCACGGCGCGGCGGACTCTCTTTAGCCGACCAGACGGCGGCGCCACTCCAGAGGGGTGACGGTGATGGCCCGGGCGGGGTCACGGTCCCATTCGGCCGGGAGACCTGCTGCTTCCAGGGCGGACACGACCTCGTGGCCGATGGCTGCGGTGGTCTCGGGTGAGCCGTCGAAGCCTCCGTAGAGGAGCATCAGCCCGTGCCCGGCCGCGGCGGAGTCCGTGCACTGGGAGTGGAAGTACACGAAGCCGCGGGCGTCCGCTCCGCCTTCGCCGCCGATCTCGGACCGGCCGCAGCTGCCGCAGCAGGTGAAGTTCTCGCGGGCGGTGACACCGGCCTCCTGCAGGGCGGTGAACGCGCGGGTGAGCCGTTCCGGGGCCGTCTCGCCCTTCCATTCGGCCTGCTCCGCGACGCGCTCCAGCCACATCCGGTCGGCCAGCGCCTCCGCCTGCTCGCGGGATACGGGTCGGCGGTCCGAGGTGACCAGGTACTCCTCGGCGAGCTCCGCCAGTTCGGCACGGTCCGCATAGCCGCCGACCAGCACCTCACGGACGCGCTTCTCCAACTCCTCGCGCTCGCCTTCGGCCAGGTCGAGCGACGGTACCTCGCCGGTGAGGCCCATGTCCCATCGCGACCAGGCCAGATCAGTGCTCCGACCGGGCTCCTGCCGGGCCCAGCCGCTCATCTCCGCGATCACGGCCTCGGAGCTGTCGACCATCACCTGGAAGTGCCGGTCGGCGGCACCGTCGCGGTGCTCCAGCGTGTAGTTCCCGCCGGCCTCGTGCCAGACCTGGGCGAAGACGTCGGGCAGGTCGGGTATCCGATGGACCACCAGAAACCGGTCACCATCGCCGCCGATGCGCCGGACCAGCCCGGCCAACTCCTGCGCGGACACACGAACGTGCCGCTCCCCGTTCTCCGTCTTCACCACGATCTCGAGCATGCTCAGACTCTGACACGCCCCACTGACAGCAGACCTGCCGGAACCCGCGACGCAAGCCACGGCGAGGGCCCAGGGCACCCCCGATCCATGTCCGACACCGCTCGTCACGGGGAGTCGGCCTGGGACGGCGCCGGTGCTGGGGCCGGTTCCCCAGCGGGGGCCGGAACGCCTTTGGTGGAGGGACGGACCTTCCGCCAGGGCAGGAGGAGCGCGCTCGCCATACAGAGCACGCCGGCGATGAGCAGCGCGCCGCGGACGCCCGCCGCCTCGGCGAGGAGGCCACCGGCGATCATGAAGACTGCCTGGCACGTTTTCGAGCTGACCGACCAGGAGGTGCCGACACGGGACATGAAAGCGTCCTGTGTGGCCTCCATGCGGTAGGTGGTGAACGACGGGTTGAAGACGCCGGCGGCGAAGAGCAGACCGAAGTCGGCGGCCACGATGATGAACACACCGAGGGCACCGGAAGGCGCCAGCGGCAACAGGACCGTCCAGAGGGTGCGGGCGACACCGGACAGCAGCAGAATCCGGCGCTGCCCGAACCGCCGGGTGAGCGACGGGGTCAGGCGTGAACCCAGCACGCCGCCCAGGCAGGGCAGCCCCAGCGCGAGTCCGTACTGCCAGGGCGCGAGGCCGAGGTCACGCAGCATGAGGACGGCCATCAGCGGTGACGTCATCATGATGGAGCCGCCGAAGAGCAGGGAGTTGTAGAACAGGGGACGCAGTCCTGGATGCCGCAGGATGTACTGCCAGCCGGCGGCGATGTCGCGGCCCAGGTGAGGGGCGGAGGGCGCAGGCGGCGCGGGTTCGGGCCGCCGGATGCGGCGGATGCCGAGGGCGGATCCGAGGAAGGACACGGCGTCGACCGCGAGCGTGGTCGTGGAGCCCAGGACTCCGATCAGAAGCCCGCCGACGGGCGGTCCCGCGCTGACGCTGATCCAGTTGGTGGTCTCGAACAGGCTGTTGGCGCGAAGGCGGTGCTCGGGGCTGACGAGCGCCTTGAGATGTGCGCCGCTCGCCGCGTCGAACGCGACGGACGCGGCCGTCTGGAGGATGCCGACGGCACACAGGTGGGCGAAGGTGAGACCGTCGAAGGCCGCCGCGACCGGCACGCTCACCAGCATCGCGCAGCGGGTCAGATCGGCGGTGATCATGACGGGCCGCTTGTACCGGTGCTCGATACGGACGCCGAGCGGCAGAGCGATCACCGCACTGGCCACGGCGGACAGGGCGGTGAGCAGGGAGACCTGGAACGTCGAGGAATGCAGCACCAGGACGGCGACCAGGGGCAAAGCCCCCATCGCGACGGCGCTGCCCGCAGCACTGACCCCGTAGGCGCCCCACAACCGTCGGAAGTCCTCCCCGAGTGGGATCTGCCGCGCCAATGAGCCCTCCCCGTCCCCGCCCTGAAGGCAGTCAGCGTAGTAGGAGTGGCTCGGGCAGCCCACTCATCCTCCTGGACAGGCGGACAGGCGGACAGGCGGACAGGCGGACAGGCGGACAGGAGGACAGGCGGAACGACAGAGCGGCAGACAGACATGCGGCCAGTCAGGTTCGTGGCGCGTCCCCGTCGCGCGGGTCCGGGCGGTTCTGGTGGGAGGCGCGCAGGCGGGAGATCAGAGCTCCGCCGTACGTCGCGGCCAGTGGGGCGAGGAACCACAGGACGAAGGCGTACGGAAACAGCCAGGCGGCGCCGGCGCTGAGGACGAACCAGAGGCCGACTCCCCAGGAACCGTCGGCGTGCCGACGGGTTGCCGCGGGGTCGCCGGTGAGCAGACCGCCGCTGCTGGAGATCTCCTTGATGACGGCCTCGCAGAAGACCATGGCCGCCATCGTGCCGGCGAACAGTGTCTCCGCCAGCGGATTGGTGATCGAAGCCCCCATGACCGCTGTCGGGAACGGAAGGAACGCGACCAGCAGCAGGAACGGCGCGTGCCAGGCCGCGAAGGCCTTCGACAGCTCGCCTACCTGGTCCATCAGCTTGTGGTGGCGGCGCCACACCGACCAGAGAAGGACGAACGCCAGCGCGAACGCCAGGTAGGAGCCCCGCTGGTCCACCAGGAAACGCCCGAGCGCGCGAGCCGAGGCCAGTTCCTGCTCGTCCGGGCGCTCCAGTTCGACAGCCAGCAGCGTCATGGCGATCGCGAAGATCGCGTCTGTGAAGAAGGCCAGCCTCTCGGGCGAGAACCCTGGTTCCGGCCGAGCGTTCCCGCTCATCCAACCTCCCTGCTATCAGCTCTCGGGAACGGTACGGCCGGCTCGTGTGCACGTGGCGCGTCGTCGGCGTCATCGAGAGCCGGCGATCCCTACGACGGGCACCTGGGCAGTACGGTGCTCAGCTGGTTGAGGCTGTCGGGGTCGACACGGATCCCGGGGAGCCAGAGGTGTTGCCCTTTCCGCGTGACCTGGATCCAGATGCTGGTGTGCTTCTTCTTCTCGTCGGTGACGGTGACGCCGTCGGCGATCCTGCAACGGGCGTGCAGCAGGTCGTGATGCCAGACGCGGTCCGCCGAGTTGGCCGTCACGTAAGGGCGGTAGGGGTCATAGGCGAGGGACAGCGCGCACTGGTGCGTGCGGGGTTTCTGGCACTCCTCCTCGGCGTTGTGGACGAGTACGCCGGCATTGCCGTAGCCGGTGCTGGTGTCCTTCGGCCCGGCGGCGCCGCCCTGGGCAGGGGGCGTGGCGGGGGAGTGCCGCACGGTGAGCAGTGTCAGGAGGAGCCCGATCGCGAGGCCGACGGCGACGCCGGCCGTGGCCAGGGCCCAGCGGCCGGACAGGTGTGTGCGGAGACGGCGCCGCCAGGGAAGGGCGGGGGCCGGGGGTGCGCCGGGTGTGTCGGCGTCGGCCGCTTCGTCGGCACCGGTGCGACCGGCCGCTTCCCACAGGGCCCGGTATTCGCCGGGGTCGGCCCCCATCGACCGGCACAGATCCCGGACGACGGGCCACGGAGGCACGCTCTGACCCCGGAAGTAGCGGGAGAGGGACGAGTCGCTGATGCGGACCTGGGTCTCCAGGGCGCGAAGCGTGTGACCCGAGCGTTGTTGCAGGCTCCGCAGCGCCTCGCCCAGTCTCCGTGCTGCCGCGACCTGCTCCGGTCGTTGGCCGGTCATCGAAAAGGATCTCCCTGCAGGGGCGCCGCAACGTGTCCCACCGACTGCTTCATGTCCCGGGACGGACGCGTCCCAGCAGGTCAGGAGTGTATTTATCCCGACATCGGTGAAGCAAGCGGGACTTGGGCGTGAAGGGTCATCAACCCGTGCAAACTCGGCGTACCGGCTCCACGGATCACCCCCGAGGGTGAGCGTGCCGGTGTTCATGGCCGTGTCGCCGGATGCCGCACGAGCCGACTTCGCACCCCACCGAAAGGACCTTCACCATGCGTGTACGTATCGCGCTTTCCGCCCTCGCCGTCCTCGCCGCGACCGGGCTCGGCCTGAGCACGGCGGCGCCCGCCGTCGCGGTTCCCACCGCGGCGACCCAGCAGGCGAGCGCCGTCCGTGCGGCCGACGGCCTCGACGTCCACCGCGGCAAGTACGTCACCCTGGGCGGCTGCCAGACGGCCGGTCAGCAGGGCATCGAGCGCGGGCACTGGGACCGCTACCAGTGCGCCCAGGGTTCCTTCTTCCTCTGGAACCTGTGGACCAACCGCTGAGAACCCGGCCCCGCCGACGGCCTCCCCGCTCCACGGGGAGGCCGCCGGCAGTCGGCGGTTGTTCACCCCGCCCGTCCACGGCCCGGTGATTGCCGTCCGCAGCCGGAGGGAGCCCGCTGCGCAAACCGGCCGCGTGCCCGAGCGGCTGGAGCGGCTACCGATCGCCGGGATCTCCGCTGAGATAGCGAGTGATCATGTCGACGAGTTCGCTCTCGAAGGTCTCGACCGGGATGGTCCGCGGGTCGGCCATGAGTTTGTGCGTGTTGAGCTCGACGGTGAACACGATCAGCTCGGCCGCGGTGTCGAGATCTCGTACACGGACGTCCGGGTGTCGGGAGAGGAGGTCGCGCACCTGACCGACGCGATTCCTTCCGTGCCGGTCGATGGTGTCGAGCAGCTCCTGCGAGAGCGGCGCTTCCTCGATCATGATCCGCAGCAGCTGCGGATCGTCGCGGTGGTTGTCGATCGCGTCGCGGACCAGTGCCCGCACCATCGCCCGGAGGCTCCCGGGGGACAGGTCGAGCTGGTCGGCCTGCGTCCACGTGCCGCGGTCGATGTGACGCACCAGCAGCTCGGCGAGGATGGCGTCCTTGTTCGGGAAGTACTGGTACAGCGAGCCGATGGAGATGCGGGCGCGTTCCGCGATGCGGTTGGTGGTGCCGGCGGCGTAGCCGTGCTCGGCGAAAACGTGAGCAGCGGCGGTGAGGATGCGCTCGCGGGTGAGCTCGGCGCGCACCTGGCTGGGCTTGCGACGTGGCTGAAGACGGCGGTCGGCCGACGGCATCTGGGGGCCTCCTCGAGGCGCGGAAAGCGAGTAGCCAAAGAGCTGAGCTATTGCTCAGAATAGTGGCATGAACTGCGGAAACAAGATGGCGCCCAGGGTCGGTGGCGGGCCGTGATCCCCAAGGTGTACCTACCCGGGTCGCGCACGATGATCACGCTGGAGGTGCGTCGCCGTGAGGTCCTCACACCGGGCTTCGCGAGCATCACCCTCGGCGGTCCGGGCGTACGGGACCTGGTCGTCGCCGGCAACGACCAGGCGGTTCGCCTCTTCTTCCCCCGGGAGGGACAGACCGCGTTGCGGATGCCGACCGTCTCGAACGAGGCCTGGGTCGCCCAGCTGATGCTGCTGCCGAAGTCGGTCCGCCCGTGGGTGCGCAACCTGACGATCCGGCGCGTGCGGCCCGCGGACGACGAGCTCGACATCGAGTTCGCCCTGCACGGTGACTCGCCCATGGCGTCCTGGGTGCGCCGGGCCGAGCCGGGCGACCCGGCGGGGATCTTCGACATCGGTACCACGTACCGGCTGCCGGAGCACGCGGAGGGGCGACTGCTGGTCGGCGACGAGACCGCGCTGCCCGCCATCCTGTCGATCCTCGACACAACGCCTCCCACGCCGGCCACGGAGGTCTTCCTGGAGGTGGCGACCGCGGCCGACTTCCGGTCCGTCGAGACACCCGCCGGCGTCCGCATCCACTGGTTCAGCCGCGACGACGAGGGCCTGCGGCCCGGCGCGCTGGTGCTGGACGCGGTGCGCGACGCGTCGCTCCCGGCCGGGCGCTTCCACACATGGGTCGCGGGTGAGTCCCGGCTGGCCACGGGGGTGCGGCGGCATCTGGTCAACGACCGTGGCGTGCCCAGGCGGGACATCTCGTTCATCGGCTACTGGCGCCAGGGCCGGTCCGCCCCCGGCTGAGAGGAATCATCGTGCAGCAAGTAGACCGCTCGAGCACCCTGCGCCGTCTGACGACGGTGGACGAGGTCGAGACGACCATCGGCCGCCCGGCACCCGTGATCATGCTCAAACAGATCAGCGCCCTCGACGAGGGCTGCCGGACCGTTCTCGCCCGGTGTCCGATCGCGGCCTTCGGCTACCGGGACACCGACGGCACCAGCAGGACGACCTTCATCGGCGGCAGGCCCGGGTTCGCACACGTCCACTCGCCCACGCGGATCTCGTTCACCCTGCCCGGCGCCGGCCACCCGCACGGTCCGGTCTCGTTCTTCTTCCTCCTGCCGGGCGTCGGGGAGCTCCTGCGCCTCAACGGTTCGGTGGCCGCGCACCAGGGGGCACGGACAACGGTCGACATCCACGAGGCGTACGTGCACTGCGCACAGGCCGTCCTCCGGTCCCGCCTGTGGCAGCCGCCCGGCCCGGCCGTACCGGCCGCCGAGATCGCGGGTGACGGGCCCCTGTGCCGACCCGGCGTCGCCGGGTTCCTGGCGGCGGCACCCTTCCTCGCGCTGTCCACGTGGGACTCGTCCGGCGGGAGCGACACGAGTCCGCGCGGGGACCGGGAGGCGGTGGCGCGGATCCTGGACGGCCGCACGCTGGTCGTCCCGGACCGGAAGGGCAACAAACGCGCCGACACGCTCCACAACCTGCTGCAGGACGACCGGCTCTCCTTCGCCGCACTCCTGCCGGGGCGCGGCGGTGTACTGCACGTCCGCGGCCGCGGCGCGATCACCGACGATCCCGCGCTGCTGGAGACGATGGCGCTGCGCGGGATGCCCCCGCACCTGGCGCTGCTCATCGACGTCGAGCACGCCGAGGTGTCCGGCAACGACGCCCTGGCGCGCTCGCGCCTGTGGACCCCGGGCGCGCACCTCGAACGCGGCACGATGCCGGACCTGTTGGCACTGGCGGGCGAACACCTCGCCGCCGGTTCGGCCGAGGCCGAGGGCGGGCCGCCCGCGTTCCTGCTGAAGGCGGTCGGGGCGATCCCGGGGATGCCCCGGTTGCTGCGGCTCGTGATGAACCGTGCCTACCGTTCCGGGCTGCGCAAAGAGGGCTACGAGGACGTCGAGCCCGGCGCGGGCGGTCGCCGCCGTGGCTTCCTGCGCCGGCGTCCGGCCGCCGACGGCGGGACGGAGCATCTTCTGCGGGAGGTGCGCGTCGTCGAGGTGCGCAGGGAGACACCGAGCGCGGTCACCCTCCTGCTGGAGGAAGCCGCCGAGAACCCCGGACCGTTCGACTTCCGGCCCGGCCAGTTCTTCACCCTCGTCGCCGACATCGACGGCCGCACGGTGCGACGGGCCTACTCGGCCTCGTCGGCACCCGGATCGAACCAGCTCGAGGTCACCGTCAAGCATGTCGAGGGCGGCCTGTTCTCCACCCACGTGCACCGCGGCCTCCGTGCCGGGGACCGCATCGCGGTGCGCGGCGAACACAGGGCCCACGGCGACGGCGCCGCAGGAGATGACCGTCGAGGAGGACGGGCACCCCGTCGGCACCGCGACGGTCGAGCCCGGCCGGACACTGCTCGACGCGGGCCTCGCCGCGGGGCTGCCGATGCCGTACTCCTGCACGGTCGGGAACTGCGGCGACTGCATGGTGAAGCTCCGCAGCGGAGAGGTGGCGCAGAACGAGCCGAACTGCCTCACGCCACGGCAGAAAGCCGACGGCTACGTGCTGACATGCGTGAGCTGCCCGCTGTCCGAGGTGACCCTCGACATCACGGACCCGTGAGCACCGGCTGATCGCGGGCGCCGCGGCTGCCGAGATCTCGCCACCGAAGCTCCGACCGTGTGCGGGCGCGGCTCGCGCAGCCGCCGAGACCCCCGTGGGGCGCCGCGCCGACGAGGAGGCGACGGGACCGACCGGGGAACGCGGGTCCGCCCGGAGCGCCGGTTGGCCGTACGGACGTCGGCTTCCTACGCTTCCTGGACGGGGTGTTGCGCGTGTCATGTCGTTCCGGGGGGAGCCGTGGTGCGGTATCGGGTCGGACGTTGGCCGTTGGTGGGACGCGAGCGGGAACTGGACGAGTTCGCCGCGGCGTCGAAGGACCGCACGTGCCGGGGCTTCCTGGTGTTCGGGGCGGCGGGGGTCGGCAAGTCCCGGCTGGCCGAGGAGTGTCTGGAGCGTGCCGCGGCAGGCGGGTCCCGGGTGGGCCGGGCCACCGCGACCGCCGCGGCCGGAGCCGTCCCGCTGGGGGCGATCGCGCATCTGCTGCCCGCGGGAGTGGATCTCCGCGACCCGGTCGCGGGGTTCGCCGCGGTCGCCGCACAACTCGCCGCGGACCAGGGAGGTCGGCAGCGGGTGCTGCTCGTCGACGACCTGCATTGGCTGGACTCGGCCTCGGCGGTGCTGTTGCGGCAGCTGATGGATGCCGGCGCCGTCCATCTGGTCGGCACGGTCCGCACCGGCGAGCCGTACGGCGAGGCCGTCGCGGCCCTCACGGGCGGGGACTCGGTGCGCCGGGTCGACCTGGCCGTGCTGGATTCCGCGCGGATCGGAGAACTGCTGGCGGCCGCACTCGGCAGACCCGTCGCCCGGCACACGGTGCACGAGCTGTCGGCCGCGAGCGGCGGCAACGTGCTGTACCTGCGCGAGCTGGTCCTCGGCGCGCTGGCCGCCGGAGACCTCACCGAGGACGGGGAGATCTGGCAGCTGCGCGAGGGCCGGCTGCCCGGCACCGCGCGGCTGGCCGAGGTGATCGGCACGCGGCTGGCGGGCGCCGACCTCGCCGGCCGGCCCGTCCTGGAGCTGCTGGCGCTGTGCGAACCGCTGCCGCTCGCCGACGCCGAGGCCGTCGCCGCGCCGCGCACCGTGGCGGACCTGGAGGAGGCCGGGCTGATCCGCGTCACCCAGGACCGCAGGCGCACCTCCGTGTCCCTGGCCCACCCGCTGTACGGCGAGGTCCTGCGCGCGGGACTGCCCGTGCTGCGCCGCCGGGCCCTGCTGCTGGAACAGGCGGTCCGCACCGAGGCCCGAGGCGCCCGCCGCCGCGGTGACCCGCTGCGGATCGCCATCTGGCGGCTGGCCGCCACCGGCACCGCCGACCCCGCCCTGCTCACCCAGGCCGCGGTGCTCGCCCGCCACGCCCACGACTACGCCCGGGCCGTCGCGCTCCTGCAGGCCGTACCCGAGGACCGTCACACCATCGCGACCCGCTCGATGCTCGGCGACGCCTTCTTCGAGATGGGCCGCTGGGCCGAGGCCGAGAAGGTGCTCGCCCGCGCGGACGAACTCGCCGACGGCGAGCGCGAGACGCTGGCGGTCGCCCTGGTCCGTACGACGAACCTGTTGTGGAGCAACGTCCCCGTCGCCGAGGCGCTCGCGGCCAACGACGCGGCCCTGGCGAGGATCACGCATCCCGTGGACCGCCGCAAACTCCAGATCAACGAGGGCTTCATACGGATCGCGGCCGGTCTGCCCGCCCAGGGGCTGACCCTGCTGGAGGACCTGGAGACGGATGTGAGCGAGGCCTCCGACGTGGACGCCTGGCTGCGCGGCGCCTGGATGAAGCCCGCCGGGCTGGCCCTGGTGGGCCGCACCCACGAGGCCGTCATCTGGGCGGAGCGCGCCCATGCCGGGCACCGCCGGGTCGACGAGAACGCCCTGGCCTCCCATCCCGCCTTCCAGCGCATCCCGCTCGTCCTCGCGCTCACCGAGGCGGGCCGCCCGGCCGAGGCCCGCCGGGCGGGCGAATCGGCCTACGCCGAACTCGTCGCCGTCGACTCGGTGGTGCGGGTGTGGCTGGCGGTCCTGCTCGGCCGTACGGAGTGGCTGGCGGGCCGGCCGGCGACCGCGCGCCGCTGGTGGGCCGAGGCCGCGGCGCTGGCCCGCACCTTCGACCACGCCATGGCCCTGCGCCTGGTCCTGGCCGGTCTCGCAGCCTGCGCGGCCGTACAGGGCGAGCTGGAGGCGGCCGAGGTGGCGCTGGCGGAACACCGCGAGCTGCCCACGCCCGAGCCGGGCCTGCTGTCGGCCGGCGAGGAACGTCTCGGCCAGGCATGGCTGCTGGCGGCCAAGGGACAGCTGGGCCAGGCCCGCTCGGTGCTCATCGCCGGCGCCCGCGCCGCCCGGGCCACCGGCCATGTCACCGGAGAGGCGCTGCTGCTGACCGACGTGGCCCGGCTCGGCGGGGCCCGCCAGGTCACGGGCCGGCTCACCGAGCTGGCACACGCCTGCGACGGTGAACTTCTCCCGGCCCGGGCACAACTGGCGCAGGCGCTCGCCGCCAACCGCCCCGAACGGCTGCTGCGGGCCGCCGACGCGTGTGAGGCCGTCGGCGCCGACCTGCTCACCGCCGAGGCGGCGGCCGCCGCCGCTGCCGCCTGGCACCGGGACCGTGAACCCCGCCGGGCCGCGGCCGCCGCGCGCAGGGCCGCCACGGCGGCGGCGCGCTGCGAAGGCGCGCGCACCCCGCTGCTCACGACGGCCCGGGCCGTCGCGCCGCTCACCGCCCGCGAGCGTGAGGTCGCGCTGCTCGCGGCGGTCGGCAACGCGAGCGTCGACATCGCCCGCGTCCTCACCCTCTCGGTGCGCACGGTCGACAACCACCTCCACCGCGCCTACGCCAAGCTCGGCGTCACGACCCGCCGCGAGCTGGCCCGGACGCTGGGGCAGGAGCCGCTCTCCGTGCGCCCGCAGGGCTGAGTAACGGCTACTCAAGCCGTGCGCCGACGCGCGCGGCACTCTCGTTCGTGGACACAACAGCCACGACTTTCGGGAGACACGGGGATGGAAGAGACAAGGACGGAAGAGACCGGAACGAAGGAATCGAAGAGTGCGGTCCGCCGCCGTCGCGGGCGAAGAGTCCTGGGGGGCGCCGCTCTGACGTCGGCGCTGGCCGCCACCGCGCTGCTGGCGCCGGCCGGCGTGGCCCAGGCCGCGCCCGCCGCCGCGCCGACGATCGTGGCCCAGCGCGTCGTCACCATCACCCAGGCGGACACGAACCGGTTCCTGGACGCACACGAGATCGAGAGTCTCGACTACCGGGTGGTCACCCGGCCGTTCCAGAACAACAGCACCCAGCAGTGGTTGCTGACCGACCTGAGCAACGGCCTCTCGACGATCCAGCAGATGAGCAACGGCCGCTATCTCGACGCCTACCAGGGGTCCGGCGACGACTACCGGGTCGTCACCCGCACCGCCGAGAACGACCCGACCCAGGCCTGGATCATCCTGCCGTCCACCAACGGCACCTACACGATCCAGGAGGCCAGCAACAGCCGGTACCTCGACGCCTACGAGCTGCCGTCCCAGGACTACCAGGTCGTCACCCGGCCGTGGAAGAACGCGGACGAGGAGCGGTGGCGGATCATCAACGTCTGACGTCCGACCCCCGACGTCCGACGTCTGACGTCGGCAGGCGGGCCGGCGGCGGGGCGGTCGTACGGGGCCGCCCCGCAGCCCGTCGGCGATGAGGACGCGGTCGCGGCGTGCCGCGGTGATGTCCTGGGTGCGTCCGGGTCATCGGGCGAAGCGGGGCTACGCCTCGTACACCCGGGTCAGTAGCGCGATCAGCTGCTGACGCTCGGCGGTGTCGAGCGGCGCCAGTAGCTCGGCGTTGGCCTGCTCGGCCAGTTTCGCGCAGCGTTCCAGGGTGTGTATGCCGGTCGGCGTGACCGTTACCGCGTTCTTGCGCCGGTCTCCCGAATCGGGTTCCCGTACGGCCAGCCCGGCCTCCTCCAGGTGATTGAGCAGGAGGACCACGTCCTTGGCATCAATGCTCAGCCGGCGCACCAGATCCGCCTGGGCAACCGGCCCGTATTCGGAAACCGCGGCGAGCACCGCATGGTGTGGCAACTTCAGCCCCTCTTCGGCGATCGCCTCGGCGACCAAGCTCCGGCCGCGTGCCGCTACCCGGCCGGCGAGCCAGCTCGGCAAGGACTGGATGTGCTCCAAGGCGCGGGGAGGTTCGGTACGGGCCATGAGCGCAGGCTACCCGGAAATCATTGGAGGTCCCAACGACCTTTCGCCTACAGTGACAGGTCATTGGAAATCCCAATGACTTTCCTTGTCGTGCCTGGAGGTGCGTGTATGCGTCGTGTCCGCTATGACGTCAACGGCGGCCCCGAGGTCCTCTTCACCGAGGAAGCCCCGGTCCCCGAGCCCGGCCCGGGCGAGCTGCTCGTACGCACCGAGGCCGTCGGGGTCACGCTGCCCGCAGTACGCAAGGTGCGCGACGGTACCGAGCCCTCTCCGCTCGGTGGCGAGGTGGCCGGCACTGTCGCCGCCGTCGGCGACGGCGCCACCGGATTCGCCGCGGGCGACCGCGTCACCGGCCTCTGCTTCTCCCACGCCTATGCCGATCTGGCCGTCGTCCATCAGACGATGGCCTCCCGCATACCCGACGGAGCGACGGCGGTCGACGCCGTGGCCCTGGTCCGCAGCGGCCTGGTAGCGCGTGGCGCCTACGAAGCCGGCCGTCCCGCCTCCGGTGACGCTGTCCTGGTCACCGCGGCGGCCAGTGCGGTCGGCACCCTCGCCCTCCAGTACGCGAAGGCAGGCGGAGCCTCCCGCGTGGTAGCAGCCGTCAGCAGCGCGGACAAGGCGGAGTTCGTCCGCTCCCTGGGCGCCGACGAGGTCGTGCTCTACGGGGAGGAGTCCTGGGGTGATCCGGTGGATATCGTCCTGGACGGGGTCGGCGGCGAGCTCCTCGGGCCGGCGGTGCGTGCCCTTGCCCCTGGCGGTCGTCTGGTCGCCTTCAGCTCGGGTGGCGGCACGATCGACGCGTACGACCTGCTCGTGCGGAGTGCCTCGGTCGTAGGCTTCCAGATGGCGGCCATCGCTCGCGGCAGGCCTGAGGAGTATGCGCGCTGGCGCGACGAACTCTGGGAACTCCACCGGACCGGTAAGCTGCGCGTCCTCGTGCACGCGGAGATCCCGCTCGACCAGGCCGTGCGAGCCCACGAGATCATCGAGTCCCGCCGCAACCTCGGCAAGGTCGTACTGGTCACCCAGGAGTAGGGTCGGGACCGACCCCTGACCCGGCCGATCGGTTCTGTGCCAAGGAGACATCTCGTCGGGGCATCCGCCAGGCCGGCGACTCGATGATATTTCGACCGGAATCGTGGGAGGGGTGGGCGAGTAAGTGGACAACGACCTGCGGCGTGCGGCTGTCTTGGCGCTGACCGCACTCGGGCGAAGCCGTGACTGGCGTGACCGGGCGGATGCCGGTCATGGCCTGGCGGGGTTCGCCGAGATGCCGGAGGCCCTCGGGCCGCTGCTGGAGCTTGTGCTCGACACGGGTGACACCTTCGTCACCCGGTGGACCGCTGAGGGTCTGCTTCGGCGCAAGGACAGAGCCGGGCTGGCGATCGTCGCTTCCGCACTGGCCGTCGCCAACTCGAATCACGGGGACTGGATCCACACCGCGGTCGTCGATGTGTTCAGCATCTTTCCCCACGACCTGGACGAGGCCCTGAGGCTGTGCGCGGAGATGTCGCGGGACGCCGACCGTCGCGTCGTCCTGGGGGCCCGTCAGCTGCACGAGATCCTGGCAGAGATCGATCCCGTTCTTCGTCCCGCGTAGCCGAGCCGGTCGGCATTCCCCGACGGACGTCGCATCGAGGGAGCGCGGGCAGGTGTCCTCGTGCACACGACCAGAGGTCCGCTCTCTCCCCCCGGCAAAGCCCCCGAGATTGCCACCTCGAATCGTCGCCGCGCGGGCTCACTCGAGTCACTCCGCGGTCCGCGAAAGCACGCCGTGGAGGTCGGTGCAGAGGTATAGAAACTGACGACTCGTCAGGTTACGCTCCGCGCATGATTTCCACGGTGGTCTGGGGTACCGGCAACGTCGGCCGTGCGGCGATCCGTGCGGTCGAGGCGCATCCGGCGCTCGATCTCGCGGCCGTGCTCGTTCACAACCCCGACAAGGTCGGGCGCGACGCGGGCGAACTCGGCGGCCTCGACCGGGGCCTGGGCATCTCGGCGACCGACGACATCGACGCCGTGCTGACCGCGGGCCCCCGGGCGGTGGTGTACGCGGCGTCGGGCGACATCCGGCCCGACGAGGCGCTGGCCGACATCGGCGCCGCGATCAGGGCGGGTGCCGTGGTCGTCACTCCGGCGCTGTACCCGCTCTACGACCAGCGCAACGCCCCGCCCGAGTTCCGGGACCCGGTGCTCGCCGCGATAGCCGACGGCGGAGGGTCGCTGTTCGTGTCCGGCGTCGACCCGGGCTGGGGCAATGACGTACTGCCCCTGCTGATGAGCGGCCTGGGCACGGTCGTCGACGCCGTCCGCTGCCAGGAGATCTTCGACTACTCCACGTACGAGCAGGAGGAGTCGGTGCGGTATCTCGTCGGGATGGGCCAGCCGATGGACTACGAGCCGCTGATGCTCGCCCCGTCGATCCCGACCATGGTGTGGGGCGGGCAGATTCGGCTGATGGCCAGGGCCCTCGGCGTCGAACTCGACGAGATCCGCGAGACCTTGCAGCGCCGCGCGCTCGACACGACGGTGAGCACCCGGACCATGGGCGAGTTCGAGGCGGGCACCCAGGGCGCGGTGCGGTTCGAGGTGCAGGGCTTCGTGAAGGGGGAACCCCGCCTCGTCATCGAGCACATCACCCGGATCCACCCGTCCTGCGCCCCGGAGTGGCCGTCGCCGCCCAACGGCGACGGGGCGCATCGAGTGATCATCGAGGGCCGCCCGCGCATCGAGGTCACCGTCGAGGCGACCGACGAGGGCGAGAACCGGTCCGCGGGCGGGAACGCCACCGCGGTCGGCCGACTGGTCGGCGCGATCGACTGGCTCGTGGAGGCGGAGCCCGGACTGTACGACGCGCTCGACGTCCCGCTGCGGCCGGCGGTAGGAAGGCTCGGCGGGAAGTGATGTCGACGCCCCCTTCCGTATCCCTCCGACACCCCCAGGACGCGCCTCCTGTCGCCGGCCGAGGCGAGGGGCGTACACGAAGGAGTCCCGGATGAACGTCGACATCCCCGAAGGCAAGAACCCGATCGAGTACGTGTGGGGCGACATGGTCCCCGGCATCGGGCTCGCCGCCGCGAACTTCTCGCTCTCCGTCTACGCCCATACGACCCTGGGACTGCGTGAGTTCGAGGCCGCGCGGCTCCGGATCGCGCAGATCAACGGCTGCCTCTTCTGCCTCGACTGGCGGACCGAGCGGGACGATCAGAAGGTCGAGGAGGAGTTCGCCGACGCGGTGGCCGAGTGGCGCACGACCGACGCCTTCGACGAACGCACCCGCCTGGCCGCCGAGTACGCGGAGCGGTACGCCCTGGACCACCACGGCCTCGACGAGGAGTTCTGGGACCGGATGACCGCGCACTACAGCCAGACCGAGATCGTGGAGCTGACCATGAGCCTCGGCTCGTGGCTGGCGTTCGGGCGGCTCAACCGTGTGCTGGGGCTCGACGCCATGTGCGTACTGCCGGGGCACTGAACCGGTTAGGGGCCGTCCGGCGAGTCCGGGCGGCCCTGGTTTCGTTCCTTTCCGGGCCCCTCCAGGGCCCCTCTCGCTCCTCGCTCCTTACGTCTCCTCTCCTCCCCCTTTCCGGACGGGGTCAGTTCGTTCCGGACGGCACAAGCGCGGGACACCGCTACAGGTCGGTGGCGATGATCTCTTCGATGTTTCTTTCGGCGAGTGCCGTGATGGTGACGAACGGATTGACGCTGGTGTTGCCCGGGACGAGCGCGCCGTCGATGACGTACAGACCCGGATGTCCGTGCAGGCGGCCGTAGTTGTCCGTCGCCTTGTTGAGCACGGCGCCACCGAGCGGGTGGTACGTGAGATGGTCGCCCCAGATCTTGTAGGCGCCGAAGAGGTCGGTGCGATAGATCGTCCCTTCCTTGGCGTTGATCTTGTCGAAGATCGTCTTGGCCATGTCGATGGACGGCTGCTTCCAGGCGGTCTGCCAGTTGAGGTCGACCGTGCCCGTCGCCGCGTTCCACGAGAACTGGGCGCGGTTGGGGTTCTTGGTGATCGACAAATAGAACGACGCGTACGTCTCGATGCCGGTGGGCAGGGGGGCCACCTCGGCGAACGCGCCGCCCGCCGCCCAGTTGTCGATGCCGGAGCACGGGATGGACGACTGCAGGGCGCCGGTGGCGTCCCACAGGTGGTTGGCGCGGCCGCACATCACATTGCCGTTGTCGCCCCAGCCCTTGCCCACCTCGCTGTTGAGGCCCGGGAGCGCGCCGGTCGCCTTGAGCTTGACCAGGAGCTTGCTGGTGCCGACGCTGCCGGCCGCGAAGAAGACCCGGTCCGCGGTGACGGTCTTGGTCGCGGTGGTGTTGCCGCTGGTGTCGATCCGGTCGATGACGACCGTGTAGCCGCCCGCTGTTGCCGGGGCGACCGAAGTGACCTTGTGCAGTGGTGAGATGGAGACCCGTCCGGTCGCCGTCGCCTGGGCGAGATAGGTCTTCTGCAGGGACTTCTTGCCATAGTTGTTGCCATAGAGGATCTCGCCCGCAAGCGCGGACTTGGGCACGGTCCCGGCAGCCTCCTGCTCCATGTAGTCCCAGTCGTACACGTCGGGCACGAAGACGAACGGGAAGCCCGACCGCTGGGCGTGCTTACGGCCGACCCGCGCGTACTGGTAGCAGGCGGCGGTCTCGAACCACGTCGGGTCGACCGTGCCGACGCCGAGACCCGCGTTGGCGCGCGGGTAGTAGACGGAGTACATCTCGTCGGCGTCGACCGACGGCAGGACGGCGCTGAAGTTCTCCCGCTTGGGCGTGACCGCCATGCCTCCGTTGACCAGTGAACCGCCGCCGACGCCCCGGCCCTGGTAGACGATGATGCCGCCCATCTCCTCGGCGTCCAGGACCCCGGTGTAGCGCGGGACGTCCTTGTCGATGGGAAAGCCGAGGAAGTTGCTGAGCGGCTGCTTCGTCCTGGTGCGCAGCCAGAAGGACCGGTAGTCGGGGGTCGTCGTGTTGGCGAAGATCTTGCCGTCCGACCCGGGGGTGTCCCAGGCCATGCCCATCTCGATCATGTGGACGTCGACACCCGCCTGGGCCAGGCGCAGAGCGGCCACGGAGCCGCCGTATCCGGTGCCGATCACGAGGACGGGCACGTGCGCGCCCTGTTCGATCACCGCGGCTGCGGCTGTGGTGGCGGCATGGGCCGGGACCACCTGCGCGGCGAGCGCGGCCGACCCGAGAAGAGAACCAGTTCCAGCGATGAATCTTCGACGGGATACGCCTTTCAGGCGCGTCCCACGTGGGGAATCGTCGTTCATGCGCGGCTCCTCACTCTCTATAGAGTGAAACGGGTTCTACTTGCACCCACATGAGAAGTCACGCCATACCCTGAGGTAACTTTCAAAAGATCACATAATGGTCATCACGCGCACCGGCAAGTCCCAGATCAGCGACCCGCGGCACCGACTTGTCCTCATGCCTGGGTGAGAGGTGCGGCCTGGACTGTGGTGTCGAGCGCGGCGCTCTGCAACGCCGTGATGCGCTCGATGACGAGGCCCAGCAGCACGGCCGCCGCGATCATGAGGGCCTGCGCGACCACGAGGAAGGCCATCGACCCCGAGGCCGCCCGGCCCCACAGCGCGAGCACCGCCGCGTGCGTGATCCAGGCGCCCCACCACAGGTTCACCAGTGTCGTGTCCCGCTTCTGGTCCCAGGACAGCGAGCTCGCGCGCCCGATGTCCAGGACGAGCCGGCGCGGGACGAAGAAGTTGACCACGGGTATGAACCACGCCCCGATCGTCCAGCCCCGACCCGGGACCGAGGCCCGAGGGGACAGCTCCTGGGCGTTGCGCCGGGACCGGGCGAGCCACACGAGGAACAGCACGATCGCGAGAGTCATCAGATAGAGGAAGATCATCGAGACGAAGCCCGACCTGTGCAGGGTCGCGTCCGTGTGGTGCAGGTACTGATCCCGGACCGCCGCCGCACGGAACGCGTCCGCCGCGGCGGCCACCGCTGTCGCCGCCTGCGCCGAGCGGGCAAGGAACCAGGGAGCTTTGCGGGCGGTGCTCGTCATCGTCTTCTGCCTGTCTCGGAGGCGGGTGGGTCCGCAGCGAGGAAGCGCAGCTTGCCTGACGGCGAACAGAGCCCGGGACGCGTCCCATCGCCCCGGACCAGAGGCGCTCCCGCTTGTCCGGTCAGGCCTCGGGCGCCTCGGTTGGTGAACGGCGGGTGCTGGCGCCGGTGTCGCCTGCGGCGGCGGG
Source organism: Streptomyces sp. NPDC002884 (assembly GCF_040295245.1). Lineage (NCBI taxonomy): Bacteria > Bacillati > Actinomycetota > Actinomycetes > Kitasatosporales > Streptomycetaceae > Streptomyces > Streptomyces sp. NPDC002884. The sequence goes on along the minus strand of NZ_JBEOVB010000020.1, from coordinate 24,059 downwards.
GAAGAGGCGCTGGACGGCGGCGACGACGGCGGCGCGTCGGGCTGCCGGGGAGGGGTCGCGGACCTGGTCGGTGGCCGCGTCCACGAGATCGAGCTGACCGGACCAGGCCATGGCGATCTGGTTGACGAAGACGAGGATGTCGATGGGCTCCCAGGCGGGATCCAGGTGGCCGGCTTCCTGGGCCTTGCGGAGCTGCTCAACCTTGCGGCGAACGGTCTCCCGGGTGGCATGGTCGGCGGTCGTGCCCGCGAATTCCATTCGGCCCCAGCTCATGAGCCGGAAGCGGTCGGGGTGGAGCAGGAAGTAGTCGTGCACCCGGCCGGCGTACTCGGGCAGGTCGGCGGGGTCCAGGCGGGTGGCCTCGGCCACCGCGGCCATCTCCTGTTCGGCGACGAATGCGTAGAGGGCCTCCTTGCTGCGGAAGTACGCGTAGAGGCGTTCCGAGCTGGTCTTCGCGGCCTTGGCGATGCGCGAGATCCGCGCGCCGGCTATCCCGTAGCGGGCGAACTCGGCCCTGGCCGCGGTGACGATGCGATCACGGGTCGAGTCTGCGCTGGTCGAAGAGGCCATGTCGTAAGCCTACCTAACCAAAAAGGTCTGTTTGGCAAGGGCTGCCCGCAGGGCGTACGGTCAAAGCAAACATTTTGGTTTGATCTGAGGAGCACGACATGCAGCACCGGACACTCGGCAGCCAGGGCCTGGAGGTCTCGGCGATCGGCTACGGCTCGATGGGCCTGACGATGGCCTACGGCCCCGGCGACGAGCAGGAGGGCGTCGCCGCCATTCGGCGCGCCCACGACCTCGGCGTCACCTTCTTCGACACCGCTGAGCTCTACGGCTGGGGCACCGGCTCCAACGAGATCCTGGTCGGCAAGGCGGTCAGGGACTTCCGGGACGAGGTGGTCCTGGCCACCAAGTTCGGCTTCGACCTGTCCAACCTGTCCGAGGGGTTCGGACTCGACAGCCGTCCCGACAACATCCGCAAGGTCACCGACAACAGCCTGCGCTACCTCGGCACCGACCACATCGACGTCCTCTACCAGCACCGCGTCGACCCGGACGTCCCTGTCGAGGACGTCGCCGGCACCGTCAAGGAACTCATCGACGCGGGCAAGGTGAAGTACTTCGGTCTGAGCGAAGCCGGACCGGAAACCATCCGTCGCGCGCACGCGGTACAGCCGGTCTCCGTCCTCCAGACCGAGTACTCGCTGTTCGAGCGGGACGTCGAGCAGCTCTTCCCGGTCCTGGACGAACTCGGCATCGGCTTTGTCGCCTACTCCCCGCTGGGCCGCGGCTTCATCACCGGCACCGCCAAGCCCGCCGGAGAATACGACGCCACGGACATGCGCAACTCCGACCCGCGTTGGGCTCCGGGCAATTTCGAGAAGAACGTCGAGGCCGTCAACCGGCTCGCGGACCTGGCCGCGTCCAACGGCGTCACCGTCTCGCAACTGGCGCTGGCCTGGCTGCTCACGCGCGGCGAGCACGTCGTGCCGATCCCCGGCACCCGTAGCCCCCAGCGCATTGAGGAGAACAGCGGCGCCGCCGATGTCACGCTGACTGAGGCCGACCTGGCCGCCATCGACGAGATCCTGCCCCACGGCGGCTTCGGCGCCCGTTATGCGGAGGGCCACGTGCCCACCTGGATCTGACCCCGCCCCCGGGCCGGAACCGCCGCTCCCTGCAACCCGCTCACCCGCTCACCCACTGCGGTCCGGATCGGCCGGCGTCCGGATGGGACGCCCGGCTCCGGCCTTGCCGCCGGCCGACGGCAAGGCCGGATCCCGATATCGGGGGTCTTCTTCGCTGACACAGCGACTCCTGCCGTCCGTATTCGTTGACAGGACAGCGGCCAGGCACGCCGGACGAGACGAGTGCCTGGCGGACCACAGGAGAGCAGGCGCGCATGAACCACAGTGCTCACATCGAGGCCGTCTACGCACAGGTCTGCCGGCGCAACGCCGGTGAGACCGAGTTCCACCAGGCGGTGGGAGAGGTGCTGCACACACTGGCGCCGGCATTGCAGGCGCACCCGGAGTACGTCGACGCGTTGATCCCCGAGCGGCTGTGCGAGCCCGAGCGGCAGCTGATCTTCCGGGTGCCGTGGGTGGACGACGCGGGGCGGGTACAGGTCAACCGCGGCTTCCGGGTCGAGTTCAGCAGCGCGCTCGGCCCCTACAAGGGCGGTCTGCGCTTCCATCCGAGCGTGAACCTCGGCATCGTGAAGTTCCTGGGCTTCGAGCAGATCTTCAAGAACGCGCTGACCGGACTGGCGATCGGCGGCGGCAAGGGCGGCTCGGACTTCGACCCCAAGGGCCGCAGCGACCACGAGGTCATGCGCTTCTGCCAGGCGTTCATGACCGAGCTGTACCGGCACCTGGGCGAGCACACCGACGTCCCCGCCGGTGACATCGGGGTGGGCGGACGCGAGATCGGCTACCTCTTCGGCCAGTACAAGCGGATCACCAACCGCTTCGAGGCGGGAGTGCTCACCGGCAAGGGCATCTCCTGGGGCGGCTCGCAGGCCCGGACCGAGGCCACCGGCTACGGCGCCGTGTACTTCGCGCAGGAGATGCTGGCCACCCGCGGACAAGGACTCGACGGCCGCAAGGTCGTGGTCTCCGGCTCGGGGAACGTGGCGGTCTACGCGATCGAAAAGGTGCAGGCACTGGGCGGGTCCGTAGTGGCCTGTTCGGACTCCTCCGGGTATCTGGTCGATGCGGACGGCATCGACCTGGAGCTGCTGAAGACGGTCAAGGAGGTTCGGCGGGCGCGCCTGTCGGCCTACGCGGAGGTCAAGCCCACGGCACGGTTCTCCGACCGGGGCTCGGTGTTCGAGGTGCCCTGCGACATCGCGCTGCCGTGCGCCACGCAGAACGAACTGGGCGGACAGGAAGCCGGGGTGCTGGTGAAGAACGGAGTCCTGGCCGTTGCCGAGGGCGCCAACATGCCGTGCACCCCGGAGGCGATCGAGGTCTTCCGCGAGGCGGGCGTCCTGTTCGGTCCCGGCAAGGCCGCCAACGCGGGCGGCGTGGCCACCTCCGCGCTGGAGATGCAGCAGAACGCCTCCCGCGACGTGTGGACCTTCGAGCAGACCGAGACCCGTCTGGCAGCCGTCATGCGGGGTGTCCACGCCCAGTGCCGCACCACCGCCGAGATGTACGGAGGCACCCCCGACGACTACGTCCTGGGCGCCAACATCGCGGGCTTCCTGCGGGTGGCGGAAGCGATGACGGCTCAGGGCGTCGTATAGACGCGGGACCCACGCTGCTGCTCGTCGTCATGGTGAACCGTGCCTGACTGACGGCCACAGCCGCGCACAACCGGGCCCGACCAGGTGTCGGGCCCGGGAGCCGCTGCCGGACGAGCTCGCCGACCACCGCACGAGAAGTGGGGCCGCCCGGAGATGCTCCGGGCGGCCCCACTTCTGGGGTGGCGTCGTGGGTCTGACGGGTCAATGGTTCTGGTAGTAGCCGCCGACCTGCTCGTGGTAGCCGGCGTCACCGAGGTGCTTGTCCTTGTCGAACTCGGGGGAGCTCTTGATCTGCTCCTTCGTCAGACCGACATGGATCGTGCGCTCGGCATGGTCGACCGTCCTCACGGTCCCGGCCGGCAGGAGAACGTGCTTGCCGAAGATCCATACGCCGGTGTCGACGACGAGGTACGCGGAGTCGACGTCGTCCGAGTGCTTGTCGACCTTGCCGATGCTGCCGTCGGTCGCCTCGACCGTGTATCCGATCAGGTCGGTTCCCGCAGTGTGGCCGGTGGTCGGCTGATAGCCCCAGATGCTGTCACTCATGAATACGGCTCCCTCATCGAGATTATTCACTACCTCCGCAGTGGAACTGCGAAGTCGTTCTGACCCCGTTGAATAGGGTGATGTCTGCTCAGGAATTCGGGTGCCCGGTCTTCCGGATCCAAAACTCACACCGAAAGCAACTGCCGAAAGCACCCATGTCAGACGTGATCGGCGTCCGTTTACCAGCGGTACCAGCGACCCCGCTTGCCGCCGCTCGCCGCAGGGCGGATCACGAACCCGAGGACCCACACGATCAGCACGATGACAGCGATCCACCACAGGGCCTTGAGTGCGAAACCGGCACCGAAGAGGATCAGGGCAAGAAGAAGAACGAGAAGAACAGGAACCATAGTTATCAACCTCCGAACCCTCGTGTGCCCTGCCGAGAGTTCTTCACTCATGTTGGTTCTCTGTACTTGTCAGTGAGCTCAGAGCCGGGAAATCCGGTGCAGGAGTTCTGCCTCGCTGTACTCACGGGCGAGATGGATCCGTTCAGCCCGCGGCTCTCGGCGCGAAATCGGCGTCCCTGCCCGTTCGTGAACCGGAGCTCTGTGCAAGACGGCTCGGCTGGTCGACGCGGAGCAGCTGTGGCTCTCGGCTTCAGCGGGTGAACGTCTCGGCCAGGCGCACCTTGTAGCCGTCCTCCTCCATGAGGACGACGGTGACGCCGAAGGGGTTGGGGTGGTCCATCTCCAGAGGGATGAAGGAGTACGTGACGGCGGCCTGGACGGGCGCCACCAGGTCGCCGCCGGGCTGCGGCGCGAGGGCCGGCAGCCAGTCGGGGACCACCGAGGCCGTGCCGTCGGGGCCGCGGGCCACGACGTTCTCGGTGTACGGGAACCGGTGCAGCACGTGTCCACCGCGGTCGGCCTGGACCAGGTTCAGGCATGGGGCCGGGCCGTCGGCGGGCAGGCCGCAGGCGGTGGCGACGTCGGCGGTCTCCCACGCGAGCACGATCTCGTCCGCGCCGGCCGCGGCGGCGATGGTGGACAGTTGCGCGATACCCGTGAGGGCGTCCTCGCTCGTCGTGAACGGGCGCGCCCAGACCATGCCGACCAGTTCGCCGCCCACGAGCGGCATGATGACCGGCCGGGGCGCGGCGCCCTGTTCCAGGCCCGCGGCGCACGCGTTCTTCACCGAGTCGACCAGCGCGTCCCAGATCTGCCCGTCCATGAAGTCCCTTTCGACACCGGCCGTCTTCGTGACGTCCGACCTTGTCACGCGGACGCCCGACGCGCCAAAGCGCCGGTCCTCGGACGCGACCCGGAGGCCGGGGACACGGGTCGCGGCCCGCTGCCGGAGGGGGCGGGGCGGGACGGGACACGGGCGGGACACGGGCGGGGCCGGGGGAGCGGGGCCTGCGTCGGCCGGTGACGGTGGTGGTGAAAATCGGATGCCCGGCTCCGGGCCGGTCCGCTACCGTTTCCGTCGTGCAGGTGCGCAGGCTGCGGATACTTCGCCTATCAAGCGGGTAACGCGGGTTCGAATCCCGCCGTCGACCCCGGTCGGCGTCGTCCAGCGGCCCAGGACGCCTACGTCTCCGTCGCCGACCCTGATCTCTGCACACTCACGGCGTGAGCCGCCCGCCTCGGGGGACGAGGGCGGGCGGCTCTCCTCCGGCAGCCTCAGCGCTGTATCCGGGCCGCTCCCGGGGGACGGAGCAGGGCCTTCAAGGGCTGACGACCGTACGTCACGACAAGCCCGGACAACTCGGTGCGGCCGGCCCGCACGGTGTTGCCGGACGGGCGCCGCCCTGATGGGCGGCGGTGCACGAACTCAGCCGGCCAGTGTGCCCTGGTGGAAGTAGAGCCGCCAGCTCGTATCCGTCAGCCGCCACAAGGAGCTCCGCCATACCCGGCGGCCCTGGTTGTCCGCGAAGTACGTCAGATGAACGATCCCGGGGGCGAGGACGACTCCGGACACTTCACTGACCTTCACCGGAGACTCCGGGGAGACGCTCTCGCCACTCGTCACCGTGAGGATCGACTCCACGTCCCACCAACGCCCGGAAGCCCCGATCTCGGTGAACTCAGGGTCCAGGAGCTCCAGGACACGGTCCGGGGAAGCGCGCACCTCAGGATCGAGAAGCCGCATCTCTCCGTCGACGGCCGCCCGCACGGCCTGCTCGTGCACGTCATCCACATCCACCATGCAGAAACCCTACGAACACGGCGGCCCGAGGAACAGCGAAATTTCCACGCACCGCCCCGACCGGCTCATTGCCGATCGGGGCTACGACCAACTGAGCTTCGTCACCAGCTGAACACCGATGCCACCGGAGCTGGTTGAGGTGGCCAGGGGTTGTCAGTGGCTGGTGACAGGATCACCGGCATGGCCTTCGTACGCACTACTCCGCCGCGGCCCGTGGACGTGACCGCGGTCTTTCCCGAGCTGGCGCCGTTGGCACGTCCTGCGGTTCGGCTGCACCCTCGCCCCGGGTCGCCTTCGGTCGAGGAGAGCTCGGTCGGGGGGCCGTTGCTGTGGCCGGTGGAGGAGCCATGGCCGCACTGCGAAGCCTCGCACCTGCACCGTGACAGTGGGTTCCGCGAGTCGCCGGCCGAAGTGCGGCTCATCAGGCGCATGCGGGCCCGGTGGCACGGTGATCACGGTGGTCGCGGTGGGATGACGCCCGAGGAGGAGACGGTCAAGCAACGGAACACCGCGAAGCTCGCGGAGCGACTCGACGCCGGCCCTCCGTTGCCCGCGGACTGCCCGGTCCCCATGCTGCCCGTGGCCCAGCTGTATCTGCGCGACATACCCCTGCTGCGGCCGCCCGGACAGGCCGACCTGCTCCAGGTTCTGTGGTGCCCCTACGACCACGTTCCGCATTGGAAGCCGTCGACCGCGCTGTTCTGGCGGTCCGCCGCGGAGGTCGGCGACATCCTCGCCACACCGCCCGAGCCGTACGAGGTGAACTATGAGGGCTATGTGCCGGAACCGTGCGTGCTGGCACCGGAAGCGATCACCGAGTATCCCGACAGCCTCGATCTGAGCCCGCAGATGCGGCTGATGGTGGAGGACTGGAGCAGATGGCAGGCAGCCGACGCCGACGTGGACAGCTCCTACGCGGACTGGCCGCGGGACTTCTATGACATCCATCTGGCAGACGCGCCCGGATGGAAGGTCGGCGGCTGGCCTCCATGGGGCCGCACCGACCCCAACCCCCGATCCTGCACGGTCTGTGATGTGCAGATGGTCCCGCTGCTGACCATCGCCTCCGGCGAATGGGACGGCGGTGAGGGACACAGCTGGGCACCTCAAGAGGAACAGGCCGCCGCCCACGCCGCCAACACCGCCGGCCATTGCTGTGGCCAGGACCCCTCGCAGCCGACCAAGGTCGAAGTCGGCAGCACCGACAACATGCAGATCTACGTCTGCCCGACCTCTCCCGAGCATCCGCACACCGACCTGATCCAATGAGCTGTCGAGCCTGTCACACACCCTCCGCAGTCGGTGGCACAAGGGCCGCCGCGTCAGGGTGTGCGACAAGCCGTTTGATGAGGCCGGGACGCATGTCGTACCCGCTGGCGCTCGGGCCGGATGGAACGACGGACCGGATCTGTCCGGCGTCGGCGGAACTTCCCAGCCCCCGCAGGGCGTGTCTCCGCATATGGAAACCGAACACACGGCCCGGCGCGAGGCCGTCACCGGCGCCGCGGGGTGCCTGACAGCGGTACTGGGCGCGATGGCGGGCTTCGCGGTCTGGCTCCCGTACGGCCGGAGGGGCCTTTTCGGCGCTTTCGAGGGCGAGACCAACCCGGACGTGATCCGGCTGGGCCTGCCGGTCCTGGTGTTCGGTGGGACCGCCGCCGCCCTGGCTGTTTTCGTCGCCGTACGGGGCCGGTGGCGTACCGCGCTCGGACTGGCGACGGCCGTCGCGGGGCTCGCCGCCTTTGGGTACGGCTTCGACGTCCTGGCCGGTCCGCCGGCGACACGGCACTGCGCGCCGTCCTGCTGAGGTTGCTGTGCATCTACCGGTCGTTTCAGCATGAGTCGAGCCGCGGGTCTTGTGCTCGGCCGGCAGACGGAGATCACCGAGTCGCCGGTGGAGCTGTCCGTCCAACTCGTACTGTGGGCCCGCGCGGTAAGGGAAGAAGACTCGAAGCAGCGGGGTAACTCATGGGAAATGCAAGCAAGTTCCTCATACCGGCGGTCGCCGTAGCAGCGCTGCTCACCGTGTCGGGGTGTTCGGAGGACAAGCCGGCCGCCGAGGCTTCTCCGTCGGAGCTCGCTCACTACACGGCCGCTCCTGGCCCGGCCACGCCAACGCAGAGCCCGACGACGACCGCGCCCGCGGAGTGTGTGAAGACCACTGGCATGAGCGTCGGGCAGCTGACCGACTATCTGAGGGAGCTGCGCAGCGGCAGCGGCGAATACCAGTCCAGGGGTTTGTCCTTGGACTCCTCCGGCCTGAACTTCGTTCCGGAGGCGATCCAGAGACCGTGCGAGGCGGTCACCGTAAAACTGGCCCGCTTCTGGGTCGATGTCGAGAAGTCGAGGGAGGAGACCGCCGTCAGCCCAGCCCGCTACGAGTACCAGTACACGCCGATCAGTGTCACCTCCCACAAAGCCGGCCCGCAGGACGGCAGGGTCCCCGATACCGCGCCGCCGGGGGGCGCCGACTGCCAGGGCACGGTTTCGGTGGCCTACCTCGGCGAGGACATTCCGCTGACGTCCCTGCCGTACGACTTGGAACTGACCGATACGACAGCCCCCGTACCGGTCGAGGTGGACGGAGACGGGGTGCTGTCCGCGATCTACGTCTCACCCGTCGGCGTGGAGTCCTGCTGACCGCTGGAAGGGCTGAATTGGGTGAACGGCTGCGCCCGCCGACACCGGAGGAGGCGCGGTCCGGGAAACGACCGCAGTACGGACACGCCGTCACGGCCGCCCACCTCTCGCAACCGGGCGCTCGCAGACCTACTGGCGCGCCATCCCGTAAGTCTCGGATTTCAGGGCGGGACGGGCCCGGGACAGTTTCACGGCCCTGCCCCGAGCAGCTTCGAAGGCGATGTACGGGTTCCCCTTCTTGTGCCAGGGCTCGGCTCCGCACCATTGTCCGATCCGGCGGAACTGTTCCAGAGCGGGCGCGTACATCATCGACCGGAGCATCTGGTCCGCCAGCAGGTGGCGCAGACCCGGCAGGCGTTCGTCATCGGGCATGACCCGGTTGAACGAGGTGGCGATCTGCTTCAGCACCCGCCTCGTCACGGGCGTCATGGCCAGCGCGACAGCGGGGGACCGGTCGGTGAGCTCGCTCAGTGCGTACAGGCAGATCCCTGCGAGCGGGCTGCCGGCCGGGGCCTTGCGGACCGTTTGGAGAGCGAACCACAGCATCTGCCCATTGCTGCCGTACCACTTGGCGCACCAGTACTGCAGGGCCTGCCAGTGCCCCGCGTAGTGGTGCGGCGCGCGGGTCATGAGCTCGCCCCAGAGCGGCCTGAACTGTGAGGGGCCGTACTGGGCTCCGCGTGCCGCCATGACCATGACGACCCAGGGACCCGGGTTCGCGGGGTCGAGCAGCGCGGCCCCGTGGGCCTCCTCGATCGCGGCCCAGAGCATGGCGCGGAAGCGGTTCATGTTCCAGGTCGGGACCTTGTGAGAGTAGGCGTTCCCCCGGATCTCCCAGGCGCGGTGGACCACGAAGTACGCCTGGAGGGTTGCCGCGTCACAGTTTCCCGGCTGAGCGGCGCGCCAGGCCTCGAGCCAGGCGCCGTCCCGCCGTGCGACCTGTTCCAGGAACTCCAGCCGGGCCCAGCGCTCGTCCCAGTCTTCGCCTGCCGCCCGTACATACCGTTCGGCGGGATCCCAGTCCCCCTGCCACGCCGCGTCGGCGACGGACTGTCTCTCTCTTCTCCGGTGCGCCGACGGGGGCGGACCGGGGCGTTGGTCGTCGAGCATCTCGCGGGGCGGAAGGCCGTAGTCGGATGCCACAAAGCGCCTTCTGACCCAGCGGTCGACACAGATGGGGGTGATGAAGAAGAGGCAGAGCCCGATGAGAAACACGCCGGATACGACGGCGAGGAAGATGACCACGGCGGGAGATCATTCCCGAATTGATCACTCTCCACAATAGCTCAGGCCAATGATCGGCCGAGGTCGGAGTGGGGGCGCAAGTACGCTCCCATGCCCGCTGCCACGGGCTCGGTCGGAGCGATGCGCCCCACAGGCCGCGGCGTGGAGGCCGGCCCGCTCCCGGCGGCCGCGGCTGCGCGGGGTGGGGCAGCCGTGGACCCGTGGCGGCCCGGACGTGCGGCCGGTCGGGCGGTGGGCGGGTCACTCGACGTGGACGGGTGCCGGGGACCACGTCGGAGGTGGTTGTTCAGCCCGATCCCCACGCCCCCGGCAGTGCAGCACCCCGATCGGGCCTGGGGTCGTTCCGAGGTGCCATGTCAATATTCGATGAAGTGCGGCGTGCGAAATCCTTTCGGAAACGAACCGGTGACACGGCGGCCTCGCGTCCTAATACTGTCTCCATCCGGTTCCTGCCGGAGTGATTGCCATCCGCTTCCATGGCGGACGAGTTTCCAGCTCACCGTTTGTCCGTCGCCCTTCCCGTCGTCCTTCCTGCCGCCCTTCCCGTGGTCCGTCGGAGTGGCTGACGGCAATGTCGCGGCCGATGCGGAGCGCCGGAATTCGCCGACGGGTCGAGCAGGGGCAAGTCGGCTTCTGCTGCAGCGTTTCCACGGAGACGCGTGGCGGAGAGGGCGTCGTGAAAGGGGTCTCGTTCTACGGTCGCGAAGCGGCCACCTCCACGGTCTGACGGCCGATCACCACATGCTCAGAGGAAACGCATTGATACAGCAATGGGTACGGAGAACGGTCGCGGCAGCGACGGCTCTCGGCGTCGGGATGGGATTCGCCATCGCCTCCGCGACGACTGCGACGGCCTATCAGCCGAGCTCGTCGAACCTGTATGTGGCGGACAATCCAGCCACCTGCAACAAGAACCCCTGCGTTCTCTACCCGAAGTCGGCGCAGCTTCCGAGCGGCCGGATCGTGGCGGCCTTCGAGAACAGCCAGAGCGATCCGGTCGGGCAGACGATGCCGGTCTACAAGAGCGACGACCAGGGCACGACCTGGCAGAAGCTGGCCGATGTCAAGGCACCCGCCTACCTATCCAGCAGCTCGAACTACGCGAAATACACGAGCAACTGGACGAATCCGTATCTGTACGTTCTCCCGCAGGACGTCGGCGCCTTGAAGGCGGGCACGCTGCTGCTGGCGAGCATCGTCTCCGGGGACGACGCCTACTACCGGGAGCAGAAGGCCGCCGACGCGAGCTGGACGCCGTCGGGGGACGGCGACCGCAAGGACGTGGCGCTCGCGCTGTACTCCAGCACCGACGACGGCGCGACCTGGAGCATCCAGAACGTCATCGCCACCGGCGGCTGGCAGGGCGGCAGCGCCGGAGCCATCGGCCGCGTCTCCGCTGCCAACACCTCCGCGCAGGTCGACCCCGTCTGGGAGCCCCATCTGGTCGCCCGGGGCGGCAAGCTCGTCGCGTACTACTCCGACGAGAACGACTACCTCGGCTACGACGCCACCACCGGAGCGCCCACACCGGACCCGGACAACGCCACGGCGCCGGACTCGGGCGGTCAGGTCCTCGTGCACAAGACCTGGGACGGCAGCAGCGCTTCCTGGAGTCAGCCGGTCGTCGACGTCCCGGGCGGCACCGTCGACAACGGCGGCAAGACGGAGATCGGCGGTGGACGCCCGGGCATGACGACGATCGCTCCGACCACCGACGGCAAGTGGCTGCTCACGTACGAGTACTGGGGCGGCGGCACGAACGTCCGCTACCGGCTCGCCGACGACCCGCTGAAGTTCTACTCGGCCGGTGACGCCGCGATCACCGCTCTGCCCGTGCCCTCGGGCGGGCGCACGCTGTCCACGGGCGGCAGCCCGGTCCTGCTCCCGATGCCGGACGGACGCATCGTCTACAACGCCTCCGGCAGCGGCAACGTCTGGGTGAACGAGTCCGGACTGAGCAACGGCACCTGGAAGGAGTACCAGACGACGATCGCCGCCGGCTACAGCCGCAACCTCCAGTACGTCGAGGGCACCGGACGCGTCCTCATCCTCCAGGCCGGCTGGAGCGGCGGGAGCGTCGGACCCGTGAAGTACGCCGAGGTCGACCTCGGCCGGTCCGACGGCGTCTACGACACCCTCGTCAACCGGCTGACGGGCCAGGTCCTCAGCCCCGACGCCGGCAAGACGCAGGACGCCAATCTGACGGGGAACGTACCCGACCTCGTCCTGAAGCCCCGGGACGCGGTGGACGACTCGCAGCGCTGGCATCTGACGGCCAAGGGCGACAACGTGACCCTGCTCAACAAGACCGGAGGCCGCTCGGTCGCCGTCTGGACCGGCGGCGCGACAGCCGGGCAGAAGCTCGCACAGTGGGTCGACGACGGAGCCACCGACAAACAGTGGACCCTGGTTCCTGCGGCCGGCGGGTACTACAAGCTCCGTTCGGTCCGTAACACCGGTCTGTACATGACGGGAGCGACCGCGGGTGGCTCCGTCGCCCTGGCGGCGTCGACCGACGACGGTTCACAGGACTGGCAGCTCGTCCAGGACCCCTTGCCGACCGGCGCGTCCTTCACCTTGAAGGGGGCCAACTCCGGTCGCTGCCTGGACGTGCCGAACGGCCGGACCGGTGTGCAGGTCCAGATCTGGGACTGCACCGGGAACGCGAACCAGACCGTCACGCAGACCGCCGCGGGTGAACTCCGGGTCGCCGGCAAGTGCCTTGCCGTGGACGGTGACGGCACCACCGCGGGCGCCAGGCTGATCCTCTGGGCCTGCAACGGAAAGGCCAGCCAGAAGTGGTGGTTCCGGCTCGATGGATCCGTCGCCGGCCACTCCAACGGTCTCGCGATCGACGTCGCCGGCTGGGGGACGGCCAACGGTTCGAAGGTCCAGCTGTGGACCGCTCTCGGCAACGCCACCCAGAGGTGGAGCCGAGGCTAGTCTCCACCGACGGGACCGGGGTGCGGCCGCTCTGTGCGGCCGCACCCCGCGTCGTTGCCGTTCATGGGGTGATGACGCGGCGGGGCGGGGAGGTCGACGTCCGCAGCACCAGTTCCGTCGCCAGTTCGATCCGCGAGGACGCGAGCGGCCGGCCGTCGGCGACCTGCATGAGCACCCGGGTCGCCTCGTGTCCCAGTTCCTCGAACGGCTGGCGTACCGCGCTCAGGGGTGGACACGCCATGGCTGCCACCAGGGTGTCGTCGAAGGACATGACCGCCAAGTCGTCCGGAACGCCGAACCCTTCCTGGCGGGCGGCCTCCAGGACACCGAGGGCTTGTGCGTCGCTGGCCGCGAAGACAGCCGTGGGCGGCTCTTCGCAGCGGAGGATGTGACGGCTGGCGGCCAGCGCCTCGTCGTAGTCGAAGTCGGTCGAGCGGACAATCGCGGGGTCGTACGCGATTCCGGCCTCATCGAGGGCGGCCCGGTAGCCGTGCAGGCGGGCAGCGCCGGCCAGGGAGTGCGACCGGCCCGCGACCATGCCGATCCGGGTGTGTCCGAGCGCGAGGAGGTGCTGCATCGCGTCCCTGGCGCCGTTCCAGTTGGTCACCCCGATGCTCGGGATGTCCAGGGTCGGAGCGCTGAGCGGGTCGACGAGTACGACGGGGAGGCGTTGCTCGATGATGCGGCGCTGGTCTTCCTCGGTCAGCATCGAGATCACGATGATCAGCCCGGCGGCGCCGAGCGCCACGCAGTCCTCGAGCCACTGGGATATGGGGCGCCTGCTGGTCGTTCCGGTCACCACGCTGATGCCGAGCGCGCCGGCCGCGTCCACGATTCCGCGGGCGACCTCCAGCGTGTAGGGCCCGGACATGTCGCGAAAGAGGGCGATGATCTGCCGGGGGCGAGCGGAATCCCGCTCCCACGGACGGACGTACCCGTGGCGCGCCAGCAGCTCCTCCACCCGGGCGCGGGTCTTCGCGCCGACGTCACGGCGCTGGTGCACGACCTTGGACACGGTGCTGAGGGACACGCCCGCCTCGGCGGCGATGTCCGTCAGCAACCCGCGTTGTGCCTCCAGATGGGCCTTGCCCTGAACTGTCACCCGATGCCCGTCCCACTACCGGCACCGATGCGCCGAAAGCGCACCGAATCCCTGGTCAGAACCTCTGCCGCAAGCTAACGGGACCGCGCTCCCGGGGGCAAGGCCGATGCGTACTGTTCGGTCTGCCGTGTTCCGCGAGGCGGCCGCGGCCGCCGCCGGTACCCGTGTGCGCGGCCCGCAAGGCGCTCGATCGTGTCCCGAAGGTCCCCCGGCCCAGGCTCGGGAGCGCGCTCGGGTACGCCAAGGACGGGCGACCGCGGGCCGCCCGCCTTGTTCTGTTTCGCCCGGCTACTTCCGCAGCACGGTCACCGGTACGGCGTGATGCCGTACGACCGTCGCGTCCCGCTCCTCGCCGAGGAGTACGACCGTCCCCTGGGCCGGAGTGTCCTGGCTCGACCCTCCCGCGTACAGCAGGATCTCGCCGGCTTCGACGACGCGGTGGCCGCCGAGGCCGGTGAAGGCGAGCCGGTCGGTGTGGACGTGGAAGCGGGCGGTGGCCTGCTCGCCGGGTTCGAGGTGGATCTTGGCGAAGGCGAGCAGGGACCGGACCGGGCGGGTCACCTGCGCGACGGGGTCGACGGCGTACAGCTGCACGGTCTCGGCACCCCGCACGCCTCCGGTGTTCCGTACCCGTACGGAGACCGTGAACTGCCCGTCGGTCGGCACCTGCTCGCGGTCGACGGCGAGCCGGTCGATCTCGAACGTCGTGTACGACAGCCCGTGCCCGAACGGGAACGCGGGGCTCGGGTCGAGGTTGGACAGCCAGCTCTGCCGGTCGCCCAGCGGGGGGTGGAGGTACGTGTAGGGCTGGCCGCCGTGGGACGCGGGAATCTGCACCGGCAGCTTGCCGCTGAAGTTCGCCTTTCCGGACAGGAGTTCGGCCACCGCCCGACCGCCCTCCTCGCCGGGGAGGAAGACCTGCACCATGGCCGCGGCGGAGGAGACGTGCGGGCCCACGGCGTAGGGCCGCCCGCTGCTGACGACCAGCACCGCGGGCCTGCCCGTCCCGAGTACCGCCTCGACCAGTTCCTCCTGTACGCCGGGCAGACGCAGGTCTTCGACATCGCACCCCTCACCGGAGGTGCCGATGCCGAACATGCCCGCCTTGTCGCCGACGACCAGGACGGTGACGTCAGCGGCGACGGCGGCTTCCACCGCGGCCGGGATCCCGGAACGGTCCTCGTCGCGGATCGGACATCCCTGGGTGAACGACCATTGCACGTCGGGCAGTTCGGCGGCCAGGGCGGAGCGCAGGGAAGTCGCTTCGACGCCGTTGCCGAGGTCTTCCCGGTCGGCGAGGACATGGTTGGGAAAGCTGTAGCAGCCGAACATGGTGCGGACGTCGTCGGCGCAGGGGCCGATCAGAGCGATACGGCCCGCTGAGCGAAGGGGGAGAGTCCCGTCGTTCGCCAGGAGCGCGGCGCCGGACTGCGCCACGGCGTGGGCGAGTCGACGGTGCTCGGGCTTGTCCAGGTCGAGCACGCCCGCGCGCAGGGCGGGCGGGCGCGGATCCCAGTCGGAGTCGAGGAGACCGAGTTCGATCTTCTGCCGCAGGACCCGCCGGACCGCCCGGTCGACAACGCTCTCCTCGAC
This sequence comes from Streptomyces sp. NPDC002884, assembly GCF_040295245.1. Lineage (NCBI taxonomy): Bacteria > Bacillati > Actinomycetota > Actinomycetes > Kitasatosporales > Streptomycetaceae > Streptomyces > Streptomyces sp. NPDC002884. The sequence goes on along the minus strand of NZ_JBEOVB010000020.1, from coordinate 8,586 downwards.
CTGCCCCCGCTCGACGGCGCCGACGAGCGCCTCGCCGAAGCCGCGCTGGTCGGGCAGTTCCACGTCCATACCGGCCCGCAGGGCGAGCGCACCGGCGGCGGGCAGGTCGCGGGCCACCCGGTGGGCGTTCACCAGGAAGGGCAGCGACCAGTAGTCGGAGACGACAGTGCCCTCGAAACCCCACTGGTCACGGAGTACGGAGGTGAGCAGCCACCGGCTCGCGGCGGGTGCCTCGCCGTCGATCTCGGCGTACGAGTTCATGACGGACCCCACGCCTGCGGCGACGAGCCGTTCGAACGGCGGCAGGATGACGTCGAAGAGCTCCCTGCGGCCGATCCGCACGGGTGCGTGGTTGCGGCCGCCCATCGAGGCGGAGTATCCGGCGAAGTGCTTGAGGGTGGCGACGACCCCCGCGCTCTGCATGCCCAGGACGTACGCCTCGGCCAGCTCACCGACCAGATACGGGTCTTCGCCGTAGGTCTCCTCGCAGCGACCCCAACGGTAGTCACGGATCACGTCGACGACCGGCGCCAGGCCCTGGTGGACACCGGCCTCGGCCATGTCGTCGCCGATCGCCTCGCCGACACGGCGGATCAGGCCGGGATCGAAGGTGGCCGCCATGCCCAGGGACGTCGGATAGATCGTCGCCCCGTAGGCGGTGAAACCGGTCAGGCATTCGTCGTGGGCCATGGCCGGAATGCCGAGCCTGCTCTGCGCCACCACCTGCCGCTGCCGGTCGGCCAGCAGACGGGCGTGCTCCAGAGCGGGACGGGGCAACGTGCCGTAGGGCCGGGTGAGTTGCCCGAGGCCGTGCCGCGCCACCTCGTCGAGATCGCCGACACGGCCGAAGTGATTGCTGCCCGGGGCCACTTCAGGTCCGTCGGCCTCGATGTCCTCCCAGGTGCTGCTGAGCTGCGCGACCTTCTCCGGCAGGGTGAGCCGGGCGAGCAGCGCCTCGACCCGCGCGGAGGTCGACAGGGTGATGTCGGCCCAAGGGCGGTCGTCTCCCGTGTGCGGGAGGCCGTTGTGGCCCGGGACGGTGGTCGTCATGTCGCGACTCCTCAGGATGTGCACGGGTACGCGCACGGCGGGCGAGCAGGCCGGTCCGGCCGCCGTGCGGAACGCGCTGATGGTGAACGGGGCCATGGGCCCGCCACGTGAACGGAACTACTTCGAGAATCCGGCGGTGAGGCCGGCGACGAGCTGCCTGCGGGCGAGCAGGAACACCACCAGCACGGGCAGCGTGGAGAGCACGACCGCGGCCATCGTCGCCGGTACGTCGATCCCGAACTGGCCCCGGTAGAGCGTCAGCGCCAGAGGCAGCACCGCCTTGTCACCGCTCTGGGTGAGGATCAGCGGGAAGAGGAAGCCGTTCCAGACCTGGAGGCCGTCGTACACGGCGACCGTCACGAGAGCCGGGCGGGCCAGAGGCGCCGCCAGCGACCACAGCATGCGCCAGTCGCTCGCTCCGTCCACGACCATCGCCTCGAACAACGAACGGGGTACGTCCCGCAGGAAACTCACCATGATCATCACGGTGATCGGCAGTGCGAACGCCACCGACGGCAGCACGATCGCGAGCAGACTGTCGTACAGCCGCATCCGGATGATCAGCAGGTACACCGGGATGATCACGGCCTGGAGCGGGATGGCCAGCCCGAGCAGGAACAGCCGGAAGGCCAGCCGGGACCAGCGACTGTCGCTGTGCCGGACGATCGCGAACGAGGCCATGAGCGCGGCCACCACGGTGAACGCGACCGTCGCCACGGTCACGACGACACTGTTGAGCAGATAGGTCGCGAAGTCGCCGTCCAGGACGGTCCGGTAGTTCGCGAGCGTCGGACGGCCGGGCAGCGCCAGCGGACTGTCGGTGGTGAAGTCCGTCCGGCTGCGCAGGCTGGTCACGACCAGCCAGTAGACCGGCACGACGACCAGCGCGGTCCACAGGAGAGCGGCACTGCCCGTGATCGTGCGGCGGAGCGCCGAGACGGTGAGACGCGCCCGGCCGGCGGCACGCGGCGGTGCCTCCGGGCGCCGGACCCTCCCTTGGCCGCCGGCCTCGGGGCGGCTCTTGGCCATGGTGGTGCTCACATGCCCTCCTGCTGGCTGTCCATGCGGGTGAAGCCGGACAGACGCGTGGTCAGCAGCGACAAGCCGAGACCGGTGACCACCAGGAGGGTGGCGACCGCGCTGGCCCGGCCCATGTCGTGGGCCTGGAAACCGGTGATGTACATGGCGAGGGGGAGGACTCGGGTGGCGGTGCCGGGGCCTCCGGTGCCGCCGGACAGCACGAAGATCAGATCGAAGTAGGTCAGCGAGCCGACGAGCATGAGAGTGCTGGACGTGACCAGCGTGTACTTCAGCTGCGGCAGGGTGATCCGCAGCAGGCGGGTGACGGGCCCGGCCCCGTCGATGGCGGCGGCCTCGTACAGCGAGACGGGGATCTGCCGGATGCCGGCCTGGTAGAGCAGCGCGTGGAACGGCACGAACTGCCAGGCGATCACGGCGATCACCGTGTAGAGGGCCAACTCCGGGGAGCCGAGCAGCGGCTTCGCCAGCCAGTGCAGACCGGGCGAGGAACCGATACCGAAGGACGGATCGAGCAGCGCCTGCCAGGTCAGACCGATCGCCACCGCCGACAGCAGCAACGGCAGGAACCACAGCACGGCGAACAGCGCGCGCAGCCGGCCCCGGGGAGCCTGGAAGAGGCCGAGTGCCAGGGCGAGCGGCGTCTGGACCAGCCAGCTGACCACCATCACCTTGACGGTGAGCCACAGCGCCTGCCAGGTCGCGCCGTCACCGAGGACGCCGCTCCAGTTGCCGAAGCCCGCCCAGCCGATGGAGCCCAGACCGTCCCAGTCGGCGAAGCCGAGCGCCACCACGCCCACCAGGGGGACCAGGCCGAACAGACCGAACAGGAGCAGGGCGGGAGCGGCCATGACGACACCGCTCCAGCGGCGCCTCCCGCGGGGCCCGCCCGGCCGCGCCCTCTTGTGCGCGGCCGGGCCGGGGGTGGAGACCACGGCTGTCATCACCGCGCCGCCTTGCTCATGTTCTCGCCGAACTGCTCGGGCGTGATCTGCCGCAGGAGTGACTTGTCCACATTGGTCAGCAGCGGGTCCGCCTGATCCGACGGCAGGGCCTGGTCCCAGGAGAGCTGGAAGCCCGGTGCCTTCTGCACGAGGTCGTAGACGAACTGCAGCCACGCTTTGTCGGACGACTTCGTCGCGGCCAGCTTCGAGTCCAGACCGTTGACGGGCGGGACGCTGCCGGCCGCGAGGTAGGCGTCGACCTGGGAGTCGTTCAGGACGTAGTCCTTCAGGTACTTCAGGGCCTCGGTCTTGTGCGTGCTCGCCGAGTTCAGCGACAGGAAGTTGGAAGGGTTGCCGACGATGCTGTCGGGGTCACCCGTGCCGCCGGGCAGCGTCGGGAACACGGTGTAGCCCAGATCGGTCTTCACGAAGTCCGGCGCGGCCTTGACGAAGTTGGCGTACTCCCAGGTGCCCATGACCTCCATGGCCGCCTTGCCGGTGTAGACGAGGGCCGTGGACGCACCCTGGTCGTAACTCACGGAGGAGGCGCTGTCGCCGAAGGCGCCGGCCTTGCTCAGGTCCTGGAGGTACTGGTTGGCCTTCGTGACGGCCGGGTCCTTCCAGGCGGAGGCGTCACCGGCGGCGATCTTCGAGAACACCTCGGAGCCGCCGGTCCGGTCGAGCAGGTACTCCGTGTACATGAGCGTGGGCCACTTGGAGTTCGCCGCCAGGGATATCGGCACCACGTCCTCGGCCTTCAGCTTCTTCACAGCCGTCATCAGCTCGGCGTACGTCTTCGGCGGCTCGACGCCCGCGTCGGCGAGCACCTTCTTGTTGTAGTAGAGGACGACCGGAGCGAGGCCGTTGGCGGGGACGCCGTAGGCCTTGCCGTCGAAGGTGGCACTCTGCATCACGCTGGGCGTGTACCGCAGCAGGTTCACCTGACTGTCCGTGAGGGGAGCGACCTTGCCCGCCTTGACGTAGTCGTCCAGCGCCCCGCCGCCCCAGCTGAAGAAGACGTCCGGAGCCTGGTTCGCGCCGAACGCCACCCGCAGCTTCTGCTTGTAGTCGTCGTTGGCGAACAGCCGCAGAGTGATCTTCGTGTCGGGGTGGTCCTTGTTGTAGGCGTCCACAGACTCCTTGAGGATGGTCTGGTCGTTCAGCGCCCACATCGTCAGGCCCTCCGCCGACGAGGTCGTGGACGGCCCGGAGTTCCCGCACGCGGCAAGACCCAGGAGTGCCGAGGCCGTGACGGTGGACGCGACGACGCGCCAAGCTCTGTTGTTCCGGAATCCGCGCATGCTCAGTCTCTTTCTCTCTGCACGCAGTAGGTGCGTCAGGCAGCTGGGGAGCATCACGAAAGGCTTTCGGATGGCCGCAGAGGCGGTCTGCCTGCTGGACCGGGACACTGACACGTCATTCACACCAGGGACAAGGTGGAGAAATCCCTCGGTTACGAAACATTTTCGTACGGCTCCGCACGCACGCCGGATCCCGCACACCTCCTGGGGGCGGGATCCGTACGACCCGGTGCGGTCTTCTCGGCGACGTGGCCGGGGGCGGGAAGCCGGCCTTCAGCGGCGCTCGTCGATCACGCCACGGTCGCCGCAGTGGTGTCCGTCGACGAGCGGCCACGGCCTGCCGGATCGCAAGTGGGCGGTGGGCGCGCCCGGTTGGCAGTACGCGTGGGGGTGACGTGGAGCCGGATACGGCGGCCCGGGGCGCAGCCGATGCCGGCGGGCGAATCACTGATCACGGCGGTGCGTTCACGGCCCGGGCCCCGGCCCCACCGAGCGATCGGCCGATGTGCCGGCGCCCGATCGACCGGGCGCGCACAGCACCGCCACCGTGGCGGTGCTGCTTCGAGATCCTCCCGCTGCCCGCCGGACCTGCTTCGAGATCTCCCGCTACCCGCCGGACGGTCTCAAGACGCCGAACAGGTGGCCGTCACCGAAGGCGCGCCCGCCGCAGCCGACGTACTCGCGAGGAAGCCGAAGGTGGTGCTCGCCCCCGCCGTCAGCGTGCCGTTCCACCCGGCGTTGCGTACCGTCGTCCCGGTCGGCGCGCCGTTCCAGACCTGGGTGAGCCGGCTGCCCGTCTCGAGGGCGAGGGTCACCGCCCAGGAGGAGATCGCTGCCGTGGACGAGGTGTTGGTGACCGTCACCTCACCCTGGTAGCCGCCCTGCCACACGGACACCGCCCGGAAGACCGCCGAGCAGCCACCGTTCCCGGGGTCGCCCGGATCACCCGGGGTTGCGGGGGTGAGCAGGGCCGACAGCGCCGGGTACCAGCGGGCCGCCATCTTGGCGTCGCCGGCGGCGTTGGGGTGGACGCCGTCATAGGTGTCGGTGGCCGTGTCGAAGCCCGTCCACTGGTCGACGACCGTCACCGGCGACTGCGCGGTGGTGATGCCCTGGGCCCAAGCCGGAATGCGCTGGTTGAAGGCCACCGCACGAGCGGCGCACTCGGCGCAGCTGCTCGGATTGATCGGGATGAGCTGGGCGACCAGCACCTTCATCGCCGGGTTGCCGGCCCGCATCTGGCCGACCAGCTTGGTGTACGCGGCGAGGACGGTGTCCGGCGCGATGCCGCTCCAGACGTCGTTGGTGCCGAAGTGCATGACGACGATGTCGGGCAGGGTCGACGCCAGCCATCCGGGGAGCAGGTTCTGGTCGGCGGTGGCGGTGGCCTGGAAGCCCCCGTGGCCTTCGTTGTCGGCGTCGTGCGTGAGGGCACAGCTCTGGGCGTTCAGCGTGCCGACGAAGTCGATGTCGGTGTAACCGGCGTTCTGCAGCTGGTTCCAGAGGAGGGAGCGCCAGCAGCCCGGGGAGCCGGTGATGGAGTCGCCGAGCGGCATGATCCGTACCGCGGTCACGGCCGCGGCGGACGGGGCTCCGGCCAGGCCGAGACCGGCGGCGAGGACGAGCAGGGCGGCCAGGAAAGTGGCGAGGAGGGGCTGGCGTCTGCTGCGCACGGGGTGTCCTTCCCGAAGTGGGGCGGGAGCGGGAGTGCGGTTCGCGCGCATGGGAGCGCTCCCATTGCCGCGCATGGTTCATCAAGCCACCGTGTCGCCGGCACGTCAATGACCCGGACGGGCCGGGGCCGTCTGCGGGCGCACCGGCAAGCCCCTGTTCTGCTCGGTCCGCCGCACCGATCTCCCACGGACTCCCGGCGGGCTTCCCCATGGTTCCCCCGGACTTCCCCTGGACCTTCCCCCCCCGGACTTTCCCCCTGGATTCCCGCACCGGCCGGCGCGGACCCGCCGGCCGGCTCCCACCCGAAATGCCCCGGGTAATCCCAGGTGAAGGGGGTCGCCGCGCCTGCTAGTCTTCGGCGTCTCGTCGCACATTCGTGCACACACCACACCGCTCGTCGCATCAGTCCCGTGGGGGGATCCTGTCATGACCCAGTCAGCTCCGCCGCCGTCCGACGGCAACCCGTTCGCCCAGCAGCCCGCTGTCGGAGCACCGGGCGCCCCGCAGCCCACCGACGGCAACCCCTACGCCCAGCAGCCCGGTGCCGCCGTACCTCCGCCGGCCCCGTTCGCGCCCGCGGCCGCCCCGGCCCGCAACAATCTCGCCCTGGGCCTGGTCGTCGCCGTCGTCGTCGCCCTGGTCACCGCCGGTGTCTACGGCGGGATCGTCGGCGCGACCGAGTACGAGATCGGCTACGCGGCCGTCGGCGTCGGCTTCCTCATCGGCTTCGCGGCGGGCAAGATCGGTGGCACCAACCCGGTCCTGCCCGTGGTCAGCGCCCTGTTGTCGCTGGGCGCGGTCTACCTCGGCCAGCTCATCGGCATCGCGGTGATCGGCGCCGACGAGCTCGACGTCTCCGCGACCTCGCTGTTCACCGAGCACTTCGACCTGCTGACCGAGGGCTGGAGCGAGACGGCCGACGCGATGACCTTCCTGTTCCTCGCCATCGGTGCGTTCGCCGCGTTCTCCGGCGCGAAGAAGGGCGCCCTGTCGTAACGCGGTGCCGCGTGAACACGCCATCCGCGCATGAGCATGCGCAGCGCGCGAAAGGGCCCGTCCACCTCATGGTGAACGGGCCCGCCTGCTGCGGAATGCCTTCCGCCGTGCCGCCCGTCAGGACCCGGAACAAGATCGCGCGTGTCCTCGAGCCCGTCTGCGCCGCGACCGAGGATCGAGGACCGGGGACCGGGGACCGAGCCTTTGGTGCCGCGGCCGTCTCCTGGCAGGTCGGCCGGCTCGGCCTTGGCTTCCCGGTCGACGGTGAGCGCGGGCGTCCTACCGTGTGACGGGCACCGCACGCCTCTCATCAGACGAGCGAGGAGCACCAAGGCTGTGAAGGTCGAGATCGACCCGCTTGTACGCGACATCGCCGCCCGGTCGGGGGGCGGCGTCCCCTACGCGCTGAAGGCCCTGGCCGGTCAGCTGGCCGACGACCCTGACATGGGCCGGCCTTCGGGGCTCCCTGGTGTCCTCACCGTGAAGGTCGACGGCGACATGTTCGAGGACTGCCCCGATCTGCTCGTCGGCTACATCCGCGAGCCGGACCGGATAGGGATCCGCTTCCTGCGACCGGCTCCCTCCACCGAGACCCCCGACGAAGCCGAAGACCAGGAAGAGGATCAGGAGGAGGACCAGACGCAGGGCCGAGACCAGGAGCGGTCTGCTGATCCTGCCGCCGCCGCGGTCACCGTACGGGAGGTCGCCGATGCCTGGCATCGCATCACCCGCTGGCTCCAGGCCAACGCCCCCGACTCCTACGCCGCGCTCCGCGCCGGTGCCGGCCCCGCCGCCCTCGCCGCCCTGGAAGAGGACCTCGGTGTCCGGATACCCGTCGAGCTGCGCGTCCTGTGGCTGCTGACCGCGGGCGACGACGGGGGAAACGGCTGGGGATGCCTCCCGGGCAACGGGGCGCTCATGCCCCTGGACGCCGTGGCCGCCGTCCACCGGCTGAAGACGGACGCCCAGAGCCACCAGGCCGTCCTCGACGCCGACCGCCCCGAAGACGAGCGGATCACCGTGTGGACGCCGACCCGGATCCCCGTTGTCGCCTCGGGTCCGTCCGACACCACCTCGGGCCTCTACCTGGACGCCGCGACCGGGTATCTGGGCCGCTGGTCCCGCTACCACGAGCACCCCGACGAAGAGCTCGACACGCTGGTCACCTACCTGGAAGAGGCCGCCGACATGCTCGAAGCCCCGACCCTGGCCACCCGGGACAGGCCCGGCCTGATCGGTGGGGCGCTGGTGTGGCTGAGCGGTATCGACCCCGCCCAGGAAGACCGGTGGCAGCCTCTGACCGGCTGACCGCACACGAGAAGGCGGCGAGCCCCACAGGGCCTCGCCACCGCCTTGGGCGCAGTCGCCGGCCTGCTCGACACCACTGAGACCGGGCGACGTCGGAGCGGCGGCGCCGGTGCGCCGTCGGCGCGTGCCCACGCCGCGCCGATCGCGCACCGTCCCGATGTCCACCCCACGGCCTGCTACCACCCTGCTATCGTGCGGAGTGTGACTTCCACGAAGAAGCAGACACAGGTCCGGCTCGAAGAGGACGTGCTGGCGGCCGGCAAGGCCGCCGCGGC
>NZ_JBEOVB010000019.1:0-152387 GCF_040295245.1 Streptomyces sp. NPDC002884 | reverse complement strand
GCTCGTCGAGGAAGATGATCCGCGGGCTGCCGACGAGTGTCATGGCGATGTCGAGGCGGCGTTTCATGCCGCCGGAGTAGGTGGCGGCGGGTTTCTTCGCGGCCTCGACCAGGTCGAAGCGTTCCAGCAGTTCGGCGGCCACCCGGCGGCCCTCAGCCTTGGGCAGGTGGTGCAGGTCCGCCATGAGCAGCATGTTCTCCTCGCCGGTGATCAGACCGTCCACGGCGGAGAACTGCCCGGTCACACCGATCGCGGCACGTACCGCTTGCGGGTCGGTGGCGAGGTCGTGGCCGGCGACCTGGGCCTGCCCGCCGTCGGCGGTGATGAGCGTGGAGAGGATCTTCACGGCGGTGGTCTTGCCGGCGCCGTTCGGCCCGAGCAGGGAGAAGACCGTTCCTTCGGGGACGGCCAGGTCGATGCCGTCGAGCACGGTCTTGTCGCCGTAGGACTTGCGCAGCCCGTTCGCCGCGATGGCCGGGTTGGTCATGACGATCACTCCTCAGAGGCTGCGGGCGACGATGTCGCCGTAGGCGGTGGTCGCGTGGATGTTCAGGCCGGTGGTGCCTTCGGAGTTCTTCAGCGTGTTGTGGATCCGGCCGTAGGTGGTGCCGGCGTCCAGGGAGGCGGAGACTCCGCGGGCCGCGCCGACCGACACCTCGCCGGCGTCGGTGCGCAGCATCACCGTGCCGCGCACGGCTTCGGCGATCCGGATGTCGCCCTTCTTGGTGCTGATCTCCGCGGGGCCGTTGAGGCGGCCGACCGCGACGTCACCGGCGAGCAGGGTGAGGCGGACGCTCGCGGCCTCGTCGAGCTTGACGGAGCCCTGCGAGCCCTGGAAGACGACGTCGCCGAGCCGACCGACACCGCGGAATTCGGCGCTGGCCGCCTTCGCCTCGACCCAGGAGTCGGCGGGCAGTTGGACGGTCACCTCGATGGATCCGGAGTTGCCGAGGATCCGGTTCTGCACCGAGGCCTCGACGCGCAGGACTCCGCCGCCGAATTCGACCCTGGCCTGCTCGGCCGCCTTCACGTCACGGCTGTTCGAGGCGTCCGCGGGTAGGACCTCGACCGTGGTGTCGGCCCGGTCGGCGGCGATGAACCGGATGCGTCCCGCGGGGATGTCGAGGACGGCGGCGATCGGGGCGGGGGTTTCGAACTTCTGCATCGTGCTCTCCTTCGGGCTTCTGTTTCCGACAGTGGAAAAGCTACGTTGCATTCAAGAATCACTCAACATAGTCGTTGCATCTGATTCATATATAGGCAGGTCAGAGGCAACAAATCGTTGCAACGGATCTAAATCTAACGCAACGACAGAAACGCGACTCGTTGCAATGGATGGAAAGTGAACGCTATGCTGGAGGCACCGAGCAGCACGAAGGAGATCGCCATGCCGGGAGGCAGACTCACCCAGCAGGAACGCCAGCAGATCGCGCTGGGACTGGCCGACGGGCTCGCCTACGCGGAGATCGCCAGACGTCTCGATCGTCCGACCTCGACGATCACACGTGAGGTGATGCGCAACGGCGGCCCCACCGCCTACCGCGCCGACCTGGCCCATCGCGCCACCGAACGCCGCACCCACCAGCGCAGGCAGACCGCACCCCGGGGGACGCAGGCGCCGGCGCCGGCCCATGGACGCGACGCCGAGGCCGTGCGCGAGTACGAGGAGATGTTCACGACTCTCCTCATGGGACAGGGCCTGCCCAAGATGATGTCCCGGGTGCTGACCTGCCTCTACACCACCGACGCGGGCAGCCTGACCGCGTCCGAACTCGTCCAGCGCCTCGAGGTCAGCCCGGCGTCCGTCTCCAAAGCGGTCGCGTTCCTCGAGAGTCAGGGCCTCATCCGCCGGGAACGGGACGAACGCCGCCGCGAGCGCTACCTCGTGGACGACGACGTCTTCTATCAGTCGACGATCGCCAGTGCCAGGTCCAGCATCCAACTCGCCGAGGTCGCACGGCAGGGCGTCGGCGTCCTCGGCTCCGACACCCCGGCCGCCGCCCGCCTGGAGAACATCGCCCGCTTCGTCGACTTCGTCGCCGAGGGCATAACCCGCGCGGCGGAGCAGGCCCGGGAGGTCCTCCACACGAAAGCCAGAACGCCCTCGGGCGGCACTGCCGAGCCGAGTTCAGAGCGCGGATAGACGGCGGTCCTGAGGGTCACGCCCCCTGACGGTCCCGCCCCCTCCGGCTCCATCGACCGAACTGCCCGGGCGTAGGCTTCGCTCAGCACGGACTCGGCGGGGGGGGCGGGGCACATGGCGGCTCGAACGGCACAGAGGTGGGATTCGACCCTCGATTCGGTGGTGGTGTACGCGCAGGGCGCGGTCTGCCGCCGTCTGGCCCGGGGCAGCGTGCCGTCGGACGGCCGGGTGCGGGTGACGGGGCTGCCGCGCTCACTGGACCCCGGGTCCCTGCGGGCCCGTGTCACCGGCACGCCAGGCGTACGCGTCACCGAGGCCCGGGTGGAGGTCGAGGCCGAGCCGCTCGCCGAGGCCGTCCCCGACACGCTGCGGCGCGAGGTGGAGCGGCTGCGGGACGAGTGCGCGGCGGCACAGGGGCGCCGCGACCGGCAACTGGGTCTGATCGAGGAGGTCAAGGCTCTGCGCCCGGTCCCGCCGGCCCGCAGACGCGACGACCCGCACCGCCGCACTCCGGTCGACGCGTGGCTGGAGCTCGCCGAGTTCGTCGACGAGCGGCTGACCGGGCTGCACACCCGTCTCGTCGAGCTGGAGGAGGCGCTGGGCCACGCCGGGCACGCGCTCGCCGCGGCCGCCGACCGGCTCGCCCGCGCCTCGACCGACGTACCGGCGGCGCACGTGGAGACCACGGTCTCGGCGGTTCTGACTCTCGACGGCTCCGGCGACGCGGAAGTGGAGCTGGAGTACGGCGTGCCGGGCGCTGTCTGGGTCCCGGCCTACCGGCTCACCCACCGTCAGGGCGACAGCAGCGGCCGTCTGGTGCTGCGCGCCTCGGTCGCCCAACGCACCGGCGAGGACTGGACCGGTGTACGCATCGCCCTGGCCACCGCCGACCTGCGGCGCCGTACCGACCTGCCGAGGCTCCGCTCCCTCCGGATCGGACGCCGTCAGCCCGCACCCCTGCCGTCCGGCTGGCGCGAGCCGCCGTCGGGCCTGGCCGACCTGTTCGCCGGGTACGACGTGGCACCCCCTCGGCCGGCCGCGGCCGCCGCTCCCCCGACACCCGGGGGCGGGCCCGTGGCGGCCGGCTTCACGTCCGTTCCTGTTCCTGTTCCCGTTCCCGTTCCCGTTCCCGTTCCCGTTCCCGTTCCGCCGATGCAGCCGGCACCGCAGGGTTACGGCGAGTCGCTCGCCGCGGCACCGCCGAGCTACGGAGCGCCGCCTCCGCCGGGCAGCGCGGGCAGCGCCTACCCGGAGCCCTACGGCAGCGGAACGAACGAGTTCGCGCAGCCGGTCCCGTCACGGCCGGGCGGCGGGGGCCGGGGGCGGGCCCGCAGCATGCCCCTCGCGGCGCCCGCGGCCATGGCTCCCCAGGCTCCTGCCTTCGCGGCCGCACCCCCCGCCGCCCCTGGTGGCGCCGCCCCGGCGCAGGCCGCGACGCCGGCCGCCGGTCCGCCACGGCCGAGCGGCGCCGAACTCGACTACACCGCGCTCGCGTTGAGCGGCGCCGATGAGCACGGTGGTCGCCGGGGGCTGCTGTTCCCGGACTCTCCCTTCGATCCGGTGGCGGCCGAGTACCGCCGCCGCGCCGAGGCGGTGACCGCGCTGCCGCTGCCCGGACACGCCGTGCGGCCCCGCGAGTCGGCCGGCTCCTTCGACCACCGCTTCGACGCGGTCGCCCGCGCGGACATTCCCTCGGACGGCACCTGGCACACCGTCACCGTCGGCGAGATCCCGGTCGGTCTGCGCACCGAGTACCTCTGCGTGCCGTCGGTGGAGCAGACCGTGTACGCGACGCTGGTGCTCTCCAACTCCACCGATCAGGCCCTGCTGGCCGGCCCGGTGGAGGTCACCGCCGGCGACGACTACCTGCTGACCACCGCCCTGCCCACGCTCGCCCCCGGCGGTGAGCGCCGGGTGGGGCTCGGCCCGGCCCAGGGCGTCCGGGTCACCCGCCGTACGAACCTGCACGAGTCGACCTCGGGGCTGCGCAACAGCACCACCGTGCTCGACCACCGCGTCCACGTGGAGCTGGCCAACCAGCTCGGCGAGACCGTCACCGTCGAGGTCCGCGAGCGGGTCCCGGTCACCTCCGACGCGGACATCCGGATCGAGGAACGGGCCGACTGGTCGGCTCCCCGGGACGGCGCGGGCCCGGAGCAGCACGCACCTGGCACCCGCGTGTGGCGGGTGGACCTGCCCGCCGGCGCCACCACCGCCCTCGACGGCGGCTACGAGATCCGCATCGCGTCCGCCAAGACGCTGGCCGGCGGCAACCGCAGGAGCTGACACATCCCATGTCCATGGCACCGGAGCCGATTCCCCTCCCCGTCACCGCCGTCACCTGCCTGGAGGACCGCGCCCATGTCGAGCGCACCACCGTGCTCGACCTGGAGGCGGGAGTCCAGCGACTGCGTCTGGGGCCCGTCAGCGCGCTGGCCGTCGACCGAACCCTCCACGCCGAGCTGACCGCCGAACACCCGGCGACCGTGCTCGACGTGCGGATCGTCCGCGACTGGACGCCGCGCGGGCCACGGCCGGCCGACGGCGACTCCGCCCTGCGCCACCGCGCGCACACGCTCGAAGAGGAGTCGCTCGCCCTGGGGCGCCGCCGCGACCGGCTGCACGCCCGACTCGACGCGCTGGGCCGTCTCGCCGCCGATCTGCTGCGGGAGATCGGCGAAGGCGCCGGTTCAGGAGAGAGCGAGGCGCTCCGCTGGACCCGCGAACTGGACCGGGTGGACGAGGAGCGCGACTCCCACGGTGAGCAACTGCGCACCGTGGAAGCCCGGCTGACCGCCCTCGGTTCCGAACTCGCCGAGACCTGGCGGCTGCTGGAGCTCGCCGAGGAGCAACCTGCCGAACTGGTCGGCCACATCGAACTGACCGTCGAGGCCGCGGTCGCCGGGCCGGCCGGGCTGCGCCTCAGCCACCTCACGCCGTGTGCGCTGTGGCGGCCCGCCTACCGGGCCGTGCTCGACGGCGACTCCCTCACGCTGGAGACCGACGCGATGGTCTGGCAGCGCACCGGCGAGGACTGGTCCGACGTACGGCTGACGCTGTCGACGGCACGCTCGGCACAGTCCACCGAGCCACCCCGGCTGGGCGAGGACCGGCTGACGCTCCAGGACCGCACCTCCGCCGAGCGCCGCACCGTCGACGTCGAGCTGCGCGAGGAGGAGATCGCGGACCTGGGGCCGGCTCCGGTGCTCGGTCTGCCGGGAGTGGACGACGGCGACGAGGTACGGGTGCTGGAGGCCCCCGCGGCGGTCTCCGTGCCCTCGGACGGCCGTGCCCACCGCGTGCCGCTCTCCTCGTTCACCACGTCCGCGGGCATCGAGTACGCCTGCGCACCCGAGTTGTCCCCACTGGTCACCCAGGTGGCGCGGTTCGACAACCGGTCCGGCCACGCGCTGCTCGCCGGCCCCGTCGACCTCATCCGGGGCAGCGGGTTCACCGGTCGCGGCACCCTGGACTTCACCGCTCCCCACGCCCCCGTCGAACTCGCCTACGGCAGCCGCGACGACCACCGGGTCGTCCGGCACACCGAGGAGAGCCGGGACACCGCCACGCTCACCCAGCGGACCGTGGTCACCCGCACCGTCCGCCTCCACGTGTCCCGGTTCTCCTCGCCCGGCGAGCACGGCGACCGGGTGATCGTCCTGCGCGAGCGGATCCCGGTCTCCGAGGTCTCGGCGGTGGAGGTCCGGCTGCGCAAGGAGGCCTGCTCTCCCGCCCCCGACACGATCGACGCCGAGGGCATCGCCGGCTGGAGCCTGTCCCTGCCGCCCGGCGGCCGACGCACCGTCACCCTGGTCTACGAGCTGTCGGCGAGCGCCAAGGTAGCCGGGCTGTGAGCCGTGCCGGCCGGCGCCGCCTGCCGTGACGAGCGACGGCGGCCCGGCCGGGCCCCGGTGATCACCTCTCCGGGGGATCCCGCCCTGCCGCCGAGGTCCGCGCGACCGGCGACGAGGCTGTTCAGCCGGTCAGGTGGCGTTCCAGCCAGTCCGCGGCGGCCCGGCGGAACAGTCGCCGGTTGTCCGCGCGCAGGAAGTCGTGCCCCTCGTCGCGCAGAGTGAGCAGTTCGGCCGGGACACCCCGGTCGCGCGCCGCCCGTACGAACTGCTCGGACTCCCCCGGCGGCACGTTGGTGTCGTGTTCGCCGTGGACGGCGAGCACGGGGACGCGCAGCGCGTCGATGCGCGTCATAGGCGAGAGCTCCCGCAGCAGTTCGCGGTCGCGCTCGGGGTGCCCGTACTTGTGGGCGGCCGACTCGGCGAGCCAGGGCTCCGTACCGGCGAAGAAGGTCGCGAAGTCCGACATGCCGCAGACGGCGACGCCGGTGCGGAACAGGTCCGGGTGCCGTACGAGGGAGGCGAAGGTCAGGTAGCCGCCGTACGAGCGCCCCATGACCGCCAGCCGGGTCGGGTCGGCGGGGCCCGCGGGCACCGCGTGGGCCGCGCAGTCCGCGACATCGTCCAGCGCGGCGAAGCGTCCGGCGCCCAGGTCGGCGTCGACGAACGATCTGCCGTGCCCCGAGGAGCCTCGGACGTCGGGGGCGAAGACGTCCAGTCCCCGCCCGGTCAGCTCGTGGTAGAGCGGGCTGAAGACCGGGCGTTCCTGCTCCTCCGGACCACCGTGCAGGTGGATCACGCAGGGGGCGGGGTCCCCCGGGGGCCGGCCCGGGGCCCGGTAGTACCAGCCGCCGAGGGGTAGCCCGTCGCGCGCGGTGAGGCGCAGGAGGACGGGGCGCACGGGCGGGCGGACCGGCCCGACGGCGTCCTCGTCGCGGGAGGACCAGGGGGTGCGGAGCAGGGACACGCCCTCGAAGGACGACCACACCCCGGGCCGGCGCTGGGACCCGGACAGTGCCGACAGCAGTCCCCGCGAACCGGCCGCCTCGACGCGGGTGACGACCTCGTGGGGCAGGGGAACGTGCGTCGTCGGCAGCGGGGCGTACGGTGCGCGGTGGGCCGGGAGGATCTCGACGAGTTCCAGCCGGCTCGCGCCCCGTTCGTTCCAGGACAGCGCGGCGGTGTGGCCGTCGTGCGACACCGCCAGCAGGTCCAGGTCGCTGTCAGGCCGTTCGGCCACGACGGATCTGCCGTGCGGTCGGCCGTCGGTGCCGAGGGCGACGGCGAGGAGGGCCGCGTACTCGCGTTCGGCGTCGCTGCGCAGCCACAGGGTCCGCCCGTCGGGGGAGAACCGTCCGATCCACGGATCGCCGTCGGCGACCGGCACGGTGCACGTCGTCTCGGAGTCCGCCGTGCGCCGGACGACCGCCTCCCGCCGTCCTCGCGGCCCCCGGCGCAGCAGCACGAGCCTGCCGTCGCGGCTGATGTCGCACACCCGCAGGGTGGCGGCGTGCGTCTCCGTGGCGAGCAGTACGGGGGACGCCAGCCCGTCGGGATCGATCAGGTAGGCCGACAGCCCGCCGTCGCGTCGGACCGTCGGTACCGGGGGCTCCGCGGCGTCGGCCGCGGTCGCGGTCGCGGCCTGCCCCGTCTCCCGTGCGGTTTCGTACGGAGTTCCGCCGAGGAGTGTCGCCCGGCCGCCCCGGCCGGCCCAGTTCGTCGGCGGAGCGCCGTCCGCCCGGGTCGGGGCCGCTCCGTTCGTGACCCTGCGGGTGTCCGGTGCGGCGAGCGTGACGGCGACGGCCGAGCCGTCGTGCGCCCAGCAGCCCAGGTGGGCGGTGTGGCCCGGGTCGTCCCCGGCCAGGACGCGGCGGCCGGTGCCGTCGGGTCGTACGCACAGCACCCGGGAGTGCTCGCCGCCTCCCGGGGCGGTGGTGTAGGCGATCCAGCGGCCGTCCGGTGACCAGGACACCTCTTTGACCGGGTCCGGGAGGAAGTCGAGCAGGTGCACCTCGCCCCCGTCCACGGGCCCGGCCCACAGTTGCGGGACACCGCCCCGGTCGCAGATGAAGGCCGCCTCGGAGCCGTCCGGGTGGGCGGAGGGATACCAGCAGCCGTGGGAGCGCAGCCGCGTCACGGCGTCCCGCGGGCCGCTCGTCGCGGGCAGGAGAACCGGCGCCGGGGCCGGGGCGGTGGGGGCGGCGCCCCGCGCTTGCGCCGACCGGGTGACGGGGGGCGGCGGAGCGACCGGGTCGTCGCTCGGGGCCGCCGGTGTGCTCCGCCCGTCACTCACGTGATGCCGTGCGTCTGAAGCCATATCTCCAGCAACGCTACCTGCCACAGGGCGTTCGCTCCCCGTTTGGTGCGGTGCTCGTCGGGCGCCTCGAGGAGCTGGGACACGTACGGCTCCTGGAAGAGTCCGCGCCGCCTCGCCTCGGGTGCCTCGAGCGCCTCGCGCACCCGTTTCAGGACGGGGCCGGCCATGTGCTTGATCGCCGGGACCGGGAAGTAGCCCTTGGGCCGGTCGACGATGTCCCGGGGCAGCAGCTGACGTCCGGCCGCCTTCAGCACGCCCTTGCCGCCGTCGGCCAGCTTGAGCTCCGGCGGGCAGGCCGCGGCCAGCTCGACGAGTTCGTGGTCGAGGAACGGCACGCGTGCCTCCAGCCCCCAGGCCATGGTCATGTTGTCGACGCGCTTGACCGGGTCGTCGACGAGCATCACGTGCGTGTCCAGGCGCAGGGCGGCGTCCAGGGCCGTCTCGGCTCCGGGGACCGCCATGTGGTCCCGGACGAATCGGCCCGAGACGTCGTCGTCGGGCAGCATGCGGGGTTCCAGGATCCGGCCGAGGTCGGCGTGCGGCCGGTCGAAGTACGTGTCGGCGTACCGCTCGGCCGCGTCCGCGCGGGCGGCCTCGGCGAGCCGCGGGTACCAGTGGTAGCCGGCGAGCACCTCGTCGGCGCCCTGTCCGCTCTGCACGACCTTCACCTCCTTCGACACCTGCTCGGACAGCAGATAGAAGGCGACCACGTCGTGGCTGGTCATCGGCTCGCTCATCGCCGCGACAGCGCCGTCCAGGGCCGTCGACACCCGGTCGGAGGGCACCATCAGCCGACGGTGGTCGGTGCCGAACTCGCGGGCCACCAGATCCGAGTACCGGAACTCGTCGCCCGCTTCCCCGCCCTCGGACTCGAACCCCACGCTGAACGTCATCAGGTCCCGCTGCCCCTCCTGGGCCAGCAGGGCGACGATCAGACTGGAGTCGAGTCCGCCGGAGAGCAGGACGCCGACCTGGACGTCGGAGACCATCCGCCGGCGTACGGCCGTGCGCAGCGCGTCCAGCATCGCGTCACGCCAGTCGTGCGCGCTCATGGCCGCGTACTCGTCCCGACGGGTGTACGACGGCTGCCAGTAGCAGTGGTCGTGCTGGCTGCCGTCCGGTTCGACGACCCGCACGGTGGCCGGCGGGAGCTTGCGCACACCGCCGAGGACGGTGCGCGGGGCGGCGACCGTGGCGTGCCAGCTCAGGTACTGGTGGACGGCCACCGGATCGAGTGAGGTGTCCACCTCGCCGGCGGCGAGAAGGGCGGGCAGGGAGGACGCGAACCGCAGCCGCCCCGGCGTCCGTGCCAGGTACAGGGGCTTGATACCGAGCCGGTCGCGCCCCAGCACCACGCGTCCTGACCGGTGCTCGACGAGGGCGAAGGCGAACATGCCGTAGAAACGCTCCACGCAGGCGGTGCCCCACTGCTGGTACGCCTTGAGCACCACCTCGGTGTCGGACGTCGTCGCGAACCGGTGTCCCAGTTTCCGCAGCTCTTCGCGCAGCTCCCGGTAGTTGTACACACAGCCGTTGAAGACTCCGGTGATCCCGGCGCGGGAGTCGGTCATCGGCTGCGCCGCGAGGTCGGACAGGTCGATGATCTTCAGTCGCCGATGTCCCAGCGCGACCGCGCCCCGCGTCCAGATTCCACGGCCGTCGGGGCCACGGGCGGCGAGCCGCTCGCTCATGCGCTCGACGGCCGCGAGATCGGGACGGTGACCGTCGAAGCGGATCTCCCCGCTCAGACCGCACATGACGTGCCGCCTCCGTTTCGTTCGGTGTGCGCCGAGCGCCGGGACATGGGTGCCGGACGGTCGGCGCAGGACGATGGGTCGTCCGTGTCCATGGTGATTCACCTGCGGGTCAGCGGCCGTGCGAACCGGCGGGAGGGGTCTGTCACCCCCGCGGCGGGCGGAAGGCTCCTGCGGCGGGTGACCGCCGCGCCGCCGGAGGCGCGTTCGCCTCGGGTCTCGGCGATCAGCATGTCGACACAGGCCAGCAGATCCTCTTCCTCGGCGCTGTGGCGCATACGGCGAGCCGCGCTGCCGTCGGCGAGGGCCTCCTCCGCCAACGCGCGGACGGTCTCCCAGTCGCCGTGTGCCTCCAGGGCGGGGCGGAGCCGGGCGAGCAGCCTGCGCACGACCCGTGCCGCGGGCGCCTCCTGGTGGGTCTCGGGGTCCACCAGGCCTCCTTCGAGCCCGGCCCTGGCCGCCCGCCAGGAGGCTCCGCGCAGCCACTCGTGCCGGCCTGCGCAGCCGGGGGCGCCGTCCGTGCGAAGCCTCTCGCGGGCCTCGGTGACCAGGGCGCGGAACAGTCCGGCCACGAGCACGACGGTCTCCGCGCGCGGGCAGGAATCGCAGATGCGCAGCTCCAGCGTCTGGAGGTGCGAGGAGGGGCGTACGTCGTAGTAGATCATCCCCGCGTCGCTGATGATCCCGGACCGGACGAGGTCGCCCACGGTGGCGTCGTACTCGGCCGCGCTCGCGAAGCAGCCGACCGGGCCGGCGGTGGGCCAGCGCTGCCAGAGCATGGTGCGCCAGCTCCCGTACCCGGTGTCGGCCCCCTGCCAGAACGGCGAACTGGCGGAGAGCGCGAGGAGCACGGGCAGCCAGGGAGAGACCGCGCACATCACTCGCACCGCCGTGTCGCGGTCGGGAACGTCCACATGGACCTGGGCACCGCAGATGAGCTGCTCGTCGGCGACCGTGCGGTAGTCCTCGACCATGCGGCGATAGCGGGCTCCCGCGGTGGGGTGCGCGGCTGCCGGCGGCGCGAGCGGCGCCGCGCCGGCGGCCACCACCGCGAGTCCCAGCGAGGAAGCGGCCGCGTCGAGCTGCCGTCTCGTCCCGGTGAGGTCGGCGTACAGGTCGTCGAGGGACGCGTGCACCTGGCTGTTCGACTCCACGGTCGACTGGTGCAGTTCGGTGGTGAAGGTATGCCGCGGGAGGCGTCGCAGGAGCGAATTGGCGCGTGGCACGAGTAGCCCGCTCTCCACCTCCAGGACGTGGAACTCCTCCTCCACTCCGATACGAACGCTCACGGTCACTCCTCGGGGTGATGCGGAGCGGCTGTTCGCCGCAGGCGAAGGGTCCCCCACCGGCGCACGCGGCGGCAGGTGAGGGACTTCGAGTCACCAGATCGCCGATTTATAAGCACACATTGCGTATGCGACGTGAGCAAATTGCAGATGACTAGCCGGACGGCCCGTGACATCCGGGTTCCGGCAGCGATCCATGCCCCCGACTGTGCCGTCGCGAAGACCTCCCGAGGCGCCCACGACGACAGAGCCGCACCCTCGCCCGGATTCGAAACTCTCTTCGAGCAAAACCGGGTCCGGCATTCCGGGATGGATCCGCCATCCGGGTGAGAAGCCGGCCGCCGGGGGTACGCGGACCGTCGATCAGAGAGCGTCGGAGAGCGGGTGCGGCCGAGTCGCCCGCTCCCGGTCCGGGAGGAGTTCGCCATGCCGCGGGGTTCCAGCTCCAAGCGTGAGCGCCAGTACGAGCACATCAAGGAGAGCGCCGAGAAGCGTGGCACCTCCACGGACCGCGCGAAGGAGATCGCGGCCCGCACGGTGAACAAGGAACGGGCCCGTGCCGGCGAGTCGAAGACGGCGAGCAAGACGTCCACGCAGGACGGGAAGTCCGCCTCGCAGCGCGGCGGCGAGCGCTCCCACAGCGGCGCCGAGGGGCCGACGCGGGACCAGCTCTACGCGGAGGCGAGGAAGCGCGGGATCGAGGGCCGCTCATCGATGAACAAGCAGGAACTGACCAAGGCCCTCGGCCGCTGACCGGCGCACAGGCCGTACAACCCGTACTTCCCGTACAACCGATACATCCCGTACATCCGAGTGGGCCCCCCGCACCCGGGTCACCGCGGAACGGCGTCGCGGGAGGGGGCGGGGCGGCGGCACCTCGGGACCGTCGCCCCGGGGGCGCACTGGTCGCCCGACCCCGTCGGCGCAGCCGCTCTACAGCAGGCGCAGGACGCCGACGACCTTCCCGAGGATCTGCGCCTGGTCGCCGCGGATCGGTGCGTAGGCCGGGTTGCGGGGCATGAGCCACACCTCTCCGTCCTGTCGGCGCAGCACCTTGACGGTGGCCTCGTCGTCCAGGAGCGCGGCGACGACGTCCCCGTGATCGGCGCTGTCCTGACGTCGTACGGTCACGATGTCGCCGTCGCAGATCGCCGCGCCGATCATGGAGTCGCCGGAGACCGTCAGGGCGAACAGGTCGCCGTCGCCCACGACTTGGCGGGGCATGGCGTAGACGTCCTCGACCATCTCCTCGGCGAGCAGCGGAGCGCCGGCCGCGATCCGCCCGACGAGCGGCACATCCACCCGCGTCTCGCTCCTGCCGCCGAGGTCGGGTGCCCATGAGGGCCGGACCCGGTAGGCGCGGGGGCGTTGCGGGTCCCGGTAGAGGACGCCCTTGCGCTCGAGGGCCATGAGCTGATGGGCGACCGAGGACGTGCTGGCGAGCTCCACGGCCTGGCCGATCTCCCGCATCGACGGCGGGTAGCCCTGCCGTTCGACCGACTCCGTGATGTAGCGGACGATGGCCGACTGGCGGCTCGTCAGCTCTCCTTCGGCGGTCCGGGGCCCCGGGGGACGGCCCCGGCGGGCGGACGCGGTGTTCTCCATCCGGGGCACCTCCGTGCAAGATCGTTCGGAATGACCCTAACCTGTCATCCCCCATAAATGGAACACCTTATCGAATCTCGGGGGTTTCGGGAGCCCGGGGTGCGCGTCCGGGTGGCGCTTTGCCGACGCGACGCCGGCGGTCAGAGCGGCTGGTGCCGTGGTGCCGTGCACCGGAGCTCGTGGGCTTCGGCGAGGAGGAGGTAGCTGCTGGCCGTCCAGGTGTAGGCGCGGTCGCGCAGGCCGGTGCCGGTGAGGGCGTCGAAGTTCTCCGCGAAGCCGTGGTTCTCGCACAGCGACCGGAAACGGGCGCTGATCTCGTCCGCGAGGCGCTCGTGGCCGCTGCGCCGCAGGCCGTCCTCGACCAGGACGGTGGCGGGCGCCCAGATCGGTCCGCGCCAGTAGCCGTCGGGACGGTAGTGCCGTGACGTGGGCAGTTCGGTGGCCAGGCCGTACGGGGTCAGATGTGCTTCGATCCGGTCGGCCAGCGTCTTGGCCACGCTCTCGGGCAGGTGTGCGCCCAGCACGATGGGCATCAGGTCGAGGAGGCTCGCGCTGCCCCAGGTGTCGCCGCTGTCGGCCCCGCGGGCGACGAACCGCTCCCCCGTCCACAGCTCGTCGAGCAGCGCGGCCTGGATCGTCCCGGCCTGACGAACCCGGTCTCCGGCCTCGTCCACGAGGCCCAGTCGCGTGGCCAGGGCGGCGAGTTCGTGCAACTGGAGAACGAGGAAGGCGGCGAGGTCGGCGGTGACGACCACGCGTTCGGGGTCGAAGGTCGTGGCGTTGTCCCAGCCGCTGTCGTTGCCGTGCTGGTAGTGCGGAAGGGTCGCGTCCGGTGCGCGGCGCACGGTGAGCCAGAAGTCCGTCCACCGTCCCAACCGGTCGTAGGCTTCGGCGAGTTCGGCGTGGCCGAGAGGTCCGGGCAGGCGCTCTCGCAACCGCCTCAGGGCCCAGCCGTGTACGGGGGGTTTGACGAAGTTGCGCAGGACCTCCGAGTGGGTCACCGAGTCGGGCAGGCCCCCGGTGTCGTCCTGGTGGTCGAACGGCAGTGAGAACTGGTCCCACGCCAGCGCGGGCGCTCCGGGCGCCAGGGCGAGTGCGTTGAAACAGTGGTCCCAGCTCCAGACCTTGTCCATCCAGTGCTTGGACATCAGCACGGCCGGGCGGGTGACGAGGCCCGCCGGGTCGACGGTCGCCGACCACAGGACGTAGGCAGCGAGTTCGGCGGCGGGGGTTCGGCCGGAACGCCAGGGGGCCACCCGGTCGGCGAAGTCGGTGAAGGCCTGCCCCGCCGCGGTCACGACTTCACCGAAGCTGCTTCGGGCGCGGTAGGGAGGGCGAGCGCTGTCGAACTCCTCGACGGCGGCCTCCCAGCTCTCGCCGGCCGGAGCGGTGATCGTGAGCCCACGGTCGGCGCCGGCCAGTGCCTGCTCACCGGTGGCGTCGGCCACGCTGCCCGACAGGACGGTGAGCCGGTAGCGGCGTCCGGTCTCGTACGAGGTGAACACGTAGGCGCCGTCCACCGGGTCACGGAAGAAGTACGTACCCGTGAAAGGTGTCAGGGTCCGGGCCGCCGCGGTGATGCGCAGGCCGAGACCGGCACCGCGCAGGCGCGCGGTGTCGGGCGACTCGTAGGCGAGGTCGACGCGCCCGCTCTCATGGGTCCAGTGCAGCAGGCTCGGGGTCGCCGTGACCCGGGTCTCGGCCCGCTCGCCGGTCGCGGCGTCGAGGGGGACGAGGCGGAGGACGGCGTGCATGCCGTTCTGGTGGGAGACCAGGTGGAGGTCGTCGGCGTAGGTCTGCTCCGCGAGCACCGGGGAGATGCCGAACCAGGATCCGTGTGTGCTGAACGGGATGTCGCGGAGGGAGAAGGCCGGGCCGGATCGGGCGGCGGTCATGCGGGGTTCTCGATTCTTCAGCAGTCGTCTTCGGCGGGGCCGCTCGGTGGAGGGCCGTTCGGTGGAGGGCCGTTCGGTGGAGGGCCGTTCAGTCCTTCACGGCTCCGGCGGTCACGCCGGCGGCGACATAGCGCTGGGCGACGACGAGGACCACGGTGGCGGGCAGCGAGGCCACGACGGCGGTGGCCATGATGGCGTTCCACTCCTGGTTGTTGTTGCCGATGTAGTGGTAGATGCCGAGGGTGATCGGCTCGTGTGCGCCGCCGCCCGCGAGGGTGCCGGCGAAGACGAAGTCGGACCAGGACCACAGGAACGCGAACAGCGACACGGTGACGACGGCGTTGCGGCTCATGGGCAGCACGATGGAGCGGAACGTGCGCAGCGGCCCGGCGCCGTCGGTCCTCGCGGCCTGGAGCAGCTCTTCCGGGATGCCGGACATGAACGCCGTGAAGATCAGCACCGCGAACGGGACGGCCAGGGTGGAGTCCGCGACGATCAGACCGGGTACCGACTGGAGCAGTCCGAGGCTGAGGTAGATGGCGTAGAAGCCCATCGCCATGATGATGCCGGGAATCATCTGCGCGACCAGGAAGAGGAAGCTCACGACACCGCCGCCGCGTGGCCGCAGTTTGGCCAGCGCGAAGCCGGCCGGAGCGGCCAGCGCCACGGTGAGGACCACGGTGCCGAGGCCGATGACGAGGCTGGTGCCGAGGTAGGGCAACTGCTGGTCGAAGACGGCCCGGTAGCCCTCCAGCGTGCCGTGCGCGGGGAAGAGGCCGGGCGGACTCTTGCGCATGTCCTGCTCGCGGGTGAAGGACACGTTGAGCATCCAGTAGACCGGGAAGAGCATGACGGCCGTCAGGACGAGACCCGTGGCCGTCTTCCACCAGGTGCGGTCGGGACGGTGCATGACGGGCGCGCTCACGACAGTGCCTGCTTTCGCTGGACCCTGAGATACACCAGGCCGAAGACCACGGCGGCGACGACGAGCAGATTGCCGACGGCCGAGCCGGGGCCGAAGGCGGGCAGCAGGTTGCCGAAGCCGAGTTGGTAGGACCAGGTGGCGAAGGTGGTGGACGAATCGGCCGGACCGCCCTTGGTCATGATCCAGATGATGTCGAAGACCTTGAGCGTGTAGACCAGGCCCAGCAGCAGGGTGATGGCGGAGACCGGGCGCAGGAGCGGGAAGGTGATGCTCCAGAAGCGCCGCCAGGCGCCCGCGCCGTCGAGGGCGGCCGCCTCGTACAGGCTGCCGGGGATGGACTGAAGACCGCTGTGGAGGACGACCAGGTTGAACGGGACGCCGATCCAGACGTTGGCGATGATCACCGAGGTCAGCGACCAGGACGGCGAGGTCAGCCAGTTCACCGGACCGATGCCGAAGGCGCTCGCCACGGCGTTGACGATGCCCGATTCGCTGTTGAGCATCCAGGACCAGGTGGAGGCCGACACGATGAGCGGCAGCAGCCAGGGCACCAGGAACAGGGCGCGCAGGGTGGCGGAGAGCCGGAAGTTCTGGTCGAAGAAGACCGCGAGTGCCAGGCCGATGGCGTACTGGAAGAACAGGCAGACGGTGGTGAACACCACGGTGTGCACCAGGGCCGGGCCGAAGGTCGGGTCCTGGAAGACGGTTTCGTAGTTGCTCAGGCCGGTGAAGGGCGCGTCGCCCTGGACGAAGGAGCGGACGGTGTAGTCGCGCAGGCTCAGATCGAGGTTGCGGTAGAGGGGATAGGCGTAGAAGAGGGCCAGGTAGAGGGTGACCGGGGCGAGGAAGGCCCAGGCGGCCCACTGCGGGGAGGTCGGGCGGCGGCGTGGCGCGAGGCGGGCCGGGGCCGGGGCGGCGGTGGCCGCCCCCTTTCGGTCCGGTCCGGTGCGGCGGGCCGGGGGGTAGGCCGTCTGCTTCATCGGTGCCACGTCACTTGACTGCGGACTGGGCCGAAGTGAGCGCACCCTTGGGGGACTTGGCTCCGCTGAGGGCGGACTGGACCGCCTTCCACATCTGCTCGGAGATCTTGGGGTACCGGGTGCCGAGGTCGTCGCTGGTGCGGCCCTTGGCCGCCTTGACCGCCTCGACCCAGGGCTTCAGTCCGGCGTTCGCCGCGACCTGCTTGTTCTGTACCTCGGCGGTGGGGGCCACATAGGAGAGGGTGGTGTCGGTGGCGTAGAGGTTCTCGGTGCTGGTCAGGCAGGTCACCAGCTTCTGCGAGGCGGGGTAGCGGCCGGTGTCGCCCTGGACGGGGACGGTGACGAACTCGCCGCCGGTCGGGGCCGACGCGTTGCCCCCGGTGGAGGCGGGTACGGGCAGGACGCCGTAGTCGAAGCCGGCCTTCTCGGCGTTCGCGAGCTGCCAGGTGCCGTTCTCGGCGAAGGCGTAGTCACCGCTCGCGAACTCCTGCCAGCTGGTGGTCTGGGTGTTGTTGATGACCGAGTTGGGGGCGTACCCCTTCTTCAGCCAGTCCGTCCACAGGGCCAGCGCCGACTCGCCCTGGGCGGAGTCGAGTTCGGTGAGCTTCGCGCCCGATCCCCAGAACCAGGGCAGGAACTGGAAGCTGCCCTCCTCGGTGCCGATCGCGGAGAAGGTGATGCCCTTCTTGCCGGCCTTGTCGACCTTCCCAAGCGCCGCCGTGAGCGACGGCCAGTCCTTGATCGAGGCGATGTCGACGCCGGCCTCCTTCAGCACGGCCTTGTTGTAGTAGAGGGCGAGGGTGTTGGCCCCGATCGGCGTTCCGTACGTCTTGCCGCCCGACTGGCCGGCCGCGAGCAGGTTGGCGTCGACCTTCGAGGTGTCCAGTCCGTTGTCGTCGGTGGTGGTGAGGACGCCGGCCTCCGCCAGGGTCGACACCACGGGGTTGTCGACGATGAGCACGTCCGGGGAGTTGTCCTGCTGGGCCGCCAGGAGGACCTTGTTCGTCAGGTCGCTGGTGTCGAACGCGGTCCGCTTGATCTTCACGCCCGCCTTGCTGCCGCACCCGTCGAGCAGCTTCGCCCACGCCGAGTTCTTGGCGAACTGCGGGTACGGGTCCCAGACGCTGTAGGTGCCGCTGTCGTCACCCGTCGCGGCGGAACTGCCGCCGGAGGAGCAGGCTGTGGTGCCGCCCGCGAGGGCCGCGACGGTCAGGGCCACGGCGGTGAGCCGCCGGCCGGGGGTTCTGTTCATGGCGTTCCTTGGGGTTTTGGGCATGGGCATGCCGAAGAAGAAGGAGCAGGGAGACAGCAGGGAGACAGCAGAGAGACGGCCGCTCGGGACTGCCGGCGACAGGGCGGCAGACGTTCCACGGGAGCGGCGACGACTCGAAGGACGAGGTGCCGGCCGGGGTGCTGGATGCCGACCGGTGCGATGTACCGGCCGTGGGGTGAGGTGCCGAGCGGGGTGCTGGGTGCCGACCGGGGTGCGATGTGCCGGCCTTGGGGTGAGGTACCGGCCGTGGGGTGAGATGCCAAACGGGGTGGTGGGTGCCGACCGGGGTGCAATGTGCCGACCGTGGAGCGAGATGCCGACCGTGGAGCGAGGTGCCGACCGTGGGGTGAGGTGCCGGCGGGGGCGAGGCGCCGGCCGTGGGCTGCGGTGTCAGCCCTGGGCTGCGGGGGCGGGTCCGGTGCTGGCGCGCAGGGAGATCGGCGGTACGAGGAGGTGGTGGCGGGGCGGGGTGTCGGGGTGGTCGAGCCGCTCGACGAGCAGTTCGACGGCGAGTCGGCCCATCCGCTCGGCCGGCACGTCCGCCGCGGTGAGCTGCGGGGTCACCGTCTCCGCCCACCGGCCGGCCACCACCCCGGTGAGGGAGAAGTCGCGCGGCACATGGCGGCCCGCCACGGCCAGACCGCGGTACAGACCGCCGAGCGCGGCCTCGTTCAGGGTGACCAGCGCCGTGGTGGCCGGGTCGTCGTGGAGGATCCGCTCCAGGCATTCCTGCCCGGCGGGAGCGTCGTCGCCGCAGCAGTACGTCCGCACGGTGAGTCCGCGCTCGGCCGCGGCCTTCGTGAAGCCGTCGAGGCCGCGGTGCGCCGACTCGTACCCGGCCCGCAACAGGTGCTCGGGCCGGTTCACCAGGGCGACCCTGCGGTGTCCCAGGTCGGCCAGGTGGTTGACGCAGGCCGCCGCCAGCGCGGTGTGGTCGAGACCGACCCACCGGTCA
Organism: Streptomyces sp. NPDC002884; assembly: GCF_040295245.1. Classification (NCBI taxonomy): domain Bacteria; kingdom Bacillati; phylum Actinomycetota; class Actinomycetes; order Kitasatosporales; family Streptomycetaceae; genus Streptomyces; species Streptomyces sp. NPDC002884. The sequence goes on along the minus strand of NZ_JBEOVB010000019.1, from coordinate 133,403 downwards.
CCGTCGGAACTGGCCGTGCGGCCGATGCAGACGGCGGGGAAGTCCTCCTCACCGAGGTGGGCGACCCGGTCGTCCTGGAGCCTGATCTCCATGAGGATCGCGCCGTCGACCCGCCGCTCCGCCAGCAGCCGTTGGAACGAACGGTCGCTGTCCACGCCGCTCGGGGAGAGCAGCACGTCGTAGTCGTAGGCCGCCGCCGCCTCCACCACGCTCCCGATGAAGTCGAGCTGCATGCCGGTGTAGTGGTTGCCCGCCGGTGGGAAGACCAGACCGATGGTGCTGGTCCGCCCGTTGGCCAGGGCACGCGCGCTGGCGTTGGGCCGGTAGCCCAACTCGTCGATGACCTCCTGGATCTTGCGCCGCGTCTCCTGCGACACCGCCCGTTTCCCGCTCAGCGCGTAGGACACGGTGCTCCGCGAGACACCGGCCCGCTTGGCGATCTCACCGATGTTCACGGGACTCCTTCGTCGAACCGGTTCGAATGCGGCGGACCGGCCGTCGAACCGGTTCGCGTGAAGGGAAGCTAGGGGCGTCAGGAGCCGCTGTCAATGGCCTGCGCAGACTTCCGGGTATCTGCTGCCCAATCCCCGTCGAGGGTATTGCTGCCCCCTTTTCCGCGGTGCTAGCTTCCGCCTCGCGTTCATCGAACCGGTTCGACATCCATGACGACATGCATGACGACATCCATGACGACTCCCGCGACGACTCCACGACGGATCACCCCACGGAGGCTTCAGTGCGACGCACCCGCAGCAGAACAAGAGCCGGCGCCGGCGCCACCGCCGTCACCGCCCTCGCCGCCCTGCTCGCCGTACCCGCCGCCACCGGCACGGCCCGCGCGGCGGAAACCGAACGGCTCACCATCGACCTCGCCACCGACACCGGCGCCTTCCACGGCGGCGCCTCCGGCTCGCTGTACGGCGTCTACGGCGACGGCGTGCCCAGCCGCAACGTCCTCGAGGGCATGCACGTCCGCACGGTGTCGACGAAGGCGCAGGACGGGCCCCAGCATCCGGGCGCGGACGCCCTGGAGATACTCCCGTCCTTCGTGGACTCCGGCGGCCGGGACGTCTACGTCTACATGACCGACATCTACCGCGGCTTCCCCTACCAGTGGCCGGGCGCGGACGGTCCGGCACGGCTCGCGGACTTCGAGGCGAAGATCGAGAAGCAGGTCCACCAGGTCCTGACCATGGGCGACTACAAGGACCACATCGTCTACGTCCCCTTCAACGAACCCGAAGGGAACATGTTCGGCACCGGTGACTGGAGCTACAACAAGGTCTCCTGGCTGACCGACCCGCAGTACTACTTCGCGGCCTGGAAGGAGGTCTATCACCTGATCAAGGGCCTCGACCCGGACGCCCGCATCGCAGGACCCAACACCAGCGTCCTCTACAGCCAGGTCAAGGGCTTCCTGCAATACGCGAAGGCCAACGACGTGGTGCCGGACGTGATGACCTGGCACGAGCTGTCGTCTCCGGACGCGGTCCGCACCAACGTGGCGAAGTACCGGCAGATGGAGAAGGACGTCGGTGTCGGCCCGCTGCCGATCAACGTCAACGAGTACGGCCACAACTACCACCTCTCCGTGCCCGGCCAGGTCGTCCAGTGGGTCGCGGCGATCGAGGATTCCAAGATCGACGCGGATCTGGCGTACTGGAACATCGACGGCAACCTCAACGACTCGGCTGTCGAGGCCAACAAGGGCAACGGGCAGTGGTGGCTGTTCAACGCCTACGGCCAGATGTCCGGCCACACGGTGCGGGTGACCGCCCCGCACCCCAACGAGCAGTACACCCTCCAGGGCGTCGCCACCCTCGACGAGGACAAGAAACAGGCCCGGGCGATCTTCGGCGGCAAGAGCGGCGACGCGGACGTCGTCTTCCGGAACATCGACCCCGAACTGTTCGGTGGGACCGTGCACGCCACCGTGCAGGAGATCCCCTGGACCGGCCAGGTCGGCGACTCGGCCCAGCCGCTGCGCCTGGCCGACCGGGAGCTGACGGTCGGCGCCGACGGCACCGTGGCCCTCCCCATGACCGGCATGAACGAGATGTCGGCCTACCAGGTCATCCTCTCCCCCGGCGGGCACGGCGGCGTATCCGCCCAGCCCTCGGTGAGCTGGCGCAGGACGTACGAGGCGGAGAACGCCTCGTACACCGGTGGCGGCTACTCGAGGAACGGCCCCGAGGGCACACCGTCCAACGTCGGCGGGTTCGCCACCTCGGGCACCTACAACGTCGGCGGGCTGCGCACCGGATCCGACGGGGTCCTCGCCTTCGACGTCGATGTCCCCCAGGACGGCACGTACGACCTGAGCGTGTTCGCCAACTCCTACAACCTGTACGACCTGGTGAAGGAGCAGGGACCCACCAACGTCTTCCTGCGCGTCGACGGCGCCGATCCGCAGGAACTGCGGCTGCCGCTCGGCTACAAGTGGGTGGTCTGGGGCCACACCGACACCACCGTGCGGCTGACGGCGGGCAAGCACCGCCTCACGCTCGCCGCACGGGACCAGGACCTCGGCGTCACCAGGGGCGACGCCATCATCGACAAGGTCGACCTCTCGCTGCGCGACGCGCAGGTGGCCGCGCCGGCGGTGTACGAGGCCGAGTACGCCGCCCTCACGGGAACGCGCCCCCGCTACACCCACAGCGGCGCTTCGGGCCCCGGCACCGTACCGCTGGGCAGGGGTGACTCCGCGACCTTCTGGGTGCACTCCCCCACCGACGGCGTGTCGACCGTGTACGTCGACCACCTGGGTGGAGGCCGGGCGAGTCTTTCCCTCAACGGCGAGAAGCTCGACGTCCCCGAGGTCGGCGGGGCGAAGAAGGGCACCGACGCGGTGCGGCTGTTCCTGTCCGGCGGCATCAACAAGATCACCGTCACGGGCGTCTCGCAGGCAGCGGTTCTGGACCGGCTGCGGGTCACCCGGCCCGGCGGCGGATCGACGACCGCCGTCTACCAGGCCGAGGACGGACGGCTGACCGGCGCCGCCAGAGTGACCGACGCCTATGCCTTCGCGTCCGGCGGCAAGGCGGTCACCGACATCGGCGCGGGCACGGCCAACGCGCTCACCGTCGACGTCGTCGCCGGGAGGGCCGGTCGGCACGCCGTCACCATCCGCTACTCCAACGCCGAACAGGCGCCCGCCACGCACTACAACCCCGACCCGATAGCCCGCCACGCCGATCTCTCGGTCAACGGCGGACCGCCCCGCCGGGTGCTGTTCCCGACCACCTTCCACTTCGACAACTTCTGGGAACTGACCGTCCCCGTCACGCTGAGGAAGGGCGCCAACAGACTGGCCTTCACCGCCGGGGAACTGCCCGACTTCAACGGCGACACCTACAACCCCTACGACCAGCGGTCGCCGTACGCGCCGGTCATCGACCGCATCGCCGTCACCCCGCTCGCGCAGAAACAGTCGACGACCGGCTCGTGATCGTCGAGGACCGGTAGGACGCCCCGCGGGCACCCACCGCCTTCGCCGCGACGACGGGAATCCGCCCCCGGCGCTCCTCCGGCGGCACCGGCCGACGCCCCGGCGCTCCTCCGGCGGCGCCGGCCGCTCAGGCGGCGTGTCGACCGACGGCCCGGAGCAGGTGGTCGACGTCCTGCGGTGTGGTGGCGAAGGAGGTGACGAAGCGGACGACACCCGGCTCCCAGCGGTCGTGGTAGAAGGCGTAGCCGTCTGCCAGGAGCCCTTCGGTGACCTGCTGCGGCAGGCGGCAGAAGACGATGTTGGCGTCGGCGGCGCCGAGCAGTCCGACCTCGGGTATGGCTTTCAGACCCTCCTGGAGGCGGACGGCCATGGCGCCCGCGCGGGTCGCGTTGCGCAGCCACAGATCGTCGGTGAGGTAGGCGTCGAGCTGGGCGGCGTGGAAGCGCATCTTGGAGGCGAGCTGCCCGGCACGCTTGGCACGGAAGGCCAGTTCGGCGGTGCGTGAGCGGTCGAAGACGACGATCGCGTCGGCCGTCATCGTGCCGTTCTTCGTGGCCCCGAAGGACAGCAGGTCGACGCCCGCCCGCCAGGTCAGTTCGGCGGGAGTGCAGCCGAGCGAGGCGACGGCTCCGGCGAACCTGGCACCGTCCATGTGCAGCCGCAGCCCCGCCTCCTCGGCGATCGAACCGAGGGTGCGGATCTCGTCGAGGGTGTAGACCGCTCCGGTCTCCGTGGCCTGGGTGACGCTCACCACCGAGGGTTCGACGCTGTGCACGTCCCCGGCCTTGTGCCGTGCGGCCGCGCGCAGTTCACCGGGGTCGATCTTGGCGTCGGCGCCACCGAGCGGCACGAGCTTGGCGCCCCCGGTGTAGAACTCGGGCGCCCCGCACTCGTCGTTGTTGATGTGGCTGTCGCGGTGGCACAGGACGCTCCCCCAGGGCGGTGTCAGCGCGGCCAGACCCAGCGCGTTCGCGGCGGACCCCGTGGAGACCGGCAGCACGTCGACCTCACGCTCGAAGATGTCGCTCAGACGACGCCGGACCGCGGCCGTGCTGTCGTCGGCCCCGTAGGGCATGGCCTGGCCGGAGGCCGCCCGGGCCACGGCCTCGATGATCTCCGGAGAGGCGCCGGCGGCGTTGTCGCTGCTGAAGACGCGTGCGGCGGGGGCGGTGGTGCTCATGGCGGGAATCCTCGCTTTTCGTTGACGGCTCGACGCGGCGGGGGCGGTGCACCGTGCGGGGGAACGGGGTGTCACGGGGCGGACCGGAGCGGGTCCGCCGCACGGATGAGCTGGTCCAGGGCGCCGTGGTAGACCTCGTGGTCGGTCACGGCGGACACGATCGCGGTCACGTTGCCGGTCAGCGCCGGGAACGCGTCGGGGTCGAGTGCGGCCAGCGCGGTGCGGGTCGCCGACTGTGTGGGCTTCGGGTCCCGGTGGTCGACGAAGCTCGCGCTGCCGAGGGTGAGCAGGTACATGCGCCGGTAGGCGACGATCGCCTCCTCGGCGGTCATCCCGGCGGCCAGACTGTGGGCGAGCTGCGGCTCGACGAGACGGGCCAACAGGTTCGGGCCGAGCCAGGGCCGCGTCCCGCGCAGGGCGAGCAGTCCCGGGTGGTCCGAAAGCAGCCGGTACAGGGCGGTGAAGCGGGTCCGGGTGGCAGCCGCCCACGCGGCGTCCGGGTCGGCCTCCGGCAGACGGGCGGCCAGGTGGTCGGTGCACAGGTCCAGCAGTCCTGCCAGGTCGGTGCAGCGCCGCTGGAGGGAGGCGAGGGAGATCTCCAGACGTGTGGCCAGCGCCCGGAAGGTCAGGGCCTCCGGGCCGCCTTCGTCGATCAGGAGCAGGGCGGTCCCGGCGATACGGTCCGGGGTCGCGCGGTCCAGCGAAGCGGAGTGACGGGGCATACGAGTCATCGTACGGTACGCCGTATCGAACGGAGTGGCCGCCATCACGCGATCAGCTTGCGACCGTCGCCCGGGACCGGTTCACGAGGCGCCCCGCCCGCCGCTTCGGCGCCACCGCCCGAGCCCGGGCGCCGAGGGTCACCCGAGGCGCGTGGCCACGTCGCCAACGCTCACCGCGTCACCGGATCAGCCCGCGCACGCCGGCCCGCCGGCCGACGGCCTGGCCGACGCAGGCAGGATCGGGGGCAGGCACCGGCCCGCAGGGCCTGCCGATCACTCGGCGGCGATGACCTCGTCGTCACGCAGAAGCAGGGCGAGCAGTCCGGGAAAGCGCTCCTCGAACTCCTCACGGCGCAGTCGGTTGACCCGCTTCGGCCCCTCGTCACGCTGTTCGACCAGGCCGGCGCCGCGCAGGACCGAGAAGTGGTGACTGAGCGCGGCCTTGCCGACCGGCACGTCGAAACTGCCGCAACTGCGCGTCCAGTCGGCGGATCCCGCCAGGTCGCGGATCAGCTTGATGCGCACCGGATCGGAGATCGCGGACAGCGCCGTGAGCACGGACACCTCCTTGGGATCCGTGTGCACCGGCGCCGCGCGGTGACCACCGCCCGCAGCCTGGTTCGACATGCCGCTCCCGTCTCAACGCCTGCCCGGCGGGACACCCCGCGGAGCGTCCCGGCCTGTTGCCGAGTGTTCGATGAATATCTTACAGTCCTGGTGTTCGCTTCCCATTGAACACTCATCGAAGGGTGCGGTGATCCGTCATGCGCGCAGTGGAGTTCCACGAGTACGGTGCCCCCGAGGTGCTGAAGCTCGTCCGGACCGGGACCCCCGACCCAGGGCCGGGCCAGGTCACCATCGACGCCGCTTACGTCGGCGTGAACTTCGCCGACCTCAAGGCGCGTGCCGAGGGATACCGGGTCCGGTCGCTGCCGTTCCGGCCGGGCCTGGAGGTGTCCGGCCGGATCCGGGCCGTCGGCGACGGCGTCCAGGGGCTGCGGCCGGGACAGGAGGTCGCCGCGCTGGTCGGCGGCGGAGCCTACGCGGAGGTGGTCGCCGCCGACGCCGTCACCGTCTTCCCGCTCCCCGAAGGCCTGGACCTGCGTACCGCCGCCGCCCTGCCCACCGTGGTGCCGACCGCGTACGCCCTGCTCCACGAGGTCGGGCGGCTGCGGGCCGGGGAGAGCGTGCTGGTGCAGGGTGCGGCCGGCGGCATCGGCACGGTGGCCGGCCAGCTGGCCCGGGCGGCGGGCGCCGGGGCGGTGTACGGCGTGGTGTCGTCCGCGGCGAAGGCCGAGTACGCGCTCGAGCACGGCTACGACGAGGTGTTCACCGGCGACGCCTTCGCCGACGACGTCCGCCGCGCCACCGGCGGCAGGGGGGTCGACCTGGTGCTCGACCCGGTCGGCGGCGACACCCTGCGCCGCGGCCTCGACGCACTGGCCGTCTTCGGACGCCTGGTGTCCTTCGGCAACGCCAGTGGCGCCGAGCCGTGGCAGGTCGGGCAGCCCGAGCTCTACACACAGGGCCGTTCGGTCGGCGGCTTCTCCATCCTGTCGCTCGCGCAGTCCGCCCCCGAGGCACTGCGCACCCTCACCGAGCGCGCCTTCCGCACGGTCTCCGACGGCACCGTGCGTCTCCCGGTCACCGCCGAGTTCCCGTTGGCGGACGCGGCCGAGGCGCACCGGCTCATGGGCGGGCGCACGTCCACGGGGAAGCTGCTGCTGCGGGCGACCGACTGAGGGCGTTCACCGCTCGCACTCCCTGAGGGGCGGGGCGCGACAAGGGGGACGTTGCGGGACACGCCACTGGACGGGTCCACGTGTCCTTGGACGAGTCCATGGCCGGGTCCTTGGACGGTTTCTCGGACCGATCACCGGACGGATCACCGGAACCCTCTACTAGAACGTTCCAGGCATCGTCGTCGCCGGGCTCTTGACACACCTGCGAGCCGGCTGGCGTACTGCTCAAGAGCTATAGAACGTTCTAGTATCCGGGCGTCCGGAGAGAGGAGAGCCGCGATGTACGCACTGGCGGTCTGCGCGGAGATGGTCTTCAGGAACCTGCCGATCGAGCAACGCGCCGGGCGGCTTCACGAGGCGGGCTTCCAGGTCGAGATCTGGGACTGGACGAGACACGACCTCGACGCCCTCGCCCGGACCCCCGCCGACTTCGTCTCCATGACGGGATACGTGAGCGGCAGCCTCACCGACGAGGACGGCGCCGCCGAGCTGTTGCGCACGGCCGAGGAGTCGCTCAAGGCCGCCGAGCACCTGGGCTGCACCCGGCTGAACCTGCACGGCACCGGTCTGGACGGTCAGGGGCTGCCCGTCGTGCCGGTGCACGGGGAACCCACCGACGAGATGTGGACGGCCGCGCGGCGCACCCTGACGCGGATCGCCGAGCTCGGTGAGAGCGCCGGGGTCCTCTTCACCCTGGAGAACCTCAACACCGCGGTCGACCATCCCGGCGTCCCCTTCGCCAGGGCCGCCGACACCCTCGCCCTGGTCGCCGCCGTGGACCGGCCGGGGCTGCGGATGAACCTGGACCTCTACCACGCCCAGATCGGCGAGGGGAATCTGATCGAGCTGGTCCGCAAGGCGCACGGCGCGGGACTCATCGGGGAGATCCAGGTGGCGGACGTGCCGGGCCGTTGTGAGCCCGGCACGGGAGAGATCAACTACCCGGCCGTCGCCCGGGCCTTGGCGGACATCGGCTACGAGGGCACCGTCGCCATGGAGGCATGGGCCTCCTCCGACAGCGAGGCCGCGCTGGAACGCTTCCGGACCGCTTTCACCGTCTGACCGACTCACCGCTCGGCCGACGCACCGCCCGGCCGACGTCACTGCCCGGCCGACGTCACCGCCTCTCCGTGACGCGTGGCTGGAACGTTCTATGATCGGCGTCCCGACAATTCGCCGGAGAAGTTCCGGACCAGGAAGGACGGCGTGCCAGTGAGCCCGGCGGTCCCCGACGGAAAGCGGCCCACTCTCGCCGACGTGGCAGCGCGGGCGGGCGTGTCCACGGCGCTGGTCTCCATCGTGATGCGCGGCGCGAAGGGCGCGGGCGCCGGCAGCCGCGAGCGCGTCCTCGCGGCCGCCCGGGAGATCGGCTACCGTCCCGACGCCCGGGCGCGGCTGCTGCGCAGCCACCGCTCCCGGCTCCTCGGGGTGCAGTTCGGCCTCAAGCACCCGTTCCACTCCGACCTGCTGGAGGGCATCTACGCGGCGGCGGAGCCGGCCGGGTACCAGATCGCGCTGAGCGCCGTGGCCGCCGGGCGCGGTGAGCAGCGTGCCGTGGAGTCGCTGCTCGCCGATCGCTGCGAGGCGCTGATCCTGCTCGGCCCCCAGGCGCCCGCCGCACAACTGGCGGAGATCGCCGGGCAGTTGCCGGTGGTCTCGGTGGCGCGTCGGCTGAGGCCGTCCATCGCGGGTGTGGAGGTCGTACGGACCGCCGACGACGAGGGAGCCCGGCAGGCCGTGGATCATCTCGTCGCGCTGGGCCATCGCGACATCGCCCACATCGACGGCGGCAAGGCACCGGGCGCGGCCGACCGACGCCGCGGCTACCGCACCGCGATGAACCGTCACGGGCTCGGCGGGCACCTCCGCGTCCTCCCCGGCGGGCTGACCGAGGAGGACGGCGCCGCGGCCGCCCGGACCCTGCTGACGGGCCACCAGCGGCCCAGCGCCGTCATGGCCTTCAACGACCGCTGCGCGACGGGCGTCCTCGACGTCTTCCTCCGCTCCGGCGTCACGGTCCCCGGGGACATCTCCGTCGTCGGCTTCGACGACAGCCATCTGGCCCGGCTGGCCCACATCGACCTCACCACCGTCGGCCAGGACGTCCCCCGCCTCACCCACCTCGCCGTCACCCGGGCCGTAGCCCTCCTGGAGGGCGACCGGACCGCCACCGGGGAGCAGGTCGTCGCTCCCCGTCTCGTCGTCCGGGGAACCACCGCCCCGCCCAAGTGACGCCGGCCGCGGGGGCGCGTGCGATCCGGCCCGAGCCGAGGCTTTCGCCGTCGGACGATGCGTCGCCCCTCTGATGCGTCGCCTTCACCGGGGAGATTTCCCTCCATGCCGAGGAAACGGAGTTCTCCCGTGCGGACACGGCGGTCCCGCGGAAGTGGCCGGGAGACACCATGCCGTGCGTGCTGCGTGCCTTCCGGGACGGACTTCGAACACCCTGCGCAATTCCGTTCGGCAGTGCTAGAGTTGCCGACGCTCGCCTCTTTGCGTCACGCAAATGCGGTCGCACCGAGGCCTTGATCGAAGTTCCGATTCGCTGGTGGAGTTGGGGGATTCAGTCATGCGAAAGCTGGGGACGGTAGCGGCATTTTCGATTGCGCTGGTAGCGGGCGGAGTGGCCGTCGCTCCCGCGGCCTCCGCCGGGGGCATGGCGTGCGCTTCCATTGTCGCGTCGAGGTTGGACCCGGGCGGCGGAAGGCCGAATTTCATCACCGTCGAGAACTGCGGCTCCCAGACCCAGTCATGGCGGTACAACCTGAATTCCACGGGCTGGAAATACGTCTCCATCGCACCGGACAAGCGGAAGACAACGAATTTCCCCGAGAACTACAGCAAGCTGCAGATCGACTTCAGCTGGTAGGTCCTAGAACCCGATCCGCGACGCCGCGCACTCGCCTCGGCTTACCCCGACGCAGACCCGCCGGGGAACGCTTCGCACATTTGTACTGGAAGGCACCGAACATCCCATGGGCGGATTTTCGCCAGTAGGGTGAGCGGGCGGTCGAGCGAAAGACACACCGCCACCGGGGAGTTCCGGATGTGCCGCCCTTTCGTCTGCCGCTGTTCCGGAACTTCGGGCGGCCGAACTGTTGTCTCGCTGCCCTGTGCCACCAGGGGGGCAGAGCCATGCGGGTACTCGCGGACCGATACGAACTGGTCGAGGCGGTCGGACGCGGGGGAATGGGTGAAGTCTGGCGCGCCACCGACCGGGAGCTCGGCCGCACGGTCGCGGTGAAGGTGCTGCCGCCGGAACTCACCCGGCACGAGGAGTTCCGCGTCCGGTTCCGCCGGGAGGCGCGCACCGTAGCCTCGCTCAACCACCGGAACGTCGCCGTGCTGCACGACGTCGGCGAGGACACCACCGACGGAGAGACGACTCCGTTCCTGGTCATGGAGTTCATCGAGGGGCGCACTCTGACCGCCGCCCTGGCCGACGGCGCGTTCACGGTCGTCCGGGCGCTGGCGGTCGCCAGGGACATCGCCGACGCCCTCGCCCACAGCCACGCCCAGGGCCTGATCCACCGCGACATCAAGCCGTCCAACGTCATGCTGACGTCCGAAGGCGGCATCAAAGTCCTGGACTTCGGGATCGCGAAGGTCGTCGCGGAGACCACCACCCGCCTCACCGCGACGGGCATGACGGTGGGCACCCCCGCCTACCTCTCCCCCGAACAGCTCACGGGCCGGCCGGTGGACGGCCGCTCCGACCAGTACTCCGCGGGCTGCCTGCTGTACGAACTGCTCACCGGCCGCCCGCCGTTCCTCGGTGACTCCCCCTTCGCGGTGATGCACCAGCACATCAGCGAGGAACCGGTCCCACCCTCCCGGCTGCGCCCGCAGATCCCGGCCGCGGTGGACGACCTCGTGCTCCGGACCCTGGCGAAGGACCGTGAGCAGCGGCCCGGCAGCGCGGCGGAGCTGCGGGACATGTTGGCGGCGACCCTCGCCGCGCTGAGCGCACCGGCGGCCGCGCCGGCCCCGCGGACAGCCACCCCGGCCCCGGGCGGCGCGCCGCCCGCGCCCACCGTGCCGCCCGCGCGCGCCAAAGCCGACTCGAGAGTGGGTCCCGGGCACACCGCGCTGGCGCAGCAGGAGACCCGTACCGCGCCGGCTCCGCCGCCCAGGCCCGCCGTCCCGCCTCCGGGCGGTCCGGTCGACTCGACCGTGCCCGGCGCGGCGGACGGCGCCCCGGAGCCGTCCACCGCGCAGACGAGCGGTGGCCCGTCGCCCGCGCCGGGCGAACGGCGGTTCACCATCGCGTCCGGCAGGATCGTCGCCCTGCTGGGGATCGTCGCCTCCGGCGTCGTCAGCATCGGCTGCCAGGACACGTACGGGGACTCGTCCGACGCGCTCGTCGGCGTGTGGGTGATCGCCGTCGTCCTCGGACTGGCCCTGTTCCGCTGGCTTCCCCTCGCCTCGACCGTCCTGTGGTGGGGGGCGGGGGCCCTGGTCATGGCGAGCGTCGCGATCGGCGGAGGGGTCGACGACTACGGCTACACGTCGGTCACGGAGAGCAACTTCAGCACCCTCTACTACTACGACTCCTCCTACGGCGCCTACTACCAGCTGCCGGCCGACTCCTCCGGCTACCGGCTCTTCGAGGACAACTACAGCGGCGGGTACGACCCCGCGCAGGCCGACGTGAGTGACGACTACACCGCGCACGACAACGTCGAGATCCTCGCCGTTCCGGCCCTCGCCCTCGCCACGCTCTGCCTTGTCCGCGCGTTGAGCCGCCGACGCCCCTCGCCCCTCGCGGCGGCCGCCGGCCTGACCCTGGGCGGCCTGGGAGTCGGCTGGCTGGCCCTCGGTTCGGACGAGCAGACCGGGGTGTTCACCTCGGCCTGGGCCGTGGTCGTCATCGTCGCCGTCGTCCAGGAGATCCGCGCCCGCAGGAACGCCCCGCCCCGTGTCCGCCGCCGTCTGCGCTTCGTCACGGCCGAGTAGCGGGCCCCCTCGCACCTCGTGAGGCGCGCGTCTCACGAGGTCGGTGCCGCCCGGTCGGCCGGGGCGAACTTCGCGATCGCCGCGGGAGTCACCGGGGTGAAGAAGTTGACGAGGTTGCCGTCCGGGTCCCGGAACAACAGCGAGCGGTTGCCCCAGGGCATGGTGGTGGGCTCGTTGACGAAGTCGGTCACGAAGCCGGTCAGGTTCCCGTGCACGCGGTCCACGTCGTCGACCAGGAACTCGAGGATCACGCTGTGGTTGTCGGCCGGACGGGACGAGCCCGGCGCGAACAGCGGGACCGTACGGGTGCCGGCGACGGCGAGGGTGGCGCCGGGGGTCCTGAGTTCGGCGAAGTCCTCGGTGAACCACGTCGCCGGCACCCCGGTGGCCTTCTCGTAGAACCCGACGAGGCGTGCGACGTCATCGGTGATGATCCGGATCGAGACGAAGTCCATGGTGTTCTCCCTGTTCGCGGGGTGTGTCGAGCCGTTTGTCGAGCCGTTGCGCTTCGCACGCTAGAACAAATAGTGGACAGAATCGGTCCACTATCGGCGCTAGGCTCGGAACATGTCCCGACCCACCGGCCGCGTGCTCACCCTCCTGGAACTGCTTCAGTCGGGCGGCACCCGGACCATGCGCGAACTCGCCGACCGGCTCGGCGTGGACGGACGCACCGTGCGGCGGTACGTGGACCAGCTGATCGACCTCGACGTGCCGGTCGAGTCGGTCCGCGGCCGCTACGGCGGCTACCGCCTCGCCCCCGGCCACCGTCTGCCGCCGCTGATGCTCGGCGACGACGAGGCGATCGCCGTACTGCTCGGCCTCGTCGCCGGCCGCCGAACGGGGCTGACGACGACAGCCACCGCGAGCGAGACCGCGGCGGCCAAGATCCGGCGCGTACTGCCCGAACGCCTGGCCCGCCGGCTCGACACGGTCCTGGAATCCCTCGCCTTCACGGAACCGCCCGGCGAGTTCGCCACCCCTGACGCCGGGGTGCTGCTCACCGTCGCCGACGCGGTACGTCATCGCCGGCCGGTCTCGATCAGGTACACCGACGGCGACGGTCGGCGCAGCGACCGCACGCTGCACCCGTACGGGGTGGTGGCCCATGCGGGCCGTTGGTACGTCACCGGCACGGACCCCGGGATCGGGGAGGAACGGACCCTCCGACTCGACCGCATCGCCGACACGAGGACGCTGCCCGGGTCGTTCGAGGCGCCCACCGGACCGGACCCGGCGCAGCGTGTCCTGTCCGGGTTCGCCGCGGCGGCCTACCGGCACGAGGTGACCTTGCGGATCCACGGGACGGTCGAGCAGATCCGCGCGCGGCTTCCCGCGAGCGTCGCGAGCGTGGAGGATCCCTCGTCCGCGGCGGGCGCGGATCCGGCGACCGAGCGCTGGCTGGTCGTCGAACTGCGGGCGGAGCGGCTCGACTGGCTGCCGCCGGTGCTCGCCTCCCTCGACCGGCCGTTCACCGTCGAGCGCCCCGCCGAACTGCGCGACCTCGTCGTCGCGCTCGCGGAGCGCCTCGCGGCCTGCGCCCGGGGGTCGGTGCCTCGCTGACGTGCGCCGTAAGGTGGGTGGTGAGGATTCATCCGTTTGATCCGTTCAGTCCCGCACCAGCCGAACCGGAACGTTCATGCACTCCCCGTCCGCCGCCTCGGACGACGGCTCCGACGCCCTGTTCGGGCTCGACGCCCTCGGCCCCGGGCCCGCCGCTCCGCACACCGGGCGGCCGTCCTTCCGCGACTCCGACACCGCGCGGCGGCTGCTGCCCGTACGCGAGATCCACGCCGAACCCGCGGCCGCCGCCTCCCCGCGCGGCCGCCAGATCATCGCCCGGTTCCCCGAGGCGCGGCTGGTCGAGATCGAGTCCCACTGGGGCATTCCGGGTCTGCACGGCAACGAGGGCAACGTCGCGCGCTGGGTGCGCGTCAAGGGCGAGACGCTCGTCCTCGGGGAACGCAAGTCACCGAGCACGCGTCCCAACGGCCGGTCCGCCGACTGGATCGCGCCGGGCGCCTCCAACGGCTGCGCGATGGCCTGCGCCTACTGCTACGTGCCGCGCCGCAAGGGTTACGCCAACCCGGTCACCGTCTTCACCAACATCGACCGGATCGTCGCCCACATCGGCCGGCACATCGCCCGGCAGGGCCCGAAGGCCGAGCCGAACCAGTGCGACCCCAAGGCCTGGGTGTACGACATCGGCGAGAACGGCGACTGCTCGGTGGACGCTCTGATCTGCGACAACACCGCGGATCTCGTACACGCCTTCCGACAGTGGCCGACGGCCAAGGCGTCCTTCGCCACCAAATTCGTCAACCCGGACCTGCTGGCACTGGATCCGCGCGGCCGCACCCGCATCCGCTTCTCGGTGATGCCCCCGGAGGACTCGCGGCTGCTGGACGTGCGCACCTCACCGGTCGCCGAGCGGATCGCCGCCGCCGCGGACTTCCTGGACGCGGGGTACGAGGTGCACTTCAACCTCTCCCCCGTCGTCGTCCGCCCCGGCTGGGAAGCGGCCTGGACGGAACTCCTCGACCATCTCGACGATGTCCTGCCCGACCGGGTGAAGCGACAGGCCGCGGCCGAGGTGATCATGCTGACGCACAACCGGGAGCTGCACGAGGTCAACCTCGGCTGGCATCCCCGCGCCGAGGACGCGCTGTGGCGACCGGACCTCCAGGAGACCAAACGCTCCGAGAACGGCGCGCTCAACGTCCGCTACGCGAGCCCCGTCAAAGCGCGGGCGGTGGACCGGCTCCGTACGCTGATCGCCGCCCGGGCCCCGTGGCTGCGCATCCGGTACGCCTTCTGAACGTCCGCGTCCGCGCAAGTGCGGCCGGCACCGCACCCGCCCGTGACCGCAGCGGGGGAAGCGCCCCCCTCAGCGGGTGTTCACCACGCCCGTTCCAGGTTCCACAACGGCAGGTGCTCGAAGAAGGCGACCGCTTCCGGACGCCATCGCGGTCGCCAGCCGGCGGCCTCGGCCGAGGCCAGCTCCGCGTAGTGGCGCATGTCCGTTCGCAGCTTCCGCTCCGCGCCACAGCTGTACGCGATCTCACGGACGGCGGCAAGGGTCTCCGGGGAGCAGGCGCCGGCGCCGAGCGCGGACTCCACCACGGCCCGCTCGGCGCCGGTGGCTGACGCGAGCAGGGCCTGCACGAGGTAGTTGCGCCGCCCCTCACCGATGTCGGTCCCCGCGGGTTTGCCCATGATCTCCGCGTCCCCGAAGAGGTCGAGGTAGTCGTCACGCATCTGACCGGAGATCCCGGCCGGCCGCGCGTAGCGGCGCAGCTCCTGCTCGAAGGGCTCCGGCCGCTCGCCCGCGGCGAGCAGCCCCAGTTGCAGCGGGGCCAGCGCCGAATAGCGGGCGGTCTTGTAGTCGGCGACGTCGTGCAGGACCTCCTCGCCCGCGAGCGTGGTGAAGTCCCGTTCCATGTCGATGATCTGGCCCACGAAGGTGGCTGCGGCCGCCCTCGTCTGCACCTCGACCATCGCCTGGCGCACCGCGAGGGGCGCTTTAGAGTCCAGCAGGACCTGGAGGGACAGGGCGAGCGCCAGATCGCCCGCCAGCAGGGCCAGGCCGAGTGCGACCTGCGGCTGGTCGGGGAACTTCCCGCGGTAGGCGTAGTAGGTGGAGGGTCCGCCCCGGCGCAGGGGACTGTCGTCGATGATGTCGTCGTGGACCAGGGCATGGGTCTGGAACAGTTCGACACTCAGCGCGGCGTCGTCCAGCCCTTGGACGGGCTCGTCGGTCACCAGGCGCGCCGCTTCGTAGAGGAACACCGTCCTGATCCGTTTGCCGCCGCGCAGCGACAGATCCCGCAGCAGGCCCAGGCAGTCGGGCGTGAACCTGCTGAACGCGGGCGCGTCGAACGAGGCGCTCAACCCCCGGAAGTACTCCTCGAACAGTGTGGTGAACCGGTGCTCGTATCCGGCCAGGCGGGCCCGGATCTCCCCGGCGAGTACGGCGCTGTCAGTCACGACGGTCTCCAGATCAACGGCGATGCGATGGGTACACGTTCGCAGGCGCGGGCTCTGGGTGCCGGGGCCGGTGCTGTCAGGGCCGGTGCCGGTGCTGGTGCCGGGGCCGGTGCCGGGGCTGGTGCTGTCGGGGCCGGTGGAGATCCGCCCGTCGCCGATCAACGCGGCCGGCTCGCGGGGGCACGGGCCTTCAGTGCCTCCAGCAGAAGGTCGATCGCCTCCTCGAAGGAACTGTCCCCCACTGAGCGCAGCTCCCGGTGCACGGTGGTCAGCGCGGGATACGACGCGGGGTCCAGCCCTTGGTACACCTCGCTCCACGCCCGGTGGTCGCTCTCACGCTGCTGCCGTGGGAGTGCCTGGAAGGCGGCGTCCATGGCCGCGTGGCTGAGCACGGTGTCGATGAACGTCAGATAGAGGCGGGTCGCGTCGGCCGGTGCGAAACCCGCGGAGAGCAGGAGTCCGATCCCGGTGTCCACGGCCCGGAGCTCGTTCTGGCGCCGGGTCACCCGGTACGAGGCGAAGGCGGCCGCACGGGGGTGGGCGAGGTATCCGGCACGGACCCGCAGGGCCATCTCACGCAGCGCGGCAGCCCAGTCGTCCCCGGGGGCGAAGCCTGCCATGGCGTCGCCGATGATGCGGTCGGCGATGGCGAGCACCAGGTCGTCGGTGCCGTGGAAGTAACGGTAGAGGGCGCTGGGGTCGCAGCCGAGGGCGGTGCCGAGCCGGCGCACGCTGAGCGCCTCGGGACCGTGCTCGCCGATCAGCCGCAGGGCGGTCTCCACGATCAGTTCCTCCGACAGCAGCACCCCCGAGCGGGTCGGACGACGACGGCTGCGCTCCTGCGGGACACGGGTGGTCATGGCGGGTGCTCCTGTCGGTCGGGGCCGCGTAGCAGCAGTGAAGGGGCCGCGCACCCTTATGTCAACAGGATTGACGCAAGACTCGCGCGAGGTGTTCCATCGCATTCCCGCGCGGCTCTTCCCCCGTCCTCACCTCGTCCTCCCTCCCCGCGAGGAGCCTTTCATGACCTCTCCGTCCCCTCGGCCGTCCACATCGCCCGCTCCCCCGTCACCGGCTCCGTCCGGTGCGCCGGGGAGCGGACTGCGCCGTTCCCTCGGCGTCGTCGACGGTGTCGCCATCGCCGCCTCCAGCACCGCCGCCACCACCAGCATCGCCATCGGCATGGGCACGATCGCCACCATCGTGGGCCTCCAGGCCCCGGCGCTGCTGCTCCTCGCCTTCCTGCCCGTGCTCGGTATCGCCACCGCCTACGCCCGCCTCAACCGGTCCGAGCCCAACTGCGGCAACGGCTACACCTGGGTCGGCAGGACCCTGGGCCCCTGGCCGGGCTTCCTGACCGGATGGGTCACCGTCGTCGGCTCGGTGATCTTCTGCGCCTACACCAGCGCGGTCATGGGCTCGGTCGTCCTGATCTTCGCCAACAAGGCCGGTCTGCACAGCCTGGCGGGCGTCGCCCTCGATCCGTCGTCCACCGGCGTCAGTACGGCCGTCGGGCTGGTGCTGCTGGTCGGACTCACCGCGCTCGCCGTGACGGGCACACGCACCACCACCCGCTTCCAGTTCGTGCTGCTGGTCTTCGAGTACGCCGTGCTGCTGGGGTTCTGCGGCTGGGCCCTGATCACGGGCGAACAGTCCTTCTCCTTCTCCTGGTTCAACCCCTTCGAGATCGCCGACGGCACCGCCTTCGCCCAGGGCATGGTCCTCGCGGTGTTCTTCTTCTGGGGCTGGGACGCGGCCTTCAGCGTCACCGAGGAGACGAAGAAGCCGGGGGACGCGGCCCGCGGCGGTCTGATCGCCCTGTTCGCGATGCTCGGCCTGTTCCTCTTCGCCTCGGTCGCCTTCCAGCGGGAGATGAGTCTGACCGAACTCATCGAGAACGGCCCGCAGGCCCTGCCGTACCTCGGGCAGAAGCTGGCCGCCGAGCCCTGGGCCACCCTGCCCCTGGTCGCCCTGATGTTCTCCGCGGCGGCCTCCGTGCAGTCCACGCTGATCCCCACGGCGCGCGGACTGCTCGCGATGGGCCGGGACCGCACCATGGGAGCGGTGTGGACCCGGGTGCACCCGCGCTACGGCACCCCCGCCGCCGGCACGGTCGTGGTGCTGGTCATCGGCTCCGCGATCGCCCTGCTCGCCGTCGCCCTGCCCCGGCTGAGCGACATGCTGCTGGCCGCCGTCAACGCCATCGGTCTGCTCGTCGCCCTCTACTACGGGCTCACCGCGCTGGCGTGCGCCGTCCGCTTCCGCTCCGCCGTACACGAAGGGCTGCGGACGGCCGTGCTCGCCGTGGGGGTGCCCGCCGTGTCCGGTCTGGTGCTGCTGGGCCTCGGCGGCTATCTCGGGTACTCGTACCTCACCATGAGCGACCACTTCGAACTGAGCCCCGACAACGGGTGGTTCATGTTCTCCCTGCCCGCCGTCATCGTCCTCGCCGGCCTCGGTATGGCCGCGGTCGCCAAGTACGTCCGGCGGTCGCCGTACTTCACGACCGGACAGGGCACCGATGCCGAGGCCATCGTCCTGCCGATGGACCGCACGGCCGTCTGAGCCCCCGCCCGCTCCGCGCCGGACGCCGACCGCTCCACTCCTCCTCCGCCCTCATCCCCCTCCTGGAGTCCACACCCATGTCGCAGTCCCAGGTCACGGGCCCCGCCGACCTCGTCCTCACCGGCGGGCCCGTCCACACCGTCGATCCCGCCCGCAGCCGCGCCACCGCCGTGGCCGTGCGCGACGGGCGGATCACGGCCGTCGGCCACGACGAGGTGCACGCGCTGATCGGTCCGGGTACCGAGGTCGTCGACCTCGCCGGCAAGCTGTTGCTGCCCGGCTTCCAGGACGCCCATGTGCACCCGCAGGGCGCGGGCCTGGAACTCGGCCTGTGCCACCTCGCCGACACGGTCGACCCCGCCGAGTACCTGCGGCGGATCCGGGCCTACGCCGACCGGCACCCGGACGTCGAATGGATCACCGGCGGCGGCTGGTCCCTGGAGGCCTTCCCCGGCGGCGCCCCCACCGCCGCGGCCCTCGACGCGGTCGTCCCCGACCGGCCGGTCTTCCTGCCCAACCGCGACCACCACGGCGCCTGGGTCAACACCCGGGCGCTGGAGCGGGCCGGTATCGACGCCCGCACCCCCGACCCCGCCGACGGCCGCATCGAACGCGACGCCGCCGGAAACCCGACCGGCATGCTCCAGGAGGGAGCCGTCCATCTGGTGGGCCGGCTGGTGCCCGACCCCACTCCCGAGGAACAACTGGCCGCCCTGCTGCGCGCCCAGGCCGTGCTGCACTCGCACGGTGTCACCGCCTGGCAGGACGCCATCGTCGGCGCCTACGCCAACATGACCGACCCGGCCCCCTCCTACCGCACGGCCCTGGACCGGGGGCTGCTCACCGCGCGCGTCGTCGGCGCGCTGTGGTGGGACCGCGAACGCGGCGCCGAGCAGATTCCCGAACTCGTCGCACGACGCGAGGAGTTGAGCGGAGGACGGTTCAGGGCCGGCACGGTGAAGATCATGCAGGACGGCATCGCCGAGAACCACACCGCGGCCATGCTGGACCCGTACCTCACCGGTTGCGGCTGCGCCGCGGACACCAGCGGCATCAGCTTCGTCGAACCCGGCGAGCTGAAGAAGTACGTCACCGAACTCGACGCGCTCGGCTTCCAGGTCCACTTCCACGCCCTCGGCGACCGAGCCGTGCGCGAGGCACTGGACGCCGTCGAGGCCGCCCGGACCGCCAACGGGACGCTGGACACCCGCCACCACCTGGCGCACCTCCAGGTCGTCCACCCCGACGACGTACGACGCTTCCGGGCACTCGGCGCGACCGCCAACCTCCAGATGCTGTGGGCCGCCCACGAGCCGCAGATGGACGAACTGACCCTGCCGTTCCTGGGCCCCGAACGCGGGGCCCGGCAGTATCCGTTCGGCGACCTGCTGCGCGCGGGAGCGACCCTCGCCGCGGGCAGCGACTGGCCGGTGAGCAGCCCCGACCCGCTCCAGGCCGTCCATGTCGCCGTCAACCGCGTCTCCCCCGACGCCCCCGAGGGCACCCCGCGGTTCCTTCCCGGCCAACGCCTCGACCTCGGCGCCGCCCTCGCCGCGTACACAGCGGGCAGCGCCCATGTGAACCACCTCGACGACCTCACCGGCAGCATCACCGTCGGAAAGGCCGCCGACCTGGTCGTCCTCGACCGGGACCCGTTCGCCGGGCCGCCCGGGGAGATCGCGGCCACCCGGGTCCTGGAGACCTTCGTGGAGGGCAGGCGCGTCCACGCGGCGCCCGACGCCTGAGGACACGACGACCCGGCACGGCGGCTCCACCGTGCCGGGTCGTCCACGCGTGTGCGCTCACCCGGATGCGTTCACTCCTGCTCGTTCACCCGTATTCCACGGCCGCGTCCAGCAGCCAGTTCGTCAGGTGGTCGGCGAAGGAGGAGCGCACCAGCACCCAGAACCCCGCCCCGGGCCGGTCGCGAGCCACCAGGACGACCTGGGTGCGGGCCAGCGTCGTCTGGGCGCACCGGCCGGGGCCGAAGGCGCGCGGGTGCAGATCCAACCGGCAGCCGTGGGACAGCAGATCACGGGCGCGCGGTCCGCCGACCAGGACGGTGGTGCGCTGGGCGGAGACGTCGGTGACGGAGACGGGCGCGTCCCCGGCCGCCGCGCGGATCCGGCTCTCCAGGTCCCGCCCGGTGCCGGGCAGGCCCACCACCAGCCACTCGTCGGGGCCGAGCCACACCGCGCGCAGATCGCCTCCGCGCACCACGGTGTCGGGTTCCAGGGGCAGTTGAAGCCCCAGGGCGAGTCCCACGGCGTCCGCCGCCGGGCTCTTGGCGTCGAGGCGGACGTTCAGCTGGGCCAGGAAAGGGACTTCGGCCAGGCGGATCGCGCCCCCGGAGGAGCGCGTCGCGGCGGCGAGGCGGTCGGCGGCATGCCCCAGCGGGCTGCGCCGACGTGCGGTCGGAGCGGTGTCAGCCATCGCGGCGGGCTCCCTCGGGGTCGTAGAGGACGGGGCTTGCGACCGTCACCGGAACCAGCCGGTCGCCCACGGGGGCGTAGAGACGTTCGCCGATACGGTCCCGGCCGCCCTTGACCAGGGCGAGCGCGAAGGTGCGGCCGAGGGCGGCGCTGCGGTAGCTGGAGGTGACGTGGCCGAGCATCGGGACGGGCGGCTCGGGCAGCACACTGTCGGCGACCAGGTGGGTGCCCTCGGGCAGGAAGGTTCCCGGGTCCTCGGGCAGCAGACCCACCAGGTGTTTGCGGTCGGCGCGGACGGTGTCGGCGCGGGCGTACGAGCGCTTGCCGATGAAGTCGGGCTTCTTCTTCGACACCGCCCAGCCCATCCCGAGGTCCTGCGGGGTGACGGTGCCGTCGCTGTCCTGGCCGATGATCGGGTAGCCCTTCTCGGCCCGCAGGACGTGCATGGTCTCCGTGCCGTAGGGCGTGATGCCGTACGGGGCGCCCGCCTCGTACAGCGCCTCCCACAGGTCGAGCGCCTGCCACGGTGACACATTGATCTCGTAGGCGAGTTCACCGGAGAAACTGATCCGGCACACCCTCGCCTCGATGCCCGCGACCGTCGTGTCCCGCCATGCCATGAACGGGAACTCGTCGTTGGCGACGGCGAGTCGGGGCGCGAGCGAGCCGAGCACCTCACGGGACCGCGGGCCGACCAGGGCGACGGTGGCCCACTGCTCGGTGACCGAGGTGCAGTGGACGCGGAGTTCGGGCCACTCGGTCTGGAGCCACTCCTCCATCCAGTCCAGTACGGCGGCCGCGTTGCCCGTGGTGGTGGTGACCAGGAAGCGGTCCGGGGCGAGGCGGATGACCGTTCCGTCGTCGAAGATCATGCCGTCCGGACGGCACATGACGCCGTAGCGGATCATGCCGACCTTCAGCGTGCTCATCATGTTGGTGTAGAGCCGGTCGAGGAAGACGGCGGCGTCCGGGCCCTGGACGTCGATCTTGCCGAGGGTGGAGGCGTCCATGAAGGCGACGCTCTCGCGGGCGGCGGCACACTCGCGCAGCACGGCGGCCTCCATCTCCTCGCCGTCCCGCGGGTAGTACCAGGGCCGCTTCCACTGGCCGACGTTCTCGAACAGGGCACCGTGCGCGACATGCCACGGGTGGACGGCGGTCGTGCGGACCGGGTCGGACAGTGCGCCGCGGTCGCGGCCGGCGAGGGCGGCGAAGGAGACGGGCGTGTAGGGCGGCCGGAACGTGGGCAGGCCGAGCGCCGAGAGGTCCACGCCGAGGAGTCCGGCGACGATCCCGCTCGCCAGCGCCCCGCCCGTCTTGCCCTGGTCGTTGGCGGTGCCGGCCGTGGTGTAGCGCTTGGTGTGCTCCACCGAACGCAGGCCCGCCCCGGTCGCCCGCGCCAGGTCGTCGACCGTGACATCGCGTTGGAGGTCGACGAACCGGGGGGCTCCGGTGGAGCTGGGCACGGCGAACACCTGCATGGGCGGGCGGTACGGCGTGGTGGCGACGGCCGGCAGCGCCGGCGACTCGGCGGGGTGGCCCTCCGCCTCGACCGCGCGGGCGCCGGCCGCCGCGCCCTGCGCGAGGGCCGTGGCGAGCTCGAAGGCCCCGTTCGCCCCGCCCACGACCTCCACCGCCTGACGGCAGCTGTCGGGAACGAACGTGCCGAGCACGTCGTCGTGGCGGAGCTTGCCGCCCGCCTGGCTGAACAGATGCGCGACGGGGTTCCAGCCGCCGGAGACCAGGAGCAGATCGACGGCGAACTCCCTTTGTGGGGAGGTCACTTGCTGCCCCGACACCACTTGCTGCCCCGACGCCGTGTGCTGTCCGGCGGACTCCCCGTACGGGGCGACCGTCACGGAGGTGAGGCGGGCCCCGCCCTCCGTGTCCGTGACCGCGTGTCCGGCCAGCACCTCGATCCCGGCGGACCGGGCGCGCTCGGCCCACTCCCCCGGCTCGGACCTGGTGTCGACGATCGCCGCGATGTCCGCTCCGGCCGCCGCCAGGTCGAGCGCGGCGGCGTACGCGCTGTCGTTGGTGGTGAACACGACGGCGTGCCGGCCGGGCAGCACCGCGTACCGGTGGAGGTACGTCCGGGCCGAGGCGGCCAGCATCACGCCGGGCCGGTCGTTGTCGCCGAAGGCCAGGGAGCGCTCGTGGGCGCCGGTCGCGAGGACCACGCGGCGGGCGCGGATCCGCCAGACGCGCTCGCGGGAGACCTGCTCCGGGGCCTCGGCGCCGAGGTGGTTGGTGCGGCGTTCGACGGCGAGGAGGTGGTTGTCGTCGTAGTGGCCGAAGACGGTGGTGCGCGCCAGGACCCTTACCTCGGGGGCGGCTTCGAGCAGGGCGCGCGTCGCCTGCACCCAGTCGAGGTGTTCGCCGGCGCCGAGCAGGCTTCCGCCGGGTTCCGGCTGGTCGTCGGCGAGGATGACGCGCGCGCCGCTGCGTGCTGCCGCAGCCGCGGCCGCGAGGCCGGCCGGTCCGGCGCCGACGACCAGCAGGTCGCAGTGGGCGTGTACGGCGTCGTAGCGGGCGGGGTCCGGTTCGGTGGACAGTCGGCCCTGGCCGGGGAGACTGGTCGCGACGAGGCCGTCGTACAGCTCGACCGTCGTCGCGGGGAGCATCGGCTCGGGGAAGGGTTCCTCGATCTGGACGACCGCGTTGGGTTCTTCGACCCCGGCCGAGAAGATGCCGCGGGGGCGGCCTCGTCTGATGCTGGTCGCTGCCGCGATGACGCCGTCGGCGAGGAGCGCGGAGGCCAGGGTGTCGCCTCGGAAGCCCTGGTGTTCGGTGCCGTCGAAGGTGAAGGTGAGGGGTGTGTCGCGGTCGATGCGGCCGCCGGTGGCCAGGCGGTGCGGTTGGCTCGCGAGCGGTGTCGGGGGCTCCGCCCCCGGACCTCCGGTCGACCCTGGAGGGGCCTCGTCCTCGATCGCCGGACGGGCCGGAACTGCTGAACCGGGGTCCGAAGCGACCGTACGAGTGGGGATCACCGGGACAGGAGCCGAAGTGGCCGGGCCGGACCGTGTGATCGTCGGGCGGGGCTCTCCCGTCCGGTACACCGCCAGGATCTCGTTCGTCGACGTGTCGCGCACCGCGTTGAACCACTTGCGGCAGCCCGCCGCGTGGCTCCAGCGCTCGGCGAACGGGCCCTTGGGGTTGTCTCGGAAGAAGAGGTAGCGCGCCCACTCCTCGTCGGTGAGGGCGGCGGAGTCCTCGGGATAGGGCACGTGCGCCTGGCCGCCGTAGTGGAACTCGGCCTCGTCGCGGGGCCCGCACCACGGGCAGGAAATGAGCAGCATCGTTCGGCTCCCTAGTGGGCCACCGCGGCCGCGCCGTGCTCGTCGACGAGCGCGCCGGTGGTGAAACGGTCGAGCGAGAAGGGGGCGTTGAGGGAGTGGGGGGCGTCGTGGGCGATGGTGTGGGCGTAGACCCAGCCGACGCCCGGGGTGGCCTTGAAACCGCCCGTGCCCCACCCGCAGTTGAGGTAGAGGTTGTCGACCGGGCTGAGGCCGACGATCGGCGAGGCGTCCGGGCTGACGTCGACGATTCCGCCCCAGGTGCGCAGCACATGGGCGCGGGCGAAGACCGGGAAGAGTTCCAGGGCGGCGGACATCTGCTCTTCGATGATGTGGAAGGCGCCGCGCTGGGTGTAGGAGTTGTACGCGTCGATGCCGGCGCCCATCACCAGCTCGCCCTTGTGCGCCTGGCTGACGTACACATGGACCGCGTTGGACATGACGACCGTCGGGTGCACGGGCTCCAGCAGCTCCGACACGAGTGCCTGCAACGGGTGGCTCTGGAGCGGCAGTTCGATGCCGGCCATGGCGGCGAGGACCGAGGTGTGGCCGGCCGAGCACAGGGCCACCTTGCCGGCGGCGATGGGTCCGCGCGTGGTCTGCACCCCGACCACCCGGCCGCCGACCACGTCCAGGCCGGTGACCTCGCAGTTCTGGATGATGTCGATGCCGGCGGCGTCCGCGGAGCGGGCGAAGCCCCAGGCCACGTAGTCGTGCTTGGCGATGCCGGCGCGCGGCTGGTAGGTGCCGCCGAGGACCGGGTAGCGCACGTCGGGTGAGATGTTGACGATCGGGCAGACCTCTTTGACCTGCTCCGCATCGAGCCACTCGGCGTCGACGCCGTTGAGCCGGTTGGCCTCGACACGGCGCACGCTGTCGCGGACGTCCTGCGGGCTGTGGGCGAGGTTCAGCACCCCGCGCTGGGAGAAGAGGATCGGGTAGTCGAGCTCTTCCGCCAGCCCTTCCCAGAGCTTGAGGGCGTGCTCGTAGATGCCGGCGCTCTCGTCCCACAGGTAGTTGGAGCGGATGATCGTGGTGTTGCGGGCCATGTTGCCGCCGCCCAGCCAGCCCTTCTCCAGGACCGCGACGTCGGTGATGCCGTGGTTCCTTGCCAGGTAGTGGGCGGTGGCCAGGCCGTGGCCGCCGCCGCCCACGACGATCACGTCGTAGGACCGCTTGGGCTCGGGGTTGCGCCAGAGCCGGTCGGGGTGGTCGGGGAGGTCGGCGCCGGGGGTGCTGGGGCTCATCGGACGTCTCCGTCGTGCGAGAGGTGCGGATAGAGCGGGTGCTCGGCCGCGAGGGCTTCGGTGCGGGCGCGCAGTGCGGCGACGTCCGGCTCGGGCCGGAGGGCCAGCGCGATCACGTCGGCGACCTCGGCGAAGTCCTCCTCGGTGAAGCCTCGGGTGGCCAGCGCCGGGGTGCCGATGCGCAGGCCGGAGGTGACCATGGGCGGGCGCGGGTCGAAGGGGACGGCGTTGCGGTTGACGGTGATGCCGATCCCGTGCAGGAGGTCTTCGGCGCGCCTTCCGTCGAGTGCGGAGTCCCGCAGGTCGACGAGGACCAGGTGGACGTCCGTGCCGCCCGTCAGGACCCTCACCCCGGCCGCGGCCGCGTCGGGCCGGGTGAGGCGCTCGGCGAGGATGCGGGCGCCGGCCAGTGTGCGGGCCTGGCGTTCGGCGAACTCGGGCGTTGCCGCGACCTTGAAGGAGACGGCCTTCGCGGCGATGACGTGCTCCAGCGGGCCGCCCTGCATCCCGGGGAACACCGCCGAGTTGATCTTCTTGGCGAGGTCGGCGTCGTCGGTGAGGATGACGCCGCCGCGCGGGCCGCCGAGGGTCTTGTGGGTCGTCGTGGTCGTGACGTGGGCGTGCGGGACGGGGTTGGGGTGCAGTCCGGCGGCGACCAGGCCCGCGAAGTGCGCCATGTCGACCATGAGAAGGGCCCCGACCTCGTCGGCGATACGGCGGAAGGCCGCGAAGTCCAGCTGCCTGGGGTACGCCGACCAGCCCGCGATGATCATCTTGGGCCGGTGCTCCCGGGCGAGCCGCTCGACCTCCGCCATGTCGACGAGGTGGTCCGTCGCACAGACGTGGTACGGCACGACCTTGAGCATCTTGCCGCTGTAGTTGATGCGCATGCCGTGGGTGAGGTGGCCGCCGTGCGCGAGGTCGAGGCCGAGGACGGTGTCGCCGGGTTGCAGGAGGGCGAAGAAGACGGCGGTGTTCGCCTGCGCGCCCGAGTGCGGCTGGACGTTGGCGAAGCCGGCGCCGAAGAGCGACTTGACGCGCTCGATGGCCAGCCGCTCGGTGACGTCGACGTGTTCGCAGCCGCCGTAGTAGCGCCGGCCGGGGTAGCCCTCGGCGTACTTGTTGGTGGCGACCGACCCCTGGGCCTCCATCACGGCGGAGGGCGCGAAGTTCTCGGAGGCGATCATCTCGAGGGTGGACTGCTGGCGGTGCAGCTCGGCGCGGAGCGCGGCGTGGACCTCGGGGTCCAGCTCCGCCAGGGGGGTGTTGAGCGCGTTCATAGGGTGTTCGCGTTCCTCTCGGCGGCCTCGAAGACGTCTGCGAGCGGCATCGCCCCGGTCGTGGGTCCCACTCCCCCGGGCGTCGGCGCGAGCCGGCCGGTGACACAGGCGCGACTGCCCGGGTCCTCCTTCCTGCGGGCCTGAGCTGCGACGCCCCCGGGGGGCGCGGGGAACTGCGCGGCCGGCCACGACGCGCCCGCAGATGAACGACGGCTCATCGCGGCGCCCCTTCGCTCAGCCACGGAGGCGGGACATCGTCGGGTCGAACAGCGGCTCCTCGGCCACGACCGCCTCGACGCGCCGGTCGAAGTAGCCGATGTGGACCGCTGTCCCGGGGACGGCGAGTTCCGCGGGGAGCCAGGCGTAGGCGATGCCCTTGCCGATCGTGTAGCCGTAGGCGGCGCTGGTGACGTAGCCGACCGCGCGGTCGCCGTCGTAGACCGGCTCCTTGCCCAGGACGACCGACCGCGGGTCGTCGATGGTGAGGCAGGTCAGCTTGCGCCGGACGCCCTCCTTGCGGCGCTCCAGGGCGGCCTTGCCGAGGAAGTCGCCCTTGTCGAGCTTGACGGCGAAGCCGACGCCTGCCTCGTAGGGGTCGTGCTCGAAGGTCATGTCGGTGCCGAAGGAGCGGTAACCCTTCTCCAGGCGGAGGCTGTTGAAGGCGCCGCGGCCGGCGATGACGCCACCGAGCGGCTTCGCCGCCCGCCACAGGGTGTCCCACAGCTTCAGGCCCTGGTCGGCGGTGGTGTAGAGCTCCCAGCCGAGCTCACCCACGTACGACAGCCGCATCGCGGTGACCGGCACCGAACCGATGTAGGCGCGCTTGGCGCGGAAGTACTTCAGGCCGTCGTTCGAGAAGTCCTCGTCCGTCAGCGGCTGGAGGACCTTGCGGGCCAGGGGACCCCACAGGCCGATACAGCAGGTGCCGGGGGTGAGGTCGCGCACCTGGACGGTGCCGTCGGCGGGGAGTCGGCGGGTGAACCAGTCGAGGTCCAGGTTGCCGTTGGCGCCGACCTGGAAGAGGTCGGGGGCCAGACGGGCGACGGTGACATCGCTGCGGATGCCGCCGTCGTGGTCCAGGAGCAGGGTGTACGTCACCGAGCCGACGGACTTGGCGACCTTGCCGGTGGTCAGCCCCTCCAGGAAGTCCGCGGCACCCCGGCCACTGACCTCGAGCCGCTTGAGGGCGGTCATGTCGTACATCGCGACGGTCTCGCGGGTGGCCTGTGCCTCGGCGCCGACGATGGGCGACCAGTACCGCGCGGCCCAGTCGTCGGGGGTGGGGATGGTACGGCCCTCGGTCAGCCCCGCGTTGGCCTCGTACCACTGGGGGCGCTCCCAGCCGTTCGCCTCCAGGAAGAACGCGCCGTGCTCCCGCTGACGGGCGTGGAAGGGGCTGGTGCGGATCGGGCGGGGGTCACCGGACGGCTGGAGGGGGTGGAGGATGTCGTAGACCTCGACGAAGTTGCGGCAGTCGCGGGCCAGGACGTACTCCGGGGACAGCTGGTGCGGTTCGAAGCGGTTGACGTCGCACTCGTGCAGGTCGAAGGACGAGCAGAAGCCGTCGACGAGCCATTCGGCCATGGCGCGCCCGACGCCCGCGGAGTGGGTGACCCAGACCGCCTCGGCCACCCAGAAGCCCTTGAGGTCCGGGGACTCGCCCAGCAGCGGGAAGTTGTCGGTGGTGAAGGAGAACAGGCCGTTGATGCCCTCCTCGACCTTGGCCTCCCGGGTCACGGGGAGCAGGGACCTGGTCTCGGTCCAGGCGTCGGCGAAGTCGTCCTCGGTGAACTTCAGGACGGACGGCATGCCGTCGGCCGCGTCGGCGGAGAGGATGTCGTCGGCCGAGACGGGCATCGGGCGGTGGCCGTAGTAGCCGATGCCGATGCCGTCGAAGCGGTCGCGGTAGTAGAGGTCGGCGTCCTGGTGGCGCAGGATCGGCCGTACCGCCTCCTCCGTCTGGCCCGCGAGCGCCGGGACCGGTCCGGTCCAGGCGAGCTGGTGGGCGAGAGGGGTCAGCGGGAGGTTCATGCCGGCCATGCGGGCGATCCTCGGGCCCCAGATGCCGGCGCAGCACACCACGATGTCGGCCGCGAGCTCTCCCTGGTCGGTGAGGACTCCGGTCACCCGGCCCTCGTTCTGCCGGACGTCGAGCACCTCGTGGCGGGCCAGGAAGGTGACGCCGCGCTCAGTGGCCCGGCGGATCTGGGCCTCGACCGCGAGGACGGCCTTGGCTATGCCGTCCGTCGGGATGAGGAGGCCGCCGAGGACCCTGTCCGGGTTGACCAGCGGGTGCCGCTCGACGCACTCGTCGGCGCTCAGCAGGCGCGCCTCGATGCCCCAGGCGGTGATCCAGCCGTGGCGGCGGTGCAGTTCGGTGAGGCGCTCGGGGGTGGTGGCCACTTCGAGGCCGCCGACCTGGAGGAAGCAGGGCTTGCCGTCGACGTCGAGGGAGCAGAACTTCTCGACGGTGTAGCGGGCCAGTTCGGTCATGGTCTTGGAGGAGTTCGTCTGGAAGACCAGGCCCGGGGCGTGCGACGTGGAGCCCCCGGTCGCGGGGAGCGGGCCCTGGTCGACCACGGTCACTTCGGTCCAGCCGCGCGCGGAGATCTCGTCGGCGAGTGCCGCTCCCACGACACCCGCTCCGATGATCACCACTCGGGGTCCCGCCATCGCCGCACCTCCGGATCGAAAACCAGTCGAGTTGCTTGCTGCGCAACATGGTTCAGGTTGCGCAACTCAATGTGCCTGGCGCGGACAGGGGGTGTCAAGAGGTCCGGTGACGTCGGGAAACCGCCCGAAACGCGGCAATGCCCGGCGGGCGGCGCACACAGGTGCACACCGCCCGCCGGGCATCTCGGACCGTCTGGTCGACGCGGGTTACTTGATCCAGGCGTCGACCTTCGCGCGGTTGGCCTCCACCCACTTCTTGGCCGCCGCGTCGGGCGACAGCTTGTCCACCGCGATGTACTTGGCCACGGTGTTCTGGTCGTCGTTCGTCCAGTTGAACTTCTTCACCAGGTCGTAGGCCGGGCTGCCGGACTTGGCGAACTTCGCGCTGACGATCTTGTCGAGGTCGTACACGGGATAGTCGCAGGCGATCTTCGCCGCGTCGGCGTCGCATCCCGTCGTGTACGCGGGCAGATCAACCTTCACCAACGGCACCTCGGACAGGAACCACTGCGGCTCGTAGAAGTAGCCGATCACCCATTCCTTGTTCTTCTCGGCCTTGCGGAAGGACTGGATGAGCGCGGTCTCGCTGCCCGCGTACACCACCTTGAAGTCCAGCTTGAGGTTCTTCACCAGCGCCTCGTCGTTGGTGACGTACGACGGGTCCCCGTCCAGCAGCTGGCCCTTGCCGCCGGACTCGGAGGTCTTGAAGTTCGCCGCGTACTTGTCGAGGTTCTTCCAGTCGGTGATGTCCGGGTGCGCCTTGGCCAGCCACGGCGGCACGTACCAGCCGATGATGCCCTTGTTGCCGGTCGAGCCGGCCGCCATGGCGGTCTTCTGGTCGGTGATGTACTTCTTCTTCAGATCGTCGTGGCCCCAGTTCTCCAGGACGGCGTCGACCTCGCCCGTCCCGAAGCCCTGCCAGGCGATCTCCTCCTTCAGGTCCTTCTTGTTGACCGTACAGCCGAGGTCGTGCTGCGCGACGTAGGCGACGACCGCCGCGTCCGCCTCGTAGCCCACCCACGGGTTGACGGCGAGATTGAAGGTGCCGCACTTGCCCGAGCTGCCCGAATCCGCGGAGTCGTCACCGACCTTCGCGCCGCCGCAGGCGGTGAGGGTCAGCCCGATGACAGTCACGACGGCTATGCCGGCCACGCCGGTTCTCCACTGTCGTACTTGTGTTGCCATGCTGGTGCTCCTTAAGCGCTCGCGCGTCGCGCCGCTGCCTGGGTGATCCGGTCGAACATGACTCCGAGAAGGACGATGGCGAGTCCCGCCGCGAGCCCCTTCCCGTACAGCTGCCCCTGCGAGAAGCCGGCCACGACGTCGTAGCCGAGGGCGCCCGCTCCTACCAGGCCGCCCACAACAACCATCGACAGCACGTAGATCAGGCCCTGGTTGGTCGCGAGCGTCAGGGCACTGCGTGACATCGGCAGTTGAACCTTGGTGATGATCTGCCAGGTGTTGCACCCGGCGGACGTGGCCGCCTCGACGGTGGTCTCGGGCACGGCCCGTACCCCGTCAGCGATGATCTTGATGGCGACCGGCGCCGCGTAGACGATCGCGGCGACGATGGCCGTGAAGCGGGTCGCGCCGAACAGCGCCAGGAACGGCACCAGATAGACGAACGGCGGCATGACCTGCGCCGCGTCCAGGGAAGGCCGCAGCAGCCGGTCCACGAGCGGGCTGCGCCCCATCCACACCCCGAGGACGATGCCGAGCAGCATGACCAGCACCGTCGCCACGAGAGTCGACGCCAGCGTCGTCATGGCGTCCGACCACAGGCCGGTGCCGACCAGCAGGCCCAGGCAGACGGCCGTGGTGACCCCGGCCCGCCAGCCGCCGAGCACGGCGCCCAGCGCGATCAGCACCGCCCCGACGAGCCACCACGGGGAGTCGGTGAGCAGCGACTGGAACGGGTTGAGCAGGCCGTTGGTGATGCCGTCACGGAAGGCGTTGGTCAGGCCCGACAGGTTGTCCTGCGCCCAGCCGGTCGCGGAGTCCGCCGCGCTCGCGATGGAACTGCCGGTGCCGCCGTCGCCGGGGAACTCCGCCGCCCACAGATAGGTGTGCGACAGATAGACGAGGACCGCCGCGACCACCGCGCCCGCGACCAGCAGCGGCCTGCGCCACTCCAGGAAGCGGTTCTTCGACCCCCGGGCCGTCTCCGCGCGGGCACTGGCCGCGGTGGTGACCCGGTCGAGGACGATCGCCATGACGACGATGGCGAGCCCCGCGTTGAAGGCCGTTCCCACGTCGAGCGACTGGAGCGCCTGGACGACGGTCTTGCCGAGGCCGGGCGCGTCGATCAGGGCCGCGATGGTCACCATGGCCAGGGCCGCCATGATCGACTGGTTGACGCCCATCACCACGGTCCGCTTGGACATCGGCAGCAGGACCTTCAGCAAGGCCTGCCGCCGTGTCGCGCCCAGCGATTCGGCGGCCTCGACGGTGGTCTCCGGCACGGAACGGATGGCGTGCGCGGTGATCCGGATCGCGGGCGGTGCCGCGTAGATCACGGTGGCGATCGTGGCGGAGGCCCCGCCGATCAGGAAGAACAGGGTCAGCGGGGCGAGGTAGACGAAGGTCGGCATCGTCTGCATGAAGTCCAGGAAGGGCGTCACGATCCGGTTGACCCGGTCGGACAGCCCCGCCCACACGCCCAGCGGGATCGCGAACAGCAGCGCCACGAAGACCGCGGAGAGGGTGAGCGACAGGGTGTCCATGCTCTCCTGCCACAGACCCTGCAGGCCCAGGAAGGTGAAGCCCGCCACGGCCAGCAGGGCGACCCGCCAGTTGCCCACGGCCCAGGAGACGTAGCCCACGATGCCGACGACGCCGAGCCATCCGATCTGCGGCAGGGGACGGCCGGCGGAGGGCTGTGAGATCAGGTGCTGGATGAAGGTCACCAGGTTGTCGATGACCAGGCGGATCTCGTTGAAGAAGTAGAGGAACAGCGGGTTGGAGTTGCGGTCCGCGCCGATCGAGTCGTTGACGTCGTTGAACCACCGGTGCAGGTCGGTGAGGTCCGCCGCCGCCAGGGTCAGGGTCTGCTTCCCGCGCAGGACGACGAAGAGGAGCAGCCAGGCCACCAGGATCGCGGCCACCACCGTGCGCCGGCGGACCTTGCGCACACCGGCCAGGGGCGCCGACTTCTCCAGGGCTACGGCCATCACGCCCCGCCCTCGTGCCCGGCGACCACCGCGAGGATCTCCTCGTCACCGACGATGCCGAGCAGCTTGCCGTCCTCCACGACCTTGACCGGCCTGTCCGCCGCCAGCACCGCCCGGGTGGCCTCCTTCACCACGACGTCCGGGCCCAGCTCGGGACCGTCCAGGGCATCGCCGGGCTCCGCCGGACGCATGATCCACCGCAGGGTGAGCACATCGCCGCGCGGCACGTCCTTGACGAACTCGCGTACGTAGTCGTCGGCCGGGGCGCCCACCAGCTCGTCGCCGGTGCCGCACTGGACCATCTTGCCGTCGCGCATGATCAGGATGCGGTCGCCCAGCTTGAGCGCCTCGGAGAGGTCGTGGGTGATGAACACCATGGTCTTGCCGACCTCGTGGTGCAGCCGGATGACCTCGTTCTGCATGTCACGGCGGATCATCGGGTCGAGCGCCGAGAAGGGCTCGTCGAAGAAGAGCACGTCCGGGTTGCCGGCCAACGCCCGGGCGAGGCCGACGCGTTGCTGCATACCGCCGGAGAGCTGGTCGGGGTAGGAGTTCTCGTAGCCGGAGAGGCCGACCAGTTCGACGACCTCCAGGGCCCGCTTGCTGCGTTCGGCCCGGCTCATGCCGCGGATCTCCAGGCCGAAGGCCACGTTGTCGACGACCCGGCGGTGCGGCAGCAGCCCGAAGTGCTGGAAGACCATGGAGAACTTGTGGCGCCGCAGGTCACGCAGGCGGGAGGCATCCGCTTCGCGGATGTCCTCGCCCTCGAAGACGAGCTCACCGGCGGTGGGTTCGATCAGCCGGGTCAGACATCGCACCAGGGTGGACTTGCCCGAACCGGACAGGCCCATCACGACGAACACCTCGCCCTTGCGGACGTCGAAGTTCACGTCGCGCACGGCGGCGGTGCAGCCGGTACGGTCCATGAGTTCGCGGCGGGTGAGGCCGCACAGCTCCTCCGAGTCCGGTACCTGGTCGGCCTTCGGCCCGAACACCTTCCACAGCCGGCGCACGGATATGACCGGAGTACCGTCCGAATCCTGGGGCGCGCCGGGCCGCTGCGGCACCTCGGTCTGTGTTGGGGTCATGATCGACCTCTCTTCGGCATTCAGCCGCGGAACCAGTGTTGCGGCCTGGGTTGGATGTTCTGCCAGATGTGTTTGGGCTCTCGGTACTCGTTCAGGCCGGTCGGTCCCAGCTCCCGGCCCACGCCCGAATGCCCGAAGCCACCCCATTCCGCCTGCGGCACGTAGGGGTGGTAGTCGTTGATCCACACCGTGCCGTGGCGCAGCCGCCGGGCCACCCGCTGGGCCTTGCCGGCGTCCTGCGTCCACACGGCCCCGGCGAGTCCGTACTCGGTGTCGTTGGCGATCCGCACGGCGTCGTCCTCGTCGGTGAAGCGCTCGACGGTGAGCACGGGTCCGAAGGACTCCTCGTGCACGACGCGCATGTCCTGCCGGCACTCGTCGAGGACGGTCGGCGGGTAGTAGAAGCCGTCGGCGAGGGCCGGGTCGTCGGGCCGTGCACCGCCGCAGCGCAGCACCGCGCCCTCGGCGACGCCCGCCGCGACGTACGCCTCGACCTTCTCCCGGTGCTGGGCGGAGATCAGCGCGCCGGTCTCGGCCTCGGGGTCGAAGGGCCCGCCGAGGCGGATCCGCCGGGCGCGGCGGACGATCTCGTCGACGAGCCGGTCGTGCAGCGAGTCCTCCACGACCAGCCGGGCGCCGGCCGAGCAGACCTGCCCGGAATGCAGAAAGACGGCCGTGAGAGCGAAGTCCACGGCCGTCTCGAAGTCGGCGTCGGCGAAGATCACGTTGGGGTTCTTGCCGCCGAGTTCCAGCGCCACCTTCTTCACGGTCGCCGCGGCGGTGGCCATGATCCGTTTGCCGGTCTCCAGGCCGCCGGTGAAGGAGACCATGTCGACGGCCGGGTCCTCGGAGAGCGGGGCGCCGACCTCGGGCCCGGCGCCCAGCACGAGGTTGGCGGCGCCGGCCGGGAGTCCGGCCTCCGCCAGCGCCCTCATCAGCAGGATCGAGGTGGAGGGGGTGAGCTCACTGGGCTTCAGGACGATCGTGTTGCCGGCCAGGAGGGCCGGGGCGACCTTCCAACTCGCCTGCAGCAGAGGGTAGTTCCACGGGGTGATCAGCCCGCACACGCCGATCGGCTCGTAGACGACGCGGCTGACGGCGTCGTCGCGGCCGGTGTCGATCACCCGGCCGGCGTCGGTGCCGCCGATCCCGCCGTAGTAGCGGAAGCAGGAGACGACGTCGGCGATGTCGTACTCGCTCTCCACCAGCCGTTTGCCGGTGTCCAGCGACTCCGCGCGGGCGAACTCCTTGGCATCGCGCTCGACGAGGTCGGCGGTGCGCAGCAGCAGCGCGCCGCGCTCCCGCTCGGCGGTGCGCGGCCAGGGTCCCTCGTCGAAGGCGCGGCGGGCGGCGGCGATCGCCGCCTCGGTGTCGGGACGCGTCCCCTCCGAGACGGTCGCGGTGAGCGAGCCGTCAGCGGGACAGCGGATCTCCCGGGACCCACCGGCCGACGGGTCCCGCCATTCCCCAGCCACATACAGGTCTGCCACGCGCCAATGCCCTTCAGCCGAAATGCGTTGCGCATCATGCATTCAATTGCTTGTGGTGGAACACCTTGACGAACGCCACAGACCTGCGTCAAGGGGTTGGCGGATGACGATTTCGCCATGCGGGTACTTGTGCGGCCGCCCTTGACCGAAAGCGGCGCCGAGTCGACCATGTTGCGTATCGCTCACCATGTTGTGCAATACGCACCGACGGAGGTCGCTGTGTCCCCTAAGTACCCTCGACCGCAGCCCGACCGTGAGTACGTCCTCACCCTCTCGTGTCCCGACAGCGCCGGACTGGTCCACGCGGTGAGCGGCTTCCTCGTCAGGAACTCGGGCAACATCCTGGAAAGCCAGCAGTTCGACGACCGGCTCCAGGGCCGTTTCTTCATGAGGGTTCACTTCGACGTCTCCGATCCCGACGCGAATGTGAAAACACTGCGTTACCGCTTCGGTCCCGTCGCCGAGGCGTACCGCATCACCTGGACCCTCAGCGAGGCGTCGACACCGACCCGGACGCTGATCATGGTGTCCAGGTTCGGCCACTGCCTCAACGATCTGCTGTTCCGCCGAAGCACCGGCGCCCTCAACATCGAGATCCCGGCGATCGTCTCCAACCACCGGGACTTCGAGGCCCTGGCGCAGACGTACGGCATCCCCTTCCACCACATCCCCGTCACCAGGGACACCAAGGCCGAGGCGGAGGCGCGCCTGCTGGAGCTGGTGAGGGAGCTGGACGTCGACCTGGTGGTGCTGGCCCGCTACATGCAGATCCTCTCCGACGACCTCTGCAAGCAGCTCGAGGGTCACGCCATCAACATCCACCACTCCTTCCTCCCCAGCTTCAAGGGCGCTCGACCCTACGACCAGGCCTACGACCGTGGCGTGAAGCTCGTCGGCGCGACGGCGCACTACGTGACCCCCGACCTGGACGAGGGGCAGATCATCGAGCAGGACGTGGTCAGGGTGGACCACTCGCTCGACCCCGGGGACCTGGTCACGGTCGGCCGGGACGTGGAGGCGCAGGTGCTCGCGCACGCGGTGAAGTGGCACAGCGAGAGCCGCGTCATGGTGTACGGCAACCGCACGGTCGTCTTCCGCTGAGCGATACGGCACGAGGGGGCGGGCCGGGTTCCGGCCCGCCCCCTCGTTTCCGTACACGGATTCCGTGGCCGCACGTCGCCGTACGCCGTACGCGATCTCCGTATACGAACTCCGTATACGAACTCCGCGTGCGAACTCCGTATGCGAGAGGTGTTCAGCCGTCGAGCCGTTCCCGCACGGCGCGACGCCACCGTTCCGTCTCCGCGATCTGGTTGAAGGTGAACAGGTGCAGCCCGGCCACCCCCGCCGACGGCGCGGTGAGCGCCTTCTCGGTACGCGCCAGCAGCCTGTCGGGTGAGTACCCGCCGGGCGTCGCGAACCGCACGAACCACGAGGCGTGCCTGGTCAGGAAGCGGGTCGACTCCCCCACGCCGATCTTCGTCGCCATGGACAACAGCTTCGCCCGTTGCACCGGCCCCGCGACGCCCAGGTGGACGGGCAGGGTGATGTCCCGGCGCCGGATCCGGACGACCCAGTCCCCCAGCACCCGCGGGTCGAAGCAGAGGTTGCTCACGATGTACGTGGCGTGCTCGCGCTTGTCCCACATGGCCTGAACGGTGATGTCGTCATGGATGAGCGGATGGCTCTCGGGATAGCCGGCGATGCCGACCCGCGCGAAGGGCCTGCCCAGCTCACCGAGCGCGCGCAGCACCGGCAGCGCCCCGTCGTAGGCCCCGGCCGGCGGGTCGGCGTCGCCCGCCGGGACGAAGACGTCGTCCACGCCCGCCTCGCGCAGCCGCTCGGCGACCTCCTTCAGGTGCACCCGGTCCCGCAGCAGCCGCGCGGGCACGTGCGGGACGACGCGGTAACCGTGCGCCGCGAGCCGGGTGGCGAGGTCGAGCGTCGGTTCCAGGCCCTTGACCGGCGACGCCGTCACGGTGACGACGACCTCGCGCGGGACATGGGCGAGGACCTTGTCCTCGGTCGCCTTCGCGGGCAGCACCTCGTAGCGGACGCTGTCCAGCAGCGCCCTCAGCCCTGAGCCGG
The DNA here is from genome assembly GCF_040295245.1 of Streptomyces sp. NPDC002884. Classification (NCBI taxonomy): domain Bacteria; kingdom Bacillati; phylum Actinomycetota; class Actinomycetes; order Kitasatosporales; family Streptomycetaceae; genus Streptomyces; species Streptomyces sp. NPDC002884. The sequence continues at coordinate 96,039 of NZ_JBEOVB010000019.1, read as the reverse complement.
CCAACGTCTACCCGGCCTGCTGCCGGTCGTCACGGTGGCGGTAGTAGACGGCCTTCGACGGCGCCTGCGGCTCCTTGCCGAGGATCAGGTCGGCGGCCTTCTCGGCGATCATCATCACCGGGGCGTAGATGTTGCCGTTGGTGACGTACGGCATCACCGAGGCGTCCACCACGCGCAGCCCCTCCATGCCGTGCACCCGCATGCTGGCCGGGTCGACGACGGACATCTCGTCGGTGCCCATCTTGCAGGTGCAGGACGGGTGCAGGGCGGTCTCGCCCTCCTTCGCGACCCAGGCGAGGATCTCCTCGTCCGACGCCACCTTCGGGCCGGGCGAGACCTCCCCGTCGTTGTAGGGGGCGAGCGCGGGCTGCGCGAGGAGCTTGCGGGCCACCCGGATCGCCTCGACCCACTCGCGGCGGTCCTGCTCGGTGGAGAGGTAGTTGAAGCGCAGTGCCGGGTGCTCGCGCGGGTCCTTGCTCTTGATCTTCACCGAGCCGATGGCGTCGGAGTACATGGGGCCCACGTGCACCTGGTAGCCGTGGCCGCCGGCCGGCGAGGAGCCGTCGTAGCGGACCGCGATCGGCAGGAAGTGGAACATCAGGTTGGGGTAGTCCACGTCCTCGTTGCTGCGGGCGAAGCCGCCGGCCTCGAAGTGGTTGGTCGCGGCGGGCCCCTTGCGGAAGAGCCACTGGAGCCCGATGAAGGGAGCACGCCACTTCGCCATGTACGGCTGCATGGAGACCGGTTGTCTGCAGGCGTACTGGACGTAGACCTCCAGGTGGTCCTGCAGGTTCTCGCCGACGCCCGGAAGGTCGTGGACGACGTCGACACCGAGGGCGCTCAGCTCGCGCGCGTTGCCGACGCCGGAGAGCTGCAGCAGCTGCGGGGAGTTGATGGCGCCGCCGCACAGGATGACTTCCGCGGCGCGGACCTGCTGGGGTGCGCCCTTGCCGCGCCGGTACTCGACGCCGACGGCCCGCTTGCCCTCGAAGAGCACCCGCGTGACGAGGGCGCGGGTCCTGACCGTGAGGTTGGGCCGCTTCCTGACCGGCTTGAGGTACGCCTTCGAGGCCGACAGCCGACGTCCGCGGTGGACGTTGCGGTCGAACTTGGCGAAGCCCTCCTGGCGGAACCCGTTGACGTCGTCGGTGGGTGCGTAGCCCGCTTCCCGGGTGGCCTCGAGGAAGGCGCCGAAGAGCGGGTTGGTCGCGGGACCGCGTTCGAGGACGAGGGGGCCGTCGTGGCCGCGGAACTCGTCGTCCGGGTCGGCGGCGAGGCAGTTCTCCATGCGCCGGAAGTACGGCAGACAGTGCGCGTAGTCCCAGCTCTCCATCCCGGGGTCGGCCGCCCAGCGTTCGTAGTCCATCGGGTTTCCGCGCTGGAAGATCATGCCGTTGATGCTGCTGGAACCGCCCAGCACCTTGCCCCGCGCGTGGTAGACGCGCCGGCCACCCATGTGGGGCTCGGGCTCGGACTCGTACTTCCAGTCGTAGAACCGGCTGCCGATCGGGTAGGTCAACGCCGCGGGCATGTGGATGAAGACGTCCCACGGGTAGTCGGGACGGCCGGCCTCCAGCACCAGCACCCGGTTCGCCGGGTCCGCGGAGAGTCTGTTCGCCAGTGCGCTGCCGGCCGATCCGCCGCCGACGATGACGAAGTCGTATTGCAGGGGAGCCATGGTGCCTCGTCTCGCTCGCGCCGTAGATACGCGAGGCATGCTAATAGAGGTAGCGTCATGCGCACCAGGTTGCGAACGACGCAACTTGCAAGGTCTTTGTTTCGGCTTCGTTGCTTGCAGTCGTGTTGTTTACTGCGCGTATAGTTGTGTCGTGAGCAACCACAGCCAAGACACCGAAACGACAAGTTCGCAGGCCGGCGGAGTGCAGTCGGTCGACCGCGCCATCAGCGTCCTCGAGATTCTCGCGCAACGCGGCGAGGCGGGCGTCAGTGAGGTGGCCGCCGAGATCGATGTTCACAAGTCCACCGCGTTTCGTCTGCTCGGCGCCCTGGAGACGCGCGGCCTGGTGGAGCAGGCGGGCGAGCGCGGCAAATACCGTCTCGGCTTCGGCATCGTACGCCTGGCCGGCGCGGTCACCGGGCGTATCGACATCACCCAGCAGGGCCGCCCGGTCTGCGAGCGTCTCGCCGAGGAGATCGGCGAGACGGTCAACATCGCCGTCATGCAGGAGCACTACGCGATCAACCTCTACGAGGTACGCGGCCCCGGCGCGGTCACCGCGCACAACTGGGTCGGCGAGCTGACCCCGTTGCACGCCACGTCCAGCGGCAAGATCCTGCTGGCCCACCTCCCCGCCAAGGAGCGCGCCACGCTGCTGGCCGAGGCCGGGCTGAAGAAGGTCACCCCGCACACCATCACGGCCAAGACCAAGATCGAGAAGAACCTCGCCGAGGCCCGGGAGCGTGGCTACGCCTGGACCCTGGAGGAGCTGGAGGTCGGCCTGCACGCCATGGCCGCACCGGTCCGCAACCGTGACGGAGAGGTCATCGCGGCGCTGAGCGCCTCGGGGCCCGCGTACCGCTTCACCGAGGAGCGCCTGCACGAGCTCTCCCCGGTGCTGCTCAAGGGCGCCCAGGAGATCAGTCACCGGATGGGCTACCTGGGCTGACCCGCCCGGTTACTGCGGCCCGCCGCCCAGGCGCTCGTTCACCCAGTCGTGGAAGGCGCCGATGTGGTGCTCGCTGGGCACCAGCACCCCGCCCTTGGCGTACATGCGGGAGCTCATCCCCGGCTGCGTGCGCTCACACGCGTCGAAGTCCTGCCGGTTGACCCGGTCGAAGAGTTCCACGGACCGGCTGACGTCCTTGCCGCTCTCGACGACGTGCGGGAGGTAGAGCCAGTCGCACTCGACGATCGTGCGGTCGACGGCCACCGGGTACATCCGGTGGAAGATCACATGGTCGGGGACGAGGTTGACGAAGACCTGCGGTCTGACGGTGATCGCGTAGTAGCGGCGGTCCTGGTCCTCCGCCACCCCGGGGATGCGGTCCAGCCCCTCGGAGCCGTCGACGGTGAACCCCTGGACCTCCTCGCCGAACTCGGCGCCGTGGCCGACGTAGTACTGCGCGGCGTATCCGTCGGCGAACTCGGGGAGCACCTCGGTGAGTTCCGGATGGATCGTGGCGCAGTGGTAGCACTCCATGAAGTTCTCGATGATGAGCTTCCAGTTCGCCTTCACGTCGTAGACGATGCGCCTGCCGACCGAGAGGTTGTCGATGTCGTAGCGCTCGATCGACTCCACATCGCCGAGGCGGGCGACGACGTCGCCGATGACGGCCTCCTCGAAGGACGGCGGGTCCTCCGCGAGGCACACCCAGACGTAGCCGAGCCATTCACGGACCGCCACGGGGACCAGGCCGTACTCGGTGCGCCCGACATCGGGCATCTTGGTGAGGTTGGGCGCCGCGACGAGCTTGCCGTTCAGGTCGTACGTCCAGGCGTGGTACGGGCATTGGAAGGCCCGCTTGACCTCACCGGTCTCCTCGGTGCAGAGCTTGGCTCCGCGATGCCGGCACACATTGAAGTAGGCGCGCACGGCGTTGTCCCGCGCGCGGGTGACGAGGATGCTCTCGCGGCCCACGTCGACGGTGCGGAACGCGCCGGGCCTGGCCAGCTCCGAGGCGCGCGCGACGCAGAACCACATGGTCTCGAATATGCGCTCCTGCTCCTGGGCGAAGACCGCCGGATCCGTGTAGGAGGAGCCGGGGAGGGTGGCGATCAGGCTGTCCGGCAGACTGGTCGAGGTCACAGGGCACTCCTCGGGAAACGTCGTGGAGGGGACATTCACGCGCCGGGAAGAGCGACTCCGGACGGCGTTGTGCATGAAGCAACGCTGCGTGCCATATGCAACCGCAGCATGGAATGCCACAGGGGCGGTGTCAAGACGTCGCGGCGGCGAGCTGCTTGCGCCAGCGCATGAACAGCCGCGGCTGGTTCATGCCGAGCACCGCGACCGGATCTCCGGCGCGCCGGTAGACGGCCAGCACGTTGCGGTCGTCCACGGCGCCTTCCTCGACGGTCACGCTGTCGGCGCCGGCCGCATGGCCGGCGAACTGGATCCTGACGCCGTACTGGTCGGACCAGAAGTACGGCGGCCGGGGCACACCCGGCTTCACCGCGCCCCCCGCCAGCAGCGTGGCGACGGCGGCGTCCGGGCGCTCTCGCGCGCCGGTCCAGTGCTCGACGCGGCGGTGGGCGCCGGCCCGGGGGTCGTACCAGTTGGCGCAGTCGCCGACCGCGACCACCCCGGCCAGGCCGGTGCGGCCGTCGGCGCCGCACTTGACGCCGTTGTCGAGCTCGACGCCGGATCCCTCCAGCCACTCCACGCACGGGCGGGCGCCCACACCGACGACGACGATGTCGGCCGGTACGCTACGGCCGTCCTCGAGCAGCACGGCGTCCACACACCGCTCTCCGCTCAGCCCCTTGACACCCACTCCGCACAGCAGCCGTACACCGTGGTCCGCGTGCAGGCCGGAGACGATGCCGCCCATGGTCGCGCCGAGCGGCCCGGCCAGTGGCGTCGGGGCCACCTCGACGACCGTCACGTCGAGCCCCAGGGCGTAGGCGGTGGAGGCCACCTCGGCGCCGATGAACCCGCCGCCGATCACGACCAGCCGTCCGCCCCGGGCCAGTTCGTCGCGCAGGGCGCGGGCGTCGTCCAGGGTGCGCAGGACGTGCACGCCGGCCAGGCCGTCGGCGCCGGGGAGCCTGCGCGCGGCCGCGCCGGTCGCGATCACGAGGCCGTCGACGCGGACCTCGCGCCCGTCGGCGAGCCGCACGGCACGGTCGGAGCGGTCGAGACCGGTGGCCCGGGCGCCGAGCAGCCACTCCGCGCCCAGGTCCTCGTCGTGCGCCTCCAGCGCGAGATCCGCCTCGCCGAGGGTGCCGGCCAGGAACTCCTTGGACAGCGGCGGCCGGTCGTACGGGCGATGGAGCTCGTCGCCGATGACGACGAGTCGTCCGTCGTAGCCCTGCTTCCGCAGCGATCGCGCCGCCGACAGTCCGGCGAGCGAGGCGCCCACCACGGCCACGGTCCTCACGCGGAACCCCCGGCGAGCCGGGACGCGACACAGGGCGGCAGGTTGGGGGCGTCCGTCGACACCCGGACATGGATCATGCCGTCCTCGACGACGACCTCGTGCGTGCGCACCGGGAGCTTGGCCGGCGGGGCGTCGACGGCGCCGGTGCGCAGGTCGAACTTCGAGGCATGCAGCGGGCATTCCACCTCGCAGCCCTCCAGCCAGCCGTCGGCGAGCGAGGCGTCCTGGTGGGTGCAGGTGTCGTCGATGGCGAAGAGCTCGCCGTCGTCGGTATGGAACACCGAGACCGGCGGATCGATGTCGAGCCGGAAGGCCTCACCTCGCGGGAGATCCGCGAGACGGCACGCGGGAATCTTCATGACACCTCGGTGCGTATAGCGAAACGGATTGCGGTAAGCGCAACATCAGTCTGAAGTCGGCCCGAATCCTTGTCAAGGCATTCACGGGCCGTACAACTCGGCACACGGAGTTGCAGCTGACGCAATGCAATGCGCCATAGGCAACATGACGAGCGGGTGTCCCCTTCTTCCGAGGACATGAAGGCGGCCCGCCTCCTCGCCCCGTGACGGGCGAGGAAACGGGCGCGTCGCCCTCTGCCTGCCGGCCGGTCAGAAGCCCCGGTCGATCCACTCCTGAAGGTGCGGCGCCTCGGCGGCGACGGTGGTCGTCTCCCCGTGCCCGGTGTACACGACGGTGTCCGGGGGCAGCGTGAGCAGCCGGTCGCGGATCGAGCCGACGATCGTGGGGAAGTCGCTGTACGACCGTCCCGTCGCCCCCGGCCCGCCGGCGAAGAGCGTGTCGCCGCCGAAGAGCGCCGTCAGGGCCGGCGCGTACAGGCAGACGGCCCCGGGGGCGTGGCCGGGGGTGTGCAGCACGGTCAGGGAGACGCCGGCCACCTCGAGGACCCGCCCTTCGGTCAGTTCGCCGTCGGGCGCCCGGTCGGGGTGGGTCTGCTTCCACAGCGGCAGGTCGTCGGGGTGCAGCAGGATCGGGGCCCCGGTGCGCGCGGCGAGGGCGGGCGCGGCGTCGATGTGGTCGTTGTGGGCGTGGGTGCACACGACGGCCCGCAGGGTGCGTCCGCCGACGGCTTCGGCGACGGCCTCGGCGTCGTGCGCGGCATCGACGACGATCACCTCTTCGTCGTCCCCGACGATCCACACGTTGTTCTCGACGTCCCAGGTGCCGCCGTCCAGCGCGAACGTCCCCGCGGTCACCAGGCGTTCGATGCGGGCACCGGCCATCAGAGGAGCACCACCGAACGCAGGACCTCGCCCCCGTGCATGCGGTCGAAGGCCTTCTCGACCTCGTCCAGGCCGATGGTCTCCGTCACGAAGGCGTCCAGATCCAGTCGCCCCTGCAGATAGAGGTCGATGAGCAAGGGGAAGTCGCGCGAGGGCAGACAGTCCCCGTACCAGGACGACTTCAGCGTGCCGCCGCGTCCGAAGACGTCCAGCAGGGGCAGCTCGAGCTTCATCTCCGGGGTCGGCACGCCGACCAGGACGACCGTGCCGGCGAGGTCGCGGGCGTAGAAGGCCTGCCGGTACGTCTCCGGGCGGCCCACCGCCTCGATGACGACGTCGGCGCCGAAGCCGCCGGTCAGCTCGCGGATCGCCTCGACCGGGTCGGACTCCCTGGAGTTGACGGTGTGGGTCGCGCCCAGCTTCCTTGCGGTGGCCAGCTTCCGGTCGTCGATGTCCACCGCGATGATCTTCGCCGCGCCCGCCAGCCGCGACCCGACGACCGCCGCGTCCCCTACACCGCCGCAGCCGATGACGGCCACGCTGTCACCGCGTCCGACGTTCCCGGTGTTGATGGCGGCGCCGATGCCCGCCATCACCCCGCAGCCGAGCAGTCCCGCGGCGGCCGCCGACGCGGCCCGGTCGACCTTCGTGCACTGTCCGGCCGCCACCAGCGTCTTCTCCGCGAACGCGCCGATACCGAGCGCCGGGGACAGTTCCTGCCCGGTCGAGGCGAGCGTCATCTTCTGCTCGGCGTTGTGGGTGTCGAAGCAGTACCAGGGCCGCCCGCGCCGGCAGGCGCGGCACCGGCCGCACACCGCGCGCCAGTTGAGGATGACGAAGTCGCCGGGCGCGACATCGGTGACGCCCTCCCCCACCGACTCCACGACACCCGCGGCCTCGTGCCCCAGCAGGAAGGGGAAGTCGTCGTTGATGCCGCCCTCGCGGTAGTGCAGATCGGTGTGGCAGACCCCGCAGGCCTCGATCTTCACCAGCGCCTCGCCCGGACCGGGATCCGGCACGATGATCGTTTCCAGGCTGACGGGGGCGCCCTTGCCCCGCGCGACGACAGCACGGACCTGGTGCGTCATGGCCACTCCTCGGCTGGTACGAGACCTCGGCTGATGTTGCTCATTACGACACGCATCTCACGTGCCGCAACAAAGCATCGTCGAGCGCCAGACGGAGGTCAAGGCCTCCACAGCCCGACGACACTCGGGCGAGGAGCAGGCATCCAGGCGCGGGAACCGACCCTCACCCATGGCGGAGATCGCGCCGCGGAAAATCCGAGAAGAACGGGTCCCGAATTGATTTGCAAAACCCGGGAAAGTGTGGGCAATACCGTTTCCGAGAAATCCTCGTTGCCCACAGTGCGCCTGAAAAAGCAAATCCCAACAGCTCATGCTCTCCGGCCTGTTGAGCGGATGTCGACGGATACGTCAAGGGCGACGAAGACCACATCCACCGGACCGATTACCGCGCCTCATCGGAATCGAATGGAGTGCTATGGTCTGGCTCGCCCATTCCCACGGATCAGCGGGGCGTTCTCCCCATCCGGCGCTCTCGGGAATGCATTCACCCACCACTCGATGGAGTTCTCCCATGCCTTCCGACAGCGCGACTGTCACCGCTCCGGCCGACGCGGACACGCGTTCCGGCTCCCCGGGCGGACACCGTCTGGGCCTCGCCCTGATCGTGATCGCCGCCGCCCAGTTGATGCTGATCCTCGACGCCACCATCACCAACATCGCCCTGCCGAGCATCCAGACCGAACTCGACGTGTCCGACGCGAACCTCGCCTGGATCGTCAACTCCTACGCCCTGGCCTTCGGCGGGCTGCTGCTGCTCGGCGGCCGGGCCGGCGACCTCTACGGGCGGCGCCGGCTCTTCCGCACCGGCATCGCCGTGTTCACCCTGGCCTCCCTGCTCGGCGGCCTCGCCCCCGACGAGGGTCTGCTGATCCTCGCCCGCGTACTCCAGGGCGTCGGCGCGGCGCTCGCGGCGCCCAGCGCGCTGGCCCTCATCACCACCACGTTCCCGGCGGGCAGGGAACGGAACAAGGCGATGGGCGTCTACGCGGCCATGGCCGGCATCGGCGCCACCGTCGGTCTGCTGCTCGGCGGGGTGCTGACCGACCTGCTGGACTGGCGCTGGGTGTTCTTCGTCAACCTCCCCATCGGCGTGGCGGTCCTGGCCGGCACGAGGCTGCTCGTCGAGGCCGAGCGCCACCCGGGGCGTCTGGACGTCCCCGGCGCGGTCACCGGAACCGGCGGTCTCATCGCCCTGGTCCACGGCATCACCCGGGGCGGCGAGCACGGCTGGACCGACAGCCTCACCCTCGTGTCCTTCTTCTCCGCCGCCGTACTGCTCGTTGTCTTCCTCTTCGTCCAGCGGCGCACCGAGCACCCGCTGATGCCGCTGCACCTGTTCAGGGACCGTACGCGCTCCGGCAGTTACGCGACGATGCTGTTCATCGGCGCCGGCATGATCGCCTTCTTCTACTTCCTCACCCTCTACATGCAGCTGATCCTCGGCTACAGCGCCGTCAGGACGGGCTTCGCCTACCTGCCCTTCAGTCTCGGCATGGGCATCGCCGCGGCCGCGAGCTCCAAGCTCGTCACGCACGTCGCCCCGCGGATCGTGGCCGCACCGGGTCTGCTGGTCGCCGCCGGCGGCATGTTCTGGTTCGCCGCCCTCACCCCGGACTCGTCCTTCACGACCCACCTGATGCCCGCGATGTTCGTGACCGCGCTCGGTCTCGGCATGAGCTTCGTGCCGATGACCCTCGGGGCGGTCCACGCCGTCGAGCATCACGAGACGGGCATCGCCTCCGCGCTGCTCAACACCGCCCAGCAGATCGGCGGCGCGCTCGGCCTCGCCGTCCTGTCGACCGTCTCCACCAGCGCCGCCGACGACCGGCTCCCCGGGGCGGCCGCCGCCCTCTACCGGGGCCTGGCCACCGGGGACCCGACCCTGATCGGGAAGGCGAGCGAGGCGCTGACCCACGGCTACACGGCGGCCTTCGCCCTCACCGCCGTCATGTTCCTCGCCGCACTGGCCGTCACCGCGGTCGCCATCGACGCGAAGAAGCAGCAGCACGCCGAGGGCGCGCCCGCCGTCCACCTGGGCTGACTCCAGCCCCCGGCACCGGGAGGTAGCCGGTCGGCCCACCCGGCCGTCCGGCCGCCGACCGGGGCCCGACCCGGGAACCCGACCCTCCCCGGGCGACTACAGTCCGACCGACTGACCGACTACAACCGCGTAGACGGTCTCCCGCACTGTGGACGGACGAGAGTCGAGGGCGTTCCGATGCCAGAAGGACACGAAGACCGGTCGGCCGACGGGCGGCCGGACCGTCGGCCCGCGGGCGGGCTGGAGGCGAGTGTCCTGGCCGCGCTCCGGGCCGCCGACGGCCCGCTCACCCCGGTCGCGGTCCGGCTGGCACTCGGAACGGACCTGGCACGCACCACGGTGACGACGATCCTGACGCGTCTGCACGCCAAGGGCACGGTCACCCGTACGCACGCCGGCCGGGGTTACGTCTACGCTCCCGCCCAGGACCCGCCCGGCCTCACGGCCCGCCGTATGCACGCCGAACTGGACAAGGACGCCGACCGCGACACCGTCCTCGCCCGCTTCGTCGCCGACCTCGGTCCGCGGGACAAGGAACTCCTGCGCACCCTGCTCGACGAGGCTCACGAGGGCGGTCCGGATTACGGCGACGGCACGGCGTTCCGAATCTGAGACGAGCGAGTTTCGCGACCGCTCGGGCGCCGGTGGTCCCGTACTTCGGTGTTCTGGCACGCGTGCGGCAGCCATCTCCCGTCCGCCTGTCTCGTCATGACATAAAGCGGAGCGCCTTCGGTGTCGCCCACAACGTATGGAGATCACCGTTCAGTGGATACGGACGTCCTGGACGAGGGAGTCGCGGGAAAGGGAGGCGGCCACGCGCAGGAACGCGTCGGCTATTCGGACAGTTCGTCCAGGGCCTCCCCGATCCCCGACAGGAGCGGGGCGTGGTCCGGTGAGCCCGCCAGCCATGGCAGGAGGAAGGTCCACAGCTGCGTCACCCGGTCCACCGAGAGCCAGTCGCGGTCAGCCGCGCCCAACACCTCGAACCCCGCCGTCGCCGCCACGATCACGGTCGTCGCTGCGTCGACCGAGACGTCCTGAGCGAGCTCCCCCTCGCGCTGTGCCTGGACGATGAGATCGTGCACCCACGCCCGCCACCACTGCAGCATCTGAGCCCCGTTCTTCCGGGACGGATCACCGCTCAGCCGGAATCCGGCCCTGATCACGGGATCGGTGACCACGGCCAGGAGGAGGCTGCACGCCGTGTGCACGAGGGACTGCAACAGCGTGTCCGCACCGCTGCGACATCGTTCCGCCAGCTCCTCCACGGAGTCCGCCGCCGCCCTCTCCACCTCCCCGGCGAGATCGCTCTTGCTCGCGAAATGGAAGTGCAGGGCCCCGGTACTCACACCCGCCCGTTCACTGATGACGGGAAGGGAAGCCCGCGCGTACCCCTCGGCGGCGAACAGCTCGGCAGCCGCTTGGACAAGAGACTGACGAGTGCGCACCGCTCGCGCCTGCATGACCATCAGGTCTCCCTCCCTCAACCTGTACAGGACGACGACGCGGGGCGGGCCGGCCCGTCCGAAACGTGGAGAGCATCCCACCGATGATCTACAAGTAAACCGCGCGTTTGGTATTTTTATACAGGATGATGTCCCCCCAAACGCCACTGGGGCTGGAAGTCCCAGTTGGGCAGGGCGAGTTGCGGACTCAGGCGATGCCGCCGTTCACGAAGAGGACCTGTCCGTTGACCCACCGCCCCGGGCCGGCCAGGAAGGCCACGGTCTCGGCGATGTCCTCGGGCGTGCCGAGCCGCTCCAGCGGGGGCTGCGCGGCGAGGCGGTCGATCGTCTCCTGGTCCTTGCCCTCGAGGAAGAGCGGGGTGGCGGTGGGCCCGGGCGCGACGGCGTTGACGGTGACGTCCCGGCCGCGCAGCTCGCGGGCCAGCACCAGCGTCATGGCCTCGACCGCCCCCTTGCTCGCCGCGTAGGGGGCGTAGCCGGGGAAGGCCAGCCGGGTCACCGAGGTGGAGAAGGTGATCACGGCCCCGCCGTCACGGACTCGGCGCGCCGCTTCCCGGGCCACGACGAAGGCGCCGCGGACATTGGTCCGCATCAGCCGGTCGAACGCGTCGAGATCGAATTCGGCGATCGGCCCCAGGGTCATCACACCGGCGGTGTGGACCACGACGTCGATCCCGCCGAACGCCCCCTCGACCGCGCCGAAGGCGTCGGCCATCGCGCCCTCGTCGGCGACGTCACCGGTGACCGCGACCGCCCTGCCGCCGGCCGCCTCGACGGCGGCGACGGTCTCCTCCGCCGCCGCCTTGTTGCCCGCGTAGTGCACACCGACGGCCATGCCCTCGGCCGCGAGCCGCCGGGCCACGGCCCGGCCGATCCCTCCGGAAGCGCCGGTGACGAGTGCGACGCGTGTGGTCTCGGACATGATGCTGCCTCCAGTTCATTTATGAACGCTGAGTCCATATAACCACATTGTGAACGCCGCGTCCATATGCCAGGCTGTGGGCCGTCGGACGATGCCCGGAGGTCGGCGCAATGCAGGAACGGTCGGAAACCGAAACCGCCCCCAGGCCTCGGCGCGGCCGGGGCCGACGCCCCACCGGCGAGGTGCGCGCGGACGTCCTCGACGCGGCCGGCGCCCTGCTCCTCGACAGGGGCATGGGCACCTTCACCATCGAGGCGGTCGCCGAGCGCGCGGGGGTCAGCAAGACGACGATCTACAAATGGTGGCCTTCCAAGGGCGCGCTCGCCCTCGACGGTTACTTCCACGCCGTGGAGTCCGTGCTGGCCTTCCCCGACAGCGACGACCTCGAGGCCGACCTCACGGCGCAGCTCCACGCGTTCGTGCGGATACTCACCGAGACGCCCGCCGGGCGGGTGATCGCCGAGCTCATCGGCCAGGCCCAGACCGACCCCGAGCTGTCCGCGGCCCTGCTGGAACGGTACTCGGGCCCCCGGCGGGAACTGGCGGTCCGGCGGATGCGACGGGCGCAGGCGGACGGTCAACTGCGCCCCGACGTCGATCCCGAGGTGCTGGTGGACCAGCTGTGGGGCGCCTGCTACCACCGGCTGCTGATGCCCAGCCTGCCCGTCACCGAGGAGTTCGCGACGAGCCTGATCGCCAACCTGCTGCGCGGCGTCCGCACCTGACACGGGACGAAGGACCACCGGCGCGGCTCCCCTCTCCGGACCCGGGTGCCCCGCCTCCTCCGGCAACGCGTTCGCTCCCGGCTCTGGCCCCGGTGACCTACTGGGCGGTATACAAGCCCAGTCGAACGGTATGCCGACCGTACGGGGCGGCGTCGTCGACGGGGCCTGGGCTTCAAGGGGGAGGAACTCGATGCAGCGCGACATACGCACGGGAAGACCGGCCGGTAACCGCCGAAAGAGCGTCACCTTCCTTGCCGCACTGGGAAGTTGCGCCCTGGTCGCCGCTTCCGCGGCACCGGCCGCGGCGCACGGTGGCGGTGGCGGTGGCAGCCGGTACGTGGCGCTCGGCGACTCCTACACCTCCGGTCCCCTCATCCCCCGGCAGGTGGACGCCAACTGCGCCCGCTCCGACCACAATTACCCGTCGATCGTGGCCGCGCGGCTGCGGGCGACCACCTTCAAGGACGTCAGCTGCAGCGGTGCGACGACCGAGCACATGTGGAAGGCGCAGGGAACCAACGGCCCCCAACTCGACGCGGTGGGACGGAACAGCGACATCGTGACCGTCCAGATCGGCGGCAACGACATCGGCTTCGGCTCCATCATCGGCACCTGCGCCCAACTGTCCGCACAGGACCCGACCGGCAACCCGTGCCAGCGTCACTACGGCGCCTCGGGCGTCGACCAGCTCACGCTGGCGACAGCCAAGGCCGCCCCCAAGGTCGCCCGGGTGCTCCAGGCCGTGCACGACCGGGCCCCGCACGCCCGGATCCTCGTCGTCGGCTACCCGGACCTGCTGCCCGACGACGGCAGCGGCTGCGCGCCTTCGGTGCCGTTCGCGACACAGGACTTCCCCTACCTCCGGGACACCGGCAAGCGGCTCAACCTGATGCTCCGTCTGGTCGCGCGCTGGAACCACGCCGAGTACGTCGACACCTACGGCCCGACCATCGGCCACGACATGTGCAAGCCCCCGGCGGAGCGGTGGATCGAGCCGTTGCAGCCCACGTCCCCGGCGGCTCCCGCGCACCCCAACGCCAAGGGCGAGGAAGCCATGGCGGGGGCCCTGTGGCAGCGCCTGTCGCACGGGCGGGGCGGCCACTGACCGGGTAGGCGGCAGACGTCGGACGGCAGGCTGCGGACATCCGGGGCGGCCCCTCCCCGCGCGCCGACCGCGCGAGGCGGGGCCGCGCCCCGGCCCCGCCTCGCGCGGTCGGCTCACACGTCCGAGTCGATACCCGTGACCACCGCCGGCCCCAGCGGCGCTCCGGTGTCGTCGAGCCCCGCGGCGTGCAGGGCGGAGTCCGCCAGCCTGCGGGCGTCCTCCTCCGCGAGCGGGGCACTGTCCGCTTCCACGGCGAGCCGGATGGTGAACGTGTCGTCCTCGTTCACGGTGAGCGGGTCGAGGTCCTGCTCGCTGCCCATCCGCGTGCGGTGCGGATCGGCCGGGCGCAGGGCCCGGCTCAGCCGGGTGCGCGTCTCGTCGTCGACCCCGGCGGTGAAGGTGCCGGGCACGGTGATCACGTAGGTCGTCATGGTGTTCCCTTCCTCGGGTCCTCGGGCTCCCTCCCGCATACCCCGGAGCGGGGCGGTCGATCTCCCCTCTCTCGGGGAAGGCGGCAGCGGTGGGAGCGGCACGACCGCGCCCGCCTGCGTGACCACTCGACCCGCGCGACACTGAAAGCCGCGGATGATCCTCGGGTGGCGCGGAGAGGAGCGCTGATGCCCAAGCGGCCGTCGCTCGCCGAATCCGTCCGGGCCGGCCGGCGTGCGACGCGTGTCGCGGTCGCCGCGGCGGCCGGGTTCTATCCGGCGGCGTACCTCCTCGATCAGCCCGTGACCGCGGTCTACGCCCTGTTCACGCCCATCGCGTTCGGCGTCCTCTCGCCGGTGCCGGGGTCCGGACGCCGACGCGCCGCCACCGTGCTGCGCGCCCTGCCGGCCGCCGCCGGCCTCACCGCCGCCGGCACGGCCCTCGCCGTACAGACCTGGTCGGCCGTGGCGGGCATGCTGATCGTCGGGTTCGTGCTGATGTTCGGCTCGGTGTGCGGCCCCCGGCTGGCCGGGACCGTCCCCGGGCTTCAGCTGTTCTACATCCTCGCCTGCTTCCCGCCCTTCGCCCCGGAGACTCTGCCCCAGAGGTTGACCGGGGTCGCCGCCGGCGGGGTGTTCCTCGTCCTGTGCGAGGTGGTGGTGCTCCCGGATCCACCGGATCCGTCGTACCGCGACCGGATCGCCGACACCCTGGACCTAGCGGACCGCGCCGCCCGCTCCCTGATCCACAGCGGCGGGCCGGAGCCCGGTCTGGCCGGACGGCTGAGGGCGGCCGGCCGGGGCCTGCGTTTCTCGCAGCAGCCTGCCGGTGCCCGCCCGACCGGGGCGGGCAGGGCGGACCGCGCTTTCGCCCAGGCGGGCTCTGCCGCCCGGCGGCTCGTCGACCAGCTGGCCGCCCTCACCGACATGCACTCCACGCCCTCGGACATGGCCTCGCAGAACCTGCTGCGCGGCACCGCGGCGGCCTGCGCCGAAACGGCCGGCGCGCTGCGCCGGTCGCGCCCCGCGGCAGGGCCCGAGCTGATCGAGGAGATGATCGCCCAGTTCCTGGCCGCCCGCGACGGCGACCCCGCCCAGCGCGTCGCCCGCCCGCGTCAGGTGCTGCTGCGGCAGTCGACGGTACTGACGATCGCGATCTCCGCGGTGACCGTACGCACCGCCGCCGCCCTGGCGCTCGGCGGCCGTCGGCCGGTGCACGGTCTGCCCCGGGAGCAGTTCTGGTACGCGCGGACGCCCACGGCCCGCCTGTTCGCCGTCCGCCTGACCGGCAACCTGACGCGGCGGTCCGTCGTCTTCCAGAACGCGCTGCGCAGCGCGTGCGGTCTCGCACTCGCCCGCCTGGTGGCGGGCTCACTCGACCTGTCGCACGGCTTCTGGGTGCTGCTGACCGTGCTGACCCTGGGGCGGACCACGGCGGGTGCCACCTGGTCCGCGGTGCGTGCGGCCGTCGTGGGCACACTGGCCGGAGCGCTCGCCGCCGGGCTGCTCCTCATCGGGGCGGGCCAGGCCACCGAGGTGTACGCGTACCTGCTCGTACCGATGATGCTGATCGCCTTCGCGGTGGGGCCCCTGGAGGGACCGGCCTGGGCGCAGGGACTGTTCACCCTGGTCGTCTCCACGGCGTTCGCGCAGATCGAACCCGTGACCTGGCGGCTCGCGGAGATGCGGGTCGTGGACGTGCTGACGGGAAGCGCCGTCGGGCTGTTGTGCGGTGTGCTCGCCTGGCCGTTCGGGGCCCGCGCCGAGACGCGGCGCAGCATGGCGGCGCTGCTCCGGTCCGCCGCGCCCGTGGTGCGGGCCACCACCGCCGCCGCGACCGGCGACGGGCCGGCGGGCCACGGTGACGCCGCCCAACAGGCCGTCCGGCTCACCCTGCACCGGCTTCGCATCGCGGAGGGGTCGTACGCGCAGTACCGCACCGAGCCCTCCGCTCCTGCCCGCGCACCCGAAACCGACTACCTCGCCGCCCTCAACTTCGGTTCCAGGGTGCTGGTCGGCGCGTACTGGCTGCCCCGGACGGACCGTCCGGCCGAGCTGCCTCCCGCCGCGCTGCGCTGGGCCCGCGACATCAGCGAGGAGGCGGCGACGGCCATCGTCCGGGCGGCCGGCTTCCCCCCGGGCGGCATCCATGTCCGGCTGACGCCGCCGCCCTCCCTGCTGTCCGAGGCCCCGCCCCGGGTCCTGTCCCTCCTGACCGACATCGAGGTATGGCTCGACGCGCTCGCAGCGGACCTCAGAACGAGCACCGGCGCGGGTGCGGGTGCGGGTGCGGGCCCCGACACCGGCGCCGACACCGGCCGACGGACGACCCGGACCGCCGCCTCCTGAACGGCCGCGGTCCGGGACGCTCCGCGGCGGCGGTACGGTCGTCGACCCGCGGGCCCTAGGCCGTCAAGGTCGCGACGGTGGGGCCGTCGGGCCGGACGGTCATGCCGTAAGCCGCCCTGGTGGGGGTGGAGGAGAAGGCCAGGGTGTGGGCCGGCAGCAGGTGTTCGAGCAGGACGGTCGACTCGCGGAGCGCGAACTGCACTCCGAGGCACGCACGGGGACCGATACCGAAGGGGAAGTAGGCCCCCAGGTGCGTGGGCCGACCGCCCGGAGTGACGAACCGCCGGGGATCGAACCGCTCCGGTTCCGGCCACAGTTCGGGGTCGCGGTGCGTGAGGTACGGGCAGACGAGGATGTCGGTGCCCGCTGCGACGGTGTGGCCGGCGAGGATGTCGTCCTCGGCGGCGTGGCGGGGCAGGATCCACGCGGACGGATAGAGCCGGAGCGTCTCGTGGATCAGGGCCTGGATGGCCTCGCGGCGTTGCGCCGATCCTTCGCCGCCGGCGGCGAGAGCCTCTTCGCGGGCATCGGGGTACCGGTCGAGGAGCAGATACAGCCAGGTCAGAGTGGTCGCGGTGGTCTCGTGCCCGGCCGCGAGCAGCGTGACGAGCTCGTCGCGGATCAGCTGGTCGGTGTACTCGGGATGCTCGTCGGCGGCGTCGGTCAGGACGTGCAGCAGGCCCGGGCCGTCCGGGCCGGCCGCCCCGTTCCGGGCGACCTCGATGGCGTGCCGGGCGACCGCGTCGATCCGGGCGAGATCGGCGGCGACGGCGTCCCGGGCGTCGGCAGGCTCGGCGGGCAACGTCGGAAGGGCGGTCGCCACGGTTGCCACGGCGTCCAGTTCGCGCTCGGTCCCGTCGTCGAGGGCGTCCCCGGTGAGGGAGCGCCAGATGGCGTCCAGGGCGAAGCGGCGCATCTCCCGCCCCACGTCGACGCTCTGCCCGGTTCGGGCGTACCCGGCCCAGCGCTCGGCGGTGGTCCGGGCGGCCGCCGTGATCCGCTGTTCGTAGCGGCGCATCCCGGTACCGGTGAACTGGGACTGCAACAAGCGGCGTTGGCTCTTCCACGCCGTACCGGTGGCGGCCAGGACCCCGTCGCCGATCAGCAGCCGGGCGCGGTGTGAGCGCTTGACGTACCGCTCCGGGTAGCGGGCGAGCACGTGCTGGACCGCCGACGGGTCGGTGACGAGCACGGTGGGAGACGGCCCGAGCCGGAACGCGGCGACGCCGCCGAACCGCTCGCGTACCCGGGCCAGCAACTCGACCAGCTCACCTCCCTCCGAACGCCAGCGCGCCACGAGCGCGGGCTCGGCTTCGGGGACCGGCCGCCCCGTTCCGGAATCGAGCGGGAGAGAGCCCTGACCGGCTTCGGTTTCCATGATTCTTCTCCAGGTCGACCGCTGTGCTGGGCTGTACGACGGAGCGCTGACGCTGTGCGGACTGTACGGGATCGGACACCTACGGTGGCAGCGCCCCGAGCCGCGACGGGGCACCTGGCCCCGGTGTCCGGCCCGGGTGTTCAGCCCGGGTGTCCAGCCCGGGTGTCCAGCCCCGGTGCCCAGCCCCGGTGTCCAGCCCCGGTGTCCGGCAGACCGTCGCCCATCACCCGCCCACCGCGATCGGTGCCCCCGCTGGGGGCCGCCTAGGATGATCCCGATGAAGAGCCGCGAGCAGCAGCACCTTTCGCGACCGCCCGTGCGGCGGTGGCGGGCGCTGCTCGTGCTCGGACTGCTCGCCGGGCTACTGGCCATGCACGCCCTGGCCCCCGGCGGCACCGTCCACGAACACGCCGGGCCGCGGCACCTGACGGCCGTCTCGGCCAGCGCTCCTGACGACTGCGCGGGGGACGAAGGCGGGGACGGGGACTGCGGCGGAGGACACCTCCATCACGCCGATCCGACCTGCGTGGCCGCGGCGGTGAGCGGCGCACCGGCCCTGCCCGCGCTCGTTCCCGACCCGGTGACCGTCCCCGTGCGCGCCGACGCCGTCCGCCCGTACGCGGTCGGGTCCCCGGACAGCGCACGCGCGCCACCCTCCCTGGCGGAACTCCAGCTCCTGCGGATCTAGACACCGCGCGGCACCACGTCACCGGTACGGCGACGCGGTGCGCCTCCTCGTGTCCAGATCCCTCTTCGCACAGCACAGCAGGAGTTTCAGCATGCGCAACACTCGTACCCTGACCCGCCGGGCCACCACGGTGGCCGCGTTCGTCACCGCCGCACTCGTCCTCGCCGCCTGCGGCAACAGCGACGACAGCAGCGGCGGCGCGCACACGGGCGGTCGCGGTTCCGCGTCGTCGCCGGCGAGCGCCGACGCCACGGCCGGAGCGCACAACGCCCAGGACGTGTCCTTCGCGCAGGGCATGATCCCCCACCACCAGCAGGCCCTGGAGATGGCGGAACTCGCCGTCGACCGGGCCTCGTCCGAAGAGGTCAAGGACCTCGCCTCGCGCATCGAAGCGGCACAGGACCCGGAGATCAAGACCATCGGCGGCTGGCTGACGTCCTGGGGCGAGGACGTCCCGACGACATCCGGCAGCACGGCGGACCCGATGCCCGGCATGGACCACTCGGCTGGATCCGCGATGCCCGGGATGACGGCCGGATCGGACATGGACGCACTGGAGAAGGCCTCCGGCGCACACTTCGACACCATGTTCCTGACCTTGATGATCGGCCATCACAAGGGCGCCGTGGACATGGCCACCACCGAGAAGAACAAGGGCGAGTACGGCCCCGCCACATCCATGGCCGACGACATCGTCACCGCGCAGACGGCTGAGATCGCCGAGATGAGCAAGCTCCTCGGCAACAACTGACGGACGGGAGGAGGGGGCGGGGGCCGGTTTTGCGCTCCGGCCCCCGCCGCCCCGACCCCCGTCATCGGAAACCCCGGACGGCACAGACGGTGCTCACTCCGACAGCGGCTCACTCCGACAGCGAGCGTGAACAGCAGCGGCTACCCGCGGCCGGGGCCACCTCGGCGGGCGGTCCACCAGTCCGTGAGGACCTGGACCTTGTCGTCGAAGCCCCGGTCCAGCAGGGACATCGGCGCACGCAACGCTGTCCGGCGCCCATCGGACACCTGCACGACGACCATCCGGACTCCCAGCGTCTTCCGAATCTCCATGCCGATGATGTCCTCCCACGCGATCTCGCGGCGCCCGCCCCCGAGGAGGACGAGTCGACCGTGGGTGAGCTCGACGCCCTGGCGAGGGGGCAGGACGGGAACGACCACGCTCGCGATCACGCCCGCCGAAACACACGTCCACAGCTCACCCGCCGTCATGTGCCCCCCGGTGGCCTCCACGAGGACATACGCCAGCGCGGTGCCGACCAGCAGGCCGCACAGAAGGGGTGCGGCGATCTGCAGCGCCCCCAGCCGGAAGGTCGGCGCCGGGCCGGCGAGGCGGCTCGGGGGGATGGAACCGGCTGGGTCGTTCATCTGGAGAGCCCTTCTCTGGAGCCGTTCGACGCGGTGAAGACGCGCCGGAGGCGAAACACACCGTTTCGCGCGAATCCGAGCATGACCTCAGTGGCGAGTCGTGTCAGGAGGCCCGGCTCAAGGCATTCTCCACGGGGACGGGCGCCCCGCCAGACCCTGCCCCGGGATGCTCGGCCGAGTGAACACCTGGCACACCCGTACACGGAGAGATCATCATGTGAGGATGCCTCAGAACCCAGCCTCTGCCTCCGCAACTCCGGCCGCAGTGCGGCTCCTTCGGTACACGAGGGCGGAGCAGGACGAGATCCTCGGCGGCGGCGACGATCCCTTCGGTGTCGCCGCGACCGGTTTGAGCTGGCTGCCCAAAGAGGACCACTTCGGCGTCAGACACGGCGACCGGCTGGTGGCACACGCGGGCCTGCTCCGGCTGTCCGTCTCGGTCGGCGACACCGAGACGGAGGTCGTGGGCGTCGGCGGAGTGGCCGTCGCACCCGATGTACGCGGCCGGGGCCTGGCCCGTCAGGTGATCGCGGCGGCGCTCGAACACGCTCGTACGATGGGTCCTCGCCACGCGCTCCTGTTCTGCCGGCCCCCGCTCGTGCCGCTTTACCGGCGCCTCGGGTGGCATCCGCTCGACGAGGCCGTACTCGTCGAGCAACCCGAAACCCGCCTGGTGACGATGCCGTTGCGCACGATGGTGACGCCCCTGCACGATCACGCGAGCTGGCCTCCGGGAGCAGTACGCCTGCGCTCTCTCCCCATGTGACGGCCTACGGGCGTCGGCCCCGCACCGCCCAGGCGCGAGCGGTGAGCGCGATCGATCCGTCCGGCCGTGCGGGCAGGGCCCGGCGGAACACGTCACCCAACCGGTCCCGGGCCGCCGGAGCGAGAGCGGCGACGTAGTCGGGGGCGGGGCCCTGGCCGCCGAGGAACGGTTCCCACAGATCCGCGAAGTCGGCGAAGACGGTGGGCACCTCGATCGGGGCGACCTCCACATCCTCAAGTCCCGCCTCCGTCCACAGCGTTCGCAGCAGTTCCGGTCGGCACAGCGGGAACCTGCGGCCCTCGTCGAGCGCGACGGCGGCGATGTCCACCTCGATCGCGGCATCCCAGAAACGCCGCAGGAACGTCATTCCCTCGGCGTAGTCCCACACATACGCCGCGACCGGTCCGCCCGGCCGGACCACCCGGGTCGCCTCGGTCACCGCCACGCCCGGCGCGGGAAGGAAGTTGAGCGCAAGTCCGCTGACGGCCACGTCGCACACCTCGCCCCGCACCGGCAGCGAGAGTGCGTCTCCCCTCACCCAGCACACCGGTGCGGGAACGGTGTCACGGGCCCTGTCGCGGGCCGAGGCCACGAACCCCGCGGAGCGGTCCAGCGCGACCACGGCCGAGGGCCGGCACCGGGCGGCCACCACTGCCGTGAGGGCTCCCGTCCCGCACCCCACGTCCAGCCAGCGCAGACCGTCTCCGCAGCCGAGCCAGGCCACGAACCCCTCCGCGACCGGCCGGCTCCACCGGCCCATGTACCGCTCGTAGGCATCCCCGACCGCCCACATGTCGCGTCGCTCCCGCATGCCCCCACGATCCCCCACCGGCTCGGCGACGGCCCTCCGCGTCGACCAGTCGGCGGATCTCCCCGTCGTGCTCCTGTCTCGCTCCGTCTGGCCGCCGCCGTACGCCGCAAGCCCGAGCGGCGACGGCGCCGAGCACCCGGCGGATCAGGCCGGCCGACGGAGGGCTCAGGACAGGCCGATCGGCCCGTTGCGGTCGACGAAGCGTCCCGAGCCGGCGCCGGGCCTCTCGGTCGCGAGGCGGACGATCGCGTCGGTGCCCTCGGTGACGGACTGCGGGCCGCTGTGGCCGTTGAGGTCGG
This sequence comes from Streptomyces sp. NPDC002884, assembly GCF_040295245.1. Taxonomy (NCBI): domain Bacteria; kingdom Bacillati; phylum Actinomycetota; class Actinomycetes; order Kitasatosporales; family Streptomycetaceae; genus Streptomyces; species Streptomyces sp. NPDC002884. The sequence goes on along the minus strand of NZ_JBEOVB010000019.1, from coordinate 74,294 downwards.
TCGCCGTGTAGCCGGGATCGGCGGCGTTGACGCGGACGTCCTTCAGCCCCTTCGCGTACTGCGTCGTCAACATGGTGAGGGCGGCTTTCGAGGCGGCGTAGAGAGGGGCGACGGCGGAGGACTCGATCCGTGACGGGTCGTGAGTGAGGGCGAGCGATCCCATGCCGCTGCTGACGTTGACGACGACCGGGTCGGGCGACCGGCGCAGCAGCGGGAGGAAGGCGGTGGTCGTCCGGACCACCCCGAAGAGGTTGACGTCGAAGACACCCAGAGCGTCCGCGCCGGTCAGGTCGCCGGGGTCGCCGTGCGGACCGTGCACGCCGGCGTTGTTGATCAGGACGTCGAGTACGCCTTCGTGTGCGGCGACATCGGCCGCCGCGGCGGCGACGGAGGCGTCGTCGGTGACATCGATACGGACGAATCGCGCGCCCAGCGCGTCCGCGGCCGCGGCGCCCCGCTCCGGGTCACGGGCTCCCACGATCACGGTGTGACCGAGTTCGATGAGGCGGCGGGCGGTCTCGTGGCCGAGGCCCTTGTTGGCTCCGGTGATGAACGTGGTGGTCATGCGTCGATGGTCCACACCGTGCCGGAGCGGGGCCAGGGACGCCTCGACCGTAGGAACGGCAGTACCACGATCACCGCGGTCACCGCGGTCACGTTCGGGGAGGGAGTGGGGCAGGATGGGAGCCATGGCGACGAAAGCGGAAGCCGGACTGGGCGCGACGATCCGCGCCTGGCGAGAGCGGCTGTCCCCGTCGACCGTGGGGCTGCCCTCGGCCCGTACCCGCCGCGCGGCCGGTCTGCGTCGCGAGGAACTCGCCGAACGCGCAGGTGTGTCGGTCGACTACGTGGTGCGCCTCGAGCAGGGGCGGGCCACGGCTCCCTCGGCCCAGGTCGTCGCCTCTCTCGCACGTGCTCTGCGACTGACCGTTCCCGAGCGCGACCACCTGTATCTCCTGGCCGGGCTGGTCCCGCCGCACGACAGCCTCATCCCCGAAGACATCCCGCCGGGCGTGCACCGCGTGCTGAACCGGCTGACCGATGTCGCGGTCGCCGTGTTCGCCGCGGACTGGCAGATGATCTGGTGGAACCCCGGATGGGCGGCGCTGCTCGGCGATCCGTCGAACACGCCGCCGGAATCGCGCAACTTCGCCCGTGAGCGGTTCCCGGTCGGTTCCGACACCGTGCGCATCGCCTCGTGGCCGGTGGTCGTGGAGAACAGCGCCGACTCGGACCTCGCCATCGTGTCCGACCTGCGCCGCGCCACCGGCCGTTTCCCCGACGACGTACGCCTGGCCGAGCTGATCCGCGTCCTCACCGTGGGCAGTCCGACGTTCGCCCGGCTGTGGGCGAGCGGCGCGGTGGGCGCCCATCGCGAGGACCGCAAGACGATCGAACATCCGCGGGCCGGGCCCGTCGAAGTGGACTGCGACGTCCTGACCGACGGCGAGTCGGACCTCAAGATCGTGATCTTGAGCGCGGTGCCCGGCAGTGCGCACGCGGCCGGATTGAGACTCGCGTTGGCCACCGACATCGTCGCGCCCACCCCCACGCACGCCCCCACGCGCGCCTTCTGACCGCCCACGGACGGGCTCGCGTGCGTCCGGCCACCGCCGCTCGCGCCGGGAGTCCCCCCGTGGACGTGCCCGTCGGCACCCCCACGGGCCGTTCGCGAATCACTCCGCGAACGGCCGATGGGACCGACGGGACCGACGGGACCTACGAGGCCTGCGAGGCCTGCCGTCAGCGCGCGGCGAGGAGCTCGAGGGTGTCGATCACACGGTGGGAGAAGCCCCACTCGTTGTCGTACCAGGCGACCACCTTGACGTGACGGCCGTCGACGCGGGTGAGGGCCGAGTCGAAGATCGACGAGGCCGGATTGCCGGTGATGTCGGACGACACGAGCGGGTCCTCCGAGTACTCGAGGACACCGGCGAGCGGGCCCTCGGCCGCGGTGCGGTAGGCCGCCAGCACGTCCTCGCGCGTCACGTCGCGGGCGACGGTCGTGTTGAGCTCGACGATCGAACCCACCGGAACCGGCACCCGGATCGAGTCCCCCGACAGCTTGCCCTCGAGGTTCGGCAGCACGAGGCCGATCGCCTTGGCGGCACCCGTCGTGGTCGGCACGATGTTGACACCGGCGGCACGGGCACGGCGCGGGTCGCGGTGCGGACCGTCCTGGAGGTTCTGCTCCTGCGTGTAGGCGTGCACCGTCGTCATGAAGCCGTGCTCGATGCCTGCGAGGTCGTCGAGTACGGCGGCCAGCGGGGCGAGCGCGTTGGTCGTGCACGAGGCGTTCGAGACGACCGTGTGCAGCTCCGGGTCGTAGGCGTCGGTGTTGACGCCGTACGCGAGCGTGACGTCCGCGCCGTCCGAGGGGGCGCTGACCAGGACCTTCTTCGCGCCCGCGTCGAGGTGGGCGCGGGCGTCCTTGGCCGAGGTGAACCGGCCGGTCGCCTCCAGCACGATGTCGACCTCGAGCTCGGCCCACGGCAGTCGCGCCGGCTCGCGCTCGGCGAGCACCTTGATGCGGCGGCCGTCGACGACGAGGACGTCGCCGTCCACGTCGACCGGGCGGCCCAGTCGGCCGGCCGTCGAGTCGAAGGCGAGCAGTCGCGCGAGCGTGGCAGGTTCCGTGAGGTCGTTGACGGCGACGATCTCGAGGTCGCTGTCGCGCTGGAGGAGCGCGCGCAGCACGTTGCGTCCGATGCGGCCGAATCCGTTGACGGCGATGCGAGTCATGAGTGATGTCCCTTCGGTTCGCCACCAGCCTCGCGTGCGGCGCCGATCCGTGACCCGGGCGTGAGCGCCATGGTTCGAAAGGATCTCGCCACGCGGCGCACCCGGCCCGTTCGGGCGTGCCCCGTCCGTCCGGCGTAGGGGCTATTCGCCCTTCGTGAAGGTGCGCCGGTACTCGCTCGGCGTGGTGCCGAGGATCTGCTGGAAGTGCGTCCGCAGGTTCGCCCCCGTACCGAGTCCGACGTCGCCCGCGATCTGCTCGACGCCACGCTCGGAGCGTTCGAGCAGCTCACGGGCCCTGTCGATACGGGCGCGCATGACCCACTGCATGGGCGTGTACCCCGTGTCCTCGACGAAGCGCCGCGAGAAGGTGCGTTCGGAGACCGCGGCGTGCCGGGCCAGCGCCTCGAGGGTGAGGGGCTCGTCCAGGCGGTGCAGAGCCCACTCGCGGGTGGCGGCGAACCGCTCGCCCAGCGGCTCCGGCACGCTGCGCGGTACGTACTGCGCCTGACCTCCGCTGCGGTAGGGCGCCGCGACCAGGCGCCGGGCCGCGTGGTTCGAGGCGGCCACTCCGAGGTCGCGGCGCAGGATGTGCAGGCACAGGTCGATCCCGGAGGCGGCGCCGGCCGACGTCAGCACGCTGCCCTCGTCGACGAACAGGACGTTCTCGTCGACCCGGACGAGCGGGTGCTTCGCCGCCAGTGCCCGGGTGTAGTGCCAGTGGGTCGTGGCGCGCCTGCCGTCGAGCAGGCCCGTGGCGGCGAGCGCGAAGGCCCCCGTAGAGATGGCCGCCAGCCGAGCGCCTCGGGCGTGGGCCGCCAGCAGCGCGCCCAGGACCTCCCGCGGCGGGTCGTCGAGGTCCGGAAAACGGTAGCCGGGGAGAAACACGACGTCGGCCCACTCGAGCGCGTCCAGGCCGTGTGCCACGTGATACGACAACCCGTCCCCGCCGGTCACCAGCCCGGGCGCCGCGCCACACACCCGCACCTCGTACGGCATGCTCGCGCGGGTCGCGAACACCTGCGCGGGAATGCCGACGTCGAGCGGCTTGGCACCCTCGAGCACAAGGACGGCGACACGTTGCAGGTGGGAGGACGACACCCGGAACAGGGTACGGGGGTGACGACATTGTCGATGACGGACCGACGGCCCGGGAAAACGAGTGTTCTGCCTGCCCGAGACGTTGTCTCGACCCGATCCGCTGACCTCGCACGTCAGCATGCCGGGCGGCGATGGCGGACGAGGCCCCAGGCGGTGACCTGTGCCTGGGCCCGGGCGCGCCCGCACCCGTGCTTCTCGGGCGCCTGTTTCGTCGTACGCCGGACGGCGCTGCCGGTGGAAGCGGGCGACGACGCGGGCGGTCAGCGGTCGACGCCGGCCATGTTCGCTCCGTCGTGGCGCTCGCCCGCGGCCGGCGCGAGATTGTTCAGGCGGTCGAGCTGAGCGCGGCTGAGCTCGATGCCGTCGGCGGCGCAGTTCTCCTCGACACGTGCGACGCGCCGGGTTCCGGGGATGGGGGCGATGTCGTCGCCCCGGGTCAGCAGCCAGGCCAGCGCGGTCTGCGCCGGGGTCGCTCCGATCTCGGCGCCGATGGCCTGCACCTCGTCGACGATCTGCAGGTTGCGCCGGAAGTTCTCACCGGTGAAACGCGGATTGGTCTTGCGCCAGTCGTCGTCGGCGAAGTCGTCGACGGAGCGGATCTGACCGGTCAACAGGCCGTGCCCGAGCGGAGAGTAGGGAACGAACCCGATGCCGAGCTCGCGCAGCAGCGGGAGGATCTCGGCCTCGACATCGCGGGTCCACAGGGAGTACTCGGTCTGGAGCGCGGCCACCGGATGCACGGCGTGCGCCCGGCGGATCGTGGCGGGGGCGGCCTCGGACAGCCCGATATGGCGGACCTTGCCCTGCGCCACCAGCTCGGCCAGCGAACCCACGGTCTCCTCGATGGGCGTGCCGGGGTCGACGCGGTGCTGGTAGTACAGGTCGATGTAGTCGGTACCGAGCCGCTTGAGAGAGCCCTCGACGGCTGCCTTCACGTTGCCGGCGCTGCTGTCGGTGACGCCGGGACCCCCCGCGGAGTGCGAAACGAGACCGAACTTGGTCGCCACGACGACGTCATCGCGTCGGCCCTTGACGGCCTTGCCGACGATCTCCTCGCTGTGGAAGGGACCGTAGATCTCGGCGGTGTCGATGTGGGTGACCCCGAGGTCCAGTGCCCGGTGGATGGTGCGGATCGACTCGGCGTCATCGAGTTCTCCGCCTGTGGTGTAGGTGCCGGCCATGGTCATGGCACCCAGGCCGATGCGCGAGACATCGAGCCCGCCCAGCGATACGTGCTTCATCGGATTCTCCTTTGCGTCCCCTCGGGTACGTCCCCTCGGATGCGTCCCGTCGGATGCGTCCCATCGGGTGCGTCCCATCAATTGGATGAGCCCGCCGGCCCGCGAATTTCATGATCAGTTCGAGGCGTTCGATGCAGTGGACCCGCCATCCAGGCAACCACCCGTCGGCCCACCGTGGAGGCCCGTAGGGGTGTCCCTCCTTCCGGGGGTCCGGCAGTACCCCTTTCACGACCTGGGGGAACCACGGGTCCGCCGTACGGTGGACCCATGGACCGCAGCACCGAGATCCGCGAGTTCCTGCGCACGCGCCGGGCGCGGATCACTCCCGAGCAGGCCGGTCTGGCTCCCCCTACCGGGGCCCGCCGGGTGCCGGGGCTGCGCCGCGAGGAAGTCGCCCAGTTGGCGGGGGTCAGCTTCGACTACTACGTCCGCCTGGAACGAGGCCGCACCCAAGGCGTCTCCGAGACCGTCCTGGACGCCGTCGCCCGCGCCCTGCAACTGGACGACACCGAACGCGCCCACCTCTTCGACCTCGCCCAACCCACCCGGACACGAGCCCGCCGTCCACGGCCACCGGCCCCGCAGAAGGTCCGGCCGGCCGTGTACCGGGCCCTGGACTCACTCGGCGTCCCCGCCGTGGTGCAGGGCCGTCGCATGGACGTCCTGGCGGCCAACGATCTGGGCTACGCCCTCATCGCCGACTTCCGGTCCCGCCCCCACCGGGAGCGCAACGCGGCCCGCTTCGTCTTCCTCGACGACGCCGCCCGCAGCCTCTACACCGACTGGGAGCAGGTCGCCGGCGATTGCGTGGCCACCCTGCGCCTGGATGCCGGACGCCGTCCCGACGATCCCCGGCTCACGGAGCTGATCGGCGAGCTGTCCCTGAACAGCGACACCTTCCGGCGCCTGTGGGCAACCCACGACGTGCTCGCCCACACCAACGGCACGAAACGCCTCCACCACCCGCTCGTCGGCGACCTCACCCTCGAATACGTGGTCCTCGCCGTCGAAGGCGACCCGGACCAGACCCTCATCCTCTACACCCCCGAACCCGCTTCCCCTTCCGCGGAAGCCATCGCCCTCCTCGCCGGCTGGACGAACGCCAGCCCTGCCGAATCCCACGCCGCCGCCCAAGAGGGGCACGGGAGACCCTGGCGCGACTCCTCGCCCACGTGAGCAGCAGTTTTGCGCCGCAGGAGGCCCGGGGAAGAAATCCCAAGCCCATGGCCCACCAGGCGCCGGCCGAAGCGGTGGCCGCCGCGGCCGTGGGAGCTGTCAACGGGGCCCCGGTCACGGAAACGCCGTGACCGGGGCCCCAGGATCAGCCTCCGCGGAGGACGCCGACCGCCGTCAGTTCCGGTACCGGAACACGATCCGGCCGCGCGTCAGGTCGTACGGCGGGAGTTCCACCAGTACCCGGTCCTCCAGCATGATCTTGATGTAGTTCTTGCGGATCTTCCCGCTGATGTGCGCGAGCACATGGTGGCCGTTCTCGAGCTCCACGGTGAACATGGCGCTGCGCAGGCACTCGACGACCTTGCCCTCGACTTCGATGACGTTCCTGTTCTTCGTCATCGCACCAGTTCCAGGTTGCTGCTCATCGGCCGGGCGCCGATGCCCTCGAACAGCGCCGAGGCTGCTTGGTTGGACTCGTGGACTTCCGTCGAGGCCGCGGCGAACCCGGAGCGGTGCAGCGTCCCCAGCGCGTGGGCCAGCAGCGCCCGCGCGATGCCGCGGCGCTGCTCGCCGGCCCGGACCGCGACCAGCCCGATGCGCGGCCGATTCGCCGTCACCACCCGGATCAGACCCAGGTAGCGGTCCTGTGCCGCGGCCACCGCGTACTTCGACGGGTCGACGACGGTGTCGCCTTCGGGGCGGCGAATCACCTCCGCGGGCATCGACTGCCACCCGACGGCCGCCTCGACTTCGTCACGGATCGCGCGGTCCACCGCCCGCAGCAGACTCTCGTCCGCCCGGCCGGCGGGCACGATCGTCACGCCCGAAGGCGGCAGGACTGCTTCGAGCCCTGTGACCCGCGGGTCGGTCGGCACGACGTACTCCCACTCGCGGCGCCGGATCGTGAACCCGGCCCGCCGCCAGCCGGCCGTCAACTCGACGTCGGCTTCGTCGACCACCGTGTACAGCGGCGACGGCAGTTCCGCCAGCATCGCCTCGGCGAGCCGGTCGAAGGCGGCGTCGTGCCAGGCGTCGATGCTGACGAACAAGCGTCCGTCGGGCCGGTGCTCCGCATGCCCGCGGCCGACCACCAGGTCGTCGTCCAGTGCATGCCATTGCCTGTCCGCGACGCGCGTGATCATCACCGCGTTCTCGCTCAGGCCAGAGGTGAAGGGCTTTGTGTTCATCGGAGTCTCTCTTCCAGGAGTGCCTAGATCTCAGGCGCTCCTGGCGACACCGAACGTCAGCCGCCGGACCGTGACGGATCGAGGGAGCACCCACGGGTAACTGCGTTCACGGGGCTCACCTCCATACGACGATTTCACGGTCCGCCACGAAAATAGCAGTGGGGCACCGCCTCGCTCAAATCATTTCCGGTGAGCTCGTCACACCTCCACAAGAGCGCCGTCGTGACGGCCCGCCCCTTCGCCCGGGCCATCGCGGCCGCGGACGACAAGCCACCGCCCGAAATGTCCGGGCAGCAGCACTCACGAATACTGCCAAAATTGCAAATGCGATAATTTCCAACAATGAAGGAACCCTTCCGGTTGCGGGTTCCCTGTCATCCACAAAAAGCGTCGAGCTTGCCTTCACGCGGAACTGATCACCCACGGGTTGCGTAATTCCCCCAGCCGAAGGTGACGAGATACGCGGGACGTGAGCCGGCCATGGGGAGGGCTCTCCGCCCCCTCCGAGTTCCGCTCCGTCCGAGATGCGGATGGCCCAGCGTCTGACGCCCGCGTGGAGGAGTGCGAATGCGGAAGGTCTCAAGAGGAGCGAGGCTGGCGGCATGGGTTCCGTGACGCCCGTGGTCTCGCACCCGCCGGACGAGGACACGGACGGCAGGCGGAGGAGTCCGATTACGGCAAGGGAGACAACCATGACTGTCCGTACCTACGTCTCGACGACCGTGCGGAGCGACCGAGTCGACGAGGTGCTCCACGCACTGGAGGAAATGGATCCCGACGCGATCGTGTCATCCGTCAACCGCCCGGACGCCCCCGACGTCCCCGCCGGCGTATCGGTATCCCTGGCGGGCGATGTCCGTGAGGCAGTGAAGAACCAGCTCGATGTGATTCCCGATCTTGAGTGCGAGATCGACGTTCGGGACACAGAGGATCTGTGAGCAGAACCGGCCGCCAGGAAGAATCAGCGGGTATCCGCGACGGGCTCACAGCAGCGGGCGTCGTGTGCACGTCGGCCGGCGCGCAGTCGGAGCTCCAGCACGTGCAGCTTGCTGCCCTTCTGCGAGAGAGGCTCTGAGCCACCGCTAAGCCTTGATCTGTACGGCCGACCTGGCGGCCTGCTCGATCTTCGCGCAGTAGGCCGCACGGGCTTCCTCGTCGATCCGCGACTCGTGTTCGGCGCGCACCCCGGTCCGGCCGTCGAGGCCCTCGCGCAGGATGTCGGCGTGCCCGGTATGCCGGATGGATTCGCCGAGGACATGGACCATGACGGCGAACAGGTTCGTGTTGGGGCGAGGCTCCGGCCACCACGGCACGTGGCCGGGGGCGTCGAGGGGCAGCTCGTCGATCGTCGCGTCCGAGTGTTCCCACGTGCGCCGGTAGAACCCGATGATCTGATCGCGGGTCTCGTCCTCGGTCGCCCACAGATCGTTGCCGTCGTAGTCCTGCCACCGGGGCAGCGGTTCCGGGGAAGGTCGGTCGAAGACCTCGCCGAAGTACCTGGCCTCGACGGTGGCCACGTGTTTGACCAGGCCGAGGAGGTTGGTCCCGGTCGCTGTCAAAGGCCGACGGGCGTCGTACTCGGACAAGCCGTCGAGTTTCCAGAGCAGCGCCTTGCGGTCCCGCCGCAGTCTCCCGTGCAGGTTGCCCTTCGCGAATTCATCGATCATGCGGCATGAGCCTGCCATGGGCTGACCATGGCCTCAAGATCCCGTACGTGGTCCGCAACGAGTTCCGCGGGCGACGGGAGAATTTCATTTCGAGGCTACTGAACTTGAGTGCGCGATGTCGGCCTGCCGTCTACGAGAGCTGCCGACACCAGGGCGAGGGACCTCGACGGGCAACGTGCGTCGCGTCCATCAGTAGACGATGGACACGATCTGGCAGGCGGCTTCGGCAATCTGGCGGTCTCCGCTGATGCGGGCCCGGGCGAGGGCGGTGCCAGGATCGATGCCGCGGGTGCAGAGTCGCCAGGCGGTCTCCGGGTCCAGACGCACTGATGCGGTGGGCCGGCCGCCGGGTGCTTCGGCCAGTGACCAGCGGTCCGCGGTGGCGGTCACGGTCCAGGTGCCGAAGGCCGGCTCATCGATGACCACCTGCAGTTGTGTCCCGGCGGGTGCGGGCGTGTCACGCAGGGTGTGGGGCAAGGCCCTCATGAAGGTGTCCAGGACCGTGGACAGAGCGTGGGGCTCCGGATCGGTGTCGCGGCCGGTGGCACGGCGGAGCTGCTGACGGTGGGTCCAGTACTCGGTGAACTCCCGGGCGACATCGAGCCACTTGGGCGCCGGGTCGGCCCCTGCCCAGGACACTCCCAGACCTGTTGTGTCGAGGTCGTCACCCTCGAATTGACGGGCGACCTGGGTCCCGGCCAGTTCCAGGGCCTCGATGATCTCGGCTGGGCTGTGATCGGCGTGGAGGTCGATCCACTCCTGGTTGGCCCGGTGGATGAACGCTTCCAGCGTCTCCCCGAAGGCCATGGCGCGCTGGTGGCTCTCCGCGCTCCAGCCGAGGCGACCGTGGTAGTCGCCGAGGATGTGGACGGCAAGATCGTGCACGGTCCAGCCCGGGACCGCGGTCCTGCTCCAATCCTTGCGCCGCAGACCGCGTAGCAGGTCGAGGAGCGATGCCAGCTCTGGCCCGAACAGCGGGCGAGCGTCAATCGGCTTGCCCAGCCAGGAAGGGCCGGATACGCCGTTGGGCTGGAGACTCATGGGCAAAGCCTGGCAGTCGGCAGGCCGGGTCTGCCATCGAATACCCACGCACCTCACGGACAGGAGCGGGCATGTCGGTCAGCCACCCATCATCAGGCCGCTGCCGGCCAGCCGGCCGTCGACCAGATCGGGCCGGTACTGGATCTGGTTGAGCCTGCGCTTCACGGCCCGGGTGGTCCGGGCGAGGTCAACTGCGGCGAGGTTGCAGAGGTCGCGTTCGACCAGCGACCGAACGCCCACCTGAGGGTTCAAGTCGGGTGCATGGGCGGCAGCCCACCGCAGGCACGTGCCTCGGTTCGACCGCGAGACCGTCCAGCCGACCGGTGTGTCACTGAAGGAAGTCGCTTCGAGCCGGTTCCTGCCGCTGCTGGTACTGCTCGTTCCAAAGGTCGGCGAGCTCGCCGAGCGCGCTGTTGAGGCGGCCGAGTTCCCACAGCAGGTAGACGCTTGCTCCGGCGAACGGTATCCACTCGCCCCAATGGAGAATGAGAACAACCGGCATATACAGCAGGCCAGCCAGGACAAGGAACTTGACGACGATCTCAGCCGCGTACGTCTGCTTGCGTTCGACGCTGACATGCTCTCCACGGCCGTGGATCCATTGCAGTCGTGATCTCATGACTCCCCCTCGGACTCTGAGTGAGCATCATGCCGTCCGCCGCTGTGCGGGTGCCAGTGTGCGATCAGGGCGGGTCAGACGCGAGCTGCGCGCTGATGGTGTGCGTCCAGTGCGTCAAGGCAGGCGCCAAGGCGGCCCTGCGGCCGGCCGGAATCGGCGCGCCCGTCCCCCACACCATCTGCCGTCGGTCCCCAACGCCTCCGTCACCTGCGACCAGCTACGGAAGTGTCCGTGCTGGTCGCAGTTGCGGGCCGGTCGGAAGGCGGGCGGTGAGCCGTCGGTCAGTGGCCGTAGGGCGGGTGGTTTCCGCGTGGCCGATTGAACCAGTTCCTCGCACTGTCCTGGTTCAGCAGGACGGCGATGCTGATCGCGCCGACGAGGGCCAAGCCTCCGCCTCCGGTTCCGTTGGCGAGGCCGCCCAGCGAGAACACGATCTGCACGCCCGCCAACACGACCGACGTGGTCCGTAGGCCGCTGCCCGCCTTGTGATAGCTGAACGCCATGAAGAACAGCACCCAACCCATCAGGTTCGTGGCGAGGAGCCGGCCCCCGGTCTCTGCACCGGAACCGAAGCCCAACAGCAGCACGACCAACATGGTCAACCCCGCCATGGCCCAGATGACCACCTGAGCAGCCCGCACGCTGCCCGGCATGGTCATCGGCGGCATGGGCGCGTAGGCGTACGGGGCGCCGTACGGACCGGGAGCCCCGGCTCCTCCCGCCATGCCGTGAGGAGCCGGACCGCCGTACGCCCCCGGGGTGCCGTGGGTGGGCGGCGCAGGGTAGGCCTGGGGCGGAGTTCCCGGTGGCGGTCCGAACTGACCGCCCTGGGCTCCGAGCTGACCGCCCTGGGGTCCGAGCTGACCGCCCTGGGGTCCGACGTCACCGCCTTGTTGCCCAGCGGGCTGACCATAGGGATTTTGCGGGGCCGGATACTCATTCGACATGCCCATGATCATATCTGGGCAAAGAGAGGACGGCCGCTTCAGGACCATCGCCCCGACCGGCTGCTGCACCATGCCGCGCGTGCATCATCCTCAACCGCCAGGGCACGCGCGCCCGCCCCACCCCGAAGCCGAACAGCTGACCCGTGACGTCGCCGACCGCCCGCCTCTCCTGGCACCCTTACGCCCGCCGGAGTGTGGCGCAGACGACAGACCGAAAACCTAGTATCCACTAGGCATTAGGGTCCATCATCACTTCACGTGGGCCGGCGCGCGGCACAGAACACACCCGCGGACCCCGCGGACCCCGCGTGCCGGGTGCTGCGCCTGAGCCGATGCAGGATCGGCTCACTCGGCGCGGTGCCCTGCCGGACGTGGTATTTCGCGCCCCACCGAAGGAACCGGACGGAGCCCCACCCGGATGACTAAGACCCAGCGCCTCGACAGCGGTGAGACACACACCGACGATTGGTCCGGCCCGGCTCGCTCTCTGCCGCCGGTCGAACCCGTGGTGCGCCCGGACGGCAGCCGCCACTACGCCGGTGTGACCTACGCGGTCGCGTTCGGGTACCGGCCACTGCAGTTGGACCTCTGGGTGCCGGACGGCGCCGAACGCCCGCCGCTGGTCGTATGGATCCACGGCGGGGGCTGGATGTTCGGCGATCGGCGCGTCCTGCCGGAGACGCTGCGCCCCCACCAGATCTTCGACGAACTGCTCGCCGCCGGCCTCGCCGTCGCGTCGATCGACTACCGGCACGCGCTGGAGGCGTCCTTCCCGGCCCAGTTGCATGACGCGAAGGCGGCCGTCCGGTATCTGCGGTCGTACGCCGACGAGTTGGGGATCGGAACATCGCGCGTGGCTGTCGCGGGCGAATCCGCGGGCGGCCATCTCGCCGCCCTCGTCGGCCTGACCGCGCACCGTCCCGACCTGGAGGGCTCGCACGGTGTCGTCGGTCCGTCCAGCGCCGTCGACGCCGTTCTCAACTGGTACGGCCCATCCGACCTGTCCACCATGCCGCGCATGTCGGTGCCACAGGAGGTGCTCGCCAAGTTGCCGGAGGAACTGCGTACCGCGCCCGAGGACCAACTCCTGCGCGGGCTGGACGACCGGGGCCGGGCCGACGCCAGCCCGATCACGCACGTCACGCCGGACGCACCGCCGTTCCTGCTCGTGCACGGCACCGCCGACTGGATCGTGCCCTACGCGCAGAGCGAGGCACTCGCCGCCGCGCTCGCCGCGTCCGGGGTGTCGGTCCGGCTGGTGCCCGTGGACGGCGCCGAACACATCTTCCTCAAGTGCGCCGACGTGGACGCCGTCGTCCGCCTGTCGGTGGACCACCTCGCCGAAGCACTGCTGGACCCTCGGGCCGAGTAGAGCTTGTTCACATCGGTACGGAGCAGGGCAGGTCTGTCGCGGTGACAGGCGCACGCAGTGAGCGCCGGCGTCGGGAGAAAGGTGTCCCGGCCGCCATGCCGAACCGGTCGGCACTCGGCCGTCCGCACACGCCGGCCGGTACCGCCGGTCGGGAACACGCAGCCACCCGGGGTAGCGGCGGCGCCGTGCGGGAGCGGGCGGCGGCAGCGGGGCCACCCGCTCCACAGGTCGTCAGGGTCGAGATCGGCAAGCAGCGCCGACACCTGCCGCCCAAGATCGCCCAACGCAGGACCCGCAACCCAACTCGCCTGGTGGCGAGCACAGAACAGGCCGTGGAAGGCGGGAATCAACCCGTGACGTGGAACTCGTTTCCACCCGCGTCGAGGAACTCGCCGGATTCCCAGTCTCGCTGGGTCACCTCCAGCCGCAGCCTGTTGCGCCCCGCCTTCTGCGCCGCAGGCGGCCCCATCACCAGGGAGACCGTACTGGTGGGCCTCCGTCGCAGCCGGACGCCCCAGTTGTGGGACTCGACCGCGTGCCATACAGCCTGGGACTCCCAAAAAGCCCACTGCGCGTAGCGGTCCTCCTCGGCGACGTCGAGGCAGATCGCGACAAGGCCGGAGTCGGCGAGCACACCAGGGTGACCGGGACGCAGCACGCAGAACTCGTTGCCCTCGGGATCCGCCAGCACGTCCCACGGGACGTCCCCCTGGCCGATGTCGACCCGCGCCGCACCGAGTGCGAGCAGGCGCTCCACCTCGGCCTCCCAGTCCGGCCCCCCGGCCAGGTCGAGGTGGATCCGGTTCTTGAGTGCCGCCTTCGGCGTCGCGCTCGGCACGAACCGCAGCCGCAGTCCGCCCGTCCGGCCTCGCGTCGCGTCCAGCCAGAAGCGGTCCATGCGCGCCACATCCAGCGCGTCCATCACGATCCCCGTCAGCATCCCGTTCCCCAGTCGTCGAACCCGTTGCCTGCGCATCGTCGCCGCCGTTCCCCCACTCCGGTTGTCTAACACCGTGCTCCGGCAACCGGACAGCGATTTTCACGGCCGACGCGGCGGGCGCGCGAGGGCGCGGGCCTTGCTATTTAGGGTGCCGCCCGCGCCGTAGACGGACGAACGTCGCCTTGCAGTCGCTCGGCAGGCCCGCCCCAGTGCCTCTTCGGCGGCTGCCTGTCGTTGGCCTAGACCTGACAAGCGGACCGGGCTAGGCTCTGCCGCGCCACATCTGAGAGCGCTCTCACCCATCCGCTGTTCCACCCCCACTTCCTGGAACGACGAAGGGCAACTGTCATGAGACGCACAAGGTTCAAGCACGTCTGTCTGGCCGCGCTTCTGGCGCTGGCCGGGCTCGGTGGCGCGGGCACGCTGCCCGCGGCGGCGAGCGGGGACGGTGCCACGGCCTCCTCCCCGTCGGCCGCCGACGCCGCCCCCGCCTCCGCCGCGCTGCTCGACGCCATGCGGCAGCAGTTCGGGCTCAGCAAGGAGCAGGCGGTCGCGCGGCTCGAGGCCGAGCGGGACGCCACCGCGCTCGAGCCGAAGGCGCGGCGCACAGCGGGGGCGGCGTACGCGGGGTCCTGGTTCGACGCCGCCGACGGGCGCCTGACGGTGGCCGTCACCCCGCAGAGCACGCAGGCCACGCGCGCGGCCATCCGCGCCGAGGGAGCCGGTGTCAGGGTCGTCCGGCACAGCGCACGGGTACTGGACGCGGCGAAGTCCCGCCTCGACCGGCTCTCCGCCCCCTCCGCGGTGGGTGGTTGGCACGTCGACGCGGCGGCGAACACCGTGGTCGTCACGGTCGTCCGCGGCAAGAGCGCCGACAACGATGTCCAGCGGTTCCTGAAGCAGGCCCGTGCCGCAGGGCCCGTCACCGTCGAGACGGTCGCCGCGGCTCCGCGCACCTTCGCGGCGGGCACGGTCGGCGGCGACCCCTACTACACGGGCAACGTCCGCTGCTCGATCGGTTTCTCGGTCTACGGCGGGTTCGTCACCGCCGGTCACTGCGGCCAGGCGGGTGCGGGTGTCCGGGGCTGGGACGGCTCGTACATCGGCAACTTCCAGGGCTCCTCGTTCCCCGACAACGACTACGCCTGGGTCAACGTGGGCAGCGGCTGGTGGACGGTGCCGGTCGTGCTCGGCTGGGGAACGGTCTCCGACCAGTTGGTGCGCGGCTCGGCCGAGGCGCCGGTGGGCGCCTCCGTCTGCCGGTCCGGGTCGACCACGCACTGGCACTGCGGCACGGTGCTGGCGAAGAACGAGACCGTCAACTACAGCCAGGGGGCGGTGCACCAGATGACGAAGACGAGTGTCTGCGCCGAAGGGGGCGACTCGGGTGGCTCGTTCATCAGCGGCGATCAGGCACAGGGCGTCACCTCCGGCGGCTGGGGCAACTGCACCGGCGGCGGCGAGACATGGTTCCAGCCGGTGAACGAGATCCTCAGCCGCTACGGGCTCACCCTGCACACCTACTGATCGCGAAGGGCGACGTCCTGAGGGGTTCCGTGCTTCCGGTTCGCGTCCGGCGGGCGTCCGGCGGCGTCCGGTGACCGGAGCCCCTCCCGGGCCGTGCGGGCCGGGAGGGGACGCCGTGCCGGGGGTCGTCGCATCGATCGCGAGCCGGGTCCGACGACCGTCAGGCGTACGGTAGTTGAACACTTCGCGCGCTGCCTGTCCGGCCGTCGGGGCGTCCTTACGCTGACGCGCGTGCGAGAACAGCGGCAGGCGGGCGACGACCGTCACAGCAGTGCCCCCGAGCGGTCCCCACGGACGGCCCGGGCGGCCCGGGTGGCCGGTCGCAGCAGTGGCCACAACCCCCTGCTGGGGCTTCAGCAGACCGCGGGGAACGCGGCGACCGTCGCCGCGCTCAACGGGGCCGGTCCGTCCACCGCTCGCCGAAGGCCGCCTCAGGTACCGGACGTCATCGAGGAGGTGGGGGACGACTCGCTCGAACTCCCGGCGTATCTGCGGGACATGGAGGCGCCGGGGCTGTCCACGGCGTACGGGCTCACCGGCCACGAGTTCGTCACCACCACGTTGTCCGACGCCGTCGGGAGGCGCGACGGCGTGGTCGCGGAGATCGCCGCGGAGCTCGCCGGGCGGCCCGAGTCCTTCTTCGGGCGCGGCCGGGCCTTCGCCGTCACCGGGGTGCGGGGTACGGACCGTTACGACGTCACGGTGAGCGTCTCGCCCGCCGACGACGACCGTCCCGGGGTCTTCTCCGTCGCGGGTCCGGACAGCGAGGGCGCGGCCACCAAGATCGACGTCCAGCACAACACGGCCGCCACCGCCGCGCAGAGTACGAGCGGGTCCGCGTCGAAGGGCGTGGCGTTCACCGGGTTCGGGCTGGCCCCGGTCGCACCCGGCGTCTGGGTCGGCGGGGCGGCCACCGTCAATGCCCAGCCCTTCCAGTCGTCGCGGGACTCCCGCACCCAGCGGAACACTGCGGAGCCGCGGGTGCTCCGCAGTGACAAGGGGTCGGTCGAGGTGCCGCGCCGGGTCCGCTACAACGTGCGCATCATGAAGGACGGCGAGCGCACGGCCCGCAACGCCGGTGGGTCCGGCGGACTGACGATGCGGGTGCCGGTGGAGCATCTGGTGCCGACGGCCGCCGGGCCGGTGCCCCGTCCGCGTCCGGTGACCGCCGAGACCGCCCGGGCCGTGTCACTGGCCGACTCCATGGCCCCGCTGGCCGTTTCGGACCGGGCCGCGCCGCACCAGGGCGGCGGCGGACTCTTCGACGCGGTCGCCTCGGCGCTGCATCCGTCCCTGACCTGGCCCGGCGCTCCCGGCCGGGCCAGGCTGTACGAGGCCACCGCCACCGCGACCGTGCTGGAGGACATGCCCCGGCTGCTGCGCGACGGGGTCGTCGGCGAGGACCTGACCAGCAGGGACGGCAGCACCACGGGCACCTACCGGATGCGGGCGGCGATCACCGAGCTGGCCCCCGGGTGGAGCACCGGCAAGACGCAGCTGCGCACCCATCAGCAGGCGCAGCACGCGGTGACGGACACCGCGGGCAAGGGCCGGGGCGGTGCCTTCGGCGCAGGTCCGGCGGCGGGGTTCGGCGTGCTCGGCAACGCGGCCGCCGTCCGCGGCACCGTCATGCCCGTCGCCGGGGCGCGCAAGGCGCGGTTCAGCGTGGCCGAACAGAATGTGTCCAGCCGGCAGGGGGCGGAGGTCCGCGGCGAGAAGGTGCTGTATCTGGGCACCGTGCTGTTCACCGTCGAGGGCACCGGTCCCACCTCGCCCCTGACCCGGGCGCGGGGCGGCGGCCGTACCGCGCACCACACGATGCGCGTCTGGGTCTCGCTGCGGGCCGACGAGGCGCAGGAACTGGGGTTGCCCCTGCCCGAGGGGGTGACGGCCGGGGCGTTCATCAAGCGTCCGGAGCGTGCGGGGGCGGACGTCAAGGGCAAGGGGAAGGCCACGGCGACCGGGCAGGACCTGGCGGAGGGCGACGAGCGGACGGCCGAGGACGGGGCCGCCGAGGCCGACGTACGGCATCTGCCGTTCGGCGCGATGGGCTCCAGCGTGGCGATCAGCAAACTGGACACCGCGCCGATGATGCGGGCCGTGACGCGGCTGTTCGCCACCGATGCGCGGCTCGCCGGGTATCTTCCCGCCTTCGGGGAAGAGGAGCAGCCGCGTGATCTCAGCCCCGAGGACGCCGAGGTCCAGCGGCGCAACTACCGCGAGCTGGTGACCGTGCTGTCGGAGACCAACCTGCGGGTCAACAAGGACCAGTTGCTGTCCGCGGGCGTGCGGGTGCGGCTGCGCCGCAAGTCCCGTTTCCACGCGCACGATGTGCAGTTGAAGGTCACCGGTTCGCTGCGGGAGACCGGTCACCTCGGCGAGACCAAGGACTGGCTCGTCCGCAGCCACGCGGGCGTGACGAGCAACCTCCAGAGCGGGCGCGCGAGTTCACGCACGGTCGGCGGGATGGCACTCGGCCAGTTCCGGCTGATCCCCGGCGCGCTGACCCTGTCGGCGCGTGCCGAGAAGGGCCGTACGACGACCCGGCGCGGGCTGGCCGGGCCGACCCTGCGCACCGACGTCCTCACCAACGGTTCCGAGGACGCGAGCGTGTTCGGCGGGGCGTTGAGCCTGAACGTCGACGTGACCATGACGTCCCGGCAGCGCAAGGCGGCTCGGGCGCTGACTCCCGGCGCACCGGGCCGGGACGCGCCCGACGCCGAGCGGATCGGGACGCTCCCCCTCGACGCGCAGGACGTGCGTCTGCTCACCCCGACCGCGTTCACCCTGGACGGCGATGCCAAGCGGCACCTGGACGAGGAGAGCGCCGCCCGCCGGGCGGGTCATCGTGATACGCGGACGGAGTTCGCGGCGGCGGGCATCGGTGACCTGGCCGGTCTGGCGTCGCGGCAGCTGGGCGGCAGGCGGGGTGTGCGGGACTGGACGCTGGTGGAGACCGTGGGCGACGGGCAGCCGGTGCGGGACCTGGCCTTCGAGCTGCTGGCTCGGGCCGCCGCCCGCAACAAGGAGGCGCGGGAGGACCGGGCGCTGCAGACGGAGGGGCTCGCGCCGCGACTCGCGATCGAGGACCGGTTCAGCCCGCAGGCGGTGACGGCGGCGCTGCGACAGGCCGTCTCGGCCGGGTGGGTGGTGCAGAACCTGCGGCACGCGCGGCGGCTGGCCGGGCTGACCGGCGCGGTCGGCACGCGGTTCGCGCTGACCGGTGGGCGGGTCGTGCATCAGGGCACGGGGGCGGGGACCGAGACCTTCGTGCTGGGCGGACATCAGGTCACCGGGCAGGAGGGCACGAGTCACAACGTCTCGGTGCAGGGCGGCCTGACGGGCGCGGAGAACGGCGCCGAGTGGCGTCTCGCCGAGGGGGTGGCGGCCGGCCGGACCCTGGGCAGCGGTGACACGACGGCGTCCACGCTGGTGGGCACCGTCGAACGCAACGCGCACACCTCCCGCAAGAGCCCGCTCTATCTGGTGCAGTGCGATCTGGTGGTGCGCATGGTCGCCGAGGTCGCGGTGACGGGCGGCGGCCCGTACGTCGCGCGCGGTGGCCGTACGGTGCCGGGGGCGGTCGCGGTGTGGCTGACCGAGCGTCAGCTGCGGGCGGCGGGACTGAAGGTACCGGGCGAGAAGAGGCGCGAGGACGCGGCCTCGGGTTCGGGCACGACGTCGGCGGGGACGTCCGAGGAGTCCGGGAAATCCGGGAAATCCGGCAAGTCCTCGCGCCCGGCCGGGACGGTACGGGCCGGCACGGAGGCGGAGACGTCGGCGGCCTCGACGTCGGCTCCGGGCGATGCCCCGAAGAGCGCGCCGCTGGTGCCCCCGGCCCCGGTTCCCGCCCTGGCCGAGTCGCTTCCGCTCGGCTTCGGCATGATCGAGGACCTGCCCGACTTCGTGCCGCTGCTGGAAGCGGTCCGGGGCCGCCTCGGCGCGTCCCTCGCCGACGACCTGCTGCCGCGCACCCGTCTGACGGACCGCAACGACAACGTGCAGCGGCTGCTGCGGGTGCTCGACCGGGACGGCTCGGCGGGCCTGTTGTCGAGCGCGATGGACGGCGGGGTGGGCGTCGAGCTGCTCGACGGGCGCAAACGGCCCTACCGGGCGCTGTTCCGCATCCGCAGGACCGGGCCGGGCAGTTATGTCGAGACCGCGTCGGACGGCCGGGACATGGAGTACATCACCTCCGCCGCCGCCCAGCGGGCCACCGCTCACGACGAGAGCGACAGCCGGGGCGTCGAGGCGGTCGTGGCCGGTTCGGGGAAACCCGACGGGGGCGCGGGCCAGTTGAAGAGCGTCGGCGCGGCCGCGGGACTGGGTCTCGGCGCGAGCGACTCGCGCCGCTCCGTGGGTGTCGGGCGTGCCCAGCTGGGCGTGAAGACCGTCGCCGAGGCGGCCTCCGCCCCGTCGGCCCGGATGAACGTGCCGATCGAGGCGACCCTGGAGGTGTTCTCCGGCAACCGCCGGGTGGCCCTCGCGCCGTTGAAGGGCCTGAGCCTGACCCACCGGGTCCTGGCCGCGGATCTGCGTGCGCTGTCGCAGATCGCCCCGGTACCGCCCCAGCAGGTCGGTGTGCACGCGGTGGCCGCCGACGACGCGGGTGCCGACCGGCTCGGCCCCTGGCGTGACTCCGGAGTGCGGCTGCCGATGGAGGCCCAGGTCAACGGGTTCCGGGGGACGCCCAGGGTGCAGCAGGCGGTCGACGACGCGGTGCGGCGGGCAGGCGGCGGCGCGCGGTTCAGGACCGGCGGCGAGGCGGCCTATCACCTGCTGCGCGAGGCCGTCTCCACGGAGTGGCTGATCGCGGCGCTGCCGCTGCTGACCGCCGCGGGGGTCGACCTTCCGCCGGTGCACGCGACGGGCGCGTCGGGTCAGGACCTGCGCGCCTCGCTGCACGCCAGGCTGCGGGCCGGCCGGGTGCTGGGCGTGGGCGACAAGATGACCTTCGAGACCGTCGCGCAGAGCGGACTGGACGCGCCGCGTCCGTCGGGCACGGACGGCCAGCAGGCCGACGAGCACGGCAGGTCGGCGCGCGGACTGCTGGGCGCGGGGGTGCTGAACGCGGACGAGTTCCGGCTGAACCAGCTCCTCGGCACCGTGGACGGCTCCGGCAGCGGCACGGCGACCGCCGCCAACGCCGCCGGGTCGCTGCCGCTGCACAAGCCCAAGTCCGAGTCGGTACTGGTGCAGTTCACGCTGGACGTGCGGGCGGTGGCGGAGGTGAGCGACCGGGTGCGTTCGGGCCGCCGCGGGACGGCCGTGCAGGAGGTCACCCTGCCGGAGCCGGTGGTCGTCCGGATGCCCGCGCCCGCGGTGCGGCGCCTGCTGGCCGACGCGACGAACGCGGGACTCCTGCGGGATCCGGGAGGCCACCTGGCCTGACGCGCAGGCCGGTGCGCGGGTCAGAGCTTGGCGCCGAAGTTCTGTGTCCACCACGGGCCGCCGGCGCCGTCGTGGATCCCCACGCCGATGTTCTTGAAGGAGCAGTTCAGGATGTTGGCCCGGTGGCCTTCGCTGTTCATCCACGACGTCATCACCGAGGACGCCGTCTGCTGCCCCTTGGCTATGTTCTCGCCGTACGTGGACCAGCGGTACCCGGCTGCCGTGATGCGCTGGCCGGGGTCGGCGCCGTCGGGGTTGGTGTGGTCGAAGAAGTCGCGGGCGGCCATGTCGTCGGAGTGGCCCTGTGCGGCGTCGTGCAGCAGGCCGTCCTGGGTGAGGGGGCCGCAGCCGGCCGTCGCCCGCTCCTTGTTGACCAGGGCGATCACCTGGGTCTCGAGATCGGACGAACCCGCCTGCGCGGTCGGCGTCTTGGAGGCGGTCCGCTTCGGCTCGGTCGACTTCGCCGGGGCCGCGGCGACCACGGTCCTGCTGGGGCGGGGAGTCGGCGAGGCGCTCGCGCTCGCGCTCGGCGACTTCGACGCGGACGCCGTCGGGGAAGGGGACGGGGACGGCGAGCCGCTGCGGGCGCTGTCCGGCGTGGGACGGTCCGAGGCGAGGGCGTCGTTCGCGGGCTGTACGGCGGTGCTCTCCCCCGTCCCGCCGTCCGGCTGCGTGCCGAAGTAGTAGAAGCCGCCGCCGGCCACGCAGGCGGCCACGACCGCGCCGCCCACCGCCCGTCGGCGGGTGCGCCGCCTGCGGCGGGCGTCGCTGCGGGAGGTGGTGCGGTCCTTCGTGGCACGGCGGTTCACCGGCGGGAGGGACCCGCCCAGGTCCTCTCCCCCGGCGAGCGGGGACGCCGAACCGGCCATGGCGACGGTGTCGGTGGCCTGGTTCGTCCTCGCCAGGAGCGCGGACGACGCCGCGACCAGCGCCAGGCCGGCCAGCAGGCCCTCGGCGGGCATCAGTCCGCTCCACAGGCCCGAGCAGTGGGCGCAGCCGCGTGCGTGCCGGGCGGTGCGTTTGCGCCACAGCGCCGAGGGCCGGCCGTCCCAGCCCGCGAGAGCGCCGCGCAGTTCCGGGCACTGCGGCCGCGAGTCCAGGGCCCGCACGACGACACGGGCCGCCTCCAGTTGTGCCTTCATCCGCTGTACGCGGACCGCGGTGTGCTCGGGCGACAGGTCGAGTGCCGCGGCGATCTCGGCCCGGGTCAGTTCGCCGGCGCACTCCAGCCACCACAGGGACAGCAGTCCCCGGTCGTCGGGCTCCAGCCAGCGCGTCGCGCGCGCGGTCTCCTGCCGCTGGCCGGAGAGCTGGAGTTGCACGATCGTCAGGTCGACGAAGTCGGCGCCCGGATCGGCGACGTCGTCAACCTCCTCCAGGGCGCCCCGGGCGGGCTGCTGCCGGTTCCAGTGCGCCCGGACCTGGTTCATCGCGATGGCCACCAGCCAGGAGCGGAAGCTCGCGGGATCCCGCAGCGTGCCCAGCGAGTCGAGGGCGCGCAGCATGGTGTCCTGTACGACGTCGTCGACGTCCACCGATCCGTTCAACGCCCGGCCCACGATGTTGTAGACGAGCGGAAGGTACGCGCCGACGAGCGCGTCCTGGGCCGCCTGGTCGCCCGCTCGGGCAGCGGTGACCAGCGCCACCGCCTCCACCGTGTGCCGTGTACTCATTGAGACTTCCCTGTCCTCGTCGCCGAACGGTGCTGTCCGTCATATGGGGGATCTCCGCGGTCCCACCGGATAACAGTTCTTCGGAATTTCGTGCGAGGAGAGACTCACCGCTGCGGTGCCATGAGTGCAATGGGAGCCGTCACATCCGGCGCGGCGCCTCGGCCGCGGCGTCACGTCCCGAGAGCGCGCGACGGGTCGTCGCCGCCTTCGTCGAAGGGGTGTCGGCCCGCTGACCTCGACGACTACGGTGGCCCGGCCGGCCCGCCGTGTCCCACGCCCCCGGCGACCGACGCCCGCACGGCACAAGGAATCCCTATGACTCGTATGCCTGTTACCGCCGTATATGCCCGCATGCTGCTCGTCGCCCTGGGCCTGTCGGGCATCGCCTGCTCGATACGACTGGCCGTGGCAGCCGCCGTCTTCGAGTCCGGCGCTCTGGGCGCACCGGTCGTCGGGATGCTGCTGCTCGCGGCGACGGGGTGCGCGGGGCTCGCCGTGGCGTCGCTGGTCATCTCGGCGAGGTTCGCCGGCGGCGGCGGTGCGGTGCGCGGGGGCGCGGTCGCCGTCGGCTGGGTGATCGTCCTGGGCGGCTCGGTCGCGGCCCTGGCCCAGCACTTCGCCTGGAGCGCCGGCGCCGCGCTGGGCGCCGTGCTGGTGGCTCTCTCCAGCGGTGGGGCGACCAGGGAGTGGTTCGGGCGCGCGCGGCTATCGCCGGTGGACTGACGCTTCACTTCGCCACCGCCCCCGTCGCCCGCGTCGCCCGCGTCGCCCGCCGGCTGCGGGAACGGCGGGGCGGCCGGGACGGCGGCGGCGACTCGCGGGATGTCGGGCACGTCGGGCCTCGGCGCGGCCCCGCGCGGGGTTACTGTCCCCGGCATGGACCGTGATCACCGAGGATGGCTCCCCTGTCTGCTCGGCGGAGCCGTCTTCGCCGTGTGCATGGCCGGCACCACGCTGCCGACTCCCCTCTACGGCCTCTACCAGGAGAAGTTCGGCTTCTCCGAGCTGACGGTCACCGTCGTGTACGCGGTCTACGCCTTCGGAGTCATCGGTGTGCTGCTGCTGGCGGGCAACGCCTCGGACACCGTGGGCAGACGTCCGGTGCTGATGGCGGGCCTGGGATGCGCGGCGGCGAGCGCCGTGTGTTTCCTGGCCGCCACCGGGCTGGGCTGGCTGTACGCGGGGCGGCTGTTGTCGGGGCTGTCCGCCGGGCTGTTCACCGGGGCCGCGACGGCGTACGTGATGGACCTGGCGCCGCCCGGCGGCGCCTCGCGGGCCACGTTCGTCGCGACGGCCGCCAACATGGGCGGGCTGGGCTGCGGTCCGCTGCTCGCCGGAGTGCTCGCGCAGTACGCCGATCGGCCGCTGTACCTGCCGTTCGCCGTGCATCTCGTCCTGGTGGCCTGCTCGGTCGCCGTCGTGGCGTGGCTCCCGGAGACCGTGCGGCACCGGGCACCGCTGAGCACCGTACGGCCGCAGCGGCCCGGCCTCCCCCCGGAGGTGCGGACGGTGTTCGCGCCGGCGGCGATCGCCTCGTTCGTGGGGTTCGCGCTGTTCGGCGTGTTCACGTCGGTCAGTCCGGCGTTCCTCGCCGACTCCCTCGATGTGCGCAACCACGCCGTGAGCGGTCTCATCGTCGCGCTGGCCTTCTTCGCCTCGACCGCCGGGCAGTTGGTCGTCGGCCGGGTCGGTGTCGGGCGGTCGCTGCCGGTGGGCTGCGCCGCGCTCCTGGCCGGGCTGGCGCTGCTCGCGGGCGCGTTGCGGTGGGAGTCGCTGCCGTTGGTGGTGCTGAGCGCGATCGTCGGCGGGATGGGGCAGGGGCTGGCGTTCCGCGGGGCGCTGTCCGCGGTGGCCGGGGCGTCTCCCGAGGACCGGCGCGCGGCGGTGATCTCGACGCTCTTCGTGGTGGCCTACGCGGGCATCTCGGTGCCGGTGATCGGCGTCGGCGTGCTGGTGGGTCCGCTC
The DNA here is from genome assembly GCF_040295245.1 of Streptomyces sp. NPDC002884. NCBI lineage: Bacteria > Bacillati > Actinomycetota > Actinomycetes > Kitasatosporales > Streptomycetaceae > Streptomyces > Streptomyces sp. NPDC002884. The sequence continues at coordinate 49,708 of NZ_JBEOVB010000019.1, read as the reverse complement.
GGCCTGGAGGGTGCCGGGCTGGTGTTCATCGCGTGCATGGCCGTCCTCGTCTCGGCGGCGGGGGCCTATCTGCTCCGGCGGCCCGTACGGGTGGGCACGTGACGCCACGGCCCGCACGGGTGGGCACGTGAACGCCCGAGCCGCCGGACGCCGGCATCGCGCACCGGGGTCCGGCACCGGGCTCGCGGCACCGGTCCCACGGGAACGGGCTCGGGCTCGGTCTCACGGGATCGGGCGACGCGCGCACACGCTTGGCCGCGTCCGTACGGGTGGGGTCGGTCCGGGGGCGAAGCGACACGGGGCCGACCGGCGTTGTGCAGAACCCATCCGTCATCACCGGAAAGGCCCCTCGATGCGACGTACCGCCCTCCTCGCCTTCTGCGCCCTGCTCAGCGCCGCGGCCGTGGGATTCTTCACCACCAGCGCCGTTCGCAGCCGCTGAGACCCGGAAGCCGGGAAAGCCCTCGGGTCTTCCCGGCTTCCGCCCAACGCCCGACGCCCGTCGTCCGTCACCCGACGGCCATTGCCCGTGAGCTATCGGCCGTCAGCCATCCGCCGTCGTCGTCAGGGGGACCGGTCAGGGGTGTGGGAGCGGTCGTCCGAGGGCTCGTCGGTCCGTTCCGTGCCGCTGGTGCCGCCGGGGTGCCGGAGCGCGCACAGGTAGCCGATGCCCAGAGCGATCGCCATCCCGTAGAACACCCACTGGTTGGCCTCGGCGAAGTCCATCCGGATCGCGGCCATCGAGTCCTGCACCGTCCGCGCGACCGGGCCGCTGCCGCTGAGCTGCCGGTCGTCGGCGTTGCCGGTGATCGCCTCGGCGACGTTCCTCGCCGCGCCCTCCGCGGCCCCGGACGGCACGCCACGCGACTGGAGCGTGTCGGTGACGTTGTCGGTCATGCGGTGGGTCAGCAGGGTGCCGAAGAGCGCCAGGCCCACGCTCGCGGCGTAGTTGCGGATCGTCTGCGTGATGCCGGTGACCTCACCGTAGGAGGCGTCGATCGACCGGTTCACCGCGTCGGTGGAGGCGGGCGCGAGGATGAAGCCGATACCGGCGCCCGCGAGGGCCGCGTAGGGCCACTGGTCGTGCATGGACAGATCGGTCAGCTTCCCCGCCCACAGCGCGAAGCCCACCGCTCCGACCACACAACCGATCTTCATGGCCGGCCGCGCGCCTCGTTTGTCCAGGATCCGCCCGCCCCACTGCGAGGCGAGCGCGAAGCCCACGAAGAAGTACAGCAGGTACAGGGCCGCCTGGTTGGGCGAGGCGCTCAGGGACACCTGCGCGTAGACGGAGGCGAAGAAGAACAGCGGGACGAACGCGAACATGGCGAAGAACAGCACGAGTCCGTCGGCCACGAAGGCGCGGTCCCGGAAGACCGCGAGCTTGACCAACGGGTGGGCCGTGCGCAGTTCGTAGCGGCAGAACAGCCACAGCACCGCCAGACCGCCCACGATGCAGACCCAGGTGAGCACGCTGTCCCAGCCCCAGGCCGACGCCTGCTGGAAGCCGAGCACGCTCACGCCCATGCCGACCGCGATCAGTACCGCGCCCCGCACGTCCAGGGGCTCGTCACGGCGGCGATCGGACACATGGGCGAGGGCGGTCAGGATCAACGCGACGACGGCCACGGGCACGTTGACCCAGAAGATCGCCCGCCAGGTCCACTCGGTGAGCCAGCCGCCGAGGAGCGGCCCGAGGGCGGTCAGGGCGCCGGTGACACCGAAGAACAGGGCCAGGGCGCGACCGCGTCGCTCCACCGGGAAGACCGCCACGACCACCGCGAGCGCCGCGGGGAAGAGCAGGGCCGCGCCGAGCCCTTGAGTCGACCGGAAGACGATGAGCCAGGTCAGTGCGAAGTCGCCGCTGGGCACGCAGCCGCACAGGACCGACGAGACGACGAACACCAGGGTGCCCGCCACGACGACGCGGCGGGGTCCGAGCAGGTCCGCCAGGCGTCCGCCGAGGGCGAAGAACGCGGCCAACGACAGCAGATAGGCGTTGACGATCCACTGCATCCCGGAGGCGGACAGGCCGAGTTCGCTGACGATGTCCGGGGCGGCGATCGACACGATCGTCTGGTCGATGAACGTCATCGCCACCGCGAACATCATGGCCGCGAGCGCCACCGACTGCGAAGGCCGGCGCGGGCCCTCCTGCGCACTCCCCGACCGCTTTTTGGTGTACATGCCAGTCACGCCCTCAGTCTGAACCCGCTCCTCTGACGACGCATCCTGTGCACCCGGGCGACCGACGGAGGCGGTCTCCGTACCGCTGCCGGGGCGCCCGCAGCTCCGGGGGCGGCCCCGCTGCTCCGCGGCGCCCGCCGCTCCGGGGGCGGCCCGCTACTCCGGCTGAGTCACCGTCAGCGACCACCGGACGCCGTCCGCCGAGGCGTCGACTCCCACGGTGAAGGACCCCGGTCGCACGACGCCGGCGGCCATGGTCACCGCGCCCACCCCGGCGGTTCCGGCCGGACAGTCGACCGAGAAGGCGGCGACCTCGGCCTCCTGCCGCATCGTCACCCGCACGCTGCCACCGCCCTCGCACGCCACCGTGAGGACGGTCGGCAGGCCCTCCCAGGCGCCCCCCGACGCGACCCCGCCGTCGCCCGTCCACTCCGGCACCCACACCAGGCCGTCCGGACCGGGGTGCGGCAGCAGGGGGTCCCCGGCCGCGGCGGCGGGCACGGCGCCGGCGCCCGTCAGGGCAGAGGCGGCCAGCACCGTCATGACCAGGGCTTTTCTCGCTCGGTTCATGTTCGCTCCTCCGTGAGATGTCATGAACCCCACACTCTGCCGGGGTGATCGCCCCCGGACCTGAGTACGCGTACTCAGGAGCGATCAGGTTGGCCGGAACCCAGCCCCCACCGACCCGCCTCCCGCCTCCCGCCTCCCGCCTCCCTCCGCCGGGATGCGCGGGAGCCGGGCCGGGTGGACTCTGACGATCATGGCGCGAAAGGGTGTACGACCCGCTCGGCCCGCGCGAGCCGCCGCGGGGCACGACGTGGAGCGGGTGCTCGACGAGCTCTACGCGACACCGCCGTCCGGCTTCGTGGCCCGCCGTGAGCAGCTGGCCGCCGAAGCCGAGCGCGACGGGCGCGGGGACGATGCCCGTCGGATCCATGGCGCCCGGCGCCCCACGCTCGCGGCCTGGGCGGCGAACCTGCTGCTGCGCTCGCAGCCACGGGAGAGCGGGCGGTTCCTGGAGCTCGGGCGGGCGCTGCGCGAGGCGTACCGGACCCTGGACGCCGACGGGGTCAAGGAGCTGTCCGAGCAGCGCCGGAGCGTCGTCTCCGCGCTCGCCCGACAGGCCGCCCAGCTGGCTCGTGAGGCCGGGCACCGGTTGTCGGGCGCGGCTCAGCAGGACGTCGAAACCACCCTGCGCGCCGTGCTGGCCGACGAGGACGCGGCGGAGCAGTGGGCCGCCGGCCGCCTGGTGAGCGCCCTCACCCCGCCGTCCGGCTTTCCGTCCGTCGACGCCACGGCGGCCGGCCCCGCGCGCCGGGCGGCCCGGCCGGCGTCCCCGCCGCCGGAATCGCGTCCCCGGGCGAAGGACGAACTCGCCGAGCGGCGCCGCCGGCGGAAGCAGGAGCTCGGCCGGGCCCGCAGGTCGGCCGAGGCCGCCGATCACCGGCTGCGGGAGCTGAGCGCCGGACAGGCCGACGCCGACGCGTCGCTGCGGCGGGCCCGCGACCGGCACGAGCGGGCCCGTGCGCACGAGTCCGCGGCGCAGGAGCGGCTGCGCGCGGCGCAGCAGGAGCTCCGGCGCGCCGAGCGGGAGCGCGAGGAGGCCGAGGAACGGCTGCGGACCGCCGCCGAGGCGGTGGACCGGGCCGAGCGGGCGGCCCGGGACGCCGCACAGGAGGTGGCCCGGCTGACCGAACCGATCACATAGACCCCCGGGGTGTCGGGTCGCCCGGCGGCCGCGCCGCGGGCCGCGCCGCCCGCATGGTGAGGGGCGTCCGGTGGTGCGACGCTGGAGGTGAGGGCGTCCGACCCAGGACAAGCCTGGAGGACCGATGGGACGTGATGTCCCGGCGCTGGTCTTCACCCGCGAGGACCGCCGCCGGTACCGGATCAAGATGCAGGAGTGCCTCGACGTGTTCGCGCAGATGCTGCGCGAGTCGCGGTTCGAGTCCGAGCGGCCCCAGGTGGGTCTCGAGATCGAGCTGAACCTGGTCGACGACGAGGCCGAGCCGACGATGCGCAACAACGACGTGCTCGACGCGATCGCGGATCCTGCCTGGGCCACCGAGCTCGGCCGCTTCAACCTCGAGATCAACGTGCCGCCGCGCCGTCTGACGCAGGGCGGCCCCGACGCCTGGGAAGCCGAGATCCGTGCCGCGCTCAACCACGCCGAGCAGCGTGCCCGGACGGTCGGCACGCATCTGATCATGATTGGCATTCTCCCGACGCTGCGGCAGGACGACGTCGGGGAGTCGGCGCTGTCGGAGAACGCCCGCTACCGGCTGCTCAACGATCAGGTGTTCGCCGCGCGGGGCGAGGACCTGCACATCGAGCTGGACGGTGTGGACCGGCTGCGGACCTACGCGGACACGATCACCCCGGAGGCCGCGTGCACCAGTACGCAGTTCCATCTCCAGGTCTCCCCCGACGAGTTCGCCGCCTACTGGAACGCGGCGCAGGCGGTCGCCGGCGTGCAGGTGGCGCTGGCGGCCAACTCACCGTTCCTGTTCGGGAAGGAGTTGTGGCACGAGACCCGCATCCCGCTGTTCGAGCAGGCGACCGACACCCGCCCGCAGGAGATCAAGGTGCAGGGCGTACGGCCCCGGGTCTGGTTCGGCGAGCGGTGGATCACCAGCGTCTTCGATCTCTTCGAGGAGAACCTGCGCTACTTCCCCGCGCTGCTGCCCCTGTGCGAGGAGCAGGATCCGCGCGAGACGCTGGCCGGAGGGGACGTTCCGGAACTGGGTGAGCTGACCCTGCACAACGGCACCATCTACCGGTGGAACCGCCCGGTCTACGCCGTCGCCCACGACCAGCCGCACGTGAGGGTGGAGAACCGCTGTCTGCCGGCCGGACCGACCGTCGCCGACACCCTCGCCAACGGCGCCTTCTACTACGGGCTCACCCGGGCCCTGGTGGAGGACGAGCGGCCGGTGTGGTCACGGATGTCCTTCCGGGCCGCCGAGGACAATCTGCACACGGCGGCGCGGGACGGCATCGACGCCCGGCTGTACTGGCCCGGCATGGGAGAGGCGCCGGTGGCCGAGCTCGTCCTGCGTCGCCTGCTGCCGCTGGCCCACCGGGGACTGGAGCTCTCCGGGATGGACGCGGCATGGCGGGAGCCGCTGCTCGGGATCATCGAGCAGCGGTGTGTCACGGGCCGTAACGGCGCCGTCTGGCAGAAGGAGATGTTCCATCGCATCACCGCCTCCGCCCAGGCCGGGCGCCATGAGGCACTGCGGCGGATGACGCAGCTCTACATCGACTACATGCACCTCAACGCCCCTGCCCACACCTGGCCTGTCGACTGAGCGGAGCCCTCCGCGACCGTCCCGGACGGCGAGTGTGAGGGCCGACACGACCCCTCGATTCGGCAGCGCTCGCGAGACCGTGCAGGATGTAACCATGACCATCAAGATCTACTTCGACATCACCATCGACGACAAGCCCGCCGGGCGGATCAACTTCAACCTGTTCGACGACGTCGTCCCCAAGACGGCGGAGAACTTCCGCGCGCTGGCCACCGGCGAGAAGGGCTTCGGCTTCGCCGGCTCCTCCTTCCACCGGGTCATCCCCGAGTTCATGCTCCAGGGCGGTGACTTCACCCGCGGCGACGGCACGGGCGGCAAGAGCATCTACGGCGAGAAGTTCGCCGACGAGAACTTCACGCTCAAGCACGACCGTCCCGGCCTGCTCTCCATGGCCAACGCGGGCCGCAACACCAACGGCTCGCAGTTCTTCGTCACCACGGTCGTCACCGGTTGGCTCGACGGCAAGCACGTGGTGTTCGGCGAGGTCGCCGACGAGGACAGCATGGCCCTCGTCAAGAAGATCGAGTCCTACGGCTCGGGCAGCGGCAAGACCTCGGCGAAGATCACCATCGCGTCGTCCGGCCAGCTCTGACCGGTACATCGAGCGCCCGCCGGCCGGGGGTCCTCCCCCGGCCGGCGGCGCGAGCGCCGTCGTACCGGGCGCGGACACCCGAGCGCGAAGGCACGGGCGCGCTTGACGTGATCAGGCCAGGGTCACCTCTACCGGCAGCTTCTTGATGCCGTTGACGAAGTTGGACCGCACGCGCGGGACCTCCCCGGCCAGCCGGATGCCGGCGAGACGCGGGATCAGCTCCTCGAACATGATGCGGATCTCGGTGCGGGCCAGCAGGTTGCCCAGGCACAGGTGCGGGCTGCCCTTGCCGAAGGTGACGTGGTCGTTGTTCCGCCGGCTGACGTCGAAGTCGTACGGGTTGCCGAAGACCTCCTCGTCGCGGTTGCCGGACGCGAACCACATGACGACCTTGTCCCCCTCCTTGACGCGCTTGCCGCCCAGTTCCACGTCCCGGGTCGCCGTGCGGCGGAAGTGGTAGACGGGCGACGCCCAGCGCAGGAACTCCTCGACCGCGACCGGGATCAGCGACGGGTCCTGCTGGAGGCGGGCGAGCTGCTCCGGGTGCTGGAGCAGGGCCAGCATCGAGTGCGTGATGGTGTGCCGGGTCGTCTCGTTGCCCGCCACGACAAGGAGCAGGAAGTAGTTGTCGAAGTCCTGCCCGGAGAGCGGGACGCCGTCGCGCGGTGGGGTGTTGACCAGGCGCGAGACCAGGTCGGTGCCGTCCTCGCCGCGCCGCTGCCGGGCCAGTTCCCGGCCGTAGTCGAAGACCTCCAGCGAGGCGGGCGAGCGGAACGGCAGGTCACGGTACTGCTCGCTCTCCGCGCTGTGCAGCAGGACGTCCGCGTAGTCGGGGTCGGTGTTGCCGATGATGCGGTTGCCCCAGTCGATGAGCCGCTGGTTGTCCTCCGGCGGCACGTCGAGGAGCCGGGCGAGGACGTTGATGGGGAAGTCGGCGGAGACGTCGGCGACGAAGTCGAAGGTGCCCTTCGCGAGCGCCTTGTCCAGGGTGGTGGCGGTGAGGCCGCGCAGGAAGTCGGTGTAGCCGTTGATCACGCCCGCGCCGAACTGCCGCTGGATCAGGCTGCGCAGCGCCCGGTGACGCACTCCGTCGAGCTCCAGGATGGAGGCGCGTTTCTTGATCTGGTCGTCGTCCACCTCCTCCAGGTTGACGAACCGCGTCGAGGTGAAGGTCTCCGCGTCGCGGTCGACGCGGGCGATGTCCGCGTGCCGGGTCAGCGCCCAGAAGCCGCTGTTCGGCGCCTCTTCGGGCTGCCAGTGCACCGGGTCCTGGTGGCGCAGGGTGTGGAACATGCGCCAGGGCGTGACCCCGTCGGTGAAGTTGTCGAGGTCGGCGAGGTTCACCTCGTCCAGCGGCATGGGTGCCGGCACGGCTTCGCGCACGGAGGGGAGCGGGGCGGAAGTGGTCATGGTGTTCGGTCTCCTGGACGTCACAGGTGGTAGGCGTACTCGGTGAACTCCCAGTCGGTGACATGCCGTCGGAAGCGTTCGACCTCGTTGCGCTTGTAGCCGAGGTACGAGGTGGTGAAGTCCTTGCCCAGCACGTCGCTGAGGGCGGTGTCCGCTTCCAGCGCGTCGAGGGCGGCGGACAGGTCCGTCGGCAGGACGGCCGCCCGGCTGGTGTCGTAGCCGTAGCCCTCCAGCGGGGCGGGCGGCTCCTCCCCCGCCCGCACACCGAGCAGGGCGGCGGCGATCGTGCCCGCGATCAGCAGGTACGGGTTGGCGCCGGCGTCGCCGAGCCGCAGCTCCAGACGGGCGCCGGAGCCGCGCTCGGGCGGGATGCGGACCATGGCGCTGCGGTTGTCCAGCCCCCAGTCGATCAGCCAGGGCGCGAGGGTGTCCGGGCCGAAGCGCTTGTAGGAGTTGACCGTGGGGTTGGCGAGTGCGGCGAGGGCCGGGGCGTGGGCGAGGAGGCCGGCGATCGCGTGGCGTGCGGTGGCGGACAGGCCGTAGGGGCCGGAGGGGTCGTCGAGGACGTTGCGCCCGCCGTCCTCGTCGGATGCCTCGAAGGACAGATGGAGGTGGAAGCCGGAGCCGCCCGCGTCGTTGAACGGTTTGGCCATGAAGGTGGCGAGCCGTCCCTCCCTGCGCGCGAGTTCCTTGACGGCGGCCTTGAAGCGAAAGGCGCGGTCGGCGGCCGACAGGGCCTCGGAGTGCGTCAGGTTGATCTCGAACTGGCCGCCGTCGAACTCGTGGTTGCCGTTGGTGACACCGATGCGGAGGTCGCGCAGCAGGCGCAGGGTGCGCAGCAGGTGGTTGTCGGGGTCGGCGCGCAGGCCGGCCGTGTAGACGACACCGGTGGCTCCCGAGTAGCGCCGGTACCCGCTCACGGACGCCGGGTCCGCGTCGCACAGGAAGTACTCGAGTTCGGGGCCGACCACCGGGCGCAGTCCCTGTTCGGCGCACCGGGCGAGTACCGAGCGCAGCAGGTCACGGGGTGACTCGGCGGCGGGCGCCCCGGTCGCCGGGTCGATCACCTCGCCGAGACAGGTCGCGACCCCGGGCTCCCAGGGGAGTGCGACCAGGGTGTCGAGGTCCGGGCGCACGGTGACGTCGGGCAGGCCGGCGTCCAGGCCGCCGCTCACCGGGACGACGTCCCCCTGGGGCGAGGTGTGGTAGACGGCCCGGCAGAACGCGAGCCCGTGCTCGCAGACCGTCGGCAGTTGGTCGAGCAGGACGTCGCGGGCCCGGTCGGTGCCGATGAGGTCGGGATAGGTCACCCGGACCACGTCGATGCCTTCGGCGGCGAGCCGCTCCTGGTACTGGCGGGGGTCCGGTGTCTGCGTTGCGCTCACCGTGGTCTCCTCGGCGGCTGGTGCCAGTTGTTTGGTGCCAAACGATATGAACGGCCCCATCGGCCCGCAAGGGGTCGGCAGCAAAAAATTATCCACCTGGACAGGTATTGACCAGGGGTGTGCGGCTTCCTATGTTGTTTGAAGCCAAATGAGTTGGAGGTCCGGTCCTCGGACCTCCTGGCCGGGGCCCGGCCGACAGCGGTCGGGCCCCCACACTCCCAGGAGGACCGGCCATGAAGGTCGTCGTCGACATGAACAAGTGCCAGGACCACGGCCAGTGCGTCTTCGCGGCTCCCGACGTCTTCCAGCTCGACGGGAACGGGCGCCTGGCCTACGTCAGCGACCCCGACGACGCGCTGCTCGACGAGGTCGAGGAAGCCGCCGACGTCTGTCCGCTCCAGGCCATCCGGATCGAGGCCTGATCATGACCTCGCACCGTGCACGCGTCGTCGTGGCCGGCGCCTCCATGGGCGGCCTGCGCGCCGCCGAACAGCTGCGGTCGGCCGGCTGGGCGGGAGCGATCACGCTCGTCGGCGACGAGCCGCACATGCCCTACAACCGGCCGCCGCTCTCCAAGGAGGTGCTGGCCGGGAAGGCGTCCTTCGAGTCGCTGGCCTTCCGTCCCCGCGCGAGCGTGGCCGACGCGGAGTGGCGCCTCGGCAGAAGGGCCGTCGCCGCCCGCCTCGACGAGCGGACCGTCACTCTCGACGACGGCTCGGAGCTCGCGTACGACGCTCTGGTCGTCGCCACCGGCATGCGGCCCCGCCGGCTGCGCTGCCCCGGCCCGCTCGCCGGCCGCCACGCGATCCGCACCGTCGACGACGCCCGGGCGCTGCGCGACGAGCTGACCGGGCCGGGCGTGCGGGTGGTCGTGGTGGGCGCCGGGTTCATCGGCTGCGAGGTGGCCGCCACCGCCGTGGATCTCGGCGTCGCCGAGGTGACCGTCGTCGACCCGCTGCCCCTGCCCATGGTGGGGCCGCTCGGAGAACTGCTCGGACGCGCGCTGCTGAAGCGGCACCAGGAGCACGGGGTGCGTTTCGTGCTCGGCACGGGCGTCGCCGGCTTCGAGGGCGAGGACCGGGTCACGGGCGTGGTGCTCGGCGACGGGACCGTCCTGCCCGCCGACGTGGTGGTGGAATCGGTCGGTTCGCTCGCGAACACCGAGTGGCTGGACGGCAACGGCCTCGACCTGTCCGACGGGGTCCTCACCGACGAGCAGCTGCGCGTCGGCGGACGGCCGGACGTGGTCGCGGTGGGCGACGTGGCACGTTTCCCCAACGCCCGCTACGACGGCGTACCGCGCCGGGTCGAGCACTGGTGCATCCCCACCGACACCGCCAAGCACGCGGCGAAGGTGCTGGTGGCCCGGCTCGCCGGTGAGGGACCCGAGCCGGCGCCCTTCGCGCCCCTGCCCTCCTTCTGGAGCGACCAGCACGGCTTCCGGCTCCAGTCCTTCGGCGCGCCCGCGCTCGGCAGGGACGACGTGCGGGTCCTGGACGGCGATCCGGACGCGGACGTCCTGGTCGGCTACCACCACGACGACCGGCTGGTCGGCGTCGTGGCGCTGGGCGGCCCCGCCACCGTGTCCGCCGCCGCCCGCCATCGCGCCGAACTGCTCAGGCAGCCCGCTCCCACCGCCTAAGGAACCCCCTGACCATGACCACCGTCCGCGGATACTTCCACCCCAGAACGGCGACGGGCTCCTCGTCGCTCATCCCGTCCCCGCCGTGGCGCTACTCGGGTGACCTGCTCACCGTCGAGTACCGCACCGACCCCGCCCGCGTCCGTGAACTGCTGCCCGCACCCCTGGAGTTGGCCGACGAGGACCCGGGCGCGGTCGCGCTGGTCTGGGCCGACTGGCAGTCCTGCTCCGCCTCGGGGACGGAGCTGCTCGACCCCGTGCTGTCCCAGTACAAGGAGGCCTTCGCGGTCGTCCGCTGCACCTACCGGGGGCGGACGTACTCGCGCTGCGTGTACATCTGGGTCGACAAGGACTTCGCGATCGCCCGCGGGCTGCACCAGGGCTACCCGAAGAAGCTGGGCTCGATCCACCAGACCCGGCCGCACCCGTACGGACCCGCTCCGCGCATCGAGGCGGGAGCCCGGTTCGGCGCGACCCTCGCCGCCGCCGACCGGCGGCTGGCCCAGGCCGTGGTGACCCTGCGGGAGCCGTCGGAGACGAACGGATTCGTCAACGGGCATCCCATGGCGCACCACCGCCTGCTGCCGTCGATCGAGAAGGGCAAGGGCTTCGCCCTGGACGAGCTGATCGAGTCCGGCGCCGCCTCCTTCGAGGCGGGACCGGCCTGGAGAGGCGACGCCGAGCTGGAGCTCTTCGAGGCGCCCACCGAGGAGCTGGCCCGACTGGAGATCCGCGAACCGATCGCCGCGTACTACCGGCAGGTCGGGGTGGTGTGGGACGGGGGGCGGCTGCTGGCGTCGGGAACGTCGGAGGTGGGCGCCGGATGAGGTCCTCGTCGACGTACGGATGCCGCGCGGCCGGCCGCGCCCCCGCGGCGGACCCGCACACCGACACGGCCCGCGCCCCCGGGTGGTCCCCCGTCCCCTCGCCCGAAAGGAACCGTTCTCATGGCTGACAAGGTCATCGTCGCCGGTGTCTCCGTCGACACCCGGCACTGGATCGGCGGTCGACGCGTCGCCTCCGCCCGGACGTTCACCGACATCTCACCGATCGACGGCGGCACCCTGGGCGAGATCGCCCGCGGCGGGCCCGCCGAGGCCGAGGCCGCCGTCGCCGCCGCCAAGGCCGCCTTCCCCTCCTGGGCCGCCACCGCCCCCGCCGAACGCGCCCGCGTCCTGCACGCCGTCGCCGACGGGGTCGAGAAGCGGCTCGAAGAGCTCGCGATCGTGGAGACCACCGACAACGGCGCCCTGCTGCGCTCGCACCGCCGGGGCGTGATGCCCCGCGTGGCGCACAACTTCCGCTTCTTCGCCGACTGGCTGCTGAAGCTGGACCACGAGGACTTCGAGACGCGCGGCCACACCAACCACGTCTCGTGGGACCCGGCCGGCCCCAGCGTGCTCATCACCCCGTGGAACGCCCCGCTGATGCTGGCCACCTGGAAGGTCGCCCCGGCCCTGGCCGCGGGCAACACCGTGATCCTCAAACCCGCCGAGTGGTCCCCGCTGACCGCCTCCCTGCTCGCCGACATCGCCGCCGAGGCGGGACTGCCTGCCGGCGTGCTGAACGTGGTCCAGGGCTACGGCTCGGAGATCGGTGACGCCCTCACCTCGCACGCGGACGTGCGCCGCATCAGCTTCACCGGCTCGGTGCCGACGGCCCGGCGGATCGCGGAGTCGGCGGCATCCAACCTGACCCCGCTCAGTCTCGAACTCGGCGGCAAGTCACCGCTGCTGGTGTTCGCGGACGCGGATCTGGACCTCGCCGTGGACCTCGCGGTGGAGCAGTACGACAACGCCGGGCAGGTCTGCCTCGCCGCCACCCGGCTCCTGGTCGAGGAGTCGGTCGCCGAGGAGTTCACCCGGCGGTTCGTCGAGAAGGCCGGCGCGCTCACCCAGGGCGATCCCCGCGAGGAGGACACCGACATCGGCCCCACCATCCACGCCCGCCAGCTCGAGAAGATCGACGGCTTCGTCCGGCGGGCGATCGCCGCGGGAGCGCGCGCGGTCATCGGCGGGCACCGCAAGGACGGCCGGTACTACGCGCCGACCCTGCTCACCGATGTCGCCCAGGACTCGGAGATCGTGCAGGAGGAGGTCTTCGGGCCGGTTCTGACCCTGCAGACGTTCGCCGACGAGGACGAGGCGGTCCGGCTCGCCGACGACACCCGCTTCGGTCTCGCCGCCACCGTCGCCACGGGGGACCGGGAGCGCGCCGAACGGGTCACCGCCCAGCTGGCCGCGGGCACGGTCTGGGTCAACTGCTTCTTCGTACGCGACCTGCGGGCACCCTTCGGCGGCGCGCGCCACTCCGGCGTCGGCCGCGAGGGCGGGAGCTGGAGCTTCGACTTCTACTGCGACCTCAAGAACACCGTCACCGCGCCGAACGGATGGAAGAACCATGGGTGAGATCGTCGGGGCGGGGCTCCTCGCCCACGTCCCCACCATCGTGCTGCCGGAGGCCGACCGGCTGGAACTCAACGAGGGCAAGGAGATCACCCTCGTCACCGGCCTGCGCCGGCTGCGCGAGGACGTCTTCGAGTCCGACGACTACGACACCGTCGTCGTCCTCGACTCCCACTGGGCGACGACCGTCGAGTTCGTCGTCACCGCCCAGCGGCGCCGGGCCGGGCTCTTCACCTCCGAGGAGCTGCCGCGCGGCATGTGCCGGATGCCGTACGACTTCCCGGGCGATCCCGAACTCGCCCACAACATCGAGAGGTTCGCCGACAGGCACGGCACCTGGATCACCGCGATCGAGGACGACCACCTGCCGATCTACTACGCGACCATCAACCTCTGGAAGTTCCTGGGCGAGGGGCTGGCCGACAAGCGGTGGGTGACCATCGGTGTCTGTCAGACCGGCGACATGGAGGACCATCTGCGGCTGGGCCGCGCGCTCGCGGACGGCATCGCCGCGACCCCCGGCCGCCGGGTGCTCGTCATCGCCTCCGGTGCCCTCTCCCACACCTTCTGGCCGCTGCGCGAGATCCGTGACCACGAGGCCAGCGACCCGGTGCACATCCGCACCCCGGAAGCCCGCGAGGCGGACCGGGAACGCATCGCCTGGTTCAAGGAGGGCCGCCACGACAAGGTCCTGGACACCATGGACGCGTTCTGGAAGTACAGGCCCGAGGCGAAGTTCTTCCACTATCTGATGATGGCCGGCGCCCTCGGCGAACAGGCCTGCACCGCCCGGGCCCGCCAGTACGGCGAGTACGAGAACTCCGTCGGCACCGGCCAGGTCCACCTGTGGTTCGACCGGCCGGCCGACGGCTGGACCGGCACCGGACTTCCGGCGCCCGCCGCCCCGCACCACCCCCACCGCCGCTCCTAGGAAGGCCCGCCATGGCCGCTTCTCCCGAGTACCGCCGCATCCTCCTGGACGGCGCCGCCGTCCAGGTCACCGTCGACGGGGACGAACTCGCCGCCGGGGACGGCCGCCGCGTCAAGATCGACGAGGCGCTGCACCTGCCCCCGGTCGTTCCCTCCAAGGTGATCGCCGTCCACCTCAACCACCGCAGCCGGGTCGAGGAGTTCGGGATCGACCTCCCGGCCACCCCGACCTACTTCCACAAGCCGACCTCCTCCCTGAACTCCCACAAGGGCGCCGTCGTCCGCCCCGACGGGTGCAAGTGGCTCAACTACGAGGGCGAGGTCGCCATCGTCATCGGCAGGACGGCACGCAACATCTCCCCGGCCGAGGCGGGCGAGTACATCGCCGGCTACACGATCGCCAACGACTACGGGCTGCACGACTTCCGCGACACGGACGCCGGGTCCATGCTCCGGGTGAAGGGCTCCGACACCCTGTGCCCGCTCGGCCCCGGCCTGGTCACCGACTGGGACTTCCGCGGCAAGCGCCTGCGGACGTACGTCAACGGCCGGGTCGTGCAGGACGGTTCGACCGACGAGATGCAGTGGGACATGCACTACCTCGTCGCCGACATCGCGCGGACGATCACCCTGTACCCCGGTGACGTCCTGCTGTCGGGCACCCCGGCCAACTCGCGTCCCGTCCGGCCCGGGGACGTCGTCGAGGTCGAGGTCGAGGGCCTCGGCCGGCTCACCAACCACGTCGTGACCGGCCCGACCCCGGTCCGCGCCGACGTCGGGGCGCAGCCCACCGAGTCCGAGGAGGTGCTTTCCACCGCACTCGGCGGCGACTGGGAGTTCCGCGGCATCCGTCCGCCCCGGCGCTGATGCCGCCGGAGAAGCACCGCCGACGGCTCGAAGCGGCCGTCCGAACGGGCCCGGGTAGGGTCACCGCCATGGCCGATTCCGCAGACGACGCCCCCGAGAGCCGACAGCCGCGCCGGCGTCTGCACTACGGCGAGGGACGTGAGGCCCTGCTGAAGGCGGCCGTGCGGGTGGTGGCCCGGGGCGGACTGCGCAAGCTGACCTACCGGGCCGTCGCGCAGGAGGCCGGGGTCACCCACGGTCTGGTCGTGCACCACTTCGGCTCGCGTGACGCCCTGATCGAGGAGGCGCTCGCGCACACCATCCGCACCTCGCTGAGCATCAGCGCCCTCGAACCGGGCACCGGCAAGGTCGCGGACTTCTCGACCGGGCTGTCCGACATGGTCACGGCGGACCCGGACACCCAGGCCTTCCAGTACGAGCTGCTGCTCGAGGCGCGCCGCAGGCCGGAGCTGCTCCCGCAGATCCGCGCACTGTACGACGAGTACTTCGACGCCACCCGGCGCGAGCTGGGCCGGATGCTGCCGGCGGGTGCGGACACGGCGCTGACGCGGCTGGTCTTCGCGGCGCTGGAGGGTCTGGTGCTGCATCAGCTGGTGCTGGGCGAGCCCGGGGTCACGGACGCGGCCCTGGAGGAGCTGCGCTCCCTGCTGAGGCTCCTCGCGGCCGACGGCGATGCCGCCGGAAAGGCTCCCGCCTGACCGTCCGGCCTTCGGGTTCCCGGGCCCTGGACGTCATCGCGTCCGGGGCCTTTCGCCGTCCCGCGCCCCGCGCCGCCGGGCCGGGTGACAGGGCGTGCCGGCACCGGAGTCACGGCTGTGCAAAAGACGGGCGGCGGGGCGGAAATTTCCGGTCGCACCCCCTTGCCAAACGGATAGTTCGAACCCACCATGAGGCAACTCGTTTGGCTTCAAATCAAAATCCCCATCCTCCCCGTCCCCCGACAGGTGATCCGAGTGGACAGTCAGACGGCGGTCGCATCGCACACCGCGCACGATTCATCCATGGCAGGCAGGCTCAAACCCGATTCGCTCGGCGTCCTGGGCATCCTCTTCTTCGTCCTTTCCGCCCAGGCGCCGCTGACCGGCATCGCCGGGGCCGTCCCCATCGCCATCGCGATCGGCAACGGGACCGGCGCCCCCGCCGCGTATCTCGCGGCCGGCGTCGTGGTCCTGCTGTTCTCCATCGGCTTCGTCGCCATGGGCCGCCATGTGGTGGACGCCGGCGCCTTCTACACGTACATCGGCAAGGGACTGGGCCGTTCGGCCGGTTCCGGCAGCGCCGGTGTCGCCCTCTTCGCCTACTGCGCGATCCAGGCCGCCATGTACGGGCTCTACGGAGCGACGGTGAGCGGACTGGTCCAGCACTACACCGACGTGCACATCGCGTGGTGGATCTGGACGCTGGTCACCATGGTGGTCGTCCAGGTCCTCGGCGCCGCCGGGATCGAGATGGGCGCCAAGGTGCTGGCCGTGTTCGTCCTGGCCGAGTTCAGCGTCCTGATCGTCTTCGCCCTGGTGACCCTCTTCAAGGGCGGCGGCCCCGAGGGCCTCGGCTTCGGCGACAGCTTCTCGCCGCACGCCGCCCTCCAGGGTGCTCCCGGCGTGGCCCTGATGTTCGCGGTGGCGTCGATGTTCGGCTTCGAGGCCACCGCCATCTACGGCGAGGAGGCCCGGGAGCCGCGCAAGACGGTGCCCCGCGCCACCTACCTGTCGGTCGCGGTGATCACCTGCTTCTTCGCCTTCACCTCCTGGATGCTGGTCTCCGCGCACGGCGCGTCCGCGGCGACGGCCGAGGCGGGCAAGGCGCTGGAGTCCGGCGATGCCACGACCTTCGTCTTCGCCCCCATCGCGGCGCAGTTCGGCGCGTGGACCGGCGACGTGCTGCCGGTCCTGCTGGCCACCTCGCTGTTCGCCGGCATCCTGGCGTTCCACAACTCCGCAAACCGCTATCTGTTCTCCCTGGGCCGCGAAGGCCTGCTGCCGCACCGCCTCACCGGGCTGAACAGCCGCCACTCCCCCTGGGCGGCCGGCATCGTCCAGACGGTGATCTCGGTGGCCCTGGTCATGCCGTTCGCGCTGCTGGGGAAGGACCCGGTGCTGACCCTCTTCTCGTGGTTCAGCGGGGTCGCCGTCCTCGGGATCATGCTCCTCTACTTCCTGACGTCGGTCTCCGTGATCGTCTTCTTCCGCCGCTCACGTGCCGACACCCGGCCCTGGAACACACTGGTCGCACCGATCCTGGGCGCGCTCGGCATCGCCGGCGCGATCTGGCTCATCATCGAGAACTTCACCACCCTCATCGGCGGCGACGCGACCACGTCCGTCTGGCTCCAGCTGACCGTGCCCGCGGTCCTGGTCCTGGGACTCGTCGTGGCGAGGCTGACCCGGCGCGGGCCGACCGCGGCGGTCTGACCTCCGGGTTCCGGTGCCCGGCAGCCGTTGCCGCCGGGCACCGGAACCCTCCGTAGTGCTCCCCGCGAGTCATGATGGGCGACCGGCACGGGCCCGCGCACTGCCGGAATCCGGCAGCGTTCACCGGGGTCTCGATGCCGGTGAACCACGCGTCGGACGTCAGCGGTAGTCGGGGTTGGGCGCGTCGAAGCGGCAGCCCGCGTCCCACTCCGAGCGCTGGTTGCCGTGGGCGGGGACGCCGCCGTTGCGCTTGAGCAGGGCCGCGAGATGCATCAGGTTCCACGTCATGAAGGTCGTGTTGCGGTTGGTGAAGTCGTTCTCCGGACCGCCCGAGCCGGGATCCAGGTACGACGGACCGGGACCCGCGGGACCGATCCAGCCGGCGTCCGCCTGGGGCGGGATCGTGTAGCCGAGATGCTGGAGGCTGTAGAGGAGGTTCATCGCGCAGTGCTTCACGCCGTCCTCGTTGCCGGTGATCAGACAGCCGCCGACCCGGCCGTAGAAGGCGTACTGGCCCTGCGGGTTGAGCAGGCCGGAGCAG
This sequence comes from Streptomyces sp. NPDC002884, assembly GCF_040295245.1. Classification (NCBI taxonomy): domain Bacteria; kingdom Bacillati; phylum Actinomycetota; class Actinomycetes; order Kitasatosporales; family Streptomycetaceae; genus Streptomyces; species Streptomyces sp. NPDC002884. Next base: position 32,027 of record NZ_JBEOVB010000019.1, on the reverse strand, counting down.
CTGTACAGGCGCTCGACGACCTTCTTGGTCACGGAGCTGTTGTCGCCGAGCCAGATCGGCCCGGCCAGCACCAGGATGTCGGCCGCCATCACCCGCTCGTAGAGGGCCGGCCAGGCGTCGGTGGCGAATCCGTGTGCGGTCATGTCCGGGTAGACACCGGGGGCGATGTCGTGGTCGACGGCCCGGATCTCGTCGGTGCTCACCCCGTGCGCGTCCATGACGGCCCGGCTCTTGTCGACCAGGCCCTGGGTGTGGCTGAGCTGCGGGGACGGTTTGAGGGTGCAGTTGACGAACAGGGCGCTGAGGTCGGTGAAGCGGTACGTGTCGCCGGAGGCGGGCGAGGCTGCCATGACGGTCTCCCTTGCTGAAGGCGTGCGAAGCGTCTCTCGGAGAGCCCGCCGCGTCCCGGTCCGACGCGCGGTACTGCGTCTTACGGAGTGATGACGTGCCGGGCGGGTCACGGGGCACGGCCCGGCCACGGCCCTAGCGTGGCCGTATGCGTGTACTGGTCACCGGCGGTGCCGGCTTCATCGGGTCCCATGTCGTCGACGCCCTGCGTGCGCGCGGGCACGAGGCGCTCGTGTACGACGTCCGCCAGGACCCCGCCGCCGACGTGCGCGACCCCGCGGCCGTCGCCCGCGCCCTCGGCGGCGTCGACGCCGTCTGCCACCAGGCGGCGATGGTCGGGCTCGGCGACGGGGTCGCCGACGCGGCGGAATACGTGTCGCGCAACGACCTCGGCACGGCCGTCCTGCTCGCCGCCATGGCCGGGGCGGGCGTCGGGCGGCTCGTGCTGGCCGGGTCGATGGTCGTGTACGGGGAGGGGCGCTACGCGTGCCGGGAGCACGGGGTGGTGCGGCCGCGGCCACGGGCCGTCGCCGATCTGGACGCGGGACGGTTCGAGCCGCCGTGCCCGCGGTGCGGCCTGGCTCTCGCCCCCGGGCTCGTCGCCGAGGACGCCCCCGCCGACCCGCGCAACGTGTACGCCACGACCAAGCTGGCCCAGGAGCACCTGGCCGCCGCCTGGGCCAGGTCGACGGGCGGGACGGCGGTGTCGCTGCGCTACCACAACGTGTACGGGCCCCGGATGCCCCGTGACACCCCGTACGCCGGCGTCGCCTCCTTCTTCCGCTCGGCGCTGGCCCGGGGCGAGGCCCCGCGCGTCTTCGAGGACGGGCGGCAGCGGCGGGACTTCGTGCACGTGAGGGACGTGGCCGCCGCCAACCTGGCCGCGCTGGACGCCGACCCGCCCCAGGGCGCGCTGACGGCGTACAACACCGGCAGCGGGGAGCCGCACACGGTCGGCGAGATGGCGCGGACCCTGGCCGCCGCGTACGGCGGACCCCAGCCGGTCGTCACCGGTGAGTACCGGCTGGGCGACGTCCGCCACATCACGGCGGACTCCGCCCGGCTGCGGGCCGAGCTGGGCTGGAAGCCCCGGGTCGGGTTCCAGGAGGGGATGCGGGAGTTCGCACGCGCCGGACTGCGCGGGGAGTGAGCGGGCCGGGGCGGAGGCCGTCGGCCCTCAGGGGGCCGTCGGCAGGGTCACCTCGAAACGGCAGCCGCCCGGGATGTTGCGTACCGTGGCCCACCCCTGGTGGGCCTCCACGATCCCCCGCACGATGGCGAGCCCCAGCCCCGCCCCGGCCGGCGGCGTCCGGGCGTGCGTCCCGCGCCACCCGGTGTCGAAGACCCGCGGCAGATCCTCCTCGGGGATGCCGCCGCAGCCGTCGGTGACGGAGAGCACGACCCCGGCGGGCGAGCGCTCGGCGGCGACGGCGACCGTGCCGTCGGCGGGCGTGCGCCGGATGGCGTTGACGAGCAGATTCCCGAGCACCCGGCTCATCTCCTTGCCGTCCACCTCGACCGGAAGGGGCTCGACACGGCCGCCGACGAGCCGCACGCCGTGTTCGCGGGCCAGCGGGTCGGCGCCGGCGAGAGCGTCGCCGACCAGGTCGTACACGGACATGCGGGAGGTGGAGAGCGCGAGCGCCCCGGCGTGTATGCGGGAGAGCTCGAACAGGTCGCCCACCATGTCGTTGAGCCGTTCCACCTCGGTGCGGATCTGCCGCAGATAGCGGGCGGGGTCGGCCGCGACACCGTCCTCCAGCGCCTCCGACATCGCGCGCAGCCCGGCCAGCGGAGTGCGCAGGTCGTGCGAGATCCAGGCGACGAGTTCGCGTCGGGACGTCTCCAGCGCGCGTTCGCGGTCCCGGGACTCGGCGAGCTTCCCGCTGGTCGCCGCCAGCTCACGGCTCAGCGCGTCCAGTTCGGCGGTGGTCGGGCCGTCGGGGGCGGTGAAGGCGCCGCCGTCGCCGAACGAGCGGGCGGCACGGGTGAGTTCACGGCTGCGGGCGACCACCCAGCGGCCGAGCAGAAGGGCGGTGGCCAGGGAGACCACCGCGGCCATCGCCACCACGGTCGTCACGACGCTCAGGTCGTGCCCGGACAGGAACATCGCCTGCGCCACGGCCAGCGTGCCCGCCAGCATCGCGGTCACGGCGACGGCCGCCACCACCGTGAGCGACGCGGTGAACGAACGGCGGCGCAGCAGCCACAGCGCGCCCGCGCCGAGCAGTCCGGCGAGCAGGGCGCCGAGGAAGGCGAACAGGGCGATCAGCAGGGTGTCGCGCACGGTCACTCCCCCTCTCGGCCGGGTCCGGGTTCGAAGCGGTAGCCCACGCCCCACACCGTACGGATCAGCTGCGGCCGGGCCGGGTCGTCCTCGACCTTGCCGCGCAGCCGGCGCACATGGACGGTCACGGTGGACAGGTCGCCGAACTCCCAGCCCCACACCTCGTGCATCAGGTCCTCCCGGCCGAACGCCCGCCCGGGATGCCGCAGAAAGAACGCGAGCAGGTCGAACTCGCGCAGTGTGAGGGCGAGTTCGGTGCCGTCCTTGGTGGCGCGGCGGGCGCCGGGATCGAGGGTCAGGCCGGCCGCGGTCAGCACCCGCGCACCGGTGGCGGGCCGGCTGCGGCGCAGCACCGACTCGACCCGCAGCACGAGTTCGCGGGGACTGAAGGGTTTGGTGACGTAGTCGTCGGCGCCGACCTCCAGGCCGAGGATGCGGTCGTCCTCGTCGCCGCGCGCGGTCAGCATGATGACCGGCACGGGCCCGTGCCCGCGCATCCGGCGGCACACCTCGAGACCGTCCATGCCGGGCAGCATCAGGTCCAGCACCACCAGGTCGGGCCAGTGCGCCGCGGCCCGGGTCAGCGCGGTCGGGCCGTCGTCGGCCCGGTCGACGACATAGCCGGCCCGGTCCAGGTACCCGGCGACGACCTCCGAGACCGTGGGGTCGTCGTCCACGACCAGGACCCGGGCCGATCCCGGCGAAGGGGGTGGGGGCTCGTGCTGCTGCATGCGCCCAGCCTCGCACCGCGCCCCGTTCCCTGCCGCGCCGCGGGCGCCCCGGCGGCCGGACGTCCGCGTTTCGTAAGGAGCCGAAGCCCGTTTCGTCCTATTCGCGTTCGTAGGGTGAGGACCGTGACCACGGACGTAGAAGTAACGGACGTAGAAGTAGATGTCGTGCTCCCCTGCCTCAACGAGGCCGAGGCACTGCCCTGGGTGCTCGCCCGCGTGCCGAGCGGCTGGCGGGCCGTCGTCGTCGACAACGGCTCCACCGACGGCTCGGCGGAGATCGCCCGCGCACTCGGCGCGAGAGTCGTCCACGAGCCCCGCCGGGGCTTCGGCGCCGCCTGCCACGCCGGGCTGACCGCGGCCACCGCCGATGTCGTCTGCTTCTGCGACTGCGACGCCTCCCTCGACCCGACGCTGCTCGTGCCGTTCGTCCACGAGGTCCGCGCCGGCACGGCCGATCTGGTGCTCGGCCGCCGCCGGCCGCAGGGCCGGGGCGCCTGGCCCGCGCACGCCCGGGCCGGCAATCTCGCGCTCGCCCGGCTGCTGCGCCGCCGCACCGGACTGCGCCTGCACGATCTCGGCCCGCTGCGGGCCGCCCGCCGGGAGCCGCTGCTCGCCCTCGGCCTCACCGACCGGCGCAGCGGCTACCCGCTGGAGATGGTGGTGCGCGCGGCCGACGCGGACTGGCGGATCGCCGAGCACGACGTCCCCTACCTGCCCCGTACGGGCGTCTCGAAGGTGACGGGCACCTGGCGTGGCACCTGGCAGGCCGTCCGGGACATGAGCCGCGTCCTGAACGGCGTTCCGGCGCGCGAAGGGGCCGCACGGTGACCACTCTGCTCGTCATCGCCAAGGAACCGCTGCCGGGGCGGGTGAAGACCCGGCTCACCCCGCCGTTCACCCCGCAGGAGGCGGCGGCGCTCGCGGAGGCGGCTCTGTCCGACACCCTGCGGGCGGTGGCGGCCACGCCCGCGTCCCGCCGCGTCCTGGTGCTGGACGGCGCCCCCGGGCCCTGGCTGCCGCCCGGATTCGACGTCGTGCCGCAGTGCGCGGGCGGACTCGACGAACGGCTCGCGGACGCCTTCTCCCGGTGCGACGGGCCGGCCCTCCTCATCGGGATGGACACGCCGCAGGTGACGCCGGAGCTGCTGACCGCCGACTTCGACGGCTGTGACGTGTACTTCGGCCCGGCTCGGGACGGCGGCTTCTGGGCCCTGGGGCTCGCGGAGCCCGATCCCGGTCTCTTGCGGGGCGTGCCCATGTCGACGCCCTGGACGGGGGCCGTGCAGCGGGCGCGGCTCGTCGGCGCGGGGCTGCGGGTGCGCGACCTGCCGTGTCTGCGGGACGTGGACACCGCCCCGGACGCGGCGGCCGTAGCCGCGCTCGTCCCGCACGGCCGGTTCGCCGCCCGCCTCTCCGAGTGCGCGGCGGCGGTGAGCCGATGAGCACCGCGTACGACCTCGCCGGAACCGGAGCCGGGGCCGGGGCCGGGACCGGGGCCGGCCCCGCCGACGGCGGCGTGGCGGATGCCGCGGGGGGCGCGGGACGTGCAGGGGTCGCGGGAGTCGCGGGAGGTACAGGGGCCGCGGGGGCCCCGGGAGCCGCGGGGGCCGTCGCCGACTGGGCCGCCGCCGACCCGTACAGCGCCGCACTGCGCACCGGCCGGGGCCCGCTGTTCCTGCGGCGCGCCGACGGCTGGCTGCTGCCGCTGGAGGTGGAGCGGTGGTGCGCCCGCGCCGACCCGGCCGATCTGGCGATCCTGGACCGGTGCGAGGGAGCCGTGCTGGACGTGGGCTGCGGCCCCGGCCGGCTGGTGGCCGAACTCGCCGCCCGGGGCCGGACCGTGCTGGGCATCGACGTCACCGAGGCCGCCGTCGCCCACACCCTGGAGCTGGGCGGACAGGCGCTGCGGCGATCGGTCTTCGACCTGTTGCCGGGCGAGGGGCGCTGGGGAACCGTGCTGCTCATCGACGGCAATGTCGGCATCGGCGGCGACCCGCTCGCCCTGCTGCGCCGGGCGGCCGCCCTGCTCGTCCCGGGCGGCCTGCTGATCGCCGAGACGGCACCGGTGGACGTGGACGAGCGGGCCGAGGTCGAGGTCGTCGACCGGCCAGGGGCGGGCGGCACCGGCCGGGCGTTCCCCTGGGCGCGGCTCGGTACGGCCGCCCTGGCGCGGTACGCGGGCCGCGAGGACTGGCGGACGGCCGGTCAGTGGACGGCCGGCGACCGCTGCTTCGTCGCCCTGCGCAGTCGCAGCGCGAGCAGCAGCGCCGAGCCGCCGAAGAGCACCGCGGTGATCAGCAGCCAGTGGGCGAGGAACCCGTCCGCCGAGCGGCCGGTGGCCGACCGGTAACGAAGGTCCACCCTCCCGCTGATCAGCGGGAACCACACGAGCAGCAGCAGCCCGGAGAACGCGGCCGGCACCCGGACGTACATCGCCCACCGCCGGTGACCGGTCGCGCCGAACCCCTGGACGACAGCCCGGTCGGCCACGGCGTACAGGGGCAGCAGCACGAGGTCGTGCAGCAGCGCCGCCCCCACCCACCACAGCACGACGCCGAACCAGTCGTCGGCGAGAAGACGTACGCCCGCGTAGGCGGCGAGCGCGAACGAGCAGGCGAGCAGAAGGATCTGGAAGGGACTGCCGATCACCGGCCGTCGTCGCACGGGCGTCATCGCGTCTCTCCGAACGTCATCCGGGCCACCCACTTGGTGTTGAGCACGCCGGGCGCGGCGGGCACGATGACGCGCGCCGGGTAGCCGTGGTCGGGGCTCAGCGGCTCGCCGTTGACGTACAGGGCGAGCAGGGAGCGCGGGTCGGCGACCTGGTTGGCGCGCAGGGCCGCGTGGCGGAAGGCGCCGTGTTGCTGGAGGGACTCGACGAAGACGTCCGGCGGGTCGTCGTCGTAGCCGACGAGCGCGGCCAGGTCCCGCAGCCGTACGCCCCGCCACCACTGGTCCGAGGTCGACCAGCCCTCGACGCATGCGATGGGCAACGCCGAACTGTGCAGCGGGAGTCCACGAAGCCGGTCGCGGCTGAGACGAAGGGTGCCGGTGCGCCCCGTGACGACGAGGCGCCAGGCGTCCTCGTCCGTCCGCGCCGCGTCGATCCCGGCGTACGCGGCCGTCTTGTTGATCTGGAAGCCGTTCGGACCGCTGCCCGGATCGGCTCCGCCGTGCGGAGCGAGCAGGGCCGTGCCCCGCAGCGCGTCGAAGCTCTGGCCGGCCGTCGTGGCGAACAGCAGCAGCGAGCCGCCCCCGACGAACCACAGCGCTCCGCGCCGGGAGACGGTGGCGGGATCCGGGCGCGGGGAGACCAAATCGCGCGAGGACGCGGGCGTCCGCGACGAGACCGGCTCCGCCTCCTCCCGCAGGCGGCGCAGATTGCGTACGGCCGCCGGGGCCTTCAGGACGGCGTGGGCGACGAACGCGGCGAAGAAGACCCACGCGCCGTAGAAGTGCAGGGGGTAGAAGGAGCCGGGGAAGACGTAGTCCAGCTGGACGTTGAGGACGCCGGTGACGAACTCGAACAGCCCGCCGCCGACCAGCAGCAGCAGGGAGATCCGTTCGAGCGCGTGGGCGAGGGAGCGGGCGGGCGGCAGCGTGAACAGTTTCGGCACCACCGACCACAGCTTGGCCAGCAGGACGGGGATCAGGGTGATGCCGAGGGTGACGTGGACGCTCTGGGTGACCCGGTACAGCCAGTGCGGGCCGGTCGGCCAGGCGAACAGGTAGGAGCCGAGAATCCCCTTGTCCGGGGTCTTGTCGTTCACCGGCGAGAGGTCCGGGTTGTAGGCGGCGTACGAGACCAGGCCCGTCACGAACAGCACCGTGATGCCGACGAGCAGCACCAGGCCGAGCACCGAGGTGAACCAGGGGCCGCGCAGCGGGCTGCGCCAGAAGCCGGGGGAGGTGGGGAGCCGTGAGTCGTCTCGCATGTCCCGACCGTAGGCCGCGGCACCCCCGGGAAAGGGCGCACGACCCATGACGAAACGCTGACGTCCGGCCCGGACGGCGGCTCCTGGCCCGCCGCTCGGCCTAGCGTGCCGATGTGACCCGCACCCTGCGCTCCGCCGAGCCGCGAGCCCCGCGCTCCGGTGGCATCACCCGCGACCTCCGCCACGACCTCCGCCGTGATCTGTACGCGGCGGGCGCCGCCGTCCTGCTCGTGACGGCGGCCGTGCTGATCGGCCACCACATCCAGCACACGCGGCACACCCTCCGGGTCGACTGGCCACCGCTGCTCGCCAGTTGGGGCCCCCATGCGGGGCCGGGCACGCCGGCGGCCGTCGCGCTGGCGGCCGCGACGGTGGGATACGGTCCCGCCCTGGCCGCCCGCCTGCCCTGGCGGGCCCTGCTCGTTGCGGCCTGGGGTACGAGCACGGCCTGGATCCTCTCCCTCGCCCTGATCGACGGCTGGCGGCGGGGCGTGGCCGGCCGGCTCACCACCCGCCATGAGTACCTCCAGGTCGTCGACCGTTTCCACGACGTCCCGGCGACACTGCGCGACTTCACCGGGCACATCCTTCTGGAGTCCCCCGACAACTGGCCCGCGCATGTCGCCGGTCATCCCCCGGCGGCCACGCTGACCTTCGTCCTGCTCGACCGGATCGGGCTGCGGGGCGGGGGCTGGGCCGGCATGTGGTGCATCGTCGTCGGCGCGACGGCCTGTGCGGCCGTGCTGGTGGCGGTGCGGGCGCTGGCCGGCGAGGGGCTCGCGCGGCGGGCGGCGCCCTTCCTGGTGCTGGCTCCGGCCGCGGTGTGGATGGGGACGTCGGCCGACGCGTACTTCGCGGCGGTCGCCGCGTGGTCCGTGGCGCTGCTGGCCCTCGCGGTCACGGGACGACGGGTCCGGAGCGGGGCGCTGGGCTCGGGGCTGCTCTTCGGCCTGACCTGCTATCTCTCCTACGGCCTCACGCTGTTCGCGCTCATCGGCGCGGCGGTGCTGCTGCTCGGCCGGGGGCGGGTGCGGGAGCGGCCCGACCTGCTGGTCCTGCTGCTCGCCGGGGCGGCCGTCGTGCCGGCGGTGTTCACCCTCGCCGGATTCGACTGGTGGGAGGCGTACCGGCTGCTGGTCACCCGCTACCACCAGGGCGCGGGCGGTGTCCGCCCCTACGGCTACTGGATGTGGGCCGACCTCGCCTGCACGGTCCTGATCACGGGTCTGGCGACGGCGGCCGGTCTACGGCGGACCGGCGCGACACTCCTCCGCCAACGCCACCGCCTCGGCCACCGCTCCCGCCTCGGCCACCACAGCCGCCTGGGTCACCGCGGCCGGCTCCTCGCGCCGGGACCGGACGGCCCGCGCCGCTCGGGCGCGGACGCCCGCCTCGCCCTCCTCGTGGCCGCCGCCCTGCTCGCCCTGCTCGTCGCCGACCTGTCCGGCATGAGCAAGGCCGAGACCGAACGCATCTGGCTCCCCTTCGCCGTGTGGCTCCTCCCGGCCTGCGCGTTCCTCACCCGCCCGCGTGCCTGGCTGGCCGCCCAGGCCGCCCTGGCCCTGCTGCTCAACCACCTGTTGCTGACCGGCTGGTGATCGTCGGCGACCGCAGGAGGCCGTCTGGCACACCGGCGTCACATCGGGACGGAGAACAGTGCAACCTTCGGGGCATTCCGGCTGTCTCTGTTTTTATCCGACACACATCACCACACACGTCCTTCGGGGGAGATCATGGTGCGAAACAGAACCCTCTGGGTCACCGCCGCCCTGCTGGCCACCACGCTGGGTGTGGCCGCGGTCCCGGCCACCGCCGCCCCGGTCACGGCCACCCGGGCCGCCGCCGCCTGCGCCACCGGCTGGGGCAGCCTGGCCAAGACGTACTCCGCCGGCACGGCGACACCGCTGACCAACGTCAGGACCGGCCGCCACGACTGTTACGACCGGTTCGTCGTCGACGTCCCGGGCGCGGGCGCCGCCGAACTCGGCTTCTCCGTCGCGTACGTCACCCGGCTCTACCAGGACGGCTCGGGCCGCCCCATCACCGTCGGCGGCGGCGCCGTCCTGGAGGTGCGGGTCAACGCGCCCTCCTACGACCCCGAGACCGGCACACCCACCTATCCGGGACGGGTGGCGCAGCCGCTGCCGGGCGTCGACCTGACCGGCTACAGCACCTTCCGTGACACCCGGTACGCCGGAAGCTTCGAGGGTGTGACGCAGTTCGGGCTCGGCGTCCGGGCGCGCCTGCCGTTCCGGGTACTGCATCTGGCCGACCACCTCGTGGTGGACGTCGCGCACACCTGGTGACACCGGCCGCCCGACCGATCCCCGGCGTCCGGCCTCCCCGAGGCCGGCGCCGGGCGCGGCGCGGGTGCGCCCGGCGCCGGCGCGAGCGTGTTCCTGCGGCCCCCGGGACATCCGGGCCGGGATTTCGTAGGCTGTCGGTCGCCGCTCGCCACCCCCACCGCGCCCCGCAGAGGACCGGATGCAGACCCTCAGAATTGTCAAGTACCTGACATCAACAGCCGTGGCTCTCGCGCTGCTGACCCCGGCACCGACCGCGGCCGCCGCCGTCCCGGCCGCCACCCAAGACGCCATCGCGGCCTCCGCCGCCGCCGGGGCCGCTCCCCCGGCGGCGGCGGAGGACTGGCAGCCGCCCCTGTCCACCCGGGGCCGCTACATCGTCGACGCGCAAGGGCGCCGCTTCCGCCTGAAGTCCGCCAACTGGGACGGCGCCCAGGGCTCGTGGTCGGGAAGCGGCAGCACCGCCGATCCCGCCAACCACCACGCCGGCCAGAACTCGTCCGGCATACCCCTCGGCCTGGACCGAGCCCCGCTGGCCGACCTGCTCGCCGACTTCCACCGGCTCGGCATCAACAGCATCCGGCTGCCGTTCTCCAACGAGATGATCCGCACGACGGCCCCGGTGCCGGACAGCGCGGTCGCGGCCAACCCGCAACTGCGCGGCAACACCCCGCTTCAGGTCTTCGACGCCGTCGTGGCCGCCCTCACCGGGGACGGGTTCGCGGTCATCCTCAACAACCACACCAACACCACCCGCTGGTGCTGCGGCGTGGACGGCAACGAACGGTGGAACAGCGGTCGGACCACTCGGCAGTGGACGGACGACTGGGTCTTCATGGCCCGCCGCTACTCCGCCGACTCCCGTGTCGTCGGCGCGGACCTCTACAACGAGGTACGCCGTGACGTACTGGACGACCCCAACTGGGGCCTCGGCGACGACCACGACTGGTACGCGGCCGCCCAGCTCGCCGCGGACCGTATCCTCACCGAGGCCGACCCGGACCTCCTCATCGTCGTCGAGGGCATCAACTGGACCGGTCTGCCCGTGGACGGGCTGCCGCACGAGCGCCCCACCCTCACGCCCGTCCGCACGCTCTCGCACACCCTCCTGGACGCGCACAAGCTGGTCTACTCCGCCCACTTCTACGGCTACACCGGCCCCCGGCACAGCGGTGCCACCGGGATCGGCGAGACCCACGACCCGCGCTACCAGGACCTGACCCGCGACCAGCTGTCCCAAGTCCTCACCGACCAGGCCTTCTTCGTCACCACGGAGGGACAGCACCACACCGCGCCCGTGTGGATCAGCGAGTTCGGCATCGGCGCCCAGGAGACCGGCGCCGCCGCCCGCACCTGGTTCGGCAACCTCACCGACTACTTCGCCGACCACGACGCCGACTTCGCCTACTGGCCCCTGGTCGGCTGGGAGGGCCACGACGACTGGGCACTGCTGCGCTACGACACCACGGGGCGACGGTCCGGCATCCTCGACCAGGCCGACTGGCGCGGCGCCGGCTGGGATCACCTCATGACGTCCGCGACCCGCACCGGGACCGTCCCGCCGGTGCCCGTGCGGCGCATGCTCGCCACCGACCACGGCGACGCGGTGCAGTCCCGGCGGGTGCGGGCCGGCGGGGACTGGGACCCGGGGGCCTCCAAGGCCGCCTGCCCGGACGGCCTCCGGCTGATCGGCCTGAGCCACACCGGCGGCCGGGGTCTGTGCACCGACACGACCGCCGGCGACCTGCGAGCCTCGGGCGACACGCAGACGGTCGTCACGGACGAACGCCACGTCCCCGCCGGCGGCGACTGGGCCGGCGGCTACACCAAACTCCAGTGCCCCGCCGGGCAGTTCCTGATCGGCTACAGCCGCCGCGGGGAACGCGTGTCGGCCGCGCTGTGCGTGCCCGCCCGTACGACGCCGGGCCGGGCCGGACGGACCGTCTGGTTCGACCGTTCCGACAACCGGCCCGTCGACACCGGCGGCGACTTCGCCCAGGGCCGCTACAAGGGGCAGTGCGCCGCCGACGAGTACGCCGCGGGCATCGCCTTCACCACCCGGTTCGGCAGCACGCCGGGCCCCGCCGCCCTGCTGTGCGTCCCGCTGGGCCCGTGAACACCGAGCCCGCAACGGGCGGCGCACACCGTTCCGTTGCGGGCTCGGACGCCCTGGCGTCCCGGAACCTCCGCGAAATTGTCCGTGATCGGTAACAGAGGGATCCCGGCGCGCCTTTTCACCGTCCTGACAGCTGCAGGGGATCACCGGGGCAGGGGATCCGCCGACACGACACGAACAGGGCAGACATGGCGCGGCATGGCGGGCGGGGATGGTACGGCCGGGTTCTCGCGGCGGCGGTCGGTGTGACGGCGGTGGCCGCCGCCGCCTCGGTGTGGACCGCGCAGGCCGGGCCGGTGGACGGAGGGCAGGCGGGAGCGGGCGCCTCGGCGCGCCCCTCCGCGGCGGGTTCCGTGCCCGCCCGGGTGTCGGTGGACATCGCCCACGCCTCGGACCACGGTGCCCGCGGCGTCAACATCACCATCGACGACGGTCCGGACCCCGACTGGACGCCGCAGGTCCTCCAGGTGCTGCGGGAGAACCATGTGAAGGCGACGTTCTGCATGGTGGGCACGCAGGCCCAGGCCCACCCGGACCTGGTCAAGGCCGTGGTGGCGGACGGGCACCGGCTGTGCAACCACACCGTTTCGCACGACACCACCATGGACACCAAGCCCGAGTCCTACCAGAAGCAGCAGATCCTGGACGCCGAACGGATGATCACCGAGGCCTCCGGGGGCGTCCGCCCGCTGTACTACCGGGCGCCGGGCGGCGCCTTCACCCCCTACAGCCGCGATCTCGCCGCCTCCCGCGGGATGCGCCCGCTGGGCTGGAACGTCGACACCAAGGACTTCGAGCGGCCCGGCGCCGCCGCCATCGTCACCACCGTCGAGAACGAGGTGTCCAACGGCCCGACGATCCTCTTCCACGACGCGGGCGGGGACCGCGCACAGACCGTGGCGGCCCTGCGCGAGGTCCTGCCGTGGCTGCGGGAGCAGGGGTACTCCTTCGGCTTCCCGGTGCGCTGATCGCGCGCTCACTCCGCGCCGCGCCGGTCGTCCTCGCTCCAGGCCCGGGTGTCCCGGGGCTGGACGTAGGGTTCCTCGTCCTGCGGCAGCCCGCCGGCCACGGCCCGTTGGCGGGCCAGTTCGGCGTCGAACTCCAGGCCCAGCAGGATCGCGATGTTGCTGATCCACAGCCACACCAGAAAGACGATCACTCCGGCGAGCGTCCCGTACGTCTTGTTGTACGAGCCGAAACCGGCCACGTAGAAGGCGAAGCCGGCGGAGGCGATCAGCCAGATCACCAGCGCCAGCACGCTCCCGGGCGTGATCCACCGCAAACCGCGCCCCCGGACGTTCGGCGTCGCCCAGTAGAGCAGCGCGATCATGATCGTGACCAGGACCACCAGCACCGGCCACTTCGCGATGGACCACACGGTCAGCGCCGTGTCCCCGATGCCCAGGGCGGCACCGGCCTGACGGGCCAGACCGCCGGTGAACACCACGACCAGCGCACTGGCGACCGCGAGCACCAGAAGGACCACCGTCACCCCCACGCGCAGCGGCAGCACCTTCCACACCGGCCGCCCCTCGGGCATGTCGTACACCGCGTTGGCGCTGCGGATGAAAGCGGCCGTGTAGCCGGAAGCCGACCACACCGCCAGCACGAGACCGACGATCGCCATGACCGAGCCGACGCCACCCCGGCCCTGCAACTGCTGCACCGCGTCGCTGATGATGTCGCGGGCCGAACCCGGCGCCACCTTGCGGAGGTTGTCCAGGACCTCGTCGGTCGCCGACTTCCCCGCCAGCCCCAGGAGCGACACGAGCACCAGCAGTGCCGGGAACAGCGACAGCACCCCGTAGTACGTCAGTGCCGCGGCCCGGTCCGTGAGTTCGTCGTCCTTGAACTCCCGCAGCACTCCCTTGAGCACGGCCGGCCAGGAGCGCTTCGGCAACTGTCCCGGCCCGTCCGGCGCCCGTCGCTCCACCTGGTCGGCCGGGCCCGCCGTGGGCTCCCGACCGGTCGTCGACGCCGTGGAGTCGTCAGGGCCGGATGTCGATGTGCGTGCCATGACGACGGAGTAGCCGCAACCGGCCGATCCATGCGTCGGCCGGGGTGGCGGCCGACCCCGGTCGAGTCCTGACGGAGCGTCCAGCCTGGCGGGGACTCGCCCTGGGCGGGTGCGGTGCTTTGCGCGACCATGGGGGGACGGGTCGGGAATCGCGCCAGGGGGAGGGGCGGTCGATGAGTGGTGGACGGCGAGGGCGGGGACGCCGGCGGAAGTCGGACCCACAACAGCCCGGTCCGGTGGAGCCCGAGAACGTCGGGAGCGGTGAGCTGGCCGAGGGCATCTCCTACCGCGTCACACGACGGGAGGGGGCCGACGGCATCCCCGAAGTGAACATCACCTACACGATGACGCCGGAGGCCAAGGCGCGCTGGACGCTGAGTGCCGCGTACCAGGAACGGGGCGAGACGCACCCCGCCACGCTCACCGCGGGATACGAACTGGCCGAGGTGTTGTGGGGGCAGGGCTCCGCGGACGAGGCGGTCGGGCTGTTCCGCCATGTCGTGACCGGACGCCGGACCGTGCTCGGCCACGGCCACCCCGACACCCTGGCGGCCACCTCGTCCCTGGCGGGGGCGTTGGAGCAGACCGGTCAGCTGTCCGAGGCGGAGCAGCTGACCCGGACGGTGTGGTCCGAACAGGTCCGGGCCGCCGGTGACGCCGACCCGGACGCCCTGACGAGCCTGGCCCGGCTCGCTCGCCTCGCTCTCCGGCAGAAGCGGCCGGCCGAGGCGGAGCGACTGGCCCGCGAGGCGCTGGCGGCCCGCGAACGCGTCCTGGGCCCGGGGCACCGGTCCACCCTGCGCAGCCGCAACGACCTGGCCGGCGCCCTGCGCGCCCAGGGCCGCGTCGAGGATGCCGAGCAGCTGTACGGCCAGGTGGCGGAGGACGCCGGGCGGCTGTTCGGGTCCGCCGACGAGCTGAGCATGGACGCGCGGGCCAATCAGGCCGCCGTTCTCGCCGACCAGGGCCGGTGGGCCGAGGCGGAGCGGCACTTCCGGACGGTGGTGGACTTCCGTGCGCGGAGCAAGGGCGCGGGCCACGTGGACACGCTGTCGGCACAGCAGAACCTGGCCTCGGTCCTGCACGGGGCGGGCAGGGTGTCCGACGCCGAGGCGCTGATGCGGACGGTCGTGGCCGGATACTCCAAGGTCTTCGGCACCGAACATCCCCGCACGGTCGCCGGCATGAGCAACCTGGCCGCGATGGTGCACCGCCGGGGCGGCCGCGCGGAGGCGGAGGCGCTGTGCCGCCGGGTGGTCGCCGTCTACGAGCGCCGGTTCGGGCCCGGCGACCCCCGCACCGCCCAGGCGCGGGCGAACCTGCGCCTGGTCATGGAGGCCGACGGCTGACCGATGCCCGCGCCGGTCGCGGTGCCGGTCGCGGTGCCGGTCAGACGCCCACGTGGATGTGCGCGGCCCACAACGCCGGGAACCAGGCGTACCGGTGGTGCAGGTCGGTCACCGTGGCGTGCAGGGCGAGCGCCACCCGGTCGTCCTCCGTGCGGGAATCCGCCCCGGCCGGTCCGGTGGACGTCTGCGCCCGTTCGGCGAGGGCCGCGTAGAAGGACGTGGCCATCTCCGGTGCCAGTTCGTCCCCGACCGGCCACAGGGTGCCCACCACGTGCCGAAATCCCGCCAGTTGGAAGGCGCCGGTGATGTGGACGGCCTCGTCCACCAGATCCTGCCGGGTGGCCGACGTGGCACACGCGGACAGGTAGGCCAGGTGGGCGCCGTCGAGGCGGAGCCCGGCGACGTCGGTGACGGTGAGCGGACGTGTCGTGTGGTCGTGGGTCAGGATGCGGCATGCCGAGGGGTCCTGGGTGTCGGCCACGGCATGGCAGGCGAAGTGCACGGACCGCGCGTGCCGCAGCGCCTCCAGCACGCCGTCCCGGGTCGCCCCCTCGTCGGCCAGCAGGACGGGTGCGCGGCCGTTCGTCAGGTGCCGGGCCACGACGTGCGCCTCGGCGTCCGCGTTCGGCAGGTCCCCCGCCCCCGGAGTCCGCGACATGCTGACGATCAGCTGTCCCGGTCCGCCCGCGGTGGTGCCCGTGCGCCGGGTGCGCGCGTGGTGGAGCGCGGCCACGGTGGACGTGTACGAGGAGGCCACCCGTGCCAGCACGCACCGCTCGTCGTCGGCGCCGGCCCGGGGGCCGTGGTAGCCGGCCGCGTGCAGGGGCAGGAAGGCCAGCGGTCCCTGGGGGCACCACCACACGCGCGCGGGAGTACCGCCGGGGCCGGACGGCAGGAGACGGGCGAGCCGTGTCAGGACCGGTCCGGTGATCGTGTCCCAGAGCCACTCCAGGGTCTCGGCGACCGTCTCCTGCCGGGCCAGCCGCCCGTCGAGACCGGCCATGGCACCGGATCGGCCCGAGCCGTCCGAGCCGTCCGAGCCGTCGGCCGGGGCGTCGACCGCGGAGAGGAATCCGGCCACCCTGCTCCGGACCTCCTCGGCGGTGATCCCCAGGGGGACGACGTCGAGTGATCCGTCGGCCACGATCAGGGCGTCGCAGCGGATGCTGATGTTGATCACCACGACGGGTCCCGCCCCGGCGCGCCGGACGATCTCCGCCGCGGGCGGCGGACGCAGGAAGTCGGCCATCCCGGGCAGGGACCGGATCTCGTCGACCAGTTCGTCCCACTCGGCCTCGTGGGTCCGCATCCGCTCGGCGGCCTCCCGCTCCCCCGCCACGGAGTACGTGTCCGTGCCGAGCGGCTCCGGATCCTCGACGTCGCGCAGCCGTACGAACCGTTCGGCCAGCGCCGGCGCGCGTTCCCGCAGCCGGGCCACGTCGGTCTCCCGGGACCGCAGGAGACGGCCGAGCAGCACGCCCCGCCCGTGCTCCAGTACCTCCAGGGCCTGTTCGGGCCGCCCGGCCTCCAGGGCGTACGCGGCCGCCTCGGCGGCCAGTCCGTGCTCACGGGCCAGCAGATACTGCTGGTCCGTGCGGTTCAGATCGCGGGCGGCCAGCCGCGGCAGGAGCCGCACCGCCTCCGTCAGCCAGTGGCGAGCGGCCTCCCAGTCGTGCCGGGTGCCGCACACCTGCCCGAGCGTGGCGCGGGCGCGCAGCCGGTCGTGGACGGGCGCGGACCGCACCTCGACCGAGCCCCGTGCCACCTCGAAGGCCTCCGCCAGGAGCCGTTCGTCGTCCGTCGCCAGGAACAGTTCGTGCAGCGCCTCGGCGAGCGCGGTGCGCGCGGAGATCTGGGCGGGGTGCTCGGCCGGGTAGCCGTCGACGAGGGTGCGCAGCAGTTCGACGCATTCCGTCAGATCGGCCTCGCCGCCCAGGACCTCGGCGCGGGACCGCAGCGCCTCGGCCAGCTGCAGCAGGGTGATCCGGCCCGCTCCGGACCGGCCCGGCCGCAGCGCGAGCACCTGGCGGAACAGGCCCACCGCCTCGTCGAGATCGGCGGTGCCGACGCCGACGGCGTCGTGGCGCAGTCGCAACAGAAGTGCGAGGTTGCCCAGCAGGAAGGGCCGTTGCACGTCCCCGGCCGGACATCCGGCGAGCGCCGCACGCTGGGTCTCGACCGCCTCGTGCAGATGCGGCCGGTGGCCGGTGTGCTCGTAGCGGGCGAGGTGGACGCTGCCGAGGGTGGACAGCACGGCGGGGCGGTCCGGCGCGTGCGGCGGCAGGGCGGCCAGGGCCCGGTGCAGATGGCCGGCGCACCCGTCGAGGTCACCGAGGTCGTTGCGGGTGTGGAAGCGCTGGAGCAGGGTCTGACCGAGGGCCACGTGCAGCGTCGCGAAGTTGGGGCTGTGCCGCGGGACGTCGTGGACCGCGCCCTGCTGGAGTTCGATGGCTCGGTCCAGGTCGGCGGCGGCGCCGGTGCGGGTGTGGCGGGCGGCCAGCTGGGTGGCGAGTTCCGCCGCGGCGGCCCTGGCGTTCTCCGCGGAACCCTCCTGCGGGCGCAACGCGTCGAGGGCGGCGCCGAGCACGGCGATGGCCGATTCGAGGTCGGCCGGATCGTCCGTGAGGCCGTACCGCCTCGCATGGGCCTTGCCCAGCTCCAACAGCACCACGCCGTGGTGGGGATGTCCGTGCGACGACGCGTGCGACGACGTCCGGGCGGTCTCCCCCAGGATCCGCACGGCCCAGTCGGCCCACCGCACCTCGCCGGAGTGCCCGGCACGCTGCAACGCGAGAGCGGCTGCCCTCAGGGTCATCACGAGGTGGTCGAAGTCGTCGAGCGAGAGGTCGGCCTCGACGACGTGCCGCAGGAGGGCGACGGCCTCGTCCAGTTCGTCCAGCCGGCCGTCGAGCCGGAACCGCTCCGTCAGGACCTGGGCGAGATTGGCGGCCAGCTGCCACGGTTCCGGGCCGCCGTTCCCGAGCATCTCGTCGCGGGCCCTGCGCAGGCCGTCCACCGCCTCGTCCAGCGCGGCCCGCTCCCGGGTCAGCTCGTACCAACTGCTCAGGAACGAGGCGAGATTGATCTGCCTGGGCAGTCGCTCCGGGCTCTCCCGCGGTGTGTGGGCCAGCGCCTGCCGTTGCGTGGCTACGGCTGCGCGCAGGTGCTCCCGACCCCCGTCGAGGTCGTACAGCTCCCCCAGCGTCTCGGCGAGGCCGCCGAGCTGGGCGGCCCGCTCGCCGGGCATCGCGGGCGGCAGCGCCACACAACGGCGCAGCTGTTCGGCGGCCTCCTCCAGCGGCTGGAGTTCGCCGGTGCGCTGGTGGAGCCGGCGCAGGGCGCGGCCCAGACCGTAGAGGTAGATCTCGCGGTAGCGATGGCCGTCGGGGGCCGCGTCGAGGGCGCGCCGGTAGCCGTGGATCGCGCGCTCCAGGGTCGGCAGATCCTGGGTGTGTTCGTAGAGCTGCGCCTCGGCGTAGGCGAGGTTCCGCAGGTGCACGTCCCGGCCGGGGCTGTCGCGGGAGGTGGCGTCGACGACCCGCCGGTCGAGGTCGCGCGCCCGGCGCAGGGCGGCGACGTCCCCCGTGCGGTGGTAGAGCTCCAACTCCCGTAAGCCCTGGCGGTGCAGCTCGTCGATGGACGGCCCTGGCGGCCGCCCGAAGCGGGGAACGTCGTTGCCCATTCCCCCACCATAGGGTCGCGGGGCGGCCCGGGGCAGGGTGCCGCGGGCGTCGCCCCCGCCGGTCCCGGTTCCCTCAAGTCCCGGGCGGGGGCGGGGAGTCGACGGGATGCAGGTACCGCGACGGGGGCGGCAGGCCCTGACGCCAGTGCAGGCACAGCGCCTCCGCCAGGGTCCGCTCCTCCTGGAGGGTTTCCGGCAGCGGAAGGTGCAGGGCCCGGAGCAGGTCGAAGCGGTGCAGTTCGAACGCCGAGCGGACGGCGTCGCCGTAGGTCAGCGCCGCCTGGACGGCCCCGTGGTAGGCGAGCAGGGCCACGGCGGCGGGAGCCAGGGCGAGCAGGACCCACCAGCCCGAGCGCAGCAGCAGCACCGCGCTGACGAGCGCGGTCACCGCGGTGGTGACGCACAGTCGTGCCGCCGCGTCGAGGGAGTCGCGGCCGTCGTCGACGACGGCACGCGCACGGTCCGCGAGCACCGGGTACAGCCGCGGCCAGGCGACCGCGGAGTCCCAGCCGTGGTCCCGGCCGGCCGTGTCCCGCAGTGCCGCCAGCACATTGCCCAGGGCCGTCGGCCGGACGAGGTGGTCCGGGAGCGGATACCGCCGCCGCAGGACGGCCGCGGCGGCGCCCGCCCGCTGCACGAGCGCGGGCGGCTGCTCGCCGGCCGGCCCGGCCAGCTCGGTTCGTGCCACCAGCCGTGCTCTGCGCCGGCGCTGGAGCGCCCGGAGCGGACCGGCCCCGAGCGCCTCGGGCCATCCGCCCTCCAGCAGCCGCACGACGGCCAGTTGGAACGGCTGGAACACCACGGCGGCCACGGTCGTCCCGACGACGAGCCACACCGCCTGCCCGGCACCGACCGCGCCGGCGGTGTGCCAGGCCCGCCGCGGGGAGACATCGGCTCCGGGCGCCCCCGCCCAGACCAGGAACAGGACGGAGACCGTCGCCGCGTAGGTCGGCAGATAGGCGACCACGAAGAACCTGGCCGAGCCGTCGAGCGGCTTGGGGACGACGGGCCCGAGGCTCACGCCGGGCTCACCTCAGCTCCATCGGTCCGTGGTCGCCGGCCCGGCACACCGGGCGGTACCGGTCGTCGTAGAAGGCGGTGTAGGCACAACTCCCGCACACCGCGCAGCGGAACGCGATCACACTGAACCGGGTCGACTCCCCCGGCGCGGCGGCGCGCACCTCGTCGCCCGGTCCGCGGTCCGGCTGCAACCCCAGGACGGTGCGCAGATAGGTGCTCGAGGTGGCCCCGATCCGCTCGTCGCCCACGACGAGCAGGAGCCGGTCCGGTCGTCCCTCCGCCTGCAGCAATTGTTCCAGGGCTTCGGCGGCGTCGTTCAGGGCGGTCCCGGCGGGCAGCGACAGCCACGGGGCGCCCGCGCCCTCGGCCCTGGGATCCACCAACATCGCGTAATTCATGCGCCGTTCAGCCCTCCGCACCCGCCGCGTCCGCCGGACCCGCCCGCCCGCGTATCGCCCAGACTCTACCCACGGGCCGCCGGTGGACGACGGCTTCCCGGACGCGCGGGGGCGCGCGGAACCCGTCGGGGGCGGCTCAACGCGGGGCGGCGCGGCGGCCGTAGTGGCGGGCCAGGGCGTGGAAGGCCTGCTTCGGTTCCCAGTGCCAGCCGGCTTCCGGGTGACCGGGGCGCCGGTGAACGGTTCTGGTGACGGCGTAGGACGCCATGTCGAGGTCGTGGCGGGGATCGTCGGCGCGGTGCGGGGCGTCCGGGGTGACGAACTCGAACGCCATCGCCGCGTACAGTCCCGCCGACTCGAACACGTCGAGGAGTGCGGTGACGTGGTCGGCCTGGGTGCGTTCGCTGCGGACCAGGTGGCCCTTGATCTCCTCGGGGTCCTTGTCGTGGTCGACCACGTCCCAGCCCATGCCGCCCGAGTCCGGGGCGCCCACGTAGGCGCAGGTGCCGAACTCGGTGATGGCCAACGGCTTTCCCCAGCGCGTGTGGCGGCGCAGTTCCCTCGCATGGTCGGCGGCTCGCGGGAACGAGGAGTAGTAGTCGATCCCGACGACGTCGAACAGGGACCAGTCGACCTGGTCGTCCTGTGCGGCGGCGTAGGACAGCCGGCCGTCGAAGACCGAGCGGCCGGTCCTGGCGGCCCGGGCCGTGAAGGCGTCCAGACGTCGCTGCATGACCACGGGGTCGTAGGTGCCGTCCATGAGGTTGCGTATGCGCTCCGGCACCGTCTCCCCCGGCACGATGCCGGGCACGAAGAGCCAGAACTCGCAGCCCACGCTGAAGTCGACGCTCGCGCCCTGTCCGCGCAGTCGCTGCGCGACCCGGCCGGTCTCCGCGAGATGCTCGAGGACGTCCCGGGCGGGGACGTCGCCCAGCGTGGGCTGAAGCCATACGTGCAGGCCGTGTTCGGCTGCCTCGGTCGCGGTCGCCGCGAGGCGTTCCACGCCGTCGCCGGTGACGTCCACCGTGTCGGCGTGCAGCTCGTGGCGGATGGCGCGCAGGTCCGCGCGCATCCGCTCGGCGGTCCACCCCGTGGCGGCGGTCTCGCCCTCCCCCACCGTGTAGACGACACCCCGACGCCGCAGCCCGCGCCCTCGTCCCGTGGCGTGCGCCTGTCCCGTCGGCCCGAGCACGGCCGCCGCGCCGACCGCCGCCGTCCCGGCCAGGAACCTGGCCCGGCTGATCCGATTCGTTTGCTCCATGCCCCTACGGTGCTGGAGGCGCGCGCGGAACACAGTCGGCCGATGGTCCGGACCGTCGCGACGAAGGTCGGTGCGAGGGCCGGGCCGGTGGTCGTTCCGGCGGCCGGGACGCGTCCGAAAGGCGCCGCCCGGAATGCGCCGCGGCCCGGCCCCCGATTCCTCAGCCGACCGTGGCCTGCCCGTACGGCACGAGTCGTACGGGGCCCACGAGGCCGAAGGCCTGTCGGGCGAGGGCACCGAAGACCGCGGGCTGGGCGACCCGGAGCCGGTTGACGAGGGGGATCGCCACCTCCACCTCGATGGTGTTGCGGCCGCGCCGGAGCAGCGGGCCCACGTCGACGACCGGGTGGAGACGGTCGACGACCGGGGCGCGGGTGCCGTTGACGGTGACCCGGGCGGTGTCGGAGACCTGGCCGAGTTCCAGGTGGGCGCCGTGCGCGGAGGTCCACCCGGTCGGCAGGTCGATCGTCGTCCGGTAGCGTCCGATGCCCGCGGAGTCGGCCAGTTCCGGGATCCCCGACCAGGGCAGCAGGGTGTCGAGGGTCAGCGTGCGCTGGACGTGGTCGGTACGGGTCGCGGCGGATCCGGGGTACCAGTCGTCGACCTCCAGCTGCCAACGGCTCGGGGTGAGGGGGGCGGGTACGGACGGGATGGTCGCCGTGACCGTACGGCCCGAGGACAGCCGTGCCGTGCGGGTTCCCGCCTCGGCCGAACGGAGCGTCAGCCTGCCGCCGTGGAACAGCGCTTCGGACGCGTCCGTGTCGACGACGTGCGGCCGTGCCCCGTTGCGGTCGCCGAAGAGTCCCGGACGGCCCAGGGCGACGATGGTCGACTGGCCGGGCTGGAGGGCGACCCGCACGGTGACGTCGCCGTCGTCCTCGGTGTACCGGGCGATCCGGGTGACCTCCCCCGTCCAGGGGTCCAGCAGGTAGGGGATCGTCGTCCCGCCCCGGGTGCGGCGGGTGTGGCGCAGCGTCACCTCGTGGTCGATCGCGGCCACCGCCGGTTTGACCGTCTCCGCGTGCTTGCCGTTGCAGAAGTAGTAGAAGTCGGTGTCCCGGGTGACGCGGTGTGCGTTCAGGAGCGTGGACGCGGTGGCGTGGCGTACGTCCGGGGTGACTCCGAGCCCGGCGAGGGCGTCGCCCACGGCGGCCTTGTCGGTGATCCGGGTGACGTGGGGCAGAGCGAGCAGCCGGGCCAGGAGTTCCCGCAGCCGGTCGCTCTCGCCGTCGTCGGGGACTCCGGGGGTGAGCGGCTGGTCGAAGGCGCCCAGCAGGACGATCGGCAGCCCGGCCTCGGCGAGGGTCAGCAGACGGCGGGCGTCGGCCGTGGCGAGGGTGGGGGTGGAGGAGTAGAAGAAGTCCCCCTCGACGAAGAGGGCCTTGTAGGCCGGTCCGTTCGGGGCGAGCCGGCCGCCCGAGACGGTGGCGTTCGGCAGGTCGAGCAGCGGACCGCTGAGGAACTGGTGGGTCCAGCCGAGCGGGATGCCGGTCGCGGTGAACCAGGACGCGCCGATGCCGGTGGCGGCGTAGCCGGTCTGCCGGAAGACGGCGACGTCGGCGCGGGCGGTGCCGGACTGCAGGACTCCGTGCACCCGGCCGAGGTAGGCGGCGATGTCCCCGACGTGCTGCCAGGAGGGCTGACGCGGCCCCCACGACTCGCCGTACCCGGAGGCGCCGTTGTAGGGGCTGAAGGCGGCGAAGCCGGGCCAGCTCGCGCCGGGCACGGTGGCGTAGGAGAACCCGTGGACGACGGTCTGGTTGACGCCGGCCGCGTAGGCGCCGCCCATGGTGCGCAGGAAGCGGTCCCAGGTGGTGCTGTACGCGGAGCCGTTGTAGGCGCCCGCCTCGCACGACAGCACCGTGTGGCCCGCCATGTCCCTGCCGCCCGCGAGACAGCGGTAGTCGTCGAGGTTCTTGAAGCCGAGGGACTCGCCCTCGGGGATGTCGAGGATCGCCGCGGACTCGATGGCGTCGGTCTGGAGTCCGTAGGGCTGGGCGCGCAGGGTCATGCCGAGGGAGTGCGCCCAGTCCCGCAGGGCGCGCAGGTGGTGCTGGTTGAAGAGTTCCGAGAAGGTCTCCCAGAAGTCGTGCCTGATCTGCCGGGTCAGCTGGGCCTCGAAGGCGAACACCTGGTTGCTGTCGCTGAGGACGAGGGCGGGCAGGTAGGGCAGCAGGGGCCGGCCGGTGTGCTTCGCGAAGGCGTCCGGCAGCGAGGGCGTCCAGGTCAGGCCGTCCGTCTCCAGTTCCACGGAGTCCTCGAAGAAGGCGCCGCCCGCCGCCTTCAGCAGGCTCCGCACGGTGGGGGTCAGCACCTGCTGCTCCCAGAAGCGGGTGACGGCCGCGGTGCCCGCGGGGTCGAGGTAGTCGACGACGTAGGCGGCGGGCGCGGAGTGCGGGCCGGACTCGGGCTGCTGGCCGCTGCCGCGCGTCCAGTAGGAGATCAGCACCCAGTCCCCGGTGTCGGGGGCCGTCCAGGTGATGGCGCCGTCCTTGTCGACGGTGGCGGTGAGGTCGCGGACGCTGGAGGGGTCGAGTCCGGTCTCCTTGCGTGTGGAGTACGCGGGTTCGACGCGGGCGGCCTGGACCGCGAGGAGCTGCTGCCGGGTCACCCCGGCGGCGGGGGCCTGCACGGGTGGCGGCACCGGCCCCTGGAAGGTGGCTCCGCCGCTCAACGAGGCCCGGCCGTGCACGAGTTCCTTGGCGGCCGCCTCGTCGTCCGGGGTGACGCCGGGGACCGCGACGGGCCAGCTCGGGCCGAGCGTGAGGTCGATGGTGAGGCCCCGTCTCGCGGCCCGGCGCAGCGCGGCCTCGACGCCGTCGCGCCACGGCCTGCTGCCCCACCCGTGGTGCGCGGTGTCCAGGACCGACTTGTCCTTGACGCTGTGGTGGACGGCGGCGATCTCCGCGCCGCCGAATCCCGCGTCCGCGATCTGGTCGACCTCGCGGGCGATCTCGTCGGTGTTCACCAGGCCGTCCGGCCACCACCAGCGGAACTTGGGCCGCACCGAACGGGCGGGGGCCGCGAACCAGTCGGCGGCCGGCCCGGGCGCCCCGGCGGCGGACGGCGCCGCGGCGGCCGTCCCGGATCCCAGGGCGGCGACGATCCCGGCGGCGATGCCCGTCGTCGCCCCGGCGGCGAGTACCGCTCGCCGTGACATGCCGTCGCCCTGCTCGACCGGTTCCCGCATGAGCGCTCCCAGATGATCGTTCTCGGTATTGAATCGTTTCAATTCGACTCGACGCGGGAACGCTAAGCCTCGGTCCTGAGCAAGGTCAAGATGTCGGACGGATCAAGTCACGGAAAGAACGCGGGGTGGACGCGGGGTACGGAAACAACTCAGCCGTTCCCGAACGGCCCTGGCCGTCGTACGCGCCCCGTGGACGCGCGTGCGGGACAGCGGGGCCCGGCCGCCCGAGAGACAGCATCGGCGCGGCGGACAGCGGGACGGCGAGCGCGTCCCGTGCGGGTTCCCGGAAGCAAAGAACTGGCCGGCGCCCCTGGCACGACCGCGTCGGGCTCGGCCCTGGCACGGCACGACCGAGCCGGACACGGCACGACCGAGCCGGGCGCGGCACGGCGCGGCACGGCACGACCGAGCCCTGGCACGGCACGACCGAGCCGGACACGGCCCCGGCACGCCCGAGCCGGGCAAGGTCCTGACACGACCGCGTCGGGCAAGGTCCTGACACGGCCCGGCCCCCGACGGGTTCCCCGCCGGGGGCCGATCTTCTGACCTCGACCGAGAAGGGTCAGATCCGACCGCCGGTGAGCCGGGTGAGAGGGCCCTGCGGCTGACGGCCCGAGCGACGGCCCACGGCGTACGAGGCCGCGGTCAGCGCGGAGAGGCCGGCGCCGACACCGGCGGCGATCAGCTTCCTGTGCGCGATGACCGTCCAGGCCGTCTTCGCGGTCGCGGCGACCTGACCCGAGGTCGCGACGATCGCCTGACGGCCCGCCTCGACACCGCGCGAGGCACTGTGCGCCGCGCTCTGCACGGCACCGGTCGTCGCCTCGGCCGAGCGCTGGACTCCGGACCTGGTGGCCGACGCGGCGTCGTCCGTCTTCGTCGCGGCGCTCTCCGCGGCCCTGGCCGCCGGAGCGGTCGCCTTGTCCGCGACGCGCCGGGCGTTGGACGCGGTCACCCACTCGGCTGCGGACTGTTCATTCGTCTTCCTGTTCGGTTCACTCATGGACATCGCGTTGCCGCTCGACGCGACGGCAAACCCCTCCGGCCGCCCGACGTGGACGACGGAGTCCCCTGGACGAGATCGGCGATCAACTGCTCACCGGTCACGGCCGGGTCGTCCTTGTGCGCGTCCCACCGGGCGAACGTCTCCGCGGCCGCCTCGGCGAAGCCGGACGACACGCCCGCCGCCTGGCAGGCACGGGCGATCTCGCGCATCTCCGGCGCCCAGCGCCATGCCCGCTGCCCCGCGGCGGCCAGGTGCGCCGTCCCGGCCAGCGGGGTGTCCGGCAGCATCTGTTCCGCCAGGTCGAGCAGGTCGTCCAGCACTCCGTGCCCGTCGGCCAGCGCGCAGGCCTGGGCGGCAAGCGCGTAGGAGATCTTGTTGTACGCGGCGAAGGCCAGTTTGAGCGCCGACGCCCGCCCGACCGGCCCTGCCAGGGTGACCGGGGTGAGCGCGGTGCCGTCGAACAGGGCCGAGACCCGTGCCACGGCGATGTCGTCGCCCGAGAGATAGAGCCGGGTCCGCCCCGCCTCGCGCGGGGGCGGTCCGGTGATCCCGCCGTCCACCACGGTCACGGCGTCGTCCTCGAACACGCCGGTGATCTCGGCCATGCGCTCCGGACTCACCGCGTTGGCGTCCACGTAGACGCCCCGGAAGCCGGCCGCCGCCACCTGTCCGGCGACGTCGAGCGCGGCAGCGGGAGGACAGACGCTCAGCACGACCTCACAGGTCTCCGCCAGTTCCCGGATGCTCGCGGCGGACCGCAGCCCGCACGCGGCGGCCCGGTCCCGGCTCGCCGCCGACCGCCCTTGCGGCAGCCACCGGACCACGGCTCCGGCAGCCACCGCCTGCGCCGCCACGCGAGCGCCCATGGCTCCCGGATGCAGAATCCCCACGTCTCGATGCCCCATGTGCGGACCCTAACCGGCAGGTCGCCCCTCGCAGCACGGAGCAGGGACAACGGACCACGAATCCCGGATCACGGCGCACAGCGCACGGGTCACGGGTCACGGGTCACGGCACCCTGGCCGGTCCAGCCGTCGTGGTGGCGTCGGCGCGCACGGTCCTTCGCCCGCGCCGTGGCTGACGACCGGTCGGGTCTCAGCCGCCGTCCGGGGCCGTGCCGCCCTTGAGGCGTTCCAGGTCCGAGGGGCGGACCTGGATCACCACGATGGCGATCAGGGCGGCCAGGACCGTGAAGATCGCCGCCATGACGAAGGCGGCCGAGACGCCGGCCGTGAGGACCTCGTCGGACCAGGGGGACGGCAGTTGCCCGGTGCGCCGGAAGCTCAGCCGCTCGGCCGGGGTCGCCTGGGACAGGAAGTCGGAGACCTGCTTCTCGGCCTCGTTGCGGCTGGCCGTGCCGTACATCGTGACCAGGATGGACAGGCCGAGCGAACCGCCTACCTGCTGGGTGGCGTTGAGGAGTCCGGAGGCCGCGCCGGTCTCCAGCGGGGACACGTTGGAGAGCGCCATCAGCGTGAGCGACACGAACTCCATGCCCATGCCCAGGCTGAAGACGAGCATCGGGCCGAGGACGCTGCCGGCGTACGTGGAGTGGATGTCGGTCAGGGTCAGCCAGGACAGGCCTGCGGCCGCGAGGATCGCGCCCACCACCATGAAGGGCTTGGGACCGTACGTGGGCAGGAACCGTGAGGCGAGGCCGGCGCCGACCGCGATGACCGCGCTGACCGGCAGGAAGGCGAACCCGGCCGCGAGCGGGCTGAAGCCGAGCACGTTCTGCACGAAGAGCGTGAGGAAGAAGAACATGCCGAAGATCGCGGCGGCGAGGCACAGCATGATGCCGTAGGTGCCCGCCCGGTTGCGGTCGGCGAACATGTGCAGTGGTGTGATCGGCTGCCGGGAGCGCCGCTCGACCAGGATGAACAACGCGAGGACGACGACGGCCGCCACGAAGGAGGCCACCGTGAGCGAGTCCCGCCACCCTTCCTGCGCGGCTCTGATGAACCCGTACACCAGAAGCACCATGCCCACGGTGGACGTCAGCGCGCCGAGGATGTCGAAGTGGCCGGGGTGGCGTTCGGATTCCTTGATGTAGCGCGGTGTGGCGACGGCGATGAGCAGTCCGATGGGAACGTTGACGAACAGCACCCAGCGCCAGTTCAGATACTCGACGAGGATGCCGCCCGCGAGCAGGCCGATCGCGCCGCCGCCCGCCGAGACCGCGGCGAAGACCCCGAACGCCCGGTTGCGCTCGGGCCCTTCCCGGAACGTCGTGCTGACCAGGGACAGGGCGGTCGGGGACGCGATGGCGCCGCCGACGCCCTGCAGGGCGCGCGCGGCGAGGAGTTGGGCCTCGTTCTGGGCGAGTCCGCCGAGCAGGGAGGCGAGGACGAAGAGCAGCACTCCGAAGATGAACACCCGCCGTCTGCCGAGGATGTCGCCGACCCGGCCCCCGAGCAGCAGCAGGCCGCCGAAGGTGAGGGTGTAGGCGTTGACCACCCACGCCAGGCTGGTGGTGGAGAAACCCAGGGAGCGCTGGATGTCCGGCAGCGCGATGTTCACGATGGTGATGTCCAGGACCACCATCAACTGGCACGAGGCGATGACCAACAGCGCCATCGCCTTGCCCCCGCCGTCCTGTCGGGCGGTGGTCCGGGGCGCTGAGGTCGGCTGCGGGAGGCTGCTCATGGCGTGTCGCCCGCTCGGCGGCGGGCCCTGGGAGAGGTCAGTGGACGGAGGCGTCCGCTGTCGGGTCCACCGTTAGACGCTACGCCCGTGGCCGGACCGTCACCACTCGATCATCCGTGGGCCGTCCGGGGTCCCTCCGTGGGCGCGGTGCGCGCGACCGGGCGTCTCCGCGCCGTGCCAGGACTCCCCCGTCGTCCTGGCACGGCCCCGGGTGTCGCGGCGGTGTGCCGCGGTGATCACCAGCATGCGGGAGGGGCGGGTGGTGTGTCGTTGGCCGACGGTCCACAACCGCTTGGCGGAGCGTCCACGGCGGTGCCGGGGGGAGGACGTCCTACGCCTCGGTCAGCGCCTGTTCGCGCAGTTCGCTGGGCGGGAGGCCGTAGGCGGTGCGGAACGCCCGGCTGAACTCGGCCGCCCGGGGGTAGCCCCAGCGGGCGGCGACGGCGCGGATGGGCAGGTCGCGCAGCCGGGGGTCGGCGAGGTCGCGGCGCGCGTTCTCCAGCCGCTGGTCGCGGATGTAGGAGGCCACGGTGAGTCCTTCGGCCTGGAAGAGGCGGTACAGATAGCTGCGGGAGACATGGTGCGCGGCGGCGATCCCGGCGGGGGTCAGGTCCGGATCGTTCAGACGCCGCTGGATGAACGACTTGGCGTGGAGGGTGAGATTGCGGTCGCGGGTCTCCGGCGGGAGCCGGAGGTCGGCGTCCACCGTGTGCGCGAAGAGGGCCGTGACCAGGTCCGCGACGACCGTGCCCAGCCGGGGTCCGTCCGAGGGCTGGTACGGGGAGGTGTCGGCGACCAGTTGGCGGAGGAACTGCGAGAGCAGTGCGCCGATCCCCTCGCGGCCGGACAGGAGGCTCCCCAGGACCTGGTCCGCTCGCTGCCCGGGCACGGCCACCAGGGCACGCGGCACCTCGACGCCGAGGACGGTGACCGGCTCGGAGCCGGTGAGCACCTCCCACGACCGCGAGGAGGAGTTGATGTGGAAGTCGTTCATCCGGTAGGCGGCCTGCTGTCTGCCCCAGTCGGCCGCTCCCTCGCCCTTCAACAGCAGGGACAGGTGGTACGACTCGGGGTCGGACTGACGGATGAGTTTCGGCGTGCGACGGAACACCAGGTGGTCGAAGGTGGCCGGCCACACGACGACGTCGCCCAGCGCGATCAGGCGTTGGGAGCCGCGGTAGTCCGCGTGGCGGTCGCTGCTGAGCTGCATGGGCGCGTGGGTCCGGCCCATGCGCTCCGTCCACGCCTCGAACCGGTCGCTCACCGGCAGGTCCGTGGTGCGGAAGACCGACTCGTGCAGCACGAACGTAGTCAACCACACCGGCGTCACGGGCCTTTTGGCAGCGGTCGCGTCAGCCCAGGTGGGCGGTGTCGACGGTGACGGAGTCGGGGCTGGAGGCGGTGACGGTGAGGTAGCCGGGATCGCCGTTGCGGTCGAGGAAGCACATCGCGTACCCGGTGGAGACGGACGTCTTCCGTACCGGGTTGTCGGCGACGGCCTTCCGGCAGCCCTCCGCCGTGGGCGCCTCGGACGAAGCCCACGAGGCCAGTCTGCCGCTGGTGGACATCAGAAAGCCGCCCTGGATGTAGAGGGCGTCCGTGCCGGCGTCGGCGACCACGGGCGGCGTGGGGGTGAAGTCGTAGCCCGTGGCCGCTTTCTGACTGTCCGTCTGCTCCATGACGAAGCCGCGCACCAGCGCGGTCGAGGGCGAGGGCGCCGAGTCGGGCAGGGCGGCCGTGACCGCCGCGCCTCCTCCCCCGACGACCGCCACCGCGGTGAGTCCGGCGATCAGCGGATGGGCGTACGCCAGGCTGAGCAGGGGTCCGATCACCGGGATGGAGAACTTCAGCTGGGTGTTCTTCTGCGTGATCCTGGCGCTGCCGCTCGCGGTAGCCGTCTGTGTCGAGGAGTGGTGGGTGCCGGGCTGGGGCGGCACGAAGGCGTCGTCGCGGGAGTCGTGGTCGCCGAGGTGCGCGCCGCGCGTGCGGTCGGTGTTCATGGCTCGGGACGCTAGCGACAGGCAACCCCGCGGTCTTGTTTTGTCCGAGATTGCCGTCAAGAGGCCACTTACGGGCGTTCGTTGCGATGCCCGTGACCGGCGAGCGCAAGGCTTCGGACTTGCTACCGCGCAGTCATATTACTGAACCGTAACCTACCGACCGCTACCCGAGGTAACCTCACCCTCGCTACGGTCCTGACAGTTCGTCTAAGAGCGGTACGGGGCAGCGGTGGACGACCGGAGCCCCGTACCGCTCGGTCGTCACGGTCCGCACCCCACCGGGCCGTCCGTCACCCGAGCCGCAGACGAAGGCTCGGCCTCCCCCTCACCGGAGGTCCGCCATGCCCGCCCCCACCCGCCTGCTGGCCGCAGCCGTCACCGCTGCCGCCTGCCTCGGCGTCACCGCCGTACCCGCCGACGCGACCTCGCAGTCGGACGCCGTCGTCTCGCGCGGCGTCACCATCCCCACGTTCTACAACCCGCCCGCAGCCCTTCCGGCGGCCGACGGCGCCCTGATCCGCTCCGAACCGCTCGCCCTGGCGTTGAGCCTGCCGGGCGTCGACGGACCGCTGCCGGGCACCGCGACCCGCCTCATGTACAAGTCCACGGACTCGGCCGGCCGCCCCACGGCGGTCACCGGCGCCTACATCGAACCGACCGCCCGCTGGACGGGCAGCGGACCACGGCCGCTGGTCGCCGTGGCCCCCGGCACGATGGGCCAGGGCGACCAGTGCGCCGCCTCCCTCGGCCTCGAACACCCGCTCCTCGTCAACGGCCAGACGCTGTCGGTCGGTTACGAGGACCTGGCGATCTACCGCCTTCTCGCCCGGGGCATCGCCGTCGTGGTCACGGACTACACCGGGCTGGGCGCCACCGACCGGCTGCACACCTACGTCAACCGGGTCGACGAGGCCCACGCCGTCCTGGACGCCGTGCGCGCCGCCCGTTCCCTCGACACCACATCGCTGACGGCCGGCTCCCGCGTGGCGCTGTTCGGCTACAGCCAGGGCGGCGGCGCCACGGCCGCCGCCGCCGAACTCCAGCCCTCGTACGCCCCCGACGTCACCCTCTCCGGGACCTACGCCGGGGCTCCGCCCGCCGACCTGGTCGCCGTCACCGAGGCCATCGACGGCAGCGACCTGGCCGGCGCCCTCGGCTGGTCGGTGAACGGCTTCCTGGAGTCCGATCCCGCGCTCGTGCCGATCGCCGAGGCGCACCTGAACGCGGCCGGCCGCGCCGCGCTCAAGGACCTGTCGACGATGTGCGTGGGCGACGCCCTCCTCTCCTACAACTCGGCGAGCAGCACCGCCTGGACCACGGACGGGCGCTCGCTCAGCGACGTCGTCCAGTCCGAGCCGGCTCTCAAGGCGTTCCTGGCCGACCAGCGCATCGGCACCCTGAAGCCTGCGTCTCCGGTCCGGGTGGCGACCGGCACCGCCGACGACCTGGTACCGCACGCGCAGGCGCGGGCTCTCGCCGTCGCCTGGTGCGCCAAGGGCGCCGACGTCACCTACAAGCCGGTGATCCTGCCCGGGCTCGGCCGGTCCCTGATCAACCACTTCACGCCGTTGCTCGTCGACCAGGGCGACGCGATCTCCTGGCTGGCCGACCGGCTCAACGGCAGGCCGGCCACGTCCAACTGCGCCACCCTTCCTCTGCAACCCTGACACGAGTCATCCGCGACCCTGACACGAGTCAGCAGGCGGCGGGGGGGGGGGGCGGGTGGGGACGGACGGGA
>NZ_JBEOVB010000018.1:7128-165169 GCF_040295245.1 Streptomyces sp. NPDC002884 | reverse complement strand
CAGGAGATCCGCAGCCTCCAGTCCGTGATCACCGAGGTCCGCCGCTTCCGCGCCGACCAGGGCCTCCAGCCCGGCCAGCGGGTCCCGGCCCGGCTCGACTCCTCCCGTGTGGCCTGGCGGGCGACCGGCTCCGGTCGCTCCGTGGCTCGTCCCGCCGGTCCGTGTCAGTGCGAGCCGAGCCCGCCCCCGCCGAACGAGCCGCTGCTGCCGCGGCTCCAGCGCGGCCGTGTCTTGTCCCCGCTCGACCGCGTCTGCATGTTGGTCAGCTCGTACGGGGTGAGGGGACGGCCGCCCTCCGCCGTCCGGGGCACCTCCTCGGGTTCCCGGTTCTCGCGTATCTCGTGCACCGCGCCACCCGGGGGAAGGTGCGGCTGTTCCTCGGGGCGCGGCCGGGCCGGCTCGCGCGACTTCACACGCGAGCCCAGCCAGAAGCTGCCGCCCAGCACGGCCAGGACGGCCAGCGCGACCACGAACAGCACGAGGCTGAGCAGGCCGCTCGCGGCGGCCAGCTGAACGCTTGCGGTAGTCATATCGGGTGAATACCCACCAGATAGGGCATGAACCCGCCATTCCGGCCCGATGACTCTCCGCCGCCGCCGCCTCGCGCACGGCGATCGGTGCCGCCGTCGGGCGGGTCCACGGGTTTCGCCCCGCCTCGTCCGGCTACCCGTCAGGGGTGACTTCGACGACATCCCAGACGTACCAGACATCGCAACAGGAGCTCTTCCGATTTCTGGAGGACCGCTTCGCCTGCGCCCAGGCGTGCACCGAGTGCGCGCGGGCCAGTGCGCTGCGCGCGAGCCTCGTGGAGCCGGACGGGACCGACGAACAGGCGCTGCTGCGCCGCAAGGGCATCATGTGCGCGGAGGTGTGCGACGCGACCTGCCGTGTGCTGTCCGAGAACAACCGCCTGGACGAGGCCGGCATCCGTGCCCAGCTGGAGTGGTGCCGGACCGTCTGCCTGGAGACCGCCCATGTCTTCGACAAGCACCCGGGAGCCGAGGAGGGCGCCGCCGCCTGCCGGGCCTGCGCCGAGGCCTGCACGGAGTTCATCGGGACGCTGGCCTGAGACCGGGGCTGCTCCGTACCTGAGGAAAAGAGCCTCCGCCATTCCCAATTTCTGAAACACGTTCTACCGTGTGCGCCGTCAGGACCGGCCTTGGGGAGCCAGGAGGCGCCGTGCACCTCGACCACACGCCCGAGCAGCTGCGGCTGCGCACCGAACTACGTGCCTACTTCGCCGAGTTGGTGCCGCACAACGCCTACGCCCGGCACATCGACCCGGCCGCCGCGAAGCGCTTCTACCGCAAGACGATCCGTCGGCTCGGCACGGACGGCTGGCTCGGCGTCGGCTGGCCCGAGGAGTACGGCGGCCGCGGCCTCACCCCGATCGAGCAGTTCGTCTTCTTCGACGAGGCCGCCCAGGCCGGCGTGCCGCTGCCGCTGATGGCGCTGAACACGGTCGGACCGACGATCATGCGGTACGGCACCGACGAGCAGAAGGCCTACTTCCTGCCGAAGATCCTCGCCGGTGAGATCGACTTCGCGATCGGCTACAGCGAACCCGACGCGGGCACCGACCTCGCCGCGCTCAAGACGCGCGCGGTGCGCGACGGCGACACGTACGTCGTCAACGGGCAGAAGATCTGGACGACCAACGGCGACACCGCCGACTGGGTGTGGCTCGCGGTGCGCACCGACCCCGAGGCCCCGCCGCACAAGGGCATCACCATGCTCCTCGTGCCGACCGGAGACCCCGGGTACTCCTGCACGGTCATCCGCACCCTCGCCTCCCACGACACCACGGCCAGCTACTACGAGAACGTGCGCGTCCCCGTGTCCCGACGCGTCGGCGCCGAGAACCAGGGCTGGCGGCTGATCACCAACCAGCTCAACCACGAGCGGGTGACCCTCGCCGCGCACGGCACGATGGCGATCCGCGCCCTGCACGACGTGCAGCGCTGGGCGACGGAGACCAAGCTCGCCGACGGCCGCCGGGTCGTCGACCTGCCCTGGGTGCGCCGGCGGCTCGCCCGGACCCATGTGAAGCTCGACGCGCTGAAGCTTCTCAACTGGCAGATGGTCGGCGCCCTCCAGAACGGCACCCTCACCCCGCAGGACGCCTCCGCCGTCAAGGTCTACGGCTCGGAGGCCCGCCGGGACGCCTACGCCTGGCTGATGGAGGTCGTCGCCGCCCCCGGCGCACTCCAGGAGGGCTCGGCGGGCGCCGTGCTGCACGGCGAGCTCGAACGCGGCTACCGCTCCGCCGTGATCTTCACCTTCGGCGGCGGCAACAACGAGATCCAACGGGAGATCATCTCCTGGATCGGCCTGGGGATGCCACGGGTACGGCGTTAGCCTGCCGGTATGAAGGCCGACCCGGGGCTCTTCCGACCGACCAGTGTGACCTGGCAGGTGCACGGTGATCCGATGATGTGGGTCGCCGGGGTCCGCGCGCTCTATCTCCAGGCGCTCCATCCGCGTGCCGTACGCGGGGTCATGCAGAACTCCGACTTCCGGCGTGACGCCTGGGGCCGGCTGATGCGCACGGCCGACTTCGTCGGGACCACGACGTACGGCACCACCGAGGCCGCCGAGAAGGCCGGCGCCCGTGTCCGCAAGATCCATCGCATGCTGTCTGCGACCGATCCGGACACTGGGGAGCGGTACGGCGTCGACGAACCCGAGCTGCTGCTGTGGGTGCACTGCGCCGAGATCGATTCCTACCTGCACGTCCTGCGCCGCTCCGGCTACCCCCTCACCGACGCCGCCGCCGACCGCTACCTCGCCGAACACCGCGTCAGCGCCCGCCTGGTGGGGCTCGACCCCGACGCCGTACCCGCCGACCGGGCCGACATGGACGCGTACTTCGAGAAGACGCGGCCCGAACTCGCCGCCGGGGCGGAGGCGCACGAGGTGGACGACTTCCTGCGGCGGCCGCCGGTCCACCCCCTGCTCGTCCCGGCGCGCGCCCTGCTGTGGCGGCGGGTGGCGCACCTGGCGTACGCCTCCCTGCCGCCGTACGCCCACCAGCTGTACGGCAGACGGGCCCCGGAACCCGCCACCGTCACCAGGCAGTTGCGCGCCACGGGCACCCTGCTGCGCTGCGTTCCCGCACGTCTGCAGTGGCAACTCCCGCCCAAACACATCCTGCGGGCCATGGCGAGGCTCGGGCCCGAAGCTCGCCCGGCCCCGTTCAAAGTCGGGCGATAGGCCGCCATACTGGACCGGCCAGGAGAGGGCCGGAAAGCGACGGGGGCGGCGGCGCACTATGGCGGAGAGCAAGCTGATCCAGGGCCGGTACCGGCTGTTGGACCGGATCGGGCGCGGTGGCATGGGCGAGGTGTGGCGGGCCCGTGACGAGTCCCTCGGCCGGCAGGTGGCCGTGAAGTGCCTCAAACCGATCGCCCCGCACCACGACCCGTCCTCCGGGCGCGTGCTGCGGGAACGGTTCCGGCGTGAGGGCCGTGTCGCGGCCGGGCTCCAGCACCGCGGGGTGACGGTCGTCCACGACTTCGGCGACAGCGACGGTGTCCTGTTCCTGGTCATGGAGCTCCTCGACGGCAGCAACCTGTGCCAGTTGCTGGACGACAACGAGCGCCGGCCGCTACCCGTCCCCGACGTCCTGGAGATCGCCGACCAGGTCGCGGGGGCCCTCGCCTACACGCACCGGCAGGGCGTCGTGCACCGCGACCTGAAGCCCGCGAACATCGTGCGGCTCACCGACGGCACGGTGAAGATCTGCGACTTCGGCATCGCCCGCCTAGGCCACGACATCGGCTTCACCTCCCGTCTCACCGGCACCGGCATCGCCATGGGCACCCCGCACTACATGTCCCCGGAGCAGATCGGCGGGGAGGAGGTCGACCAGCGCAGCGACCTCTACTCGCTGGGCTGTGTGCTGTACGAGATGGCCACCGGCGCCCCGCCGTTCGACCTGGAGGACCCCTGGGCGATCCTCGTCGGACACCGGGACACCCCGCCCCGGCCGCCGCGCGAACTGCGCCCCGACCTGCCCGAGCACCTCGACCGGATCATCCTGGACCTGCTGGCGAAACGGCCCGACCGGCGCCCCCAGGACGCCGGGGAGATCGTCCGGCGCATCGCCGCGGGCCGCACCGCACCGGCGTACGTGCCCACCCTGGTGACACCCCGGCCGGAGCCGCTGCCGTCCGGGCCCGCCGGCCGCGAGCCGCGGCTGCCGTCCTGGACGCAGGGCATGACCACCGGCCACAAGGCCACCGGGGCCGCCGGACTGCGGGTCGCGCCGCCGGACGCCGGGGCGGCCCTGACCGGCGAGTGGATCCCCCGGCCGGCGCTCGGCGCGGTCCCCGCCCCGGCGGCCCCGGACGCGCCGTCCCCGCAGGCGCTCTCCGCGCTCGCCGGACGGCACGGCGCCGGCCTCAGCCTGGGGCGGCTCGGCCGCTGGGCGGAGGCCGGGGAGGTGCACCGCGCCGTCGCCGCCGAACGCGCGCACCTGCTCGGCGCGGACCACCCCGAGACACTCGCCAGCCGCTACGAGGTCGCCTTCACCCTGAGCCGCACCGGCCGTGCCGCCGACGCGCTGCGCGAGTACCAGGACGTGGCCGCCGCCCGTACCCGGGTGCTCGGCGCCGACCACGCCGACACGCTCGCCACCCGGCAGGAGATGGCCTACGTGCTCGGCCGGCTGGGCCGCCACTTCGACGCCCACCAGGTGTACACCTCGGTCCTCGCCGCCCGGATACGCACGGCGGGCCCCGATCACCCCGACACCCTGCGCTGCCGCCACAACCTCGCCTTCAACCTCAGCAGGCTCGGCCGTCTGGAGGAGTCCCACCGGATGGCGAGCGAGGTGGCCGTCGCCCGTGCCCGCGTCCTGGGCGCAGCCCATCCGGACACCCTGGTCACCCGCTACGAAGTCGCCTATGCCCTGGGGCAGTTGGGCCGTTGGCCGGAAGCCCTCCAGACCTACCGCGAGGTCGCCGCGGCCCGCGCGCAGGCTCTCGGACCCGACCACCCCGACACCCTCGCCGCCCGCTACGAGACCGGCATCAGCCTGGGCCGGCTCGGCCGCAGCACGGAGGCGCTCCAGCTCTACCGCGAGCTCGTGGAGGACCGCACCCGCATCCACGGCCCGGCGCATCCCGAGACCCTGCGGGCCCGCCACGGCCTCGGCGTCAACCTCGGCCGGCTGGGCCGCTGGGAGGAGGCGCTCGCCGAGTCCCGGGACGTGTGCGCCATCCGTGAGCGCGTGCTCGGCGCCGACCACCCGGACACGCTGGTCAGCCGTCGCGAGGTCGCCGTCGGCCTGGGCTGGCTGGGCCGCTGGACCGACGCGCTGACCGAGTACCGGCGGGTGGCCGCGGCCCGCGAGCACGTGCTGGGCGCCGATCACCCCGACACCCTCGCCGGCCGCAACGACGAGGCCCACTGCCTGGAGCGGCTCGGCCGGGGCCAGGAGGCGGTCGAGCTGTACCGGAGGGTGGCGGTGCTGCAGCAGCAGCGGGCGGCCGGCGGAGCGTAGCCCCCACCTCTGGCCGACCTTGATCGGCCCGTGTTACGAAGAACCATGCCTGAACACGAGGGACACGCGGGACACACCGGACACGCGGAACACGAGGATCGCCGGGGACACCGTGCGCATGACGTCGTCATCGTCGGCGGCGGCCACAACGGACTGGTCGCCGCCGCCTATCTGGCCCGGGCCGGCCGGTCCGTGCTGGTGCTGGAACGGCTCGACCACACCGGCGGGGCCGCCGTCTCCACCCGCCCGTTCAGCGGCGTGGACGCCCGGCTGTCACGCTACTCGTACCTGGTCAGCCTGCTGCCGCAGAAGATCGTGCGGGACCTGGGGCTGGACTTCCGCGTCCAGGGCCGCACCATCTCCTCGTACACCCCGGTGGAGCGCGGCGGGCGGCCCACCGGCCTGCTCGTCGGCGGCGGCGAGGAACGCACCCGGGAGGCGTTCGCACGGCTGACCGGCGGCGAGCGCGAGTACGCGGCCTGGGAGCGCTTCTACGGCATGACCGGGCGCGTCGCCCGGCGGGTCTTCCCCACCCTCACCGAACCGCTGCCCACCCGGGACGAGCTGCGCCGTCGCGTCGACGACGAGGAGGCCTGGCGGACCCTGTTCGAGGAGCCCGTCGGCGTCGCCGTCGAGGAGCGCTTCACGGACGACCTGGTGCGCGGTGTGGTCCTGACCGACGCCCTCATCGGGACCTTCGCCGACGCCCACGACCCCTCCCTGAAGCAGAACCGCTGCTTCCTCTACCACGTGATCGGCGGCGGCACCGGCGCCTGGGACGTACCCGTGGGCGGGATGGGCGCCCTGACCGACGCCCTCGCCGGCGCCGCCCGGGCGGCGGGCGCCGTCCTGGCCACCGGGCACGAGGCCGTACGCATCGACACGGACGGCCGTACGGCGGAGGTCACCTACCGCACCGCCGACGGCGAGGGCGTCGCCACCGCCCGGCACGTCCTGGTGAACGCCTCCCCGCAGGCGCTCGCGGCCCTCACGGGCGGCGAGCCGCCCACCCCTGCCGAGGGCGCCCAGCTCAAGGTGAACATGCTGCTCGAGCGGCTGCCCAGGCTGCGGGACAGCTCCGTCGACCCGCGCGAGGCGTTCGCCGGCACCTTCCACATCGCGGAGGGCTACGAGCAGCTCGCCGCCGCGCACGCGCAGGCGGCCGCCGGTCAACTGCCGGCCGCCCCGCCGTCCGAGATCTACTGCCACTCCCTGACCGACCCCACGATCCTCGGTCCGGACCTCGTGGCGCGGGGCTACCAGACGCTGACCCTGTTCGGCCTGCACACGCCCGCCCGGCTCTTCGAACGGGACAACGACGCCGTGCGCGAGGAGCTCCTGAAGGCGACCCTCGCCCAGCTGGAGGCCCATCTCGACGAGCCCCTCGCCGACTGTCTGGCCACGGACGCGGACGGCCGCCCCTGCATCGAGGCGAGGACCCCGCTGGACCTGGAACGCGACCTCGGGCTGCCCGGCGGCAACATCTTCCACCGCGACCTGGCCTGGCCGTACGCCCAGGAGGGGGCCGGCCGCTGGGGCGTGGAGACCCGGCACGCCAACGTGCTGCTGTGCGGCGCGGGCGCGGTGCGCGGGGGAGGGGTCAGCGGGGTGCCGGGACACAACGCGGCGATGGCGGTGCTGGAAGAGCTCGCCGGCGGCTGAGCGTGAGCGGCGCGGGATCAGGCCCGCAGGCCCCCGTCGACCCGCAGGACCGTGCCCGTGACGTAGGACGCCCGGTCGCTCAGCAGCCAGGCCGCGGCCTGGGCGACCTCGTCCGGGTCGGCGGCGCGGCCCAGCGGGGTCTGGGCGTTGAGCCGGCCGACGATTCCCGGGGTGCTCGCCTCCCAGGCGTCGATCATCTCCGTCAGCGTGGTGCCGGGCGCGATGGCGTTGACGCGGATGCCCTCGGGGCCGTAGGTGGCGGCGGCCGACGCGGTCAGGCTGTTCAGCGCCCGCTTCGCCGCGCCGTACACGGGAAGATTCGGGTTGGCCATCAGACTGCCGACGCTGGAGGTGTTCACGATGGCGCCGGTCCCCGAGGTGGCGCGGATCGCGGCGATCTGCGCCTTCATCGCCAGCCAGGGCCCCTTGAGGTTGACGGCGAGGACATGGTCGAAGTCGTCCTCCGGCAGCTGGTCCAGGGGGCCGGGCGGCTGGATGGTCGCCGCGTTGTTGAAGGCGACGTCGAGCCTGCCGTACAGCTCGACGGTCCGGTCGACGGCGGCCCGGACGCTCGCCGGTTCGGCGAGGTCGCAGCGCACGTACTCCGCGGTGCCGCCGGCCGCCCGGATCTCCTCGGTCACGGCCTTGAGCTGGGTCTCCGTGCGGGCCGCGAGGAGTACCTCGGCGCCTTCCCGGGCGAACAGCCGGGCCGCCGCGGCGCCGATGCCGCGACCGGCGCCGCTGACGAAGGCGACCTTGCCGGCGAGCAGGCCCGAGGCCGGGTGGGAAGCCGGGCGGGAGGTGGTGCTGGTCATTGTGTGGGTCATGCCGAAGAGCCTGCGCCCGGCCGCGCCGCCGATCCAGGCACCACCGGTACCTGGCTGGGCGCACGGCGGTCCGCGCACACTGAGGGGGTGGACCGACGAGAACTGGCCGATTTCCTGCGCGGCCGACGTGAGCGCATCACCCCTGCCGACGTGGGACTGCCCGCCGGAGCGCGCCGGCGCACCCCTGGGCTGCGCCGCGAGGAGGTGGCCCAGCTGGCGTTCATCTCGACCGAGTACTACACCCGCCTGGAGCAGGCCCGAGCCCCGCACCCGTCCCGCGAGGTGCTGGCCCAGATCGCCCGCGCCCTGCGGCTGTCGGACGCCGAGCGCGACCACCTCCACCACCTCGCGGGCACACCGCCCGGACCTCGTCCCGGCCCCTCGCGCGAGGTGCGGCAGAGCATCGTCGACCTGCTGAACCGGTTGCCGCAGGCCGCGGCGATCGTGCTGTCGGCGGCCTACGAGGTCATCGCCTGGAACGGCCTGGCCGCCGCCCTCCTGGAGGACTTCTCCGCCCTGCCGCGGCGTGACCGCAACCTCGTCCGCAGGGCCTTCCTGGAGCCCTGGCGCGGCGGTACCCGGCTGTACAGCGTGTCCGACGCCGACGAGTTCGCCCGGACCGCGGTCCAGCACCTGCGCGGCGCCGCCGCCCGCTACCCCGGCGATCCCGAACTGACCGCGCTGATCGACGAACTCCTCACCGGCAGCGCGGAGTTCGCCGAGCTGTGGGCGGCCCACGAGGTGACCGCGCGGCCCACCCTGTGCAAGACCTTCGACCACCCCGTCGTCGGTCTGGTCGCCGTCAACTGCGATGTCCTGGACATCACCGACCGGGACCAGCGGGTGGTCGTCTACACGGCGGCCCCGGGCTCGCCGTCCGAGGAGGCGCTGCGGCTGCTGTCGGTCGTGGGCACCCAGCGGATGAACGTGCCCGGCTGAGGACAGCAAATCTGACGGAGTATCAGAAAGAGGCTTCCGTCGTCGCATCGGCTGCGGCATCCTGCGCCCATGCAGACGGAGCTGAGCAATCAACTGGGAGTCGAGCACGCCGTCTTCGGCTTCACGCCGTTCCCCGCCGTCGCCGCGGCCATCAGCCGCGCCGGCGGCTTCGGTGTGCTCGGCGCGGTCCGCTACACCGCGCCCGACGACCTCAAGCGCGACCTCGACTGGATCGAGGCGCATGTCGACGGCAA
Source organism: Streptomyces sp. NPDC002884 (assembly GCF_040295245.1). NCBI lineage: Bacteria > Bacillati > Actinomycetota > Actinomycetes > Kitasatosporales > Streptomycetaceae > Streptomyces > Streptomyces sp. NPDC002884. The sequence continues at coordinate 155,981 of NZ_JBEOVB010000018.1, read as the reverse complement.
GCCGTACGGTCTCGACGTCGTCATGCCCGCGAAGAAGGTCGAAGGCGTCACGGAGGCGGACGTCGAGGCGATGATCCCGCCGGCGCACCGGCAGTTCGTGCAGGACACCCTCGCCAAGTACGGCGTGCCCGAGCTGGCCGAGGGCGAGGCGTCCGGATGGCGGATCACCGGCTGGATGGAACAGGTCGCCCGCGGTCAGCTCGACGTCGCCTTCGACTACCCGATCCGGCTGCTGGCCAACGCCCTCGGCTCCCCGCCCGCCGACATCGTCGCCCGCGCCCACGAACAGGGCGTGCTCGTCGCCGCCCTCGCCGGAAGCGCCCGGCACGCCCGCAAACACCAGGACGGCGGCATCGACATCGTCGTCGCCCAGGGCTACGAGGCGGGCGGCCACACCGGCGAGATCGCCTCCATGGTGCTCACCCCCGAGGTCGTCGAGGCCGTCCACCCGCTGCCGGTCCTCGCCGCCGGCGGCATCGGCAGCGGACAGCAGGTCGCCGCCGCCCTCGCGCTGGGCGCGCAGGGGGTGTGGCTCGGGTCGGTCTGGCTGACCACCGCCGAGGCCGACCTGCACTCGGCCGCCCTCACCCGCAAACTCCTCGCGGCCGGCTCCGGCGACACGGTCCGTTCCCGCGCCCTCACCGGGAAACCCGCACGCCAGCTGCGTACCGAATGGACCGACGCCTGGGACGCCGACGACGGACCCGGCACCCTCCCCATGCCACTGCAGGGGCTGCTCGTCGCCGAGGCCGTCTCGCGCATCCAGAAGTACGAGGTCGACCCCCTGCTCGGCACGCCCGTCGGCCAGATCGTCGGCCGGATGAACGACGTCCGCAGCGTCCAGGCCGTCTTCGACGACCTCACCCGAGGCTTCGAGCGGGCCGTGGACCGCGTCAACCGCATCGCCGGAAGGAGCGGCACATGACCACCACACCCCCCGCGGGCTTCTGGGCCCAGGCGGCCGAGGACCCCGACCGCACGGTCCTGATCGCGCCGGACGGAGCGCGGTGGAGCGCCGGACGTCTGCACGCGGCCGCCAACCGGCTCGTGCACGGACTGCGCGCCGCCGGTCTGGAGCGCGGCGACGCCTTCGCCGTCGTGCTGCCCAACTCGGTCGAGTTCTTCACCGCCCACCTCGCCGCCACCCAAGCCGGTTTTTACCTCGTCCCGGTCAACCACCACCTGGTGGGCCCCGAGATCGCCTGGATCGTCTCCGACTCCGGAGCCAAGGTCCTCCTCGCCCACGAGCGGTTCGCCGACCAGGCACGCCGGGCCGCCGACGAGGCGGACCTGCCCGGCACCCACCGGTACGCCGTCGGCGAGGTCGAGGGCTTCCGGCCCTACGCCGAACTCCTCGACGGACAACCGGAGTCGCCGCCCGCCGACCGCACCCTCGGCTGGGTCATGAACTACACCTCGGGCACGACGGGCCGCCCGCGCGGGATCCGGCGCCCGCTGCCCGGCAAGCTGCCCGAAGAGGCGTACCTCGGCGGATTCCTCGGCATCTTCGGCGTCCGGCCGTTCGACGACAACGTGCACCTCGTCTGCTCGCCGCTCTACCACACGGCGGTGCTCCAGTTCGCGGCCGCGTCCCTGCACATCGGCCATCCGCTGGTCCTGATGGACAAGTGGACGCCCGAGGAGATGCTCCGTCTCATCGACACCCACCGGTGCACGCACACCCATATGGTCCCGACCCAGTTCCACCGGCTGCTGGCCCTCCCCGCGGACGTCCGGGCGCGCCACGACGTGTCGTCCATGCGGCACGCCATCCACGGCGCCGCGCCCTGCCCCGACCATGTGAAGCGGGCGATGATCGACTGGTGGGGCACCTGTGTGGAGGAGTACTACGCGGCCAGCGAGGGCGGCGGCGCCTTCGCCACGGCCGAGGACTGGCTGAAGAAGCCCGGCACGGTCGGCAGGGCCTGGCCCATCAGCGAACTGGCGATCTTCGACGACGACGGAGAACGTCTGCCGCCCGGCGAACTCGGCACGGTCTACATGAAGATGACGACCGGCGGCTTCGCCTACCACAAGGACGACGACAAGACGAGGAAGAACCGCATCGGCGACTTCTTCACCGTCGGCGACCTCGGCGTGCTCGACGAGGACGGCTACCTCTTCCTGCGCGACCGCAAGATCGACCTGATCATCTCGGGCGGCGTCAACATCTACCCCGCCGAGATCGAGTCCGCGCTGCTCGCCCACCCCGCCGTCGCCGACGCCGCCGCCTTCGGCATCCCGCACGACGACTGGGGCGAGCAGGTCAAGGCCGTGGTCGAACCGGCCCCCGGCCGCGAGCCCGGACCCGACCTCGCCGCCGCCCTCCTCGACCACTGCGCCGAACGGCTGGCCGGCTACAAGCGCCCCAAGAGCATCGACTTCATCACCGAGATGCCCCGCGACCCCAACGGCAAGCTCTACAAACGGCGGCTGCGGGAGCCGTACTGGGAGGGGCGGACACGGCCCGTGTGAGCGGGGTCCGGCGGACGGGTGTGCCGCTCCTTCCCCGGAGGGAGCGGTGCCACGACGGTCCGGCCGGCATCCCGGGCCGCCGGCGACTTGACCCGCCCCGGCCGCCGCCCGAGGATCATGAGTCATGACGCCCGGACATGGCAGCACGGTCGACGGGGTGCTGCGGCGCAGCGCCCGCCGCACCCCGGCACGCGTCGCGGTGGAGTACCGCGACCGCACCTGGACCTACGAGGAACTCGACGAGGCCGTCTCGCGCGCGGCGAGCGTCCTGCTCGGCGAGGGCCTCGTCCCCGGCGACCGGGTCGGCGCCTACGGCCACAACTCCGACGCCTACCTCCTCGCGTTCCTCGCCTGCGCCCGCGCGGGCCTGGTGCACGTCCCCGTCAACCAGAACCTGACCGGCGAGGACCTGGCGTACATCGTGCGCCAGTCGGGCAGCGCACTGGTCCTCACCGACCCGGACCTGGCCGGCCGGCTCCCCGCCGGCACCCGCACGCTGGCGCTGCGGGACGCCGACGACTCACTCCTGGCCCGGCTGCCCGGGACCCCCGCGTACGACGGTCCCGAGCCGCGCTCCGAGGACCTGGTGCAGCTGCTCTACACCTCGGGCACCACGGCGCTGCCCAAGGGCGCGATGATGACCCACCGCGCCCTGGTGCACGAGTACCTGAGCGCGATCACCGCCCTCGACCTGAGCGCCGGCGACCGTCCCGCGCACTCCCTGCCGCTGTACCACTCGGCGCAGCTGCACGTGTTCCTGCTGCCGTACCTCGCGGTCGGCGCCACGAACATCGTGCTGGACGCGCCCGACGGCGACCGTCTCTTCGACCTGATCGAGGCGGACCGCGTCGACAGCCTCTTCGCCCCGCCGACCGTGTGGATCGGTCTGGCCGGCCGCCCCGACTTCGCGACCCGTGACCTGAGCGGTCTGCGCAAGGCGTACTACGGGGCGTCGATCATGCCGGTGCCCGTCCTCGAACGGCTGCGCGAACGCCTTCCCGGGCTGGGTTTCTACAACTGCTTCGGGCAGAGCGAGATCGGCCCGCTCGCCACCGTCCTCGCACCCGACGAGCACAAGGGCCGGCTGGACTCCTGCGGGCGCCAGGTCCTCTTTGTGGACGCCCGGGTCGTCGACGAGAACGGCAAGGACGTCCCCGACGGCACGGCCGGCGAGATCGTCTACCGCTCCCCGCAGTTGTGCGAGGGCTACTGGGACAAGCCGGAGGAGACGGCGGCCGCCTTCCGCGACGGCTGGTTCCACTCCGGCGATCTCGCCGTGCGCGATGCCCACGGCTACTTCACGATCGTCGACCGGGTGAAGGACGTCATCAACTCCGGGGGAGTGCTGGTCGCCTCCCGGCAGGTCGAGGACGCGCTGTACACCCATGACGCCGTCGCCGAGGCGGCCGTGATCGGCCTCCCCGACGAGAAGTGGATCGAGGTGATCACGGCCGTGGTCGTCACGCGCGGCGCGGTCACCGAGGAGGAACTCGTCGCCCACGCCCGCGAGAACCTCCCCCGCTTCAAGGCGCCGAAGCGGGTGCTGTTCGTCGACGAGCTGCCGCGCAACGCCAGCGGGAAGATCCTCAAGCGGGAGCTGCGCGAACGGTTCGCCTCATGACTCCCGCAGGTCCACGATCCGCCTGATCTTGCCCACCGACCGCTCCAGCGACTCCGGATCGACGATCTCGACGGCGACCGACACGCCGATCCCGTCCTTCACCGCCGCCGCGATGGTGTGCGCGGCCGTGTCGCGGTCCTCGGGGGTCGCGCCGGGGCGGGCCTCCGCGCGGACCGTGAGGGCGTCGAGGCGGCCCTCCCGGGTCAGCCGGAGCTGGAAGTGGGGCGCCACTCCGGGGGTGCGCAGCACGATCTCCTCGATCTGGGTGGGGAAGAGATTGACCCCGCGCAGGATGACCAGGTCGTCGCTGCGCCCGGTCACCTTCCGCATCCGCCGGAAGACGCGTGCCGTGCCCGGCAGCAGCCGGGTCAGGTCCCGGGTGCGGTAACGGACGACCGGCATCGCCTCCTTGGTGAGCGAGGTGAAGACCAGCTCGCCCTCCTCGTCCTCCGGCAGGACCTCGCCGGTGACCGGGTCGACCACCTTGGGATAGAAGTGGTCCTCCCAGATGTGCAGGCCGTCCTTCGTCTCGACGCACTCCTGCGCGACGCCGGGGCCGATCACCTCCGACAGCCCGTATATGTCGACGGCGTCGATCGCGAACCTGCCCTCGATCTCCTGGCGCATCCGTTCCGTCCACGGCTCGGCCCCGAACACGCCGACGCGCAGCGAGGTGGAGCGCGGGTCGACGCCCTGGCGCTCGAACTCGTCGAGCAGCGTGAGCATGTAGGACGGGGTCACCATGATGATCCGGGGCTCCAGGTCCTGGATCAGCCGGACCTGACGGGACGTCATACCGCCGGACGCGGGGATCACCGTACAGCCGAGGCGTTCGGCGCCGTAGTGCGCGCCGAGTCCGCCGGTGAACAGGCCGTAGCCGTAGGCCACATGGACCGTGTCGCCGGGCCGGCCGCCCGCCGCGCGGATCGAACGGGCCACCAGGTCCGCCCACAGGGACAGGTCGGCCTCCGTGTAGCCGACGATCGTGGGGCGGCCGGTGGTGCCGCTGGAGGCGTGGATGCGGCGGACCCGGTCCCGGGGCACGGCGAACATCCCGTACGGGTAGTGCTCGCGCAGGTCGGCCTTGGTGGTGAAGGGGAAGCGGGACAGGTCGCCGAGGTCGCGGCAGTCGTCGGGGTGGACGCCCGCCTTGTCGAAGGACTCGCGGTAGAAGGGCACGTGGGCGTACGCGTGGCGCAGCGAGGCCCGCAGCCGCTCCCGTTGCAGGGCGCGCAGGGCGTCCTCGTCGAGGCGCTCGCCCTCGTCCAGCAGGTTCCTCGCGTCCGTCATGGGACCTTCTCCCTCGTCACCCTCGTCGAACCATGCCGATCCGGCCGTCGAACCATGTCAATACGGGCGACCGATCATTCGGTCGATCTTCCTCGGGATCAGTAATCCAGGCCGGCCGGCGGCAGGCAAGAGGGCGGCCGTGACTTTCGCCCGGGAGAACCGCGTTGCGGACCGGGCCTGCCCGCGTCGAGGATCGGGGCATGCCGACCTTCACCGCCCCGGACGGGACCGAGCTCGCTTACCACGTGCGGGGCGAGGGCGAACCGCTCGTCGTACTGCCCGGCGGCCCCATGCGCGCCTCCGCCTACCTCGGCGACCTCGGCGGTCTCGCCGCCCACCGCCGGCTGATCCTCCTCGACCTGCGCGGCACCGGCGACTCCGCCGTCCCGGCGGACCCGGCGACGTACCGCTGCGACCGGCAGGTCGACGACGTCGAGGCGCTGCGCGTCCGACTCGGACACGAGCGGATCGACGTGCTCGCCCACTCGGCGGGCGGCAGCCTCGCGCTGCTGTACGCGGCCCGGTACCCGCACCGGGTGTCGCGGCTCGCGCTGATCACCGCCACGCCCTGGGCCCTGGGCCGGCCGGCCACGGCCGAGGACCGGCTGACGGCGGCCCGGCTGCGCACGGCCGAACCCTGGTTCGCGACGGCGTACCCGGCGTTCGAGGCATGGCTCGCGGGCGGGGACGATCCGGACTGGGCGGTCGTCGGCGCCTTCTTCCACGGCCGGTGGGACGACGCCGCCCGCGCCCACGACGCCGCCGCGGACGAGCAGACCAACTCCGAGGCGGAGAACGGGTTCCTGGACCCGGAGGCCTTCGATCCGCCCGCCCTGCGGGCCGCCCTCGCGGACCTGACCGCCCCGGCCCTGGTGCTCGCCGGCGAGCTGGACGGCGGGCCCCGGCCCGCACTCGCCCGGCTCCTCGCCGACGCCTTCCCGAACGCCGAGTTCGCCGTACAGCCCGGCGCCGGCCACTACCCGTGGCTGGACGACCCGGAGTGGTTCGCCGCACGCACCGGAGCCTTCCTCGACGGCACACCGGTCGCCGCTTCGGTGCCGCCCGCCTAAACTGAGGGTGCCTCCACCAGCGAACTCGAGCCGCGGAGTGGGCCATGCCCGACCAGCCGAAGCTCCCCATCGTGTACGTGAGGGGATACGCGGGCGACACCTCGGGAATCAACAGTGCCGTCCAGGACCCCTTCTACGGTTTCAACGAGGGTTCGACGCATGTGCGCGTCGGACCGGACGACAAGCCCGCGTTCCACCAGTTCGAGAGCCCGTTGCTGCGGCTGCATCTCGACGAGGGGTACCAGATCCTGGTGCGGGGCGGCCAGGAGACGTACCTGGACACCCATGACGCGATCCCGTCCGACAGCATCTGGATCCACCGCTTCTACGACGCCTCGGCGAGCACCTGGAGCACGAGCCCCAGGACGTTCCGCATCGAGGACGCGGCCCAGGACCTGCTCCGCCTCGTCCGCAGGCTCAAGGAGAAGAGCGGCGCGCCGCGGGTCCATCTCGTGGCCCACTCCATGGGCGGCCTCGTCTGCCGCTGCCTGATCCAGAAGATCCTCCCCGAGCTGGGCGAGGACCCGGCGGACCACGTGGACCGGTTCTTCACCTACGGCACCCCGCACGGAGGCATCGCCTTCGACATCGGATTCGGGCTCGTCGAACGGCTGATGGGCGCGACCGGCATCAAAGGCGCCGATGTCTTCGCCCCCCGGCGCATGTACGAGTACCTCACGCCCGACTCCCTGCGGGAGGACGGCGGCCCGCCGGAGAACTGGGACCCGCGGGAGATACCCGAGGGCGGATTCCCCCCGCACCGGGTCTTCTGTCTGGTGGGCACGGATCCCACCGACTACGACGTCGCCCACGGCCTGTCCGCGCGTGCCGTCGGCGCTCGCAGCGACGGGCTCGTGCAGATCGACAACGCTCAGGTTCCCCACGCGCACCGGGCGTTCGTCCACCGCAGTCACAGCGGGCGCTACGGACTCGTCAACTCCGAGGAGGGCTACCAGAACCTCCAGCGCTTCCTCTTCGGCGATCTGCGGGTCCAGGCCGAACTGGTCGGCCTCCGACTGCCCCGCGAGGGCGGCGGCACCAGCTGGCAGGCCGAGGTGCGGCTGGCCGTGCGCGGGCTGCCCAGCGTGATGCACGAGCAACTGGCCGCCCACTGGTGCCCCATCCAGCTGCCCGACCCGCACGGCGACGGCGCGGCCGCCGAACCCGTCCCGCTGGCCACGACCTTCCTCAACAGCAAGGCGCCCCGGCCCCCGGAGACTCCCACGCTGCGGTACGCGCTGCACCTGCGGATCCTGTCCCTGCGGGAGCGGGACGGCATCCTGCGCTTCACCGACCACCTCGAACAGACCGCGGACTTCGCCGACATCCTCGTCGTCGACGTCGGCTCCGCCGAGCCGGGCCCGGGTGTCTGGGCCGTCTGGAACTCGGACCTCCCCGGCGCCATCTGGGAGCACCGGCCCACCGGCACCCCGTGCGGCGACGAAGACCCCCGCAGCGGCGTCTGGCTGGCCCACATCCCCCTGCCCGCGACGGCGGCGCCGATCCTGGGCGAGGGGGCGAGCGTCCGGCTGACGGTCACACCCTGGGGCTGACGCCCGGCCGGGTCAGCGGTCCTCGGCGACCGCCACCTCCCGCGCCCACCGGTAGTCCGCCTTCCCGCTCGGCGAGCGGCGGATGGACTCCGTGACCACCAGCTGACGCGGGATCTTGTAGCCGGCGAGCCGGGAGCGGCAATGGTGCTGGATGTCCTCCAGCGAGGGCTGCGCGGCACCGCTGCGCACCTGCACGACCGCCGCCACATGACTGCCCCACGTCGGGTCCGGCACCCCGGCCACCAGGGCGTCGTACACGTCCGGATGGGACTTCAGCGCCTGTTCGACCTCCTCGGGGTACACCTTCTCGCCCCCGGTGTTGATGCACTGCGAGCCGCGCCCGAGGACCACGACCACGCCCTCCTCGTCGACGGTCGCCATGTCGCCGAGCAGCACCCAGCGTTCGCCGTCCTTGCGGAAGAAGGTCTCGGCCGTCTTCGCCGGGTCGTTGTAGTAGCCGAGCGGTACGTGACCGCGCTGGGCGACCCGCCCGACCTCGCCCGCCGCGACCGGTTCGTGGGTGGCCGGATCGACCACCCGGGTACGGGAGTTGACGCGGACCCGGAAGCCGCGCTCGGGCCCCGAGTCGTCCGTCGCGGTGCCGTTGAACCCGGACTCCGAGGAGCCGAAGTTGTTCAGCAGCATCGCGTTGGGCATCAGCGCCCGGAACTGGCGGCGGACCGTGTCCGACATGATGGCGCCGGACGAGGACACGCTGAACACCGACGAGCAGTCGGTGCCCCTCAGGGGGCCTTCGAGCGCGTCGATCAACGGCCGCAGCATCGCGTCGCCCACCAGCGAGATGCTGGTGACCTTCTCCTTCTCGATCGTCCTCAGGACTTCCTCGGGGACGAACTTGCGGTGGATCACGACCCGTTGACCGAAGTTGAAGCCGATGAAGGCGGTGAGCGTGGAGGTGCCGTGCATCAGCGGCGGGGTGGGGAAGAAGGTGATCCCGGATCCGCCGGCCGCGACCCGCTCGGCGATCTCCTCCGGCTTCTTCACCGGCTCACCGGTCGGTGAACCGCCGCCCAGCCCCGAGAAGAACAGGTCCTCCTGACGCCACATCACTCCCTTGGGCAGGCCGGTCGTGCCGCCGGTGTAGATGATGAACTGGTCGTCGCCCGAGCGGTCGGGGAACCCGCGCCCGGGGGAGCCGCCCGCCTCGGCGTCCGCGAAGGAGGTGATGGCCTCGTCCCGCGGGCCCACCCGTATCAGGTGCCGCAGCGCGGGGGTCTGCGGCAGCGCGGCCGCCACCCGGTCCGTGAACTCCGCGTCGAAGACGAGCGCCACCAGATCCGCGTCCCGGTAGAGGTAGACCAACTCCTCTTCCACATAACGGTAGTTGACGTTGACCGGTACGATCCGCGCCTTGAGGCAGCCCAGCACCGTCTGGAGGTACTCGACGCCGTTGTACAGATGCAGGCCGAGATGCTCGCCGGGGCGGATCCCGCTGTCGAGGAGGTGGTGACCGATGCGGTTGGCCGCGGCGTCCAGCTCCGCGTACGTCAGACGGCGTTCCGCGCCCGTACCGGGGTGGTCGACGTACACGAGCGCCTCACGGTCCGCCGCCACGTCGACGACCGACTCGAACAGGTCGGCAAGGTTGTACTCCACCGCTCCTCCTGACCGGGGGGCCTGGTTCTCCGACGATTCGTCGGTCATCTGAGCAAAGGGGGCGGCAAGTGGGAAGGGCTCGCGCCAATAAATCTGACTGACTGTCAGAAAACCCTTGAACTGCCATCACGCCTCCTGCAACCTGTTCTCGTTCTTTCCGAGGGGAGATCTGCGATGAGCGGCACCGAACACCTCACCGTGCGCCGCGAAGGCGCCACACTCGTGCTCACGCTCAACAGACCGGAGGCCAGGAACGCGCTCTCGATCGCCATGCTCGTCGGCCTGTACGACGGCTGGCTCGAGGCCGACGCGGACGACTCGATCCGCTCGGTCGTCTTCACCGGCGCGGGCGGTTCCTTCTGCGCCGGCATGGACCTCAAGGCCCTGGCCGGCCGCGGCATGGAGGGCGAGCGGCACCGCGACCGGCTCAAGGCCGATCCCGACCTGCACTGGAAGGCGATGCTGCGCCACCACCGCCCCCGCAAGCCGGTGATCGCCGCCGTCGAGGGGTACTGCGTGGCGGGCGGCACCGAGATGCTCCAGGGCACCGACATCCGTGTCGCGGGCGAGTCCGCCACCTTCGGCCTCTTCGAGGTCAAACGCGGCCTCTTCCCGATCGGCGGCTCGACGGTCCGCCTGCCACGCCAGATCCCGCGCACCCACGCCCTGGAGATGCTGCTCACCGGCCGGTCCTACACCGCCCGCGAGGCCGCCGACATCGGCCTGATCGGCCATGTCGTCCCCGACGGCACCGCCCTGGAGAAGGCCCTGGAGATCGCCGAACGCGTCAACGCCTGCGCGCCACTCGCCGTGGAGGCCGTGAAGGCGTCCGTCTACGAGGCCGCCGAATTGACCGAGACCGACGGGCTCGCCGCCGAACTCGTCAAGGGATGGCCGGTGTTCGACACGGACGACGCGAAGGAAGGCGCCCGCGCCTTCGCGGAGAAGCGGGCGCCGGTCTTCCGGCGTGCGTGACGCTCCGCGGGTTGAGCGGACGGGGGTGACGCCGCTTGCCGACTGCCGGCCGTCGTTGGGCTGGTCGCGCAGTTCCCCGCGCCCCTTACGGGGCCCGGCCGCAGCATGCCGAAATCCCAAGGAGGCAGCCCCGATGCCCGAAGTCCTCAAAGCGCCCCTCGTCGTCGAGTTTCCGTTCACCAGGTCCCTCGGCCCCGTCCAGAGTGCCTTTCTCACTGGCCTGCGCGAGCGGGTCGTCCTCGGGGTGACGGCCGCCGACGGCCGCACCCTCGTCCCGCCCGTCGAGTACGACCCGGTCACCGCCGACGACCTGCGCGACCTGGTCGAGGTCGCCCCCACCGGCACCGTCACCACCTGGGCCTGGAACCACGCGCCCCGCCGCGGACAGCCCCTCACCACCCCCTTCGCCTGGGTCCTGGTCCGCCTCGACGGCGCCGACACCGCCCTCCTGCACGCCCTCGACGCCCCCGGCCCCGACGCCGTCCACACCGGCATGCGCGTCCGGATCCGCTGGGCCGAGGAACGCACCGGCGCCGTCACCGACATCGCCTGCTTCGAGCCCCACGACGGTGAACCGGCCGAACTCACCGGAAGCAGCGGCGAGTTCGCCGACCCGGTCGGCGGCATCGTCGCCGCCGCCCGGCTCGACTACACCTACTCGCCCGGCCGCGCCCAGACCGCCTACATCAACTCCCTCGCCGACCGCAGGACCGTCGGCGAACGCTGCCCGTCCTGCCGCAAGGTGTACGTCCCGCCGCGCGGAGCCTGCCCCACCTGCGGCGTCCCGACCGCCGAGCAGGTCGAGGTCGGACCGCGCGGGACCGTCACCACCTTCTGCATCGTCAACATCAAGGCGAAGAACCTCGACATCGAGGTGCCCTACGTCTACGCCCACATCGCCCTCGACGGCGCCGACCTCGCGCTGCACGCCCGCATCGGCGGCATCGCCTACGACCAGGTGCGCATGGGCCTGCGCGTCGAGCCCGTGTGGACGGACGGGGCCCGCTACCCCGACCACTACCGGCCGACCGGCGAACCCGACGCGGACTACGACGCCTACAAGGAGCTGCTGTGACCCGGGACATCGCGGTGGTGGCCTTCGCGCAGACCGACGTCCGGCGCACCACCGACGAGCTCTCCGAGGTCGAGATGCTCATGCCGGTCCTGCACAGCGTCCTGGACCGGACCGGCCTCAAGACCGCCGACATCGACTTCACCTGCTCCGGCTCCAGCGACTACCTCGCCGGCCGGGCCTTCTCCTTCACCCTCGCCCTCGACGGCGTCGGCGCCTGGCCGCCCATCTCCGAATCCCATGTCGAGATGGACGGCGCCTGGGCGCTGTACGAGGCGTGGACCAAGCTGCTCACCGGCGACGCCGACACCGCGCTCGTCTACTCCTACGGCAAGTCCTCGCCCGGCTCCCTGCGCGACGTGCTCACCCGCCAGCTCGACCCGTACTACGTCGCCCCGCTGTGGCCCGACTCCGTCGCCCTCGCCGCCCTCCAGGCGCAGGCCCTGATCGACGCGGGCGACACCGACGAGAGCGGCCTCGCCGCGATCGGTGCCCGCAGCCGCCGGGTGGCGACCCTCAACTCGCGTGCTCAGCTGCGCGGTGCGATTCCCCAGGGGGACTACGTCGTACAGCCGCTGCGCACCGGCGACTGCCCGCCCGTCGGCGACGGCGCCGCCGCCGTGATCCTCGCGGCCGGGGAGCGGGCCCGCGAGCTGTGCTCCCGGCCCGCCTGGATCCGGGGCATCGACCACCGGATCGAGGCCCACTCGCTCGGCGTGCGCGACCTGACCGACTCGCCCTCCACCCGCCTGGCCGCCGAACGGGCCGGCGCCTTCGAACGGCCCGTCGACACCGCCGAACTGCACGCCCCGTTCAGCGCGCAGGAGGTCGTCCTGCGCAAGGCGCTGCGGCTCGACGACAGCGTGCGGGTGAACCTGTCCGGCGGCGCCCTCGCCGCCAACCCGATGATGGCCGCCGGCCTCATCCGCGTCGGCGAGGCCGCCGCCCGGATCCACCGGGGCGAGTCCGACCGCGCCCTCGCCCACGCCACCTCAGGACCGTGTCTCCAGCAGAACCTGGTCGCCGTACTCGAAGGGGAACCGCGATGAGCAAGGAGCCCGTGGCCGTCGTCGGGATCGGCCAGACCAAGCACGTCGCGGCACGCCGGGACGTGTCGATCGCGGGGCTCGTCCGCGAGGCCGCCCGCCGCGCCCTCGAGGACGCCGAGCTGACGTGGGCCGACATCGACGCCGTCGTCATCGGCAAGGCCCCCGACTTCTTCGAGGGCGTCATGATGCCCGAGCTCTACCTCGCCGACGCGCTCGGCGCGGTGGGCAAGCCGATGCTGCGGGTGCACACGGCCGGCTCCGTCGGCGGGTCCACCGCGCTCGTCGCCGCGGGCCTCGTCGCGGCCCGCGTCCACGGCACCGTGCTGACCCTCGCCTTCGAGAAACAGTCCGAGTCCAACGCCATGTGGGGACTGTCCCTGCCGGTCCCCTTCCAGCAGCCCCTGCTCGCCGGGGCGGGCGGCTTCTTCGCGCCGCACGTACGGGCGTACATGCGGCGCAGCGGCGCCCCCGACACCGTCGGCTCGCTGGTGGCGTACAAGGACCGGCGCAACGCGCTGAAGAACCCCTACGCCCACCTGCACGAACACGACATCACGCTGGAGAAGGTCCAGGCCTCGCCCATGCTCTGGGACCCGATCCGCTACTCGGAGACCTGCCCCTCCTCCGACGGCGCCTGCGCGATGATCCTCACCGACCGGGCCGGAGCCGCCCGCGCGCCCCGGCCGCCCGCCTGGATGCTCGGCGGCGCGATGCGCAGCGAACCGACGCTGTTCGCCGGCAAGGACGCCGTGTCGCCGCGGGCAGGCCGGGACTGCGCCGCCGACGTCTACCGGCAGGCCGGTGTCAGCGACCCGCGCCGGGACATCGACGCCGTCGAGATGTACGTACCGTTCTCCTGGTACGAGCCCATGTGGCTGGAGAACCTCGGCTTCGCCGACGAGGGCGAGGGCTGGAAGCTGACCGAGGCCGGGGTGACGGAGCTCGACGGCGACCTGCCCGTCAACATGTCGGGCGGCGTCCTGTCCACCAACCCAATCGGCGCCTCCGGCATGATCCGCTTCGCGGAGGCGGCGCTCCAGGTACGCGGCCAGGCCGGGGAGCACCAGGTGGAGCGCGCCGGGAAGGTCCTCGGGCACGCCTACGGCGGCGGCTCGCAGTTCTTCTCCATGTGGCTCGTGGGAGCGCGGCCACCGGAGTCCTGAAAGGTCCCCCTCACGTGCTCTGTCGGGGTCCGGAACCGATCGCTAGGCTGGCCCGCGGACGACGAACCGGGAGGAGCACGGACGTGGCCGAGAGCACCATCCAGCAGCAGCCGCTCGCGGGCTGGGACAAGCCGGAGCTGGACCTCAGCAGCGCCGAGTGGCAGTCCAGCAGCCAGGGGCGGGGGGATGTCCAGATCGCCTTCGTCGAGGGATTCATCGCGATGCGCAACAGTGGCCGCCCAGCGAGCCCTTCCCTGATCTTCACGCCCGCCGAGTGGGGCGCGTTCGTGTCGGGGGCGCGGGAGGGGGAGTTCGACCTGACCTGAGACCGGTACCGGCCGTCCGGCCGGCACGGTGAGCCTGCCCGGGCGGGGATCCGGGCGGGCAGGCGTCGTCGGCCGCCACCACCCGGGGAGCAACGGTGCCCCGGGACGACGAACCGCGTCCCTCCCGGCGGTCGCCGGACGGCGCTGTCCACGTACCATGGCCGCATGTCGTTCCTCCGCCGCCGCAGCGCCACTCCCGCCGGGCCCGACTTCGACGTCCTGGCCATGGATCCGGGCGACTGGCCCGGCAATCTGGGTGCCGGGCTGCTGCCCGCCCCCGACGGCAGCTGCCAGGGCGTCTTCCTGCGCTACGACCTCTTCGGCGGCCGCGGCCCCGCGATGATCATCGGTAATCTGCCCGAGGGCTCCCCGGCCCGCGAGGTGGAGGAGGGGGAGGTCCCCTTCGAGGTCGCCCAGCTGCTGCTCGCGCTGGAGAACGACGAGGAGGTGACCGTCGTCGGCACCGAGGACATGCCGGTGATGCAGGGCGACAACCTCCTGATCGTGCGCCGCCTCAAGCTCTCCGAGGGCCGGGTCTCCTGCGTGCAGTTCGACCGCAGCGACAACGTCCTGGTGACCATCGCCGCCTGGGACCGTCCCATCACCGACGACCTGTACGCCCTGCTGAAGCCGCTCCCGGCGGAGCTGTTCCAGCAGGGCTGAGGCGGGGCTGAGGCGCGGCTACGACATCGACGACATCAGCCGCACGTCCGCGGCCCGCACGAACGCCACCCGGTGGCCGTACTGGATCTCGTAGTACTGGTCCTCGCCGATCACGACCTGGTGCGAGCCGGTGGCGAAGGTGACCGCGTAGTAGTACTCGCCCGGCACCTTGTCACCGACCACGTACTTCTGGCCCTTCGGCAGGGTGTACGGGAGCGGTGACACCGCCTGGGCCGGGACGCCCGCCGGGTAGGCCGACGCCTCCGGGTAGGCGCGGCCGTAGACCGGAACGCTGTCGCGGCCGTCCTTCGGAGTGATCACCTGGCCCGCCGCGGGCACCGCCGTCGGCTGTTCCTTCGGGTTGTGGAACCACGCCTTCTGACCCAGGTACCAGATCGCCGTCCAGTCACCCCACCGGTCGGCGACCGCGTACTGCTGGCCGGTGGACACCCGCGAGGAGGTGTCGTTCACGCCCGTGGTCGGGGCCGAGCCCTGGCCGATGTCCTTGATCAGCGCCGACGTCTCGTCGTGGTCGGAATACAGCCGCACCGCGCCGGAACCGTGCGCCGCGCACGGCCGGCCCTTGGCGACACAGTCCGTGTACACCGGCTGGTTGGCGCGGTAGTCCGGCCGGATCGTCACCAGACCGCCGCTCCTGCGGGCCGTCGCCGCGAAGGGCCGGTCCAGCAGCTCGAAGTAGTGCCGCCAGTCCCAGTACGGGCCCGGGTCGGTGTGCATCCCGGAGACGGTCGCGGTGGTCGGCCCGGGCACGTTGTCGTGGCCCAGGACGTGCTGCCGGTCCAGCGGGACGCCGTATCGTCCGGCCAGGTACTTCACCAGCCGCGCCGACGACCGGTACATCGCCTCCGTGTACCAGGAGTCCGGCTGGGCGAGGAAGCCCTCGTGCTCCAGGCCGATCGACTTGGCGTTGACGTACCAGTTGCCCGCGTGCCAGGCCACGTCCTTGGCCTTCACATGCTGGGCGACATGCCCGTCGGTGGAGCGCAGGGTGTAGCTCCAGGACACATAGGTGGGGTCCTGGACCATGTTCAGCACCCCCTCCCAGCCGCCCTCGGTGTCGTGCACGACGATGTACTTGATGCTCGGCGCGGCGGGCCGGTCCCCGAGGTCGTGGTTGCCGTAGTCGTTGTCGCCGAACTGCTCGTAGGGCGCCGGGATCCACTCGCAGGACACCGTCGTCGGGCACTCGGTGCCGGCTGCGGACGCCGTGCGCAGACCGGTCTCCCGCAGCTGGGCGGTCCGCGGGGTCAGGCCCGGCGCGGCGGCCAGGGCGACCGGCCCACCGGCGTCCGTGAAGCGCTCCGCGCCGGTACGGAGCACGTCGTAGACGTCGTCGGCGTAGGCGCCGGCCGTCGCGCTGTCGTCCGCGCCCGAGAAGCGCGCCACCGCGCCGTACCAGTCCGCCGGGTCGGCGCTCAGCGGCTCGCCCAGGCTCCGCTGCGCGGCGGCGAGCAGCGCCGCGCCGCCCGCGATGTTGGCCGAGGGATCAGTGCGCAGCTGCTCGGCGCTCAGGCCGGTCAGCTCCGCCGCCCTCGGCAGGGTACGCAGCCGGGCCGGGAGCTCGTCGGCGGCCGGGAGCCGCGTCTGCGGTACCCGGGCCGGGCGGGCGGAGTCGCCGCGGGCGTCCTCCGTGCCGTGGCTGTGGTGCGGGGCCGCGGCGAGCGCCGTACGGGCGTCGGTGAGGTGCATCGGTCCGTAGCCGCCGGTCACGCTCGGCGCTCCGGCGTGCGTGTCCCAGCGGGACTGGAGGTAGGAGACGCCCAGCAGCAGGCTCCGCGGCACGTGGTACTCGGCGGCCGCGGCGGCGAACGCCCGCTGGAGGCCGGCCGCCGTGGCAGCCCGGCCCGCCGGGGAGACCGAGGGATCCGTGGCCTCGGCCGGGGAGGCCGCGCCGAGCAGCGGGAGCAGCAGAGCCGCCGACGCCATGGCGCCTGCGGCTCTACGGGTGTGTCTGCCAGGTCCGGGGTGGGTGACGGGTTTTCGCAAGGCTGCCTCCTGGGAACGAGCGGGCGGGCGTGCGGGGCCGGACATGAACCATCTGTCACCGGCTTGCCGACAACCCGTCAATCATGCCCACAGGCAACCGATTTCCCTTGCCAAGACACTGCTGACGCACCCCGGGGGCCCGCGGTGCGCCGCCGTTCAGGCGACCGCGGACCCCCGTCCCCTCAGCGGGTGCCGACCGCCGCGCGCACGGCCCGGCGGGCCAGCTGGCAGTCGTCGTGCAGCCGTCGCAGCAGCAGGCGCTGTTCCTCGCCGGACGGCGCGCCACCCGGATGGGCGCCCGGGGCCGTCGGGGTGACGTCGTGCATCGAACGCTGCACGGCCGTCTCGTACGTGCGGATCTCGCGGGTCAGGACCAGCATCAGGTTCACCAGGAAGGCGTCCCGTGAGGCCGGGCCGGCGGACTGGGCGATCTGGCTGATCTGACGGCGCGCCACCGGCGCGTCACCCAGCGCCGACCACAGCGTCGCCAGGTCGTAGCCCGGCAGATACCAACCCGCGTGCTCCCAGTCCACCAGCACTGGACCGGCCGGTGAGAGAAGGATGTTCGACAGGAGGGCGTCGCCGTGACAGAACTGGCCCATGCCCTGCCGGCCCGCGGTGGCCGCGATGCCGTGCAGCAGCTTCTGGAGGTCGCCCATGTCCCGGTCGGTGAGCAGACCCAGCTCGTGGTAGCGGGAGATACGGGCGGCGTAGTCCAGCGGGGCGTCGAACGTCCCCGCCGGGGGCCGCCAGGCGTTGAGCCGGCAGACCGCGCCGAGTGCCGCCCGGACGTCCGCGCGCGGCGGGGCCTCGGTCGGGTGCCGCTGGAGTGCGGCCACCCGGCCCGGCATCCGCTCGATCACCAGGGTGCAGTTGTCCGGGTCCGCCGCGATCAGTCTCGGCGCCCGCACCGGGGGGCGGTGCCGGACGAACGTGCGGTATGCGGCTATTTCGTGCCGGATCTGCTCGGCCCACACCGGGGAGTGGTCGAGTAAACACTTGGCGACCGCCGTGCTGCGGCCGGTCGTGCCCACCAGCAACACCGAGCGTCCGCTGCGGCGCAGTACCTGGACCGGGGCGAACTCCGGGCAGATCCGGTGCACGGACGCGATCGCCGTGCGCAGTTGGGCGCCCTGGGCGCCGGACAGGTCGAGTCTTCCGCTGAGCGGTTGCGTGCCGAGCCCCGCGGGTCGCCGGACCAGACCGGCGCCGAGCGCGGGGGCCGCCGACCGCGCGGCGGGGTCGAGGTAGGGGCCGCCGCCGCCCGGGCGGGTGTGCAGCGACCGGGGCGGGGCGGACACGGAGGACGATGCTGCGTACATGGGAGAAACAGATCCCTTCGTGTGCCGGACGTTCAGAACGCTGCCCCGACCGGTCCTTTCGGGTACACCCTGGGGAATGTCCCTCGGCGACCGGGTCGGGGTGGCGCTTTCCTACCTGACACCCGTCGCCCAGTGGCACACCATCTGGCGCACCCTGGCGAACCATGGCGAATAGTCGCCCGGCAACTTTCACCGGGCTACTGTCAACTCAGCCGAGAACCTGGGGGCTTGACGTGAGCGGACAACCCAACACCCGCCTCTCGGACCTGTTCGGCCTGGCCGGCTGGTCCAAGGGGGAACTCGCGAGGCTGGTCAACCGGCAGGCGGCGGCCATGGGCCACCCCCAGCTGTCGACCGACACCTCTCGGGTGCGGCGCTGGATCGACATGGGAGAGATCCCGCGCGATCCGGTGCCGAGGGTGCTGGCGGCTCTGTTCACCGAGCGTCTCGGCCGTGTCGTGACCATCGAGGACCTCGGTCTGGTCCGGCACGGGCGTACAGGGAAACGGTCCGGCGGCGGGAGTGTGGAACATCCCGACGGTGTGCCGTGGGCGCCCGAACGGACTGCTGCGGTCCTCACCGAATTCACGGGAATGGACCTCATGCTCAACCGACGCGGCTTGGTGGGCGCGGGTGCCGCGCTCGCCGCGGGATCAGCTCTCAGCAGTGCCATGTACGAGTGGCTGCACACCGACCCCACCCTCTCCTCCGACGCTCCTGTCATCGACCATCCCCTCCTCCACCATGCCGACCCCGCCGGGTTCGACCGCTACGAGGCCGCCCCCATCGGAAAGGAGGAGGTGGACGAACTCGAGCGTTCGGTGGAGGTGTTCCGGGCCTGGGACGCGGCCCGCGGGGGCGGGCTGCAACGCAAGGCGGTCGTGGGACAGCTGAACGAGGTGGGCGGCATCCTCGCCTACCACCACCCCTCCCATCTCCAGCGGCGCCTGTGGGGCGTCGCGGCCAACCTCGCCGTCCTCGCGGGCTGGATGTCGCACGACATCGGTCTGGAGCCCACGGCCCAGAAGTACTTCGTCATCGCCGCCCATGCCGCCAGAGAGGGCGGTGACCGGCCGCGGGCCGGCGAGGCGCTCTCCCGGGCGGCCCGTCAGATGGTCCACCTCGGGCGGCCCGACGAGGCCCTCGACCTGATGAAGCTCGCCCAGTCCGGATCCGGCGACGACGTGACGCCGCGCACCCGGGCGATGTTCCACACCGTCGAGGCCTGGGCACAGGCGTCGATGGGCAAGGGCCAGGCCATGCGCCGCACCCTCGGCCGGGCGGAGGACCTCTTCGTCTCCGACAAGGGCGACGTCACACCGCCGTCCTGGATGCAGACCTTCAAGGACGAGGATCTGTACGGCATGCAGGCGCTGGCCTACCGCACGCTGGCCGAGTTCGAGCCGCAGGCGGCCGCGCACGCCCAGTACTACGCGGAGCGGGCACTGGCGCTGCGCGTCGACGGGCGGGAGCGGTCGAAGATCTTCGACCATCTGTCCATGGCATCCGCGTGCTTCATCGCCGACGATCCCGAGCAGGCGGACCGGTTCGCGCGGCTGGCCCTGATGTCGATGGGGTCGAACTCCTCCCGGCGCACCTGGGACCGGCTGAGCCAGATGTACCGGCTCACCGCGGAGTACGCCAACTCCCCGAGGATCAGCGAGCTGCGTGAGGAGATCATGCTGGCGCTGCCGAAGCAGAAGGGCAGCAGGGGGAGCAAGGGGGGCAACGGCGCTCAGGTGTGAGCGGGTTGTCGTCGGTCGGGTCCACTCACCGGGTGACCCGGGCGACGAGTACGCAGGCGTCGTCGGCGCGTTCGCTCTCGCCGCACTCCTCCACGACCATGCGCACACACTCCTGTGCGGTGCGTGCCGCGTCCAGACGAGGGGCCAGGCCGAGGAGGCGGTCGGCGGGCGCCAGCCCGTCGGTGTGCAGCAGGAGCAGGTCGCCCTGTTCGAGGGTTTCTTCGGCCTGCCCGTAGTCGGCGTGTGCGTTGGCTCCGAGGAGCACGCCCTGCGGTGCGTCCAGCCGGCGTCCCGTCCCGTCGCGGAACAGCAACGGGACGGGGTGTCCGGCCTGCGCCCACATCAGGGTGCGGGTGTCCGGCCGGTA
The DNA here is from genome assembly GCF_040295245.1 of Streptomyces sp. NPDC002884. Lineage (NCBI taxonomy): Bacteria > Bacillati > Actinomycetota > Actinomycetes > Kitasatosporales > Streptomycetaceae > Streptomyces > Streptomyces sp. NPDC002884. Next base: position 135,666 of record NZ_JBEOVB010000018.1, on the reverse strand, counting down.
GCGGCAGCAGACCGCGCTGCCCAGCGCCGGTTGGACCGTGGTGTCCAGTAACTGGTTGAGCCAGGACATCAGTTGGGCGGGTCGGGTGCCCGCCATGGCCATCCCGCGCAGGGCGCCCAGCAGCATCGCCGTGGTCGAGGTGACGGTCGGGCCGTGGCCGGTGAGATCACCGACGCTCAGCAGCGTCTGGCCGTCGGAGAGTTCGAGCGCGTCGTACCAGTCGCCGCCGATCCGGGAGGTCGTCGCGGCGGGCAGGTAGTGGGCGGCGAGGTCGAGGGAGCGGGGGCCCTGGTGCGGCAGGCGCGGGGAGCCGCGCCACGGCGGCAGCACGGCCTCCTGGAGCTCCACCGCGAGCCGGTGTTCGGTCTGGGCGTGGTGGCGCTGCCGCTGGAGCGAGTCACGGCTCTCGTGCACCGCCCGCTGGCTGCGGCGCAGTGCGCTGACGTCCCGCAGCACGGCCCACATCGAGGTGGTGCCGCCCTCGGCGTCGAGCACGGGTTCGCCCATCATGTGCACGGTGCGGTGCTCGCCGTCCGGGCGCACGACGCGGAACTCGCCGTCGATGGGGCGGGCGTCGATCAGGCAGTCCGTGACCATGGCCGTCAGCCTCGGCCGGTCCTCGTCGAGGACGAGCGCGGGCAGTTCGTCGAGGGTGAGCGGGGGAGCGGCGGTGTCGCGGCCGAGGATCCCGTAGAGCTCCTCGGACCAGACCGCCTCGTCCGTCAGCAGGTTCCACTCCGCGCTGCCGACCCGGCTGAGCAGCGACTCGCGCCGGGGCGCGGCCGGTGCGGCCGGCGGGTGATCGGCGGCCGGCACGGGCGGCGGACCGTCCCGCAACTGCGCCAGGTGCGTGTCGAGGTCGTCGAGTTGGTGCAGCGCCAGGTCGTAGAGCGCGCGCTGCCAGCGGCTCTGCGGGTCCGCCGTGTCGCCGCGGGCGTCCTGCCGTACGGCGTCCATGTCGCCCTTGAGTCGCCGGGTCTGCGTGATCAGCGCGTCGACCGAGCCGCGCCCCGGCGGCTGGGCGGCTGAGCGGTCCGCGGAGACATGGGGCGGCATGACGCACTCCGATGCGGGACGGTACGGCGAAGGCTGGCACAAGGGCCGTTACGACTGTTGCACAGCCCGCGACGGTGTGTAAGGGATTTGGCAACACACGATTCGGTGGTGCTTCTGGCATATGCCAGTGTCTTCAAGGAGGGGTGGCGGGAGGTGGCCGGCGGGCCCCGGAAGCATCTCAAGTCGTAGGTGACGTACGTGACTTGGGGGACTCCTGGGGGGTTCGAGGTGACCATCGGTCGCCTGTTCGGAGGCCTGATGTTCCAGGCAAGGGGCGTTGTGACGCAGGTCACATGAATTGGACACCGCTTTCGCGTAATGCAAGTGGCCCCCGCGAGGTCGTACTTGCATGGACATCACTCTGGAACAACCCGTCCGCGCCCGCTTGATCACCGCGGAGGACCAGGAGCTGCCCGTGCCCGCCACGCTCCGCTACGTCTCCTCCGACCCGTTCGCCGTGCACGTCGACTTCCCGCCGGAGGTCTCCCTCGCGGGCGAGGCGGTCACCTGGACCTTCGGACGGACCCTGCTGGAGCAGGGGGTGAGCGGTCCGGCGGGGAGCGGGGACGTGCACATCTGGCCCTGTGGGCCGGTCCGTACGGTCGTGGAGTTCCACTCCCCGCTCGGCCTGGCCTTGCTCCAGTTCGACACGGACGCCCTGCGCCGGTTCCTGCTGCGCAGCTACGCCGTGGTCGCGGCGGGCCGGGAGGATGTCGGCGCCGCCGTCGACCAGGGACTGGAGGCCCTGCTCGGCAATGTCTGAGCCCCGGGTGTCAGTGACCTTCCGCGGTGTACAGGCCGGGCCGCGGGGCGAGTTCGACCGCGACGCGGGTGTCGCTCTCCAGGGCCCGGATCCCCGCTTCGGCGACGACGGAGGCCGCGTAGCCGTCCCAGAGGGTCGGGCCGGTGACCAGACCGCGCCGGGTGGCGTCGACCCAGGCCTGCACCTCGCGGTCGTAGGCGTCCGCGAACCGCACGAGGTAGTCCTGGGGCACGTCCGCGCCGGCGGTGCCCCCGGTGGTGACGAGCATTCCCTGCTCGTCGCCGATCCGCGCGCTGCCCGCCTCGCACACGGCCTCGCAGCGCACCTGGTAGCCGAATCCGCAGTTGACGAAGACCTCCACGTCGACCAGGGCGCCCCCGTCGGTCTCGAAGAGCACGAACTGCGGGTCGAGCAGGCCCTGCGGGGCGCCGGCGGAGGGGCGCGGGCGCCGTACGGTGACCGCGGTCAGCTCCTGGCCGAGCAGCCAGCGGGCCGCGTCGATCTCGTGCGACACCGAGCTGTCGATCAGCATCGCGCTGGTGAAGCCAGGCGGTGAGGAGACGTTGCGGTGCACGCAGTGCAGCATCAGCGGCCGGCCGAGCCGCCCGTCGTCCAGCAGCGTCTTGAGGCTGCGGTACCCGGCGTCGTAGCGCCGCATGAACCCGATCTGCGTCAGCCGCCGTCCCAGCCGGGCCTCCGCCTCCAGCACGCGCAGCGCCCCGGCCGAGTCCGGCACCATGGGCTTCTCGCACAGCACCGGGAGCCCGCGGGCGAAGGCCGCGAGCAGCGCCTCCTGGTGCGCGGGGCCGGGCGACGCGATCAGTACGGCCTCGACGCCGGGCGCGTCGAGCGCGGCCTCGGCATCCGTGTGGACCGTCACGCCCTCGATCCCGGCCACGGCCTCCTTCGCGCGCGCGGCGTCGGGATCGGCCACCGCGGCGACCCGGGCTCCGCTCACCACGCGATCGAGGCGGCGTACATGGTCGGCGCCCATGTGTCCGGCACCCAGTACGGCCACGCCCAGCAGGTCACTCACGCGTACTCACCCTCCCGGTCGACGATCACGCCGTAGCGTACGCCGCCGGTGAGAGCCGCCGAACGGGCCCCCGACCAGGGCAACCGGCCGAGCCGCCGCTGTGCGGGGCGGTCGCGGGTCAGTAGCGCAGCACGCCTGCCATCCCGTCCGCGTCGCCCAGTGTGCCGTCGGGGACGAAGCGCACCTCGGCGCCCGTCTCCAGGCACTGCTCGACGATCTCGTCCACGATGTCCTCGCGGGCGTCGAGGTCGCCGCTCACGGCGGGGACGAGATGGTCGCCGCCGTCGCGGACCGTGACCCGGTAGTTCTCCTCGACGGCCAGCAGCCGGATCCGGCCCTCCCGCGCGCTCTGCCAGAGCTCGTCGACCCCGGCCGCGAACATCTTGTGTCCACGGGCCGAGTCGAGCTCCCGGGCGACGGCCGCGGTGTTGCGGCGGCCCTCCGCGTCGTGCAGCGGGCGCACGGCCTGCCACACGGAGTCGGGTGTGCCGTGGGAGAGGCCGCCGTGCGCGACGTGCACCGCGTCCCGGGTGACTCCGCCCAGCTCGTCGAGGAGCGACAGCGCCGCCTGCTCGCCGGTGACGTACAGCGGTCGCGGGTCCTCGCGCAGCAGCCTGCCCAGGGCGGTGTCGGCCTCGCGCAGGAAGTGGCGGGTGCCTTCGTCGCGGAACGTGCTGGGCGAGTCGCCGATCCGCTCCATGCGCTCGGCGTCGAAGTTCGGCTGACTCCTGACCAGGGGGAAGCCACCGGCGTGTTCCTCGGTGACCCGGTCGATGCCGCCGTTCCACAGCGTGACGTGGTCGGCGGAGACCGACAGCACCCAGAACGGCCGTTCGGCGGCCTGGGCCGAGACCAGGTTGCGGGTCAGGAAGGTGTCGGAGAGCACGACGCGTTCGGGGACGGCACGGGCCAGGGACCACACCTGGTGCTCGCCCGGGGCCGCGTAGATGACCAGGCCGTCCTCGGTGTGCGCCAGGTCGACCTCGGCCAGGGCCAGGTCGAGCTGGTCGGCGACGTCGGCGCGCCGCTCGCGGCTGACCGCCGGGTCGGTCTCCAGCTGTTTCTTCGCCTCGGCCACGACATTGCGCAGCCGGACCCGGTCCTGGGTGTTCTCGGGTTCCCGCCGGTGTGTCGGCGTCAGCACGGACACCGCCGGATAGGGGCGCGGGCGGCGCAGTTCGGAGAGGGTCGCTGGGCTCAGTGCGTGCTCCATATCAGCACGATAGGTCCCAATCGACGTTCAGGCATTTGGGGCAATACAAATACATGTCCGGGCGCATGCGTGGTTAAGGTCGCAGCGGTGGTCGGCGGGCGTTCCTCGGCCGCCTGCGCACCACTTCCGTCCCTCCGTCGTAGGGCACCCATGACGCAGACCGAGACCGGGTCCCGGCCGGCCACCGCGAAACTGAGCCTGCCGACACTCACCACCATGGTCGTCGGCTCGATGGTCGGGGCCGGTGTCTTCTCCCTGCCGAGCCGGTTCGCCCAGGAGACGGGCGTCGCCGGCGCGCTGATCGCCTGGGCCGTGGCGGGCACCGGGATGCTGATGCTCGCCTTCGTCTTCCAGAACCTCGCGGTGCGCCGCCCCGACCTCGACGCCGGTGTCTACGCCTACGCCAAGGCCGGGTTCGGCGAATACCTCGGCTTCTTCGCCGCGTTCGGCTACTGGGCCAGCGCCTGCGTGGGCAACGTGACGTACTGGGTGCTGATCATGTCGACCATCGGCGCGATCGCACCCGCCCTCGGGGACGGTGACACCGTGCTCGCGGTCGTCCTCTCCTCGGCCGGGCTGTGGCTGTTCTTCCTGCTCATCAGCCGGGGAGTGAAGGAGGCCGCCGCGATCAACCGGATCGTCACGGTGGCCAAACTCGTGCCGATCCTCGTCTTCGTCGTGCTCGCGCTCTTCTACCTCGAACCGGGCGTCTTCGCCGACAACTTCGCCGGAGCCGACTACGCGGGGTCGCTGTTCTCCCAGGTCAAGGGCACCATGCTGGCCACCGTCTTCGTCTTCCTCGGGGTCGAGGGCGCCAGCGTCTACTCCCGGCACGCGCGCCGCCGCGAGGACGTCGGCCGGGCCACCGTGCTGGGCTTCCTGAGCGTGTTCGCGATCTTCGCGTCGGTCACCATCGTCTCGTACGGCATCATGCCGATGGGCGAGATCGCCGAACTGCGCCAGCCGTCCATGGCGGGGGTGCTGGAGCACGCGGTCGGCACCTGGGGGAAGGTCTTCGTCAGCGTCGGACTGATCGTCTCCGTGCTCGGCGCCTATCTCGCCTGGACGTTGATGGCCGCCGAGGTGCTGTTCGTCGCCGCCCGGGACGACGACATGCCCCGCTTCCTGAAGCGCTCGACGGCCGACGACGTACCGGTCCCCGCGCTGGCCATGACCACCCTGCTCAGCCAAGTCGTCCTGGTCGTCACCCTGTTCTCGGACGACGCCTTCAACTTCGCCCTCGACCTGACCAGCGCACTGAGCCTCGTCCCGTTCCTGCTGGCGGCGGGCTTCGCCGTGCGGATCGGACGGACCGGCCCGCCCGGCGAACTGGCGGTCGCCCTCCTCGCCACCGTCTACACCGCGTTCCTCATCTACGCGGCCGGTCTGAAATACCTCCTCGTCTCGCTCATCGTCTACGCCCCCGCGACGGCCCTGTTCGTCAAGGTCCGCAAGGAACAGGGCCGACGGCTCTTCTCGCCGCGCGAACTGCTCGTCCTCGCGGTCTCGGTGGCCGGCGCGGTCGTCGGCGTGGTCGCCCTGGCCCTGGGCTGGATCAGCCTCTGAGTCCGCCGATTCCGGAAAGGCACCCCGTGACCAGTCAAGAAGCCCGTCCCGCGTACGGCGTCCACTCCGAGGTCGGCAGGCTGCGCAAGGTCCTCGTCTGCGCCCCCGGGCTCGCCCACCGCAGACTCACCCCCACCAACTCCGACGACCTGCTCTTCGACGACGTGATGTGGGTCGAGAACGCCCAGCGCGACCACGCCGACTTCGTCAACAAGCTGCGTGAACGCGACGTGGAGGTCGTGGAGTTGCACGATCTGCTCGCGCGGACCATGGCGATCCCCGAAGCGCGGGACTGGCTGCTGGACCGGAAGATCGTCGCAGGCGAGGTCGGTCTCGGCCTCATCGACACCACCCGCGCCTACCTGGAGACCCTCGAACCGGAGCGGCTGGCCAGGTATCTGATCGGCGGCCTGGCCACCACCGACCTGCCGGACGAGTACCGCACCGGCCACCTCGCCCTGGCCCGTGAGTCGACCGGCGTCCGCGAGTACCTCATGCCGCCGCTGCCCAACACGCTCTACACCCGGGACACCACCTGCTGGCTCTACGGCGGTCTCACCCTCAACCCGCTGTACTGGCCCGCCCGGCACGACGAGACCCTGCTGATGAAGGCGATCTACACCTTCCACCCCGACTACGCGGGCTCCACCGTGTGGTGGGGCGACCCCGAACTCGACTGGGGGCAGGCGACGTTCGAGGGCGGGGACATCATGCCCGTCGGTAACGGCGTCGTGCTGATGGGCATGAGCGAGCGCACCTCGCGGCAGGCCGTCACCCAGGTGGCCAAGGCGCTGTTCGACCAGGGCGCCGCCGAACGCGTGATCGTGGCCGGGATGCCGAGACTGCGGTCCGCGATGCACCTCGACACGGTCTTCACCTTCGCCGACCGCGACCTGGTGACGCTCTACCCGGCGATCATGGACGGCGTCCACACCTTCTCGCTGCGCCCGAGCGACCGGGCGCCGGGCTTCGACATCACCGACGAGGGCACCACGCCCTTCACCGACGTCGTCGCCAAGGCGCTGGGCCTGCCCGCGCTGCGGATCGTCGAGACGGGCGGCGACGTCTACGCCTCCGAACGCCAGCAGTGGGACAGCGGCAACAACGCGGTCGCCCTGGAGCCCGGGGTGGTCTTCACCTACGACCGCAACACCCAGACCAACACCCTGCTGCGCAAGGCGGGCATCGAGGTCATCACCATCGTGGGCGCCGAGCTCGGGCGCGGACGCGGCGGCGGACACTGCATGACCTGCCCCCTCCTGCGCGATCCTGTGGAGTTCTGAGCGGGATCCCGCAGGCGCCGGACGGTGACGGCGACCCCTTCGGCCGGTTACCGTACGCGTCAGTAACCGGGACCGCACCGCAGGAGGCACCCATGCCGCAGCTCGAAGTCGACGGCGCAGCACTGACGTACGACGACGACGGTCCGCGCGACGGCGACGGGGTGCCCCTGGTGTTCGTGCACGGCTGGACGGCGAACCGGCACCGCTGGGACCACCAGGTGGCGCACTTCGCCGAGCGGCGCCGGGTGATCCGGTTCGACCTGCGCGGGCACGGCGAGAGCAGCGGCGCGGGCGTGAAGACGATCGCGGAGCTGGCGACGGACCTGCTGGCCCTCCTCGACCACCTGGAGATCGAACGGTTCGTGCTGGTCGGTCACTCGATGGGCGGGATGATCTCGCAGACCGTCGCTCTCTCCCACCCCGCACGGGTGGAGCGCATGGTGCTGGTGAACTCCATCGGCAAGATGACCTACAGCCGGGGCAGGGGTCTGCTGATGGGCGTCTCCACCCTCGTCCCCTTCAAGCTGTTCGTCGCCACCAACATCCAGCGGGCCTTCGCCCCCGGCTACCCCCGCGAGGAGATCCGCGCGTACATCAAGTCCTCCGCGGACACCCCGCGCGAGGTGGTCATGACGCTGTACGGCGCCATGCGTGCCTTCGACGTGCTGGACCGGGTCGGCGAGATCCAGGCCCCGACCCTGATGATCCACGGCTACCACGACATCCAGCTTCCGGTGCAGCAGATGCTGCGCATGGCCAAGGCGTATCCGGACGCCACCGTCCGCGTCCTCGACGCCGGCCACGAACTCCCCGTCGAGAAGCCGGCCGAGCTGACGGCGGCGATCGACGCCTTCGTCACCGTCAAGCCCTCGTAGCCCTCGTAGCCCTCGTAGCCCTCGTAGCCCTCGTAGCCCTCGTGGCCTTCGTGGCCCTCGCAGCCCTCGCAACTGGCGTAGCCCTGGTGGCCGTCGTGGCCGTCGTGGCCGTCGACCGCGGGGGTGCTAGCCGAAGCTGTCCGGGTCGGCGGCCTTCCAGTCCGCCGCCCAGGACTCCGGTGGTCCGGCGAGCAGTTCGCCCGGCGCCAGCCACTCGTACAGCTCAGCGTACGAGCGGACCGTGCCCGGCCGCGTCCGCCGGACCAGATGGCCCGGCGTGAGCCCGGCCGGCTCGCGGAGGCCCATCGCCGCCATGATCCGGACGGCGTCACGGACCGTGTCGCGCTGGTAGCGCCGGACCCGCCGGGCCGTGTCGGCCACGTTCAGGGCGCGGGCCCGCAGCGGATCCTGGGTCGCGACGCCGGCCGGGCAGGTCCCCGTATGACACCGCAGGGCGCCGACACAGCCGACGGCGCGCATCATCGCCCGGGCCGCGTTGGTGTAGTCGGCGCCCTGCGCGAGGCGGGTGACGATGTCCGAGCCGGTGGCGACCCGGCCGCTCACCCCGATCCGCACCCGGTCCCGGAGCCCGACGCCGACCAGGGCGTTGTGCACCGTGATCAGCCCCTCGGTGAGCGGCATGCCGAGGTGCCCGGCGAACCCCGCCGGCCCGGCGCCGGTGCCGCCCTCCGATCCGTCCACCACCACGAAGTCGGGTGTCAGCCCCTCCGCGACCATCGCCGCGCACACCGCGAGGAACTCCCGGCGTGAGCCCACGCACAGCTTGAACCCGGTCGGTTTGCCGCCCGCCAGTTCACGCAGCCGGCCCAGGAACAGCACCAGTTCACGCGGCGTCGAGAACTCCCGGTGCGACGGCGGCGACACCACCGTCTCGCCCACCGGGACCTTGCGCTCCCGCGCGATCTCGGCGGTCACCTTCACCCCGGGCAGCACCCCGCCGGTACCCGGCGCCGACCCCTGGGACAGCTTCAGCGACACACACCTCACCTCGGGCAGCGCCGCCTTGTCCGCGAACTCCCGTGCGTCGAAGCCGCCGTCGGCGCCACGGCAGCCGAAGTACCCCGTCCCGATCTCCCAGACCAGGTCGCCGCCGCCGCGCAGATGGTGCTCGGACAGCCCGCCCTCCCCGGTGTCCTGCGCGAAACGCCCGAGCGCCGCACCTCTGTTGAGGGCGAGGACCGCACGCGACGACAGCGCCCCGAAGCTCATCGCGGACACATTCAGCAGCGCCATGTCGTAGGGCTGGGAGCAGTCCGGGCCGCCCACCCGCACCACCGGCGGCTCCTCGGGCGGCTCGACCGGCCGCAGCGACGGCACCAGATACTCGTGCCCGTCCCGGTCGCCGCCGAACGGCTCCCGGGCATCACCGCTCCCGGTACGCACGCCCACCTGCTCCGCCGGACGGCGCAGCCGTCCGACCAGCGGGTGGTTGCGCAGCACGGGACGGCGCCGCTGGAGCAGGTCCCGGCCGCCCAGACAGGCCGACGCGAGCAGCGGTCCGGCCGCGAGCCACCACCAGGCGGACCGGGCGGACGCGGCGACCGTCGCCCCGGTCGCGAGGAGACAGACGAGCCCCAGCGGCAGGAGCCGGCGCACCTAGTCGTCGTCCTCGTCGGGCCCGCAAGAACTGCCGCTGGGCGGGAGGGAGCCGTACAGCAGGAAGTCGTCGACCTTGCGGTGCACGCACTTGGACGAGCCGTACCCGGTGTGGCCGTCGCCTTTGTTGTCGAGCACCACGGCCGGGGTGCCGAGACGCTTCGCCGTCTCCACCGTCCAGCGGTACGGCGTCGCCGGGTCGCCGCGGGTGCCGACCAGCAGCATGTCCGGAGTGTCCAGGTTCTTCACCTCGTCGCGGATGAAGTCGGTGCCCTTGGGGCGGCCGTAGCACATCAGGACCTCGGTGAGGCGGTACGGGCCGAAGACCGGTGAGGCCTTGTCGTAGGCGGCGCGCAGCCGCTCGATGTCCGCGGTGATCTGCGCCGCCGTGGGCCGGTCGGGGTCGTCGGCGCAGTTGATCGCCATGAGCGCCGCGGGCAGGTTGTCGAGGGGGACGTCCTCCTCGTCGACCAGCGCCCCGGGGGAGGGCTCGCCGCGGTCGGCGGCGCGCAGCGGGAACGGCAGCGGAAGGGCGATGCCGCCGGTCGCGAAGCCGAGTACGCCGCTGGCGTCGCCGCTCTCGACGAGCTGCGCCAGCGCCCGTTCCAGCAGGGGCCACAGTTCCTTGCTGTACAGCCCTTGTCCGAGGGCGCCGACGAGATCCTGCCCGGTGAAGTCCGCGCCGAAGTCGGTCGGCAACGGGTCCTCGTCCAGCGAGCGCACGAGCCGGACGACCTCCTCGCGGGCCACCCGCGGATCCTGCCCGAACGGGCAGGCGATGTCCTTGGTGCACCAGCCGACGAAGTCGTCCAGCGCCACCTGCTGCCCCCGGGCGCCCGCGATGCCCTGCTCGGTGAGCGGCTCGGTCAGGGTGTCGACGCCGTCGAGGACCAGCCGGCCCACCTTGTCGGGGAACCGGGCGGCGTAGACCGCGCCGAGCCGGGTGCCGTACGAGAACCCCAGGTAGTTGAGCTTCCGGTCGCCGAGTGCCGCGCGCAGCACGTCCAGGTCCTGGGCCGCGTCGACGGTGCCTATGTGCGGCAGCACCGGTCCGGAGTGCTCGGCGCAGTCGGCGGCGACCTGCTTCAACCGGGTGAGGAGCGCCTGCGGGTCGGCGAGGGCCGAGTCGTCGTCGAGGGAGGCCAGCCCGCTGTCCTCACCGTCCCCGCAGCTGACGGGGGAGGAGCGGCCGACGCCCCGGGGATCGAGGGTGACCACGTCGTAGCCGTCGGTGAGGTCCATGAACTCCTTGCCGCCGTAGGCGAGTTCGGGGACTCCGGGGCCGCCGGGCCCGCCGAAGTTGAGCACCACCGAGCCGCGCTTGTCGCCCGTGGCCCGGTAGCGGCCGAGCGCGAGGTCGAGCGTGCCGGCCCTGGGGTGGGCGTAGTCGAGGGGGACGGTCAGGTCGGCGCACTGGAGGTCCTCGGGCATGCCGTCGCCCTCGCACGCCGACCACGTGACCTTCTGGCCGTAGAACCGGGAGAGGTCGGGACGGTCGTCCCCGTCGGCGTTCCGGTTCGCGGTCGCCGTCGGCAGGCCCGCGCCCAGCAGGGTCAGTGCGGCGGTGGCGGCGAGCGCGCAGCGTCGCAGCCCGGGCGGTGTCGGCAGCTTGACCAGCATCGGTGCCTCCAGGGACGCCCGCAGCGGTCCGGGAACGGCGCCCTCGCTCACGATAGGCGGCCTGCCGACGACCCGCCTCCGGGCGGACAGGGGCCGCCCCGCGCCCCTTCTCGGACCGTTCTCCGCGCGCCCTGCGGCGCCCGCGCGGCGGGGCTGACACCAGTTCGACGAGAGGACCGAAGGGGGGTCGCGGAGGGGGCCCAATGGGGTGAAAGGGTGTTCAGGCATAACCCGGACGGTGCGCCGACGTTCTACCGGGTGCGGGCGAGTGCCCGCGATTCAAGTCTGGAAGGCAGGGACCCATGAGACGGGTTACCCGAACCGGTGTGATGGCCGTCGCCGCAGTCTCCGGCGCGATGGCTGTGACACTGCCCGCACACGCCGACTCCACGGCGGACGGCGCCGCGGCCGGCTCGCCCGGACTGATCTCCGGCAACGGCGTCCAGCTCCCGGTGCACCTCCCGGTGAACCTGTGCGGGAACACGGTGAACGTGGTGGGCGTGCTGAACCCCGCCGCAGGCAACACCTGCGTCAACAAGGGCGCGGCGGCCGCGCCGGGGAAGCACGGCGCCTCGTCCGGTGGTGGTGCCACCGCCCCCGGGAAGCACGGCGCGTCGTCCGGCGGCGGCGCCACCGCGCACGGCGCCACGCAGGGCTCCCCGGGCGTCGTCTCCGGCAACGGCGTCCAGCTGCCGGTACAGCTCCCGGTGAACGTCAGCGGAAACAGTGTGAACGTCGTCGGCATCGCGAACCCGGCGTTCGGCAACGAGTCCGTCAACGTCTCCGGTGAGCAGCCGGCGCCGCCCGCCGAGCCCGAGCCGGCGCCCAAGCCGAAGCCGCCGACCCGGCACAACCCGCCCTCGGAGCCCCAGAACCCGGGCCCGCAGGAGGGTCCGCAGGCGCCGACCCCTGCCCACCAGGGCGGGGTGCCCGAGGCCGCGTCGTCGCTCGCCCACACGGGAGCCGACGCCACCCTGCCCGCCCTCGGCGGCAGCGCGGCCCTGCTGCTCGCCGGTCTGGCCCTCCAGCGGCGCTTCCGCCCGCACGCGGAGCGCTGAGCCGCCGCCTCGCAGCGGACGGTGTGCAGGCCCCCTCGACGCCGGTGACACCGGCCGGCTGAGCGGGGGAGGGGGCCTGTGGCGGCCCGGCGGCTTCCGCGGCCGGGCCCGCCGCAGCCGCCCGGCCGACTCGGCCGCATCATCCCGCCGGCCGACTCGGCCGCGCCCGCCGCCGATCGATTTGGCCGGGACCACCCCCGGCCGGACCACTCGGCCGCATCACCCCGCCGATCGACTCGGCCGCGCCCTCGGCCGATCGACTCGGTCGGACCACTCCGCCTGACGGCTCGGTCGGACCACCCCGCCGGACCGCCCCGCCGCATCACCCTGGTGGACCTCTCGGCCGCACCATCCCGCCGATCGACTCGGCGGAACCGTCCGGCGAGGCCGGGACGGGCTTTGCTCCCCGGCCTAGGCTGGGTTCCGCGCCACCGGGAACGCGTGCCGGCGGCCCAGTGCGACCGCGGTGAGGGCCAGCGCGACCAGCGGCAGCGCCGTCCACGGCAGTGCCCCCGCGCCCAGCGCCTCCAGGGCCACACCTCCGGTCAGCGAACCGCCCGCGATGCCCGCGTTGTACACGGTGGTCTGGAGTGAGGTCGCCACGTCGGAGGCCGCGGGCCCCGAGGCGTTCACCAGCGCCGTCTGGATGAGGGTCGGCGCCCCGCCGAAGGCCACTCCCCACAGGGCGACCGAGACGAGCAGCACGGCGGGCGTGTCGGCGTACCGGCCGAGGGCCGCCATGACCGCCGCGCAGAGGGCGAGCGCGCCGAGCAGCGTGGCCCGCGGGCGCCGGTCCACCAGCAGGCCCGTCGCCCAGATCCCGGCGACCGTGGACGCCCCGAACACCAGCAGCACCACATCCGTACGCCCGAACCCGGCGTGCTCGGCGAAGGGCGCGATGTACGTGTACAGCACCTGGTGCCCCAGCAGCAGGAACAGGGTGACGGAAAGGATCACCGGGAGCCCGGGCAGCAGGGCGACCCGGGCGAGCGGCACCCGCTCACCCCGCGCCTCGCCCGGGAAGCCCGGGACCCGCCACCGCACCCAGCCCACGAGCAGCACCGCGAGCCCGGACAGCAGCCCGAACGCCGCGCGCCAGCCCACCACCTCGGCGAGCGCCGTCCCGGCGGGCACCCCCAGCGACAGCGCGAGCGTGATGCCGGCGAGCACGACCGCGATCGCCCGGCCGCGTCGCTCGGCCGGCACCATCCGCGCCGCGTACCCGGCGAGCATCGCCCACAGCGTGCCGCCCATGACGCCGGCCACCAGGCGCGCCGCGAAGGTGAGGCCGTACGACGACGACAGCGCGACCACCGCGTTGCTCAGCGCGAAGCCCAGCAGGGTGCCGACGAGAACCGGCCGGCGCGGCAGACCGCGCAGCAGCGCGGTCACCGGGATCGCCGCCACGAACGACGCCACCGCGTACCCGGTGACCAGGAAACCCACCCGGGCCTCGGGAACGCCGAGGGCCGGTGCTATGTGCGGCAGCAGCCCGGCGGGCAGCAGCTCGGTCACCACGGCGGTGAAGGCGGCCGTGGACAGGGCGAGCAGCCCCGGCCAGGGCAGGGATGCGGGCAGGGCTGTGCCCTTGACCGTGGAGGTGGTGGACATGCGACCATGGTCGAACATTCACATCAGTGTGAAGGCAAGCGTGGTCCTGGAGCCGCTCACGCAGCGACGGCCAGGAGCGGCGACGCGGAGCGACGATCGGAGCGCGGGATGAAGATCGGCGACCTCTCCGGGCGCACCGGTGTCCCCACCCGGCTGCTGCGCTATTACGAGGAGCAGGATCTGCTGCACCCCGAGCGCGGTGAGAACGGCTACCGCTCCTACGGGGAGGCGGCCGTCCGGGACGTCCAGCAGATCCGCGGGCTGCTCGACTCCGGCCTCACCACCGAGATGATCCGCGCGATCCTGCCGTATCTGTCGGGACCCGAGGAGATCATCCTGCCCGCCGAGCACCTCACCCCGCAGACCGCCGCCCTGCTCGAGGGGCACATCGACCGTATCCAGGCCCGGATCGACTGCCTGGCCCGCAACCGCGACCGGCTGAGCGCGTATCTGGCGGCGGTGCGGCCGGACGGCGTGGCGGCGTCCGGCTCGGTCCAGCATCGGTAATTCCGTTGTCGGGGCCGCTCGGGGGTGCTGGAGTGGGCGTATGGATCACGCTGCGGTACTGGCCCTGTACGACCGGGACATGCGCGAAGGCGCGCGCCCCGAGAGCTCCGACGCGCGCGTCGAACGCACCGGGGGCGTGGTCCGCCATGTCGGCGGCGAGGGCGGCTGGAGCGGGGTGCTCTGGTCGGACCTGGACTCCGTCGACGCCGACGCGGTGATCGCGCAGCAGGTCGCCTACTTCACCGGGCTCGGCCACGAGTTCGAGTGGAAGCTGCACGGGCACGACCGTCCCGCCGACCTCGGCCTACGTCTCGTCTCGGCCGGTTTCACCGCCGATCCGGAGGAGACGCTGATGGTCGGCGAGACCTGTGACCAGCTGGTCGACGCCGAACCGCCCGAGGGGGTCCGCATCGTTCCCGTCGCCGACCGGGCGGGCGTCGAGCTGATGGTCGAGGCGAACGAGAAGGCGTTCGGTCACGACGGCTCCTGGCTCCGGGACCTCCTGCTCGCCCGTCTCGCCGTCGACCCGGACGCGATCGTGGCCCTCCTCGCGATGGCCGGGGACGTGCCGGTGAGCTCGGCGCGGATGGAGCTCATCCCGGGCGCGCGGTTCGCGGGCCTGTGGGGCGGCGGCACCGTCGAGGGCTGGCGCGGCCGGGGTGTGTACCGCGCGCTGATCGCGCACCGCGCCCGTATCGCCGCCGAGCGCGGCTACCGCTACCTCCAGGTGGACGCCTCCGACCAGAGCCGCCCCATCCTCGAACGCCTGGGCTTCGCGCCGCTGACCACCACGACGCCGTACGTGTACGCGCGGTAGAACGGCTGAGGGGGAGAGGAACAGAGGGGGAGAGGAACAGAGGGGCTGAGGGGCTGAGGGACAGAGGGGCAGAGGGGCAGAGGGGGAAGGGCAGCGCGGCAGCGCGGCAGGGCGCCACGGCGCCCGTCGCGGCCGGGTCGCTGCGGCCGGGTCGCGCCACGCGCCGGGCGGCGTCGACGACCTTGGCGGTGGGGGTGGTGGCACCAGCGGCCGGGTGTTGACGTTTTCGGTCGCGTTATTGCCTGCGTTTGATGTTCACCGCTCAGTCATGCCATGTACCTTTCAATCGTTCCACGCGGGTAGAACCCTCGAATGCGGTATCTACGCGCGCAGATTTTGGCGCCCGCACCCGCCTCGTGTCCCCCCATCTCACGGAGGTTCGCCGGATGCTCGGATCACAGAGATCCCGCCGTAAGGTCACCACCGTCCTGGCCGGTCTCGGACTGCTCGTCACCGGAGCCGCCCTTCAGATCAGCACCAGCGCCACGCCCGCCCACGCGGCCACCCCCCACCGCATCCTGTTCGACGACGGCCACGCGGAGGAGGCCGGCAACGCCGACTGGATCATCTCGACCAGCAAGCCCGACCCGCTCTCCCAGGACTCCTCCCCGTCCTCCGAGACGGACTGGACCGGCGCGCTGTCGTCGTGGGGCGTCGCCCTGCAGAAGACCGGCGACTACAGCCTCAAGACCGCCACGAGCGCCCTCACCTACGGCGGCTCGGCCACCACCGACCTGTCGAACTTCGACACGCTGGTCCTGCCGGAGCCCAACACGCTGTTCACCACCGCCGAGAAGACGGCGATCATGAACTTCGTGAAGAACGGCGGCGGCCTGTTCATGGTCTCCGACCACACGGGCGCCGACCGCAACAACGACGGCGAGGACGCGGTCGAGATCCTCAACGATCTGATGACCAACAACAGCGTCGACTCCACCGACCCGTTCGGTTTCTCCGTCGACTCCCTCTCCGTCAGCTCCGGTTATCCGGCCGCGATCAGCGACAGCAGCGACCCCGTCCTGCACGGCTCCTTCGGCACCGTCACCAAGAGCCTGATCGCCTCCGGCACCACGGCCACGCTCAAGCCGGCCGACAACTCCTCGGTCAAGGGCCTGCTGTACCGCAGCGGCTACTCCGGGAACACCGGCGCCTTCTTCGCCACCAGCACCTTCGGCAGCGGCCGCGTCGCCTTCTGGGGCGACAGCTCACCGATCGACGACGGAACCGGCCAGTCCGGCAACACCCTCTACGACGGCTGGAACGACACCGGCGCCACCAACGCCGCCCTCGCCCTGAACGCCACCGAGTGGCTCTCCGGCGCGAGCGGCAGCGGGGGCGACGACGGCGGTGACGACGGAGGCACCTGCGCCGCCGCACAGCTCCTCGGCAACAACGGCTTCGAGTCCGGCGCCGTCACCTGGAGCGCCACCAGCGGTGTCATCACCAACTCCAGTAGCCAGTCGGCGCGTTCGGGCTCGTACTACGCCTGGCTCGACGGCTACGGCAGCGCGACCACCGACACGCTCTCCCAGTCGGTGACCGTCCCGTCCGGCTGCACCACCGCCGCCCTGAGCTTCGCTCTGCACATCGACACGGCGGAGACCACCACCAGCACGGCCTACGACACCCTCAAGGTCCAGGTGCTCAACAGCTCGGGCACCGTGCTGAGCACCCTGGCGACCTATTCGAACCTGAACGCCGCGAGCGGCTACACCCTGCGCTCGTTCAGCCTGGCGAGCTACGCCGGACAGACGGTGACCCTCAAGTTCACCGGCACGGAGGGCTCGACCCTCCAGACGTCGTTCGTCATCGACGACACCGCGCTCGACGTCGGTTGACCCGACGGCGGCCGGGTCGCCCCCTCGGGTGGCCCGGCCGTCACCCGGTACCCTCCGGCCGGAGGGACCAGGTGCGCAAGCGGACCTCGCGGCCCTTGGCCTGCCGGAGTGCGGGCGGCTCGGCGGCGAGCGTGAACCCGCACGTGCGGGCGACGGCCTCGCTCGCGGTGTTCCCGTGTTCGATGCACAACACCACACGCCGTGGCCGTGGTTCGCGCAGCGCGAGCTCCGTGACCAGGCGCACGGCCCGGCCGGCGAGGCCCTGCCCGCGGTGTCCGGCGCCGACCCCGTAGGCGAGTTCGGCGTCCCGCTCGTCCGATCCGCTGCGGAACAGCAGCACCTCGCCCCTGGGGCGCCCGCCGTCCGTGGTGATCGCGAGCTGCGCCGTACGGCCTTCGGCCCGGCTCGTCCGCGCCCTGTCGAGGTAGGCGCGGGCCGCCCGGGCGTCGAAGGGGGAGACGACCGGGGTCCATCGGGCGATCTCGGGGTCGTCGTACACCTCCACCAGGGCGTCCAGGTCGTCATCGGTCCATTCGCGCAGGACGATCCCCGCGCCTTCGAGCCGCAGCGGTGCGGGCGGCACGACGAAACTCCCCTTGGTCTGCATGAGCAGATCCTGGCCGGTGGCGGCCCGTGACATGCGGGTGATCGCCGGCCTGATCGAGGATCGGTGGATCGACGAGTCCGAGCGCCCGCGGCCGCGCCGGCTCCCCGGCGCCGAGCGACGAGCCCGGGAAGCCGTGACCGGCGCTCCCGGGTCGGCTTCGACCCTTGGCCGCACGCCGACGTCGTCCGGCCCGCCGTGACCCGCCGTGACCCGGCGGAACCCGCACGACGGCCGGGCCGGTCCGCGTGGGCGGACCGGCCCGGCCGTCGTCCGGTTGCGACGGGGTCCCTACGACTGCGGGGTGCTCTTGGCCACCGTCGCGGTGCACATCAGCCCGAGGATCAGGGCCAGGGCGCCGATGACGATGTTGTTGACCACGACGCCGGCGTCGGGGCTGTCGCCGACGACCCACGGCGCGATGATCATCCAGATGCCCAGCGCGCACATGGCCCAGCTCAGGCCGTACATCCGTGCGGGAGCCGCGGTGAAGCCGAGGGCCAGCAGGCCGATCGCGATCCCGACGATCAGGTTGTGCGTCATGAGCGCGGGCTGGCTTGCGGTGTAGTGGAGGATCCACGGGGACACGGCGCAGTACAGACCGAGCAGGAACACCGGTCCGTCCACGAGCGCCACATCACGACCGCCGAGCATGCGGGCGTACCTCGCCTGCATCTCGGGAACATCGGGGTGCGTCGACATGTCACCTCTGGTGGGCGAGACGTTGGCCATGATTCGTCTCCTTCGACTTGCAGGCCCGACCGCTGCGGAGCGGTGTGCGGTAAGTGCCGCGCCTCTTCATTCTGCTCTTATTTGGTCTTTATGTGTAGAGGTCGAACATACTGTTCGCATATCCGATCATTCGTCCCTCCTGATAAAGAATCCCGTCCTACGGCCAATCCGCGCCCGCCGCGGTCTCGGATTACCCGCGACGGGCCCGGACCGGGGCCGAGCGGGAGGAGCGGACGATGGTGCGGACGACAGCGGCGACCGGCGGCGAGCCGCGCGGGGGACCCGCAGGCGGGTCCGACGGGCGGCGGACGGCGGTCGTGGGCAGCGGGGTGGCCGGGCTGACCGCCGCGCATGTGCTGCGTCGCGGAAACCGCCGGGTCACCCTCTACGAGGCCGACGACCGGCTCGGCGGACACGCCCACACCCACGACCTCACGGCACCCGACGGGCGGACCCACCGCGTCGACTCCGGGTTCATCGTGCACAACCGACGGACCTACCCCCATCTGCTGCGGCTCTTCGACGATCTGGGCGTCTCCACCCAGGAGTCGGAGATGAGCATGTCCGTACGGTGCGACGGCTGCGGACTCGAGTACGCCGGAGCCCGCGGCCCCGCCGGCCTCCTGGCCCGGCCGCGCAACGCCGTGCGCCTTCCCTATCTGCGCATGCTCGCCGAGGTGCCCGCCTTCCACCGCGCGGCCCGCCGACTGCTCGCCCACGGAGCCGAGGACACCTTCACCCTGGGGGAGTTCCTCGACCGCGAGGGCTTCTCCGCCTATTTCCGCGCGCACTTCATGACGCCGGTCGTCGCGGCGGTCTGGTCCTGCGACGCCGTCACCGCCCAGCGCTACCCGGCCGCCTACCTGTTCCGGTTCCTGGAGCACCACGGGATGCTCGGGATCGGCGGCTCCCCCCTGTGGCGCACGGTGACCGGCGGCTCGCGCGCGTACGTCGACCGGGTCGCCGAGCAGCTGGACGCCGTCCGCACCGGCGCCCCCGTACGGGCCGTGCGGCGCACCGCTGGCGGCGCCGAGATTACCACCGACGACGGCGTGACCGAGGCCTACGACGCCGTGGTGATCGCCGTCCACCCCGACCAGGCGCTGCGGATGCTCGCCGACGCCACCCCGCGGGAGAAGGAGGTGCTCGGCGCGTTCCGCTACGCGCGCAACGTCACCCTCCTGCACACCGACACCGCGGTCCTCCCGCGCGCCCGTCGCGCCCGGGCCTCCTGGAACTACCTGATGCCGTCCTGCGGCACGGGCGCCGACCACGTCCGGGTCAGCTACGACATGAACCGGCTCCAGCGGCTCGACGCGGCCGAGCCGTACCTGGTCACCCTCGGCGGCGAGGACCGCGTCGACCCCGGCCGGATCCTCGCCCGCATGGCCTACGAACACCCGGTCTACACACCGGAGTCGGTCGCGGCCCAGCGGGAACTGCCCGGCCTGAACACCACCGTCACCGCGTTCGCGGGCGCCTACCACGGCTGGGGGTTCCACGAGGACGGCTGCCGTTCCGGAGTGACGGCGGCGGCCGCGCTGGGGGTGCGGTGGTGACGCCCCGGAGCACGCGGACCGCGAAGGCCGAGGGGACCGAGGGCGCCGGCCGGGTCGAGACGGCCGAGGGGACCGGCCGGGGCGAGGGGGCCGAGCGGGCCGAGCGGTCCGAGCGGGTCACCGTGACGACACCCGCCCTGTACCCCTGCACGATCACCCACGTGCGCACCGCACCCGTCCGGTACGTGCTGCGCCACCGTACCCACCTGTGGCTGGTCGACGTCGACCGTCCGCCCGAACTCCCGCGTGCGCTACGGGCGTTGGCCCGCTTCGACGCGCGCGACCACTTCACCGGCGACGGGCCCGGCCTCAGGGCGGGCCTGGACGCCTTCCTGGCGGCGCGCGGCGTCGACCTGGCGGGCGGCCCGGTGCTCATGCTCACCCAGGCCCGGGTGCTCGGACACGTCTTCAACCCGCTCACCCTCTACTGGTGCCACGGCCCCGACGGCGAGCCGCGCTGCGTGGTCGCCGAGGTCCACAACACCTACGGCGAACGCCACTGCTACCTGCTCGACACGGACGCCGACGGCAGGGCACGGACCGACAAGGAGTTCTACGTCTCGCCGTTCTTCCCCGTCGACGGCCACTACCGCATGCGGCTGCCCAGGCCGGACGAGCGGCTGGACCTCACCGTGCACCTCGACCGCGAGGGCGGACGCCCCTTCACCGCAACCGTGCGGGGCACACGACGGGAAGCGACGAACGGGCGGCTGCTGCGCCTGGCGCTGCGCCGCCCCTGGTCCACCGTCGCCGTATCCGCGGCCATCCGACTGCACGGCATCCGCCTGTACCTGCGCGGCCTGCCCGTCCGACCCCGTCCCGACCACCGCACCGGAGAGAACAACCCATGACGTACGTCGAGCCCCGTCCCGCCACCGCGCGGCGGGGCGACTGCCACGCCGTCCCGCACTCGGAGGCCGCACACCGGCCCGGCGTGACCGCACCGCCGTCCGCCTCACGCTTTCGCACCGCCGTGACCGGCGCCGTCGTCCGCCGGGCGCTGGACCGGCTGCCCCTGCGGGCACGCTACGCGGACGGCACCACAGTGGGCCGGGGCGGACCGCTGCTGGAGATCCGGGACCCGCGCGCCTTCCACGCCCGGATCGGCGCCCACGGCCTGATCGGCTTCGGCGAGTCCTACATGGCCGGCGAGTGGGACGCGCCCGACCTGGTCGCCCCGCTCACGGTGCTCGCCGCCCACGCGGCCGACCTGATCCCCGCCCCGCTCCAGCGCCTGCGCGGTCGCTGGGCACAGCGCCAGCCGCACCACCGGCGCAACACCCCGGACAACGCCCGCGCCAACATCAGCCGCCACTACGACCTGTCCAACGACCTGTTCACGCTGTTCCTGGACGACACGCTCACCTATTCGTCGGCTCTCTTCCGCGGCTTCCCCGCGCACTGGGACCTGCTCGCCGCCGCCCAGCACCGCAAGATCGACCGGCTGCTCGACCTCGCCCGCGTCCGCAGCGGCACCCGGCTGCTGGAGATCGGCACCGGCTGGGGCGAACTGGCGCTCCGGGCCGCGGCGCGCGGCGCCCGGGTCACCTCGCTCACCCTCTCCGGCGAACAGCGCGACCTCGCCCTCGCCCGGGTCCGGGACGCCGGCCTCGCCGACCGGGTCTCGGTCGAGCTGTGCGACTACCGCGAGGCACGCGGCAGTTACGACGCCGTCGTGAGCGTAGAGATGGTCGAAGCCGTCGGCGAGGAGTTCTGGCCGGTCTACTTCCGCACCCTCGACGACCGCCTCGCCCCCGGCGGCCGGGCCGCCCTCCAGGCCATCACGATGCCCCACGAGCGGATGCTGGCCAGCCGGGACACCCACACCTGGATCCAGAAGTACATCTTCCCCGGCGGCCTGCTGCCCTCCGTCGAGGCCGTCGAGCGCACGGTCCGCGACCACACCCGGCTGACCGTCGCCCGCCGAGACGGCTTCGGCGCGCACTACGCCGAGACGCTGCGGCTGTGGCGCGAGCGGTTCACCGAGCGCGCCGACGAGGTCGCCGCCCTCGGCTTCGACGCCACCTTCCGCCGGATGTGGACCCTCTACCTCGCCTACTCCGAGGCCGGCTTCCGCTCCGGCTACCTCGACGTCCAGCAGTACCTGTTCGCCAAGGAGGACCCGACCCGATGACCGACCCGCGCACCGCCCGCACCACGCGGCCCGGCACCGCCCGACGGCTCGCCGCTCTCGTCGAGGACGCGCTCGGCACGGCGCTGCCCGTCCGGCTGCGCGCCTGGGACGGCAGCGAGGCGGGCCCGGCCGACGGCCCCGTCGTGGTCGTACGCTCCCGCCGCGCCCTGCGCCGCCTGCTCTGGGAACCCGGCGAACTCGGCCTCGCCCAGGCCTATGTGACCGGCGAACTCGACATCGAGGGCGATCTCGCGCACGCGCTGCGCACCCTCTGGGCGGCCGCCCGGGAACGGGGCCCGCACACCCCGCGGCCCGCCCTCGCCGACCGCACCCGCGCCGCGGCCGAGGCGCTGCGGCTCGGCGCCGTCGGACCGCGTCCGGCCCCGCCCGCCGCCCAGGCCCGGCTCCGCGGCGGCCTCCACAGCCGGGCCCGCGACCGGGCCGCGATCAGCCACCACTACGACCTGTCCAACGACTTCTACCGCCTCCTCCTCGGCGAGCCGATGGCCTACTCCTGCGGCTACTGGGCGGACGAGGAACCCGACCGCACCCCGGCCGAGGCCCAGTACGCCAAGCTGGAGCTGGTCTGCCGCAAGCTCGCCGTCGTCCCCGGCGCCCGGCTGCTCGACATCGGGTGCGGCTGGGGCTCGCTCACCCTGTACGCCGCCGAGCAGCACAAGGCGCAGGTCACCGCCGTCACCCTGGCGCACGAGCAGGCCGCGTACGTACGGCGCAAGGTGCGTGAACGGGGCCTGGAGCACCGGGTCGAGGTGGTGTGCCAGGACTACCGGGACATCGACGGCGGGGCCTACGACGCCGTCGCCACCATCGAGATGGGCGAGCACGTCGGGGACGCCGAGTACCCCGCCTTCGCCGCCGCGCTGCGCCGGCTGGTCCGCCCGCGCGGCCGGGTGCTCGTGCAGCAGATGTCGCGCGGGCGGAACGCGCCCGGCGGCGGTCCGTTCATCGAGGCGTACATCGCTCCCGACATGCACATGCGGCCGCTCGGCGAGACCGTCACGCTCCTGGAGGGCGCCGGGCTCGAGGTGCGGTCCGCCGAGTCGCTGCGCGAGCATTACGTGCGCACCGTCGCCGCCTGGCACCGCACCCTGGAGGACCGTTGGGCCGACGTGGTGCGGCTCGTCGGCGAGGAGACGGCCCGGGTGTGGCGGCTCTACCTGGTCGGCGGGGCGCTCGCCTTCGAGGAGGGCCGCATGGGCGTCGACCAGATCCTCTGCGTGCGGCCGACCTCGCTGGGCGACAGCGGGATGCCCGGCAGTCCGGAGAACTGGTACCGAGGGCTGGAGCGGTCATGAGCGGGTTTCCCTGGGGCGCGTTCGCGCTCAACCTCGCCTGGGCCGCAGCGGCCGTCCTCGCCGTGCTGCTCGTCACCTTCGCGCTGGCCGTGCGCAAGGGGGTGCACCGTCTCGTGGACGTCGCCTGGGGAGTCGCCTTCACCGCCGTCGCCCTCGTGACCTGCGCGGTCTCCGCCGGACACGGCGACACGGGGCGCCGTGTCCTGGTGACCGTCCTGACGGCCGTGTGGGGGATGCGGCTGGCCGTGCACATCGCACGCCGGGGCCGGGGCCACGGAGAGGATCCGCGCTACGAGGCGATGCTGGCGAAGGCTCCCGGCAGCCGGAACCTGTACGCGCTGCGCATGGTGTACCTGCTCCAGGGCGCGCTGGTCTGGCTGGTGTCGCTGCCGGTCCAGGCCGCGCAGTACGTGCCGGCGCCGATGACCGCGTTCGCCTGGGCCGGCACGGCGCTGTGGGCGGCGGGGATGTTCTTCGAGGCGGTGGGCGACGCCCAGCTCGCCCGCTTCAAGGCGGATCCGGCCAACCGGGGCCGGGTCATGGACCGCGGCCTGTGGCGCTGGACCCGGCACCCGAACTACTTCGGTGACTTCTGTGTCTGGTGGGGTCTCTTCCTCGTCGCGTGCGACTCCGCCTCCTCGGCGCTGGTCGGCTTCGTCTCCCCGGTCGTGATGAGCTTCCTGCTGATCAGGGGCAGCGGAATGCCGCTCCTGGAACGCCACATGGCCGAGCGGCCCGGCTACGCCGAGTACGTCTCGCGAACGAGCGGCTTCTTCCCGTGGCCGCCCGGGCGCTGACCCGGGCGGCCGTCCGGCCCGGTCAGGCGGGGAACGGCAGCAGCGCGACGGGCGCCGAGGTGGGCTCCTTCGAACCGCCCGCCGGCTCGACCGTGATGCCCACCGCGGACGCGTCGTCGACCGCCCCCCGCAGGACCACC
This sequence comes from Streptomyces sp. NPDC002884, assembly GCF_040295245.1. Classification (NCBI taxonomy): domain Bacteria; kingdom Bacillati; phylum Actinomycetota; class Actinomycetes; order Kitasatosporales; family Streptomycetaceae; genus Streptomyces; species Streptomyces sp. NPDC002884. The sequence goes on along the minus strand of NZ_JBEOVB010000018.1, from coordinate 111,524 downwards.
GCCTGACTCGTGCGACGCGGGTCCATCAGCCCCGCGTCGCGCATGACGCCGTGCTCGTCGAACCACAGCTGATAGACCTTGCCGCCGGGCGGCTCCGCCATCCCGGCGGCGAGGAACACGGCCCGGTCGCGGCTCGCGGACACGACCACGGTCCCCTCGGCCCCGTCCGCCAGCCGGACCGTGCGCGAGCGGGCGTCGGGCGCGGCGAGCACCGCGGACAGCTCCGCGGACGCGCGCTCGGAGCGGCCGGCCTCGGCCCGGGCGTCCTCGGCGCGCTGGTACTGCCACACGGTCGTGCCGCCCAGCCCCGCCGTCGCCGCCAGGCAGGCGGCCAGCACCCAGCGGGACGCCCACCACGCCCTTCGTGACCTGCGTTCCGAGCGGTCCCAGGGCGTCCTGGCCGGGGTGGCCTGCCGCACCTCGGCGATCCGCCGCAGCACCTGGTCCCGGCCGCCGGGCGTCGGCCGCAGCGACACCGCCAGCCCCAGCCGGGCGGCCGTCGCGGTGAACTCCGCGACCTCACGGGCACAGGCCTCGCAGTCCGCGAGATGGCGTTCGAAGGCGGCGCGTTCGTCGTCCTCCAGGGCGTGCAGGGCGTACGCGCCCGACAGCGTGTGCAGATCCGACGTGATCACGCGCTCACCCCCAGGCAGTCGCGCAGCCGGATCAGTCCGTCGCGGAGCCGGGTCTTGACCGTGCCGAGGGGCACGGCCAGGGCCTCGGCGACCTGCCGGTAGGTCAGCCCCCGGTAGTAGGCGAGCTCCACCGCCTGCCGCTGGAGCTCGGTCAGCGTGCGCAGACAGCGCCGTACCTGCTCCCGTTCGAGCCGGGCCTCCACCTGTTCGATGACCTCGTCGTACTCGGGCGCGTGGTCGAGCAGGGCGGCCCGGTGCTCGCGCGCGGCCGCGGCCTGCACCGAGCGGACCCGGTCCACGGCCCGCTGGTGCGCCATGGTCAGGACCCAGTTGACGGCCGAGCCGCGCTCGGGCCGGTAGCGGGGAGCCGAGCGCCACACCTCCACCAGTACCTCCTGGGCGACCTCCTCCGACTGCGCCCGGTCGCGCAGCACCGCGCGCACCACCCCCAGCACCGGCCCCGCGACGATGTCGTAGAGACCGGCGAAGGCCTCCTGGTCGCCCAGGGCCACCGCGCCGAGCAGTTCTTGGGGATCCGGCTGGGAGGCCGGGTTCCGGCCGATGTGAACGGCTTCTTTCACGGGGGATCCTTCGGGAGTGCGGTATGTCCGGGCGTAATCCGGTGCGCGAGGGGCGGGGGATTGGTCCGCGCCCGCGATTCCTCGGCCGACTCGAATGCAGCGTTTGTGCGTCGAAATCGGGTTCGCCCGGGGAACGCGCGTGCGGAAGGGGTGTCTCAGCCGTACGGCCCGGGCTCCAGGCGGCCGCGCAGCCGCAGCAGGCCGCGCCGGGCGTGGCTCTTGACCGTCCCCAGCGGCCAGCCCGTGCGCTCGGCGATCTGCGTCTGTGTCAGGTCCTCGTAGAAGGTCAGCCGCAGCACCTGCCGCTGGGGGGCCGGGAGCCGGGCGAGCTCGCCGCGCACCAGCACCCGGTCGAGGGCCTCCTCGGGACGACCGCGGCCGGGGTCGCGCAGGGTCAGCCAGGAGCCGGCCGAGACGACGAGTTCCTGGCGGCGGGTCCGGGCGGCCAGCGCGTCGGCGATCTTGCGCCGGGTGATGCCCACGATCCAGCCGCCGAGCGCGCCCCGCTCCGGCCGGTAGCCGGCGCGACCGCTCCACACCCCGAGGAACACCTGCTGGGTGACGTCCTCGGCCTCCCTGGTGTCGCCCAGGGAACGCCGGGCGAGCGTGTGCACCAGGGTGCGCCAGCGGTGGTACACGGCGGCCAGGGACTCCTCGTCCCCCGACGCCAGGCCCCGGGCGAGTTCCTCGTCGGCGAGCGACTCCTCGGTCGGGACGGGACGGGGTACGACGGTCGGCTGCGGGCTCATGACGACGGCTCCTCGCGTCGGGCGGCCTGCGCTCAGGCCGCTCCGGGACGTCCTCCGGGGCGGGCCCCGGTGAGCTCATCCTGCGAGCCGCGCACCAGGCGCCTCAACATGCGTCGTTTCTGCGTCGTATCGTCGCCCTATGAGCGCATTCCCGAGCCCCGACGACGCCGGCCTGACGACCGGGGCGCTGGCCCGCCGACTGGGCGTGGCACCCACCACCCTGCGTTCCTGGGACCGCAGGTACGGCATCGGGCCCGCCGTCCGCGATGACGGACGGCACCGGCGCTGGCGGCCGGGCGACGTGGCGGTACTGGAGACGATGTGCCGGCTCACCTCGTCCGGTGTGCCGCCGGCGGACGCGGCCCGGGCGGCGAAGGAGGGGGTGCTGCCGCCGTCCCCGGAGGCGGTGGGCGCGGTCGCCGAACGGCCCGCCGCGGCCGGGGCCCTCCCGTTCGGCGGTGACGTCCGCCAGGAGTGCCGGGGGCTGGCCCGCGCCGCCGTGCGGCTCGACGCGCCGGCCGTCGCGGAGCAGCTCACCACGGCCGTCGAACGACACGGACTCACCGTCGCCTGGCAGGAGGTGATGGTCCCGACGCTGCACGCCGTGGGGCGCAAGTGGGCCTCGTCCGGCGACCGGTACGTCGAGGTGGAGCACCTGCTCTCCTGGCACGTCTCCACCGCCCTGCGCAGCGCCACCCGCCCTGTCGTGTCGGGGGACGCGGCGGGCGGTCCCGGGCCGGTGGTGCTGGCCTGCGTGCCGGGCGAGCAGCACAGCCTGCCGCTGGAGGCGCTGAACGCGGGGCTCGGTCAACTCGACGTCCCCACCCGGATGTTCGGTGCGGCCGTGCCCGTCGAGGCGTTGACCGCGGCCGTGCAGCGGCTGGGCCCGGTCGCCGTGGTCCTGTGGGCCCAGGCCCGCTCCACCGCGAGCCTGCCCCTCGCCCGGCACGTCGCCGAGACCCGCTGGGGCGTCACCGGAGCCCGGCGGGCCCCGACCGTGGTGCTCGCAGGACCCGGCTGGGCCGGCCGCCCCACCCCGGGCCTGCCCCGCCCGACCGGCCTGGGCGACGCCCTGACGATCCTGGCCGGGGCCTACACGGCCTGACGAGCCCCGTCCGCCCGTCCCGCGCGCGTCAGCCGAGGTGCTTGAGCAGCTCCGCGGCGAGCGGGGCGGAGGAGGCGGGGTTCTGTCCGGTGACCAGGTTGCGGTCCACCACCACGTGCGGCGCCCACGGCTCGCCGACCAGGACCTCGACGCCCGCCTCGGTCAGCCGGTCCTGGAGCAGCCACTCGGCCCGCTCGCCCAGACCGGCCTGGAACTCCTCCGCGTTGGTGAACGCGGCGACCCGGTAGCCCGCGAAGGCGTTGGAGCCGTCCTCGGTCACCGCGGCGAGCAGCGCCGCGGGGCCGTGGCAGACGACGCCGAGGGGCCTGCCCGAGCGGAGGGCGTCGACCAGGATCCGGCCGGAGACCGCGTCGACCGCCAGGTCCTCCATCGGGCCGTGCCCGCCCGGGTAGAAGACGGCCGCGTACTCGTCGAGGTCCACGTCCTCCAGCCGTACCGGCCGACGCAGCTCCGTCATGGCGTCGAGCACGCCGGCGACCCGGTCGGCGCCCTCCTGACCGCCGTTGACCGCCGCGGCCAGGCTGCCCCGGTCCACGGTGGGGACGACCCCGCCGGGCGTGGCGACGACGACCTCGTGGCCGGCCGCCCGGAACGCCTCGTACGGGGCGGCGGCCTCCTCCGCCCAGAAGCCGGTGGGGTGCAGGGTGCCGTCGGCGAGCGTCCAGTGGTCGGCGCCGGTCAGCACGAAGAGGATCTTGGCCATGGGTGAACTCCGGGGGTGTCGGTGCCGGGTTTCGCGATCGCGGACCCGGCGCGTGTGGTGCCCTGCCGAACCTAGGCGGTCGAGGCATAGGGATCCAATGAGGATTCCAATGCCCGGCATAGGGCTTCCTATGGCTGAGGAAGGAATACTGGGCCCGGTGGAACACACCGACGGCCGACCCGCCGAGCATCTCGACCTGAACCTGCTGCGCACCTTCCTCGCCGTGTACCGCTCGGGCTCGTTCACCGGAGCCGCGCAGCTGCTGGGGCTGTCCCAGCCGACCGTGACGACGCAGATGCGCGCACTGGAGCGACAGGCCGGGCGTGAGCTGTTCGAGCGGCTCCCGCGAGGCGTCTCGCCGACCGCCGTCGCCGACGAGCTCGCGGCCCGCGTCTCCGCGCCGCTCGACGAACTGGCCACCGTGGCCGGGCCGGACCCGGCGGCCGGCCGGGCCGACCCGGTGCATCTCGCCGGGCCCGCCGAGATCCTGTGCACCCGCGCGCTCCCGGCGCTGGCGCCGCTGGTGGCCGGGGGAGTCCGGCTGCGCGTCGCCACCGGACTGACCGACCCGCTGCTCGAGGAGCTGCGGGCGGGACGGCACGACCTGGTCATCGCCACCACCCGGCCGCGCGGCCGCACGCTGACCTCGGTCCCGCTGACGGACGAGGAGTTCGTGCTGGTCGCCGCGCCGGCGTGGGCCGACCGGCTGCGCGGGCCGCTGGCCGCCGACGGTCCGGCGGCCCTGCACTCCGTCCCGCTGGTCACCTACGCCGAGGACCTCCCCATCGCGCGCCGCTACTGGCGGCACGTCTTCGGCCGGCGGCTGTCGGGTTCCGCCGCGGTGACCGTGCCGGACCTGCGCGGGGTGCTTGCCGCGGTCGTCGCGGGGGCGGGGATCACCGTGCTGCCCCGCTACCTCTGCCTGGGCGAACTGGCCTCCGGCGCCCTCGTCCCGCTCCACGAGCCGGCGGACCCGCCGATCAACACGGCGTTCCTCGTCCAGCGTCCCGGCGCGGTGGAGAACCCGGACGTGACCCGGGTCCGCGACCTGCTGCTGAGCGCGGCACCCCGCTGGTGAGGAGGGGCGAGGAGGGCGGGCGAAGGGCGAAGGGCGACGGACGCTCAGGAGCGCTCCCTGGCCCGCTTGAAGCGGGCGAGTCCCTCGGAGAGCTCGACGATCGGGTCCGGGTAGTCGAGCGCCGCCCGGTCCGGGCCCGGCAGCTTCCACGGCTCGTGCACCGCGGGCGCCGCCACCCCCTCGAGCTCCGGCAGCCAGCGCCGTACGTACGTCCCGTCGGGGTCGTACCGCTTCGCCTGGGTGACGGGGTTGAGGACCCGGTTGGGCCGTGAGTCGGTGCCGGTGCCCGCCATCCACTGCCAGTTGAGCTGGTTGTTGGCCACGTCCCCGTCGACCAGCAGATCCAGGAAGTGCCGGGCGCCGACGCGCCAGTCGACGTACAGCGTCTTGGTGAGGAAGCTCGCGGTGAGCAGCCGGCCCCGGTTGTGCATCCACCCCTCGTGGCGCAGCTGCCGCATCGCCGCGTCCACCACCGGATAGCCGGTACGGCCGTCCCGCCAGGCCTCGACGTCCTCGCCCGCCGTCCGCTCCGAACGCCAGCGGTCGTGCTTGGTGCGGTAGTCGGCGCTCGCCGCGGCGGGCCGGGCCGCCAGTACCTGACGGTGGAAGTCGCGCCAGGCCAGCTGCCGCACGAACGCCTCGGCTCCCGGCCCGCCCGCGCGGCGGGCCCGGTGCACCAGCTCCACCGGGGACAGGGTGCCGAAGTGCAGATGCGGCGAGAACCGGGAGGTCGCGTCGCCCGCCAGGTCGTCGTGCCGGTCCTCGTAGGCGCCGATGCCCGACCGCAGCCAGGCGGCGGCCCGCTCGCGGCCCTCCTCCTCGCCCCCCTCGGCCAGCCCCGGCGACAGCCCCGGCAGTCCCTTCCGGGAGGGCGGCTCCTCCGAACCGACCCCGTCCGGCACCCGCACGGTGCGCGGCGCGTCGAGCGGCTCGCGCAGCCGCCACTGCGACCAGTGCCGGAAGTACGGGGTGAAGACGGCGAAGTGGTCCGAGGAGGCCGGGGTCACCGCGCCGGGACCGACGGCGGTCGTCACCGCGTCGTGCACATGCAGCCGCACGCCCTCCGACTCCAGGGCGCGCCGCAGCCGTTCCTCGCGGCGCCGCGCGTGCGCGCTCCCGTCGGCGGCCAGATGGACCTCGTCCGCGTCCGCCTCGGCTGCCACCCGGCACACCTGCTCGACCAGGTCGCCCGAGCGCACGACGAGCCGGCCGCCCCGCTCGCGCAGCCCCGCGTCGAGATCGCGCAGACAGTCGGCGAGGAACGCCAGCCGGTTCGGCGCGGCGAACCCGGCGGCGTCCACGGCCCGGTCGCGCACGAACAGCGGGACCACCTGCCGCGCCCCGTCGAGGGCCGCGCGCAGCGGCGGGTGGTCGTGCAGACGCAGGTCCGCGGTGAACAGGACGACCGAGACGTTCATGGCAGGGCTCCGGGGCAGGGGTTCGGACGGTCAACTGCTTCCGGGAAGCGGGGTTCGGCGGATGCAGGGGGCGGCCGACGGGCGGGTCTCCGCACCCGGCGGTCAGCGGACCGGCTCCCGCGCCCGCGCCGCCGCGTCCGCCACCGCCGCCTGGGCGATGTTGCGGGCCATGCCGCCGAACACGAGGGCGTGGAAGGGGGAGACGCTCCACCAGTAGGCGTGGCCGAGCAGCCCGTGCGGATGGAACAGCGCGCGCTGACGGAAGCGGGTGCGGCCGCCGGTGTCCGTCTCCGCGTACATCTCCAGCCAGGCCAGGCCCGGCAGCCGCATCTCGGCCCGCAGCCGGAGCAGGTGTCCCGGCTCGATCTCCTCGACCCGCCAGAAGTCCAGCGAGTCGCCCACCCGCAACCTGGCGGCGTCCCGGCGGCCGCGGCGCAGCCCCACCCCGCCGACCAGCCGGTCGAGCCGGCCGCGGACGGCCCACGCGAGCGGGAAGGAGTACCAGCCGTTGTCGCCGCCGATGCCCTCGATCACCCGCCACAGCGACTCCCTGGGGGCGTCGACGGGCAGTTCGCGGCGGTCGGTGTAGAGGCTGCCGCCGGCCCAGCCGGGGTCGGTGGGCAGCGGGTCGCTGGGGGCGCCCGGGAAGGAAGCGGAGGACCACCGGGTGGCGACCCGCGCCTCCCGCACGCTGCGCAGGGCGAGCCGGACCGCCTCGTCGAAGCCGAGCGGATGGCCGGGCGGGTCCGGCACGTACCGGGCGATGTCCCGCTCGTGGCAGACCACCTCGTGCCGCAGCGACTCGGTGAGCGGCCGCGCGATCGAGGCCGGTACCGGGGTCACCAGGCCGACCCAGTGGCTGGACAGGCCGGGGGTGAGCATCGGCACGGACAGGATGAGCCGGCGGGGCAGTTCGGCGATGGCGGCGTAGCGGATCATCATCTCGCGGTACGTCAGGACGTCCGGGCCGCCGATGTCGAAGGCCCGGCTGACGTCGTCCGGCATCCCGGCGGAGCCGACGAGGGCGCGCAGCACGTCACGGACGGCCACGGGCTGGATCCGGGTGTGCACCCAGCTCGGAGTGACCATCACCGGCAGCCGCTCGGTCAGATAGCGCAGCATCTCGAAGGAGACCGAGCCCGAGCCGATCACCACCGCGGCCCGCAGCACGGTGGTGGGGACGCCCGAGTCCAGCAGGATCCGCCCCACCTCGGCGCGTGAGCGCAGATGCGGCGAGAGCTCCCGCTCGGGCACCCCGGCCGGTGTGAGGCCGCCGAGATAGACCACGCGGCGCACGCCCGCCGCCCGCGCCCGCTCGCCGAAGATCCGTGCCGCCCGCCGGTCGGTCTCCTCGAAGTCGTCGCCACTGCCCAGCGCGTGCACCAGGTAGTACGCGACGTCGACGCCCTCCAGGGCCGCGGCGACCGACGCGGCGTCCGTGACGTCCCCGCGCACCCGTTCGACGTCGCCGGCCCACGGGTGGTCGCGCAGCCGGTCGGGGGAGCGGGCCAGGCAGCGCACCCGGTGGCCCGCCGCCAGCAGCTCCGGGACGAGCCGGCCGCCGATGTATCCCGTGGCGCCGGTCACCAGGCACAGTGTGCCGCTGCCGTCTGCGGTCATGAGTCCTCGCTCCTTCGCGTCGGTGGCCCTCTCGCAGATCGCTTCCACGCGCGGGAGTGCCACGGATGCGTCCGGGGCTTGTGCGCACGAACGAGTGATCGCGGGCGGCGACTACGCTGGTCCCGTGGCCACAGCGAACGACCGTGAGGGGCGGGTGCCGGAACAGCCGTCCGAGGCGTCCGGGACGCCGACCGACCTGCACGCCTTCGCCGTTCGGCTGCGGCGGATGAACGGCGAGATCAACCGGCTGACGCACGGGTTCGCGGGCGACCAGGGACTGCACGCGACGGACGTCCAGGCGCTCGCCGCGATCCTGGACGCGGACGGGCCGATGACCCCGAAGCGGCTGCGCGAGCATCTCGGGCTCACCTCCGGCGCGGTCACCGCGTGTGTCGACCGGCTGGAGCGCGCGGGACACATCCGCCGGGTCCGGGAGAGCGCCGACCGCAGGGTGGTCCACCTGTACTACGCGGCAGACGCCCGGTCGGTGGCCCGCACCTACTTCCGGCCGCTGGCCGAGGCGACCTCGGCCGCGCGCTCGCGGTTCACCGAGGAGGAGCTGTCGGTGGTGCTGCGCTTCCTCACGGCGATGGGTGAGGAACTCTCCGGGATCACCGCTCCCGGGCGCTGAAAAAGCCGCGGGCCGCCGCATCCGGGGACCGGCCGAGGGCAGAAGGACTGGCAGCGTCTACGATCACTCGGCGGCAACTTACTCAATCATTGAGATTGTTTGTTGTTGAGATACCTGTGTCGTCGAGCTGTCTGTGCCGCTGCCCGAGCCCTTTCAGAGCCCTTTTGCATCCCTTCTGGGCCCTTTCCGAGCTGGAGAACGATGTCCACCACCCCCCGACGCGCCCGCTGGCTCGTCCCGGTCCTCCTCGTCGCCGTATGGCTCGGCGTCGGCGGTGTCCTCGGCCCCTACGCCGGACGGCTGGGCGAGGTCGCCACCAACGACCAGGCCGCCTTCCTGCCGCGCAGCGCCGAGTCCACCGAGGTCATCGCCGCGCAACGCGCCTTCCGGCAGAACGAGACGCTCCCGGCGATCGTCGTCTGGACCCAGGACGCCGAGGCCGCAACCGGCGGGACCGCCATCGAGGGCCGGCTGGACGCCGCCGGCCGGGCCCTCGCCTCCCTCGCCGACGACCGCAGCGTGTCCGGTGACGTGTCGCCCGCGCTGCTCTCCGAGGACGGGGAGGCCATAGAGGGCGTGGTGCCCCTGCGCCCCGACCTCGGGGACGACCTCGCCCCCGCTCTCGACCGGATCCGCGCCGCCGCCGAACGCGTCCCCGGCGCGACGGTCCGGCTGGCCGGCCCGGCCGCGACCCAGGCCGACCTGTCCGACGCCTTCGCCGGCATCGACGGGCTGCTGCTCGGCGTCGCGCTGGCCACCGTCCTCGTCATCCTGCTGCTCGTGTACCGCAGCGTGCTGCTCCCCCTGGTGATCATCCTCGGCGCGGTCTTCGCCCTCGGCCTCGCCTGCGCGGTCGTGTACGCGCTCGCCGACCACGACGTGGTGCGCGTCGACGGACAGGTCCAGGGCATCCTCTCCATCCTCGTGATCGGCGCCGCCACCGACTACGCCCTGCTGCTCACCGCCCGCTTCCGGGAGGAACTCGCCGCGCGCACCGACCGGTTCGCCGCCATCACGGCCGCGCTGCGCAAGTCCTGGGGCGCCGTCGTGGCCAGCGCCGCGACCGTCGCCCTGGGGCTGCTCGCCCTGCTGCTCAGCGACCTCACCAACAACCGCGCGCTCGGACCGGTCGGCGCCATCGGCATCGGCTGCGCCGTGCTCAGCACGCTGACCTTCCTGCCCGCCGTGCTGGTCCTCCTCGGCAAGGCCGCGTACTGGCCCGCCCGTACGACCGCGGGCGGCGCGGGCCAAGGCGTCTGGCGGCGCGTCGCCGACCTGGTCGACCGGGCGCCGCGCCGGGTCTGGGCGGTGACGCTCGCCGTCCTGCTGGCCGGGGCCGCCTTCGCCCCGACGCTCGCCTCGAAGGGCGTCCCCCTCGACGAGACCTTCGTCAACGACGCCCCCTCCGTCGCGGCGCAGGAGACCCTGGGCCGGCACTTCCCCGGCGGCTCCGGCAACCCCACCGTGGTGATCGCGGACGCCGGCCGGCTGGCGGAGGTCCTCACCGCGGCCCGGGGTACCGAGGGCGTCGCCTCGGCGGCCGGGGCCACCGCGTCCGGCCGGCCCGGGGGCGAACCCCTGGTGGTCGACGGGCGGGTCCGGGTCGACGTCACCCTCGCCGCCGACGGCGACGCGGCCCTGCGGACCGTGGCGCGCCTGCGCACCTCGCTGCACGCCGTGCCCGGCGCGGACGCCCTCGTCGGCGGCTACACGGCCCAGCGGTACGACACCCTGCGCACCGCCGAACGCGACCGCACCCTCATCGTCCCCGTCGTCCTCGCCATCATCTTCCTCATCCTGACGGCCCTGCTGCGCTCGTTGCTGCTGCCCGCGTTGCTGGTGGCAACGGTGGCGCTGAACTTCCTCGCCACCCTCGGCGTCTCCGGTCTGGTGTTCCGGCATGTGTTCGGCTTCAGCGGCACCGATCCGTCCGTGCCGCTGTACGGCTTCGTGTTCCTCGTGGCGCTGGGCGTCGACTACAACATCTTCCTCATGTCCCGGGTCCGCGAGGAGTCCCTGCGGCACGGGGTCCGGGAGGGTGTCCTGCGGGGTCTGGTCACCACCGGCGGCGTCATCACCTCGGCCGGCGTGGTGCTCGCCGCCACGTTCGCCGCGCTCGGGGTGATCCCGCTGGCCTTCCTCGCCCAGATCGCCTTCATCGTCGCCTTCGGTGTCCTGCTCGACACGCTCGTCGTGCGCTCGCTGCTGGTGCCCGCGCTGGTGCGGGACATCGGCGCCCCCGCCTGGTGGCCGGGACGGCTCGGCCACGGCCGCGGCAAGGCGGGTGACGAGGCGTCGGCACGGGACTGAACATGATCGCGCCGATCCGGGGCAACCGCTCCCCGGAGAGGTTGTCCGTTTCGCACGGGAGGTGTCTGCCGCTATGGGCGCGAAGGTGTTGGAGCGATTCCCCGCAGGATCCCCACGAGGATCGTGGCCCGCGGAGGAGTACGCGGCGCGGCGGCGGGCCGAGGGGGAGCCCGCGACCGTGGTGATGGACCTGAAGTCGGACGCCTTCCTCGTCGTGGTTCCGCTCGGCGACGAGGACTGAATCCCCCGCGGCCGGGCGGGCGGACGCGGCCCGGGCGCTGCGGGACGGTGGCCCCGGCAGGCCCCGTCCCTACGGCGCCTCGGGCGTCGCGCTCAGCGTCCGTGCCGTCCGTACGAAGACCTCGTGCAGGTCCCGCGCGGCCTGGGGCACGGATTCCGCCCGACGCCGTTGCAGCATCAGCAGCACCCGTGTCGTGTCGCCGCTGATCGGCCGGTGGGTGAGCGCCCCGAGCCGCTCCAGCGGATCGCCGATCACACTGAAGTCGGGCAGGACCGTCGCGCCCAGCCCCTCGGCCACCATGAGCTTGCCCATCTCCGCCCCGTCGGTGGAGTACGCGAAGGACAGGCCGCGCCCGTCGAGCAGCCGATGGACGTAGCGATGCATGACATAGCCCGACCGCATCCCGATCAGCGGTACGTCGAGCAGGTCGTCCACCGACACCGACGGGCCCGAGGCCAGCGGGCTGTCCGGCCGCACGCACACGACCGGCCGGCCGCGCAGCAACTCGGTCGACTCGAACTCGGCGGGCACGTCGTCGCCCTCCAGATGGTTGACCAGGCCCAGGTCGAACCCGCCCTCCAGCAGGATCCGGTGGATGTCGGTCTGCTGGGCGCCCACCACCTCGACCTGGGTGACGGGATGCGCCGCGCGGAACTCCCGCACCACCGGGATGAGCAGCGGCACGGTCGCCGCGTTCACCGTGCCGACCCGCACCATCCGGCTGATCCGGTGCTGCTCGCCCGCCGCCGAACGCAGCCGGTCCACCGCGTCCAGCACCCCGATGATGTGCGGCAGGAGCTCCCGGCCCGACGCGCTCATGGTGGCGCCGGACCGCTTGCGCTCCAGGAGATCCACTCCGAGCTCCCGCTCCAGGTTCCGCACGGTCTCGCTCAACGCGGGCTGGGACAGCCGTAGTTCCTCCGCGGCCCGACGCAACGAACCGAGCCGGGTGACCGCCGCGATGTATTCCAGCTGTTCTGTTCGCACGACGGAAGAATGCGGGCCCGTCGGACCCCTGTTCAAGGGTTTCCCTGTCACACCTTCGTGAAATTCAATGGTCCGCGATACGAGACCGGTCGGGTTTGCCTTGACTGCCGTCGCGGGCGGCTGCCACGATCGAGGACATGAAGATGCGACTGGACCTCACGCGGCGACGCCATGTCGACCTCGCGCGCGTCTCCAGTGCCTCCTGTTGCGCCGCGGCCTGATCAACTCCCCGCGATCCGCCGCGCTTTTCCTTCTCCCCGCCTGAATTCACCGCGCCCGTCCGCCTCGTGGCATCCGCAACCGCGTCGGCGCCGGTGCGCCCCGTGAATTCGACGTGCCCGAAGAAATCCGCACCAGGAGTTCCGTATGCCTGCCGCGTCCGTGAAATTCGCCTGCCGGGTCCCCCATGTCGGCGGGGGACGCGGCACGAGCAGGATCGAGCAGCGCGCCGGCCGGGGGTACGACCACCACCGGGAACTCGCCGTCCTCGCCGAGAACAACGGCTTTCGCCACGTCCTCGGCCAGGTCCCTCACCTGGCCGGCTACGGCTGGTACTCCTGACCGCTCCCACCGGAGCGCCCCGCCCTGCCGGGGTGCCCCGGGCTCCTTCGAAAGAGGACCCATGGCCACCGTCCTGTCCGTCTCCGGCAGCCCTTCCGCCTCCTCCCGCACCGGCCGTCTGCTGCGCCACCTCGACCAGCGGCTCGCCGCCCAGGGGCACGAGGTGATCCCGCTCGACGTCCGGACGATCCCGGCCGAGGCCCTGCTCGGCGCGGACTTCCGCCACCCGGCGATCGTCGAGGCCACCGAGCTGTTCGCACGCGCCGACGGTGTCGTGGTGGCCACCCCGGTCTACAAGGCGTCCTACTCCGGTGTCCTGAAGGCGCTCCTCGACCTGCTCCCGCAGTACGCGCTCACCGGCAAGACGGTGCTGCCGCTGGCCACCGGCGGTTCCACCGCCCACGTCCTCGCCATCGACTACGCCCTGCGTCCCGTGCTCAACTCCATGGGCGCGGCCCATATCGTCCAGGGCTGGTTCACCCTCGACAAGGACATCACCGCCCACGAGGACGGCTCCATCACGGTCGCCCCGACCGCCACCGAGGCGCTCACCCACGTCCTCGACCAGTTCTCGGTGGCGCTCGGGCGGACGCCCTACCTGGCCGCGGCGAGCTGAGCGCACGATGTCAGCCCACGTCATCGCCGACGACGCCGAGGCTCTCGCCGTCGCCGCCTCGCTGGCCGAGGAGTTCCGCGCCGGAGCCTCCGCGCGCGACACCGAACGGCGACTGCCCCGTGCCGAGTTGGACCGGCTGTCCGCTTCCGGGCTGCTCGCCGTCACCGTCCCCGCCGACCACGGCGGGGCCGATGTGAGCGCCGGGACCCTCGCGGAGATCTTCCGTCTGCTCGGCAGCGCCGACGCCAGCCTCGCCCAGATCCCGCAGAGCCACTTCGCCTACGTCAACGTGATCAGCCGTCAGGGCACAGCGGAGCAGCGGAAGTTCTTCTTCGCCGAGCTGCTCGCCGGCCGGCGCTTCGGCAACGCCCAGTCGGAGGCCGGCGGCAAGAACGTCCAGGACATCCGCACCCGCCTGGAGCCCCGGCCCGACGGCTCGTACGTCCTGACCGGCGTCAAGCACTACTCCACCGGGGCCCTCTTCGCCGACTGGATCCCGGTGCTGGCCCGCGCCGAGGACGACAGGCTGCACGTCGCCTATGTGCCGTCCGACGCGCCCGGCCTCACCGTCATCGACGACTGGGACGGGCTCGGCCAGCGGACGACGGCCAGCGGCACCGTCCGCCTCGAAGGCGTGCCGGTACCGGGTGACCGTGTACTGCCCCACCACCTGACCTTCGAGGGGCCGCAACTCCACGGTGCGGTAGCCCAGTTGCTGCACTCCGCGATCGACGCGGGGATCGCCGCGGGCGCGCTCGCCGAGGCGGCGGAGTTCGTGCGGACCAAGAGCCGGCCGTGGTTCGAGAGCGGCGTCGGGACGGCCGCCGAGGATCCGCTGCTGATCCAGCGGTTCGGTGAACTCGCGCTGGAGGTGAGGGCGTCGCAGGCCCTGCTGCGTGAGGCCGCCCGGTCGGTCGACGCGGCGCGCGCCGATCTGACCGACGACACGGCCGCCGAGGCGTCCCTCGCGGTGGCCGCCGCGAAGGTGCAGGCGGCACGGGCGGCGGTGGAGGTCTCCAGTGCCCTGTTCGAGGTGTCCGGGACCCGGTCCGCCCTCGACTCGCTCAATCTGCACCGGCATTGGCGCGACGCCCGCACCCACACCCTGCACGATCCGACCCGCTGGAAGATCCAGCACCTCGGACGGTTCGCGCTGAACGGCACCCGGCCGCCGCGCCACGGCCTGCTCTAGCGCGCGACGGACCGCCTCGGCCGGGCAGTGGCCGGACGGTCCGGCCGACCGGCAGCCCGGCAGACGCACTGACGGACATTCCTGATCGGAGACCCCACGTGTCCCTCACCTTCCACTGGTTCCTCCCCACCAACGGCGACAGCCGCCATGTCGTCGGCGGTGGCCACGGCACTCCCGCCACCGCCTCCGGAAGGGACCGGCCGCCGACGGTCGCCTACCTGAGCCAGATCGCCCGCGCCGCGGAGGACCTCGGCTTCGTGGGCGTGCTCACCCCCACCGGGGCCTGGTGCGAGGACGCCTGGCTGACCACGGCGATGGTCAGCCAGCACACCGAGCGGCTCAAGTTCCTGGTCGCGTTCCGGCCCGGCTTCGTCTCGCCGACGCTGGCCGCGCAGATGGCGTCCACGTTTCAGCGGCAGACCGGCGGACGGCTCCTGCTCAACGTCGTCACCGGCGGCGAGAGCCACGAGCAGCGGGCCTACGGCGACTTCCTGGACAAGGACGACCGCTATCGCCGTACCGGTGAATTCCTCCGGATCGTCCGGGAGTTGTGGGAGGGCAAGACCGTCGACCTGGAGGGCGAGCACCTGCGGGTCGAGGACGCGAAGCTGGCCCGCGTGCCGGATCCGGTGCCCGAGGTGTACTTCGGCGGGTCCTCGCCGATCGCCGGTGAGATCGCCGCGAAGTACGTCGACGTCTACCTCACCTGGGGCGAGCCGCCGGCCCAGGTCGCGGAGAAGATCGCCTGGATCCGAGGGCTCGCGGCGAAGCAGGGGCGGACGCTCCGCTTCGGCATCCGGCTCCATGTCATCACCCGGGACACCTCCGAGGAGGCCTGGGCGGAGGCGGACCGGCTGCTGGCCGGGTTCGACGCGGAGACCGTGCGGTCCGTCCAGGCCGGGCTGGCGCGCAGCGAGTCCGAGGGACAGCAGCGGATGCTCGCGCTGCACGGCGGCGGCAGCCGGGACGGCCTGGAGATCCATCCCAACCTGTGGGCCGGTATCGGTCTGGTCCGTGGCGGCGCGGGCACCGCGCTGGTGGGCAGCCATGCCGAGGTCGCCGCGCTGATCAAGGAGTACGCGGCCCTGGGGATCGAGGAGTTCGTGCTGTCGGGGTACCCGCATCTGGAGGAGGCGTACTGGTTCGGGGAGGGCGTGCTGCCCCGGCTGGCCGGGGAGGGGCTGTGGCGGCACCCGTTCCGGACCGAGGGCGCTCCCTCGGCGCAGGTGCCTTTCACGAGCTGAGGAACGCGTTCCGTCCGCACGACTGCCGGAATTCAATGAATATTCAACTGGCCGTCGTGCGGCCGTTTTTCCCGTGTCGAATTCTTCTCGATCCGTCACTAGCATGGACGTATGAACGCGACACCGGACTTCTATGTGGTAAGGGAGGGCGACTCGCTCTCCGAAATCGCGGCCATGTTCCATGTGACACTGGCCCAGGTCAGAAAGTGGAATCCACAGATCAAGAATCCGAATCTGATTCACCCGGGCCAGCGGGTCCGCGTGACGGAGCCGGACGTGGTGCCGGTCGACGATGAGCCCTTCCCGGGCAAGGACTTCTTCCAGCCGTCCGTGAGCAGCCCGATCATCGAGGTCATGGGCTGGCGCCTCATCGACGAGGGCTGCTCGGCCTATCCCGACGAGCCCGACCTCCAGTGGAGCGAGGCCGATCGGAGGTCCTACGCCAAGTGGCAGCAGAAACTCGGCTTCCACGGCAGCGACGCCGACGGCATTCCGGGGCGGAGTTCATGGGAGAAACTTCATGTACCCGCTCTCCACATGAGTGATTAGCCCGCCCGCGGCGCTGACGAAGGAAGGTCGGCAATGGGCATTTCCCTGGCGGCCGGGGACAGTACCCGGGGCAGTGCCCGACGCGTCGCCCTCGGACCGCGTACCCGGCCCCCGCGGTCGCGATGGCGGGCCCTGGCGAAAGCGCGACTCGCCTGTCTCGAGGTGCAGCTGAGCCGGGAAGAGACCAGGCAACCGTGCGACGACTGCCGCAGGGCCTACCTCGACGGGGTGAAGGGCCATCTCGACAAGGCCCGTTCCGCGGCCGACGAGGTGTTCGGATGGCGGCGGCCCTGGTCCGGCTCCATCGCCCGTGAAGGCGTCTGGTCGAATCTGCGCGGCGCCGACGTGCTGCTGCTCCGACTGGTGCCCGACGCGGAGGCCGTCGGCCGCGCGAGCGAGGTCATGGCGCTGGTCGAGCGGCATCTGGACAAGGGCGACCCACGGCGCGTCAGGCTCGCCCAACGGCTCCGGCACATCGTCTCCGGCGAGCTGACGCCGGGCGACCGCGAACTGCTGGCCCGGGCGCTCGACAGCGCGTACAGCAACCTGGACGCCGAACTGGCCCGGGTCCGGAGCCTGCGCAACATGCTCTGGACCGCGACGGTCCTCGTCCTGGTCGGTGTGGCGGGCCTCGCGCTCTACGGCTGGCTGGACCCCCGCTCGCTCAGCCTGTGCTTCGCGCCCAAGGCCAGTGCAGGCGACCCGAACCAGATGCATGTCGTGTGCCCCAGCGCGGAGTACCACGACAGAACGGCGAACACCGTCCCCAGCGACCTCGCCCGGCCGCAGGACATCCTCACGGTCGAGATCGCCGGGCTGGTCGGCGCGGCGCTCACCGTCATCGCCTCGCTGCGCCGCATCCGGGGCACCAGCGCCCCCTACATGCTCCCGCTGGCGTCGGCGGCGCTGAAGTTCCCGACCGGCGCCCTGTCGGCCTTCCTCGGGGTGTTGCTGATCAGGGGCGCCTTCGTGCCCGGGCTCAGCGACCTGGACAGCAGGGCGCAGGTTCTCGCCTGGGCCGCGGTCTTCGGCGCCGCCCAGCACCTGGTGACCCGCCTGGTCGACGACCGGGCGCAGCTGACGCTGTCGGAGGTGGGCGGACCGACCGGAGCGGTGGGTGACCGGGAGAAGGCCGCCGTCATGGAGGAGGACGAGTCCCGGCCGGCCGGGGCGGGCGGAGCACCGGCTGCCGTGCGGCGAGCCGGCGCCGGATCCCCGGGTGGCCCGGACGAGCACCCGGACGGCGGCCCGGCGGAGGCGACGACGGTGACGCGACCCGGAGGGGAAGCCGACCGGTGAACCGGATCGCGGGCGTGCTCCGTCAGCCCGTCAGCCCGTCCGTCGGTCCGTCGGTCCGTCGGTCCGTCGGTCAGCCGGTCAGCGCGTCGAGGTGAGCCGCGCGTGACTCCCGCGTCTGGGCCTGGACCATGAGGAACAGGGCCTCCCTGGCCAGGCGTTGGGCCCTGTTCGTCAGCAGCATGGAGCGGCCGCCGCCGGTCACCACCGCTGCCGTGGTCGCCGCCCGCAGCACCTCGGAGGCCTGTGTCCGCAGGGCCAGGCGGTCCGCCAGATGCTCCTGCGGCGCCGCATCGTCGGCCAGCGCGTAGGCCCGGCTGCGGACCTCCGTGAGACGGGCGCGCAGCGGACGCGCCGCGTCCTCGTCCAGCAGGGTCAGGGCCGCCTCCGTGAGCCCGAAGACGGCAGGGTTGGCGTTCACCGTCCTGAGCCGGTCCGCCGCCGACCAGCGCTCGTGCGGGGTGCGCAGCGCGACCGCCTCCTCCGGGAGCCACAGGCCGTCCAGTTCCAGGGAGACCGTGCGGGCCGCGGTGAGCGCGGCGAGGCGCATCGGGGCCGAGGCCCGCAGACCCGGCTGCTCCCGCGCCTCGGTGAAGGCGAACAGGACCTCGCCGGTGTCGGTGACTCCGGCGAGGAGCAGCAGATCGTTCAGGCCCCACCCCGTGTACCAGGGGACGGTCCCGTCGAAGCGCCAGCCGGCCCGCTCCCGGGTGACCCGGACGGGGACGCGCGGATACGCCCGCAGATGCGCGTACGCGACCCCCGACAGCAGCTCACCGGTCGCCAGCCGGCCCAGCAGGCGCTCGCGCACCGGGCCCTCGCTCCCGGCCAGCGTCAGTACCGGGGTGTGGTGCTGCGCCTGCACGAACCAGGTCGAGCAGCACGCCCCGGCCAGGATCTCCGCCGTCTCGCGCACCACCGCGCCGGGTGCCGCGGCCCCGCCGTACTCCGTCGGCGCGTTCAGCCCGAGCAGGCCCGAGCGCCGGATCCGCGCGAGGTGGCTCGCGGGAACCCCTTCCTGGTCCACCTGTTCGGCGTGCGGGGCGAGGAGATCGTCCGCGAGGCTGCGGGCGCGGGTGACGAGGGGGTGCGGTGCGGTCATGGGCGGGATTCTTCCGGTTCCGTCGCGCGGGGTGTCGATCCAGGGGCCCGCCGTTCGTGTAGGAGGTGACAGAACGGCACGAGACCTGGAGGACGTCATGCAGTACTACCTGCTCAGTGTGATCACGCCCAGCGGGGGCGAGCCGCCGTCGGCCGAGGGGATGGCGGAGATCGGCCGCAACCTGGAGACGTTCCACCGGGAGCTGCGCGAGGCCGGCGCCTGGGTGTTCGCGGGGGGCCTGCACGGACCGGAGACCGCCACCGTGCTGCGGCCGGGCGACGACGACGTCCTCGTCACCGACGGGCCGTACGCCGAGGGCGAGGAGTACCTCGGCGGGATCTGCCTGATCAAGGCGCCGGACCTCGACGCCGCCCTGCACTGGGGCCGGCGGGCGACCTGGGCCACCACCCTTCCCATCGAGGTGCGGCCCTTCATGGGCGAGGCCTGACGCCTCTCGACGGCGAGGCCGTGTGCCGCGCGACCACCACGTCCGGCACGCCGTC
Organism: Streptomyces sp. NPDC002884; assembly: GCF_040295245.1. Lineage (NCBI taxonomy): Bacteria > Bacillati > Actinomycetota > Actinomycetes > Kitasatosporales > Streptomycetaceae > Streptomyces > Streptomyces sp. NPDC002884. The sequence continues at coordinate 92,382 of NZ_JBEOVB010000018.1, read as the reverse complement.
CGAGCCGACCTGCTGCGCCGCCCGGGCCGGGTCACCGAGGCCGCGGCGGCCTGCGTGGCGGCCCTCGCGCCGAGCGAGAGCCCTGCGGAACGGGCCTTCCTCGACCGGCGCGGACGCGCGCTCGCCGGAGGTGCCGGTGAGGTGCCGGTGAGGTGCCGGTGAGCCGCCGGTGAAGTGGTCCGCGTCCTCGGGAATGTATTTTGGTGCATGAAAGGTTGGCATATACATCGAGCTCGTCGTCCGCCCCTGGACCGAGCCGACCAGCTCGCCCCCAGACCGAGCCGACCAGCTCGCCCCCGGAGCGAGCCGACCGCTCGCACCGAGACCCCAGGGCCGTGAGGCCCGCGCACCCCAGTGAGGCACCGTGACCACCGCCGCCACTCCCGAGCAGCCCGCCGACGTCGTAGCCCGGCTGCGCGCCACGTTCCGCACCGGCCGCACCAAGCCCCTCGCCTGGCGCACGGAGCAACTGGGCCGCCTGCGCGAACTGCTCACGGAGCGGGGCGCCGACCTGGCCGAAGCCCTCCGTGCCGACCTGGGCAAGAGCTCCACCGAGGCGTACCGCACCGAGATCGACTTCACGGTCCGCGAGATCGACCACACCCTCGATCACCTGGACGCGTGGCTGCGCCCCGAGTCCGCTCCGGTCCCGGCCCACCTCGGCGCCGACGCCACCGCGTGGACGCAGTTCGACCCGCTCGGCGTCGTCCTCGCCATCGCGCCCTGGAACTACCCCGCCCAGCTTCTGCTCGCCCCGCTGGTCGGCGCCCTCGCCGCCGGCAACGCCGTGGTCGTCAAGCCCAGCGAGCTCGCGCCCGCCACCTCCGCCGCGCTGGCCCGGCTGCTGCCGGCGTATCTCGACACCGACGCGGTCGCCGTCGTGGAGGGCGGGATCCCGGAGACCACCGCTCTGCTGGCCGAGCGCTTCGACCACATCTTCTACACCGGCAACGGCACCGTCGGACGCGTCGTGCTGCGCGCCGCCGCCGAGCACCTCACCCCCGTCACCCTCGAACTCGGCGGCAAGTCCCCGGCGTTCGTCGACCGGGACGCCGATCTCTCCGTCGTCGCCGACCGGTTGGCCCGCGGCAAGTTCCTCAACGCCGGCCAGACCTGCGTCGCCCCGGACTACGTCCTCACCGACCCGGAGACGGCCGCCGCCCTCGAACCCCTGCTGACCCGCGCGGTCGAGACGCTCTACGGCGCCGACCCGCAGGCCTCGGGCGCCTACGGCCGCATCGTCAACGAACGTCACTTCGACCGGCTCACCGCTCTGCTCGACTCCGGCCGGATCGTGGTCGGCGGCGGCAACGACCGTACGGACAAGTACCTCGCGCCCACCGTCCTCGCCGACGTCGACCCCGGGTCGCCCGTCATGCGGGAGGAGATCTTCGGCCCGATCCTGCCGATCGTCACCGTCGACGGACTGGACGAGGCGATCGCCTTCATCAACGACCGCGACAAGCCCCTCGCCCTGTACGTCTTCACCGAGTCCGGCGACACCCGCGGCCGCATCGCCGCCGAGACGTCTTCCGGCGGCCTCGGCTACGGCCTGCCGCTGGCCCATCTCACCGTCTCCGACCTGCCGTTCGGCGGGGTGGGCGAGAGCGGCATGGGCAACTACCACGGCCGCTGGTCGATCGAGACGTTCAGCCACCGCAAGGCGGTGCTGGAGAAGCCGCTGCACTGAGCGGCGAGGCACGGGTCGCCCGTCAGGGAGCGACGGCGCGCCAGGTCCGCCGCGCGGCCCGAACGCCGGGAGTCCACCGTGCGCACCGTGTCCTGGGCCCTCCGTCGGCACGGCCCGGCACCGGAGCCGTGACGTCCAGGAGGCGGTGTGCAAGTGCGAGGAGAACGTGGCCTGTTGAGGGCCCGCGTCGCCGGCTCCGGGCCGGCTCCGGCCGGTGGCCGCGGTGCGTGCGAGACTGCCCGGATGACCTCCGGAACGATCGCCGCGGATGCCGCGGGCACCTGGGACATCGGCGGCCTGCCGGTCGGCCGCATCGGCTTCGGCGCGATGCGGCTGACCGGCAGTGCGGCCTTCCACCTCGGCACGCCGAGCGACCGCGGCCGGTCCATCGCCGTCCTGCGCCGAGCGATCGACCTCGGCGTCAACCACATCGACACCGCCGCCTTCTACTTCTCCGCCCTCCGCTCCGCCAACGAGCTCATCAACAGCGCGCTCTCCCCCTACCCGGACGACCTGCTCATCGCCACCAAGGTCGGCCCCTTCCGCGACTCCGCGGGGGAGTGGGGCACCTCGGCCCGCCCCGAGGACCTGCGCGGCCATGTCGAGGAGAACCTGCGCCAGCTCGGCCGTGACCACCTCGACCTGGTGTACCTGCGCCGGATGCGCCAGGAGTCGATCACCGAGCACTTCGGCGCCCTCGCCGAGCTGCGCGAAGCCGGACTGATCCGCCACCTCGGCATCTCCGGCGTCGAACCCCGCCATCTCGCCGAGGCGCAGGCCGTCGCCCCCGTGGTCAGCGTGCAGAACCGCTACGGCCTCGGGCACCACGCCCCCGCGACCGAGGAACTCCTGCGCGTCTGCGGCGAACAGGGCATCGCCTTCGTGCCGTTCTTCGCCATCGCCGGCGACGGCGGAGCCCAGGGCGCCACGACCGCCCATGACGAGGCGGTGCTCGCCGTCGCCCACGCCCACGGCACGTCACCCGCCGCCGTCCGCCTCGCCTGGACCCTCGCCCTGGGGCCGCAGGTGCTGGCCATCCCGGGCACCGGAGACCCCGGCCACCTCGCGGAGAACGTGGCGGCGGGCGCCCTGCGCCTCACGGCCGAGGAACTGAACCGCCTGAACGCCGCGCACCACGGCGCCGGCGCGACACCGGAGAACTGATCCCGCGAGGCACCTGCCGGGTCCGGCGCCTGCCGGGCCCGACGCCTGCTGTGTCCGGCGTCGACGGGTCCGGCGGCGTCTACACGACCCACACCCCGTCCCGCATCAGATGCCGCCGAGGCAGCTCGTGCGCCTCGCGCCACGACTGGACCGCCACCGGCCGCACCCGGAAATAGGCGTACGACGCGCTGTCCCGGCCCGGATCCCAGCCCGTCTTCGCCAGGAACGCCGAGGCGGCCCCCTCCGGTACCTCCTCCCGCGTGTACGTCTCGACCTCGCCGTCGACGAGGACCACGTCCCGGGTGTCCCCGAAGGCCAGGCGGGCCCGGCCGCCCTCCCGGAGGTTGCGGCCGGTGGGGTTGGTGAGGCGGGTGGACAGCCACAGATGCTCGCCGTCCCAGACGAACCACAGCGCGACGAGACAGGGCAGCCCCTCCCGGTCCGCCGTGGCGACCCAGATGTCGACTTCGCGTTCCAGCCGGTCCAGCAGTTCCCGCTTGCGCTGCCCGGCGGTACGGGGCGGCTCCGTGATCTTCATGGCCGGCACGGTAGCGAGGGCGAGGACCCCTCCGCCTCGGACCACGGTCCCGACCGCGCCTCGGGCGAGCGACCTAGGTCACCGCCGCCGCGGAGGCGACTGGCGTGCGGAGGGTTTTACGTATAACCTCTCCCGTCAATCGCACCTCCCGACCACCTCCCGCACGCTCCCCGAAAGGCCACGATGAGTCGCATCGCCCTGGTCACGCTTGTCGTCGACGACTACGACGAGGCGATCCGCTTCTACACCGAGGCGCTCGGATTCCGGCTCGTCGAGGACGAACCCCGTCCCGACGGCGCCCGCTGGGTCGTCGTGCGGCCCGGGGACCGCCAGGACGGCGTCGGGCTGCTGCTCGCCCGGGCCAAGGGCGACGCCCAGCGCGCCCGGATCGGCGACCAGACCGGCGGCCGCGTCGGGTTCTTCCTGCACACCGAGGACTTCGCCGGCGACCACGCCCGCATGCTCGCCGCCGGCGTGACCTTCCTGGAGGAGCCCCGGCACGAGGCCTATGGCTCCGTCGCCGTCTTCCGGGATGTGTACGGAAACCGCTGGGATCTGCTCCAGCCCGCCACCACCTGAGAACCACCTGCCGAGGAACACAGACTCATGACCGCGTCCCACATCGACACCGACACCCTCCGCCGCCTCCCCAAGGCCGTCCTGCACGACCACCTCGACGGCGGCCTGCGCCCCGCCACCGTCGTCGAACTGGCGGACGCGATCGGCCACACGCTGCCCACCACCGACCCCGACGAGCTCGCCGCCTGGTACTTCGAGGCCGCCAACTCGGGTGACCTGGTGCGGTACATAGCCACCTTCGAGCACACCCTCGCCGTCATGCAGACCCGCGAGGGCCTGCTGCGCACCGCGGAGGAGTACGTGCTCGACCTGGCGGCCGACGGAGTCGTCTACGGCGAGGTCCGCTACGCCCCCGAGCTGAACGTCAACGGCGGGCTGAGCCTCGCCGAGGTCGTGGAGACCGTCCAGGAGGGCCTCGCGGCCGGCATGGCGAAGGCGTCGGCAGCGGGTACCCCCGTCCGCGTCGGCACGCTGCTCTGCGGCATGCGGATGTTCGACCGCGTGCGCGAGGCCGCCGACCTCGCGGTCGCCTTCCGGGACGCGGGCGTCGTCGGCTTCGACATCGCCGGCGCCGAGGACGGCTTCCCGCCCGCCGACCACCTCGCCGCCTTCGAGCACCTGCGCCGCGAGAGCGTCCCCTTCACCATCCACGCGGGCGAGGCCCACGGCCTGCCCAGCATCCACCAGGCCCTTCAGGTCTGCGGCGCCCAGCGCATCGGCCACGGTGTCCGCATCACCGACGACATCGTGGACGGCAAGCTCGGGCGGCTCGCGGGCTGGGTCCGCGACCGCCGGGTGGCCCTGGAGATGTGCCCGACCTCCAACCTCCAGACCGGCGCGGCCACCTCGATCGCCGAGCACCCGATCACCGCGCTGAAGGACCTCGGCTTCCGCGTCACCCTGAACACCGACAACCGTCTGGTCTCCGGCACGACGATGACCCGCGAGATGTCGCTGCTCGTCCAGGAGGCGGGCTGGACCCTCGAGGACCTGCGCACCGTCACGGTGAACGCCCTCAAGAGCGCGTTCCTGCCGTTCGACGAGCGCAAGGCCCTCATCGAGGACGTCGTCCTCCCGGGTTACGCCGCCGCGCTCTGAAGCAGTCCGCGGACGTAGGCGGCCTGTCCGACGTGCTGGAGATCGTCGGACAGGACGCTGACCAGCCGTACGCCCAGGGTGACGGCCGGGTCCCAGCGCTCGTCCACGACGCGCCCCAGGTCCGCCGCCGTCAGCGCGCGCAGCGCCTCCAGGCTCTGCGCGTGCACGGCGTCGTGGTAGCCGGTCAGCAGGCCGCCGTCGGAGACCCGTACCTTCGCGACCTTCGCGTCGGTGTGCCCGTAGCCGGTGTCCTGGCGCGGCAGATCGAGGCCGAACCGTTTCTCCCAGTCCTGGGCCAGCCACACCTGGTCGAGTCCGAAGGCGTCGGCGAGATGGTCGTCCTGGACGCGGGTGAGATGCCAGACGAGCCAGGCGATCGAGTTGGCCCCGTCGCCGGGCCGGGCGTTCAGGTCGTCGGGGTCCAGGCCCTCGACGGCGGCGTGGACCTCTTCCCGGATGCGCTGGTAACCGTCGATGAGGATGTCCTTGGCATGCATACGTCCACCATCGCGCACCCCGCGCTCACCCGCTCCCCGTTTCCAGCAGCGCCATCAGCGCCCGGGCCGCCGGACTGGTCGACCGTGCGGGCGGCAGCAGCGCGACCGTCTCGTACACCGCCTCGCCCGTGCCCTTGAGGGGCAGCGCGGTGAGCGCCTCCCGCTTGTGCCGGAAGTGGCGCGGTACGACGGCGACGCCGAGGTTCTCGTCCACCAGGTCCAGGAGACTGTGCACGTCGTTGACCTCCAGGGCGACCGTGCGGCGCACGCCCACCTCGGCGAACGCCGCGTCGGTGGCGCGGCGCGGCCCCCAGTCCGGATGGAAGTCGACGAACACCTCGCCCGCGACGTCCTGCGGCGTCAGCGCCGCCGACACCCCGGCGAGACGGTGGTCGGGATGGCACAGCACGTACATCGGCTCGGTGGCCAGCGGCGCGCAGCGGAGCTGGTCGGTGTCCGGCTGGGTCCGGTAGGCGAAGGCCAGGTCGAGCCGGCCGGCCGCCACCTCCTCGCCGAGCGCGCCCGAACCGGTCTGCCGCAGTCTGATCTCCACATCCGGGTGACGCCGGCGGAACGCCGCCAGCAGCCCGGCCACGTCCACTCCGGCGATGCACTGCTCGGTGCCCACGGAGAGGGTTCCGCGCACCACTCCCTGCACGGCCGCCACCGCCTCGTGGGCCGCCCGCACCTGCGCCAGGATCCGCTCGGCCTCGGCCAGCAGCGCCCGGCCCGCCTCCGTGAGCGTCACCCGCCGGGTGGTCCGGACGAACAGCGGAGCGCGCAGCTCCCGCTCCAGGGCCCGGATCGACGCCGAAAGGCCCGACTGGGAGACCATCAGGCGTTCGGCGGCCCGGGTGAAGTGCTGGTCCTCGGCGACCGCGACGAAGTGCTGGAGGTGGCGCAGTTCCATGATTGAGAAGCGTAGCCGCTCAATTCCATCGGATTCTTCTGTTGGACCACTACCCGCAGGTCGACCAGAGTGGGTGAAGGTTCCCGAAACCGTTCTTCCGTGCCAACCCTTCCTGGAGTCGCGTTGTACACCGCACACACCGACCGCTACGCCGACATGCCCTACCGGCGCACCGGACGCAGCGGCCTGAAGCTTCCCGCGCTGTCGCTCGGACTGTGGCACAACTTCGGCCCGGACCGTCCGGTGGAGACGCAGCGGGCGATCCTGCGCCGCGCCTTCGACCTCGGCATCACCCACTTCGACCTGGCCAACAACTACGGGCCGCCGCCCGGCGCCGCCGAGTCCGCCCTGGGCGAGGCGCTGAAGGCGGACTTCGCGCCCTACCGCGACGAGCTGGTCATCTCCACCAAGGCCGGCTACCTGATGTGGCCGGGCCCGTACGGCGAATGGGGCTCGCGCAAGTACCTGCTGTCCTCGCTCGACCAGAGCCTGACCCGGATGGGCCTGGACTACGTCGACATCTTCTACTCGCACCGCCCCGACCCGGAGACTCCCCTGGAGGAGACGATGGGCGCCCTGCACACCGCGGTCCAGCAGGGCAAGGCGCTCTACGTCGGTGTCTCCAACTACTCGGCGGAGCAGACCCGCGAGGCCGCCCGCATCCTCGGTGAGCTGGGCACTCCGCTGCTCATCCACCAGCCGCGCTACTCGATGCTCGACCGCCGCCCCGAGAGCGAGGGCCTGCTCGACGCCCTGGACGAGCTCCAGGTCGGTTCGATCGTGTTCTCGCCGCTGGAGCAGGGCCTGCTGACCGGCCGCTACCTGGACGGCATCCCGGAGGGCTCACGGGCGGCGAGCGACAGCCCGTTCCTGAACTCCGACGCGGTCACCGAGGAGCTCACCGGCAAGCTGCGCGCCCTCGACGACATCGCGAAGTCGCGCGGCCAGTCCCTCGCCCAGCTGGCACTGGCCTGGGTGCTGCGCGGCGGCCGGGTGACCTCCGCGCTGGTCGGCGCGAGCAGCGCCCGGCAGATCGAGGACAGCGTCGGCGCCCTCGCCAACCTGGACTTCGACGCCGAGGAGCTGACCCGGATCGACGCGGTGATCAACGGCTGAGCCGTTCGGTCGGGCGTACGGTCACGGTGTTGCCCTCCTGCTTTCCGATCGCCTTGCGCACCTCGGCATCGACGGAAAGTTTGTGGGTGCCGTCCCCGAGGGCCATGAGCGAACTCCGGAAAGGATGTCCGTCGACCGTTCCGCGGATCTTGACCAGTCCGCGGGTGCCGAAGAATTCGACGGACTCCGGCCGGGCGACATAGGACCAGCCGCCTTTCACCGGGCTCTTGCGGAGGACGGCCGTGAATTCGGCGTTCACGGTTCCGTTTGTACTCATGACGTCCTCCGCTCGCGGTGATCTCCTGTCGGGCAGACCGCCGCGGGCGGGGGAATTCACCGGTGGCCGGCCTCAGGTTCCGGCGGGCACCCGGTCGAGGAATCCGAGGACGGAGGTGATCCGGTCGTCGGCGTCCAGAGTGATCACGTCGGATCCGGCCACCGGCGCCGAGCCTCCCCCGGAGGGGGTACCCCCGGTTTCGCTCACCAGCTCCCAGGAGAAGCGGGCCGTGTCGTGGTGGCCGTCCACACCGCCGGTGAGGCGGAAGGCGAAGCCCGGGAACTGCGCGTGTGCCGCCGCGACCAAGGCCGCGATCCCCTCATGGCCCCGGACGTCGGCCAGGGGGTCGGTATAGCCTCCGTCCACGGCCCATGCGGCGGTAACAGCTTTGGCCAAAGCCTCGGGGTCCCGTGCATTCCAGGCCTCGAAGTAGCGGGCGACGGCATTCTCGTAACGATCGGTGTGCGCGGACATCGTGAATCGTCCTCCCATGAGGTCATCGATACTGGTCAGGTCCCGGATCTCGGTTATCGCCGATCCGGTGTGACCACCTTGCCCGCGCCCGCCGTCCGGGTCGATTACCTGTCGGGTAATGACGGCGGGATCCTGTGCTCGCCGCATTTCGGCCATGAACGACACGGAATATGCCAAGAGACTGGCCAAAAAGTCATGGTGACAGTGTTTCAAGAGTGAACATACTCGAAGGTCAGGGGCAGTTCACCCCACAGGAGCCGCACGGAAAGCGAGGCACGACCGGCCGGCGAGCACCGGGGGAGAGAGACGTGCACGACGAATTCCTGTGCCATGTCACCGCGTACGGCGTCTGCGACGGCCGGCGCATCGGCGTACCGCTCGGCACCTACCGTGCGCCGACGCTGGCGCTCGCCCTGTGGTGGCTGCGCGACCGGGCCTCCTGGATGGCCGAACGGCTGGATCCGCGGCCCGAGAGCGAGCACATCCCGCCGGGCGCCCTGGTCCCGGTCGCCGACAACGTGCCGGACGTGCCCGAACTCCTGCGGGCCTGGTGCGCCGACATGGGACGCCAGGAGCTGGTGGCCGACGAGTTGGCGGGCGGGCGGCTGGTGCGGATCGCGATCAGCGACGAGACCACCGAGTACGAGCTGCTGGCCGAATCCGTCGACGCGCTGCGGATGCAGCGGACCGTCCCGGCGCTCGTCCTCCCCGTCGGCTGAGACCCCGCCGCCCGTTGGGCACGCAGAGGTGCTAATCGATAGAATTCGGACATGGTGGAGCGACCGGTCTCCTCGACCGCGCCCGAACTCGTGCTGGAGACCGAGACGGGTTCCAGCGTGCTGATCCCGGGCCACGACTACCGCATCGGACGGGACCCGCTCAGCGACATCGTCATCGACGACACCCGCGTCTCCTGGCACCACGCGGTACTGCGCCCCCACGGCGACCACTGGACCCTCGCAGACAACCACAGCACCAACGGGACCTACACCGACGGCCGGCGCATCGACGAGTGGGGCGTCGGCCCCGGCAGCGTGATCCGCATCGGCAGCCCGGACGACGGCCCCTGCCTCGTCCTGTCGGGCCGCCCCCCACCCCCGGCGGAACGCCCCTCGGCGGTCTCCATGCCCGGCGTGACCGGTACCTTCCGGGAGCCCACCTCCGTCCGGCCGCTGCCGTCGCGCACCGTGCGCATCGGCCGCGCCGGCGACAACGACCTCGTCGTCGACGACCTGGTCGTCTCGCGCCGGCACGCGGAACTGCGCGCGCTGCCCGAGGGCGGCCACGAGATCGTCGACCTCGGCAGCCACAACGGGACCTACCTCAACGGGCTGCCCGTCACCCGTGCCCCGCTCGACCCCGGCGACATCGTCGGCATCGGCCACTCGGACTTCTGCCTCGTCGGCGACCAGCTCCAGGAGTACGTCGACACCGGCGAGGTCTCCCTCGACGTACAGGACCTGACGGTCGCCGTCGACCGGGGCCGCAAGGTCCTGCTCGACCACGTGTCCTTCCCGGTGGGCGAGAAGTGCCTCCTCGCGGTCGTCGGCCCCAGCGGCGCCGGCAAGTCCACGCTGCTCGGCGCCCTCACCGGTCAGCGCCCCGCCGACCACGGCACGGTCGTGTACGACGGCCGCGACCTCTACCGCGACTACGCCGAGCTGCGCCAGCGCATCGGACTCGTCCCGCAGGACGACATCCTGCACGCCCAGCTGACCGTGCGCAGCGCCCTCGTCTACGCCGCCGAGCTGCGCTTTCCGCAGGACACCGCCAAGGCCGAGCGCCGCGAGCGGGTCGAGGAGGTCATCCGCGAACTGGGACTCGAGCAGCGCGTGGGCCAGCCCGTGCACAGCCTCTCCGGCGGCCAGCGCAAACGCGTCAGCGTGGCCCTGGAGCTGCTCACCAAACCCTCGCTGCTGTTCCTGGACGAGCCGACCTCGGGCCTCGACCCGGGCATGGACCGCTCGGTGATGCACATGCTGCGCGGCCTCGCCGACGACGGCCGTACCGTCATCGTCGTCACGCACAGCGTCCTCAGCCTCGACGTCTGCGACCGGCTGCTCGTGCTCGCGCCGGGCGGCAGGGTCGCCTACTACGGACCGCCCGAGGACGCCCTCGCCTTCTTCGGCTTCGAGCAGTGGCCGGAGGCCTTCGAGGCCTTCGAGCGCGACCAGGACCGGGACTGGGCGGGGGAGTACCGCGACTCGCCGTTCCGGCGGCAGTACGTCGTCAACGACAGCGAGCAGCCCAGGCTGCCCCGCTCCGGCCCGGTCATCGTGCTGCCGCCGCCCCACCCCCGCAGCAGGAGCGCCCAGCTCGGCACCCTGGTCCGCCGCTACGCGACCGCGCTCGCCGCCGACCGCACCTTCCTCGCGATCATGATCGCCCTGCCCTTCGTCATGGGTGCCATGGCCCGCGCCCTGTCCGGCGGCGAGCTCGACCGGGAGCACGCGATGAACGTGCTGCTCATCCTGTGCGTCGGCGGCGTCCTGACCGGCGCGGCCAACGCGGTGCGCGAACTCGTCAAGGAACGCGTGATCTACCAGCGGGAACGCGCCGTCGGCCTGTCCAGATCGGCGTACCTGATGTCCAAGGTCGTCGTCCTCGGCGCGGTGACGGTCGTCCAGGCGGTGGTGCTGACCCTCGTCGCCCTGCTCGGCGTCGACCTCAACGCTCCCGGCGGCGAGGGCGTGTTGATGCCACCCCTGATCGAGATCACCGTCGCCGTGGCCCTGCTGGCCTTCACGGCGATGATGCTCGGCCTGCTGATCTCCGCGCTCGTCCACAAGGAGGAGGTGACGATGCCGCTGCTGGTGCTGCTAGCCATCGTCCAAGTGGTCTTCTGCGGGGCGCTGCTGACGCTGGACGGCGTGCCCGGTCTGGAGCAGCTGTCGTGGCTGGTGCCCGCCCGGTGGGCGCTCGGCGCGATGGCCGGCACCATCGGACTGGCCAGGATCGTGCCCGGGGAGATCACCGCCGATCCGCTGTTCGAGCACTCGGCGGCGGTGTGGCTGCTCGACGTGGGCATGCTCGTCGTGCTCTCGGTGGTCTGCGGATTCCTCGTCTCCCGGCTGCTGCGCCGGCACGAGCCCGCCGTGATGCGGAAGTAGGGGCGGGCTCATGACGACTCCCGGATTCCGGCCCACACACGTGGTCCCCCAGCACGGCATGCCCGCCTGGGAGGCCCCCGACCCGGCCCGCCCCACCGTGCCCCTCGATCCGCTGCTGCCCGTGCGGCTCATGGAGCGGCGCGGCGACTGGGGGCGCGTGCTGTGCTCCAACGGCTGGTCGGCCTGGGTCGACGGCCGCTATCTGGTCGCCGTCCCCCAGGACCCGCCCCCCGCCGATGCCCCCCTCGCGACCGCCGCCGACCCGCGCCCGCTCCTCGGCCGCGCCGAACAGGCCCTCGCCCGGTACCGGGCGGCGGTGGAGGAACTGGCCGACGCGGGCCTCGACGGCGAGGCCTTCCGGCGCCGCACCCACGGACTGCGGATCGGTGTGGTCGTCGACGGCGAGGACGTGTGGCTGTACGACCCTGCGCGGGAGAGCTGGCTGTACGGCGACGGCACCCGCCTCAGCACCTACGCGACCGACCGGGCGCCGGACGCGGCGGCCGAGGACCAGGACCACACCGCCACCCGGATCGTGAACCCCGGCCGGGGTGCCTGATGGCCCACGGAAGCACCCCCTTCGCCGGCCGGCCCTCCGAACTGGTCGGCCGAAGGATCGCCGGCTACCGCATCGAGAGCGAGATCGGACGCGGCGGCATGGCCGTCGTGTACCGAGCCCACGACCTGCGGCTGGACCGGACCGTCGCGCTGAAACTGCTCGCCCCGGAGCTGGCCCGCAACGACGTGTTCCGCAAGCGCTTCACCCACGAGTCGCGGGTGGCGGCCGCCATCGACCACCCGCACATCGTGCCCGTCTTCGAGGCGGACGAGACCGACGGGGTCCTGTACATCGCCATGCGGTACGTCGAGGGGAGCGATCTGCGCCACCTCCTCGACCGCGAGGGTCCGCTGCCCCCGGCGACCGCCGTTCGCATCGCCGCGCAGGTCGCCTCCGCGCTCGACGCCGCCCATGAGCACGGGCTGGTCCACCGGGACGTCAAACCCGGCAACATCCTCGTCGCCCGGGGCACCGACAGCGACCACCCCGAGCACGTCTACCTCACCGACTTCGGCCTGACGAAGAAGTCGCTGTCCCTGACCGGCTTCACCTCGGTCGGCCAGTTCGTCGGCACGCTCGACTACGTGGCCCCCGAGCAGATCTCCGGGCAACCGGTCGACGGCCGCTGCGATGTCTACGGCTTCGCCTGCGTGGTCTACGAGTGCCTCGCGGGCCGCCCGCCCTTCCTCCGCGACGACGACGTGGCCCTGCTCTGGGCGCATCAGAACGCCGATCCGCCCCCGCTGACGGAGGCCCGCCCCGGCCTCCCCGCGTACATGGACGCGGTGTTCGCCCGGGCCCTCGCCAAGAGCCCCGAGGCGCGCCACCCCACCTGCGGCGCCTTCGTCGCCGAGCTGAGGCCGACGCCGGGCGGCGGGCTCAGGCCCGCTCACCCGCCGACCGAACTGGCCGGCACCCCGGTGTCGGCGCCGCAGCCTCCGCGCTGGGCCCGGCCGGTCTTCCACTCCCTCGGTCCCCGGTGACCGGAGGGTCCCGAGCGATCCGAGTGATCCGAGTGGTCCGAGTGGTCCGAGTGGTCCGAGTGGTCCGAGAGATCTAGGGGTCCCGAGGGGTCGTCACCGCTGGTGACGAGGGGGTTCCGCGGCGCCCCGGCGACGCGCCGCCCCCGCCAGCAGGCCGCCGAGGAAACCGGCGACCAGCCCCCACAGCGCGGCGAGACCCAGCGCCGACCACACCTCGGGGCGCAGGTACAGCTCCCCGGACAGATCGCCGCCCAGATCACCGAGGCCGAGCACCGACAGGCCGTAGTGCGCCGAGACCCGGCCGACCAGACAGATCATCAGCACCGTGAGCACCAGCGCCACCGCCAGGTGCACCGCGTGCCGCCAGGCCCGCGTCCCGGCGGGGGAGTGGGCCGCCATCACGAACGCGGCCACCAGCAGCAGCACCGCGTCCACGGCGAGGAGCCACCACACGCGGCTGTCGTGCTCGGCGAGGGTGGAGAGGTTCAGCCGGGCGTCGTCCGGGCCGCGCAGCACCTCGTCCAGCACGTGCGGCATCGGCAGCCCGAACGGACCCTCGACCCGGCCGTTCCAGGAGGCGCCCAGCCCGATCGTGAAGGTGAGCCACACCAGATTGGGCAGGCCGAGCAGGACCACGGCGAAGGTCTCGGCGGCGTGCCCCCGGGTCGCCGCGACGACGAGCGCGACGAGGAGGCCCAGGACGACGCAGCAGAGCAGCAGCAGGACCATCGCGTACGCGGCCGGCCGCACCGACCGTTGCAGGCGCAGCAACCGCGGCGGCAACGGGGCCCCGGGCGAGACCAGCAGCGCCAGCACCAGCACACCCGCCAGCCACACCAGCCCGACGAGGAGGGTGACGGGGACGTCCGTGGTGAAGCCGACCTCGGGGCTCACGTCGAACAGTTCGCCGAGGTCGCTCAGCGTGTCGTCGCCGAGGGAGACCTTGAAGGTCTGCCGTGCGGCCAGGGCGATGCCGAGGAGGCCGAGCAGCCACACCACGGCGATCCGGGCCGCCCACCCGGCCAGCTCCGCGGCGCCCGCCACCGCCCGGTGCCTCAGCGGCCGCAGGAATCCGGCGCCCACCACGAGCGCCCCGACGAGGGTCACGGACAGCGGGATCACCGTCAGACCGGCCTCGGTGTCGGCGAGCCCGCCGGCGTTCCCGGAGAGTTCGACCGTGCCGCCGACGCCCGTCACCACGGTCGCCGCGAGCACCCGCGGGAAGGCGCCCTGCGGCAGGTCCCCGGCACCGGCCGCCCACAGTCCCAGCGCGGCCACCGCCGCCATGGCGAGCAGTCCGGCCAGTGCCACGACGATCGCCCGCACCCAGCCGTGGCGGGAGACTGCCTGGTCGTGCGGGGTGTGCGCGCTCACCCTGCCACGCTAAGCAGCGCCGGGGGAGCGCGCCTGTCGGGAGGGCCGTCCGCGCCCCGCTTGCGAGCCGCGCCCGACCGGCGCACACAATGGTGCGTTGTGGAAGAAAGCGGCGCGTATCTGACAAATCGCTCGCGTTGAGTCCCACCGGGCCTCCTCGGGGCATCTGCCGAAGCGCTGCGGGAAACCCACGTCGGGAGTGCTCGTGAGCGTTGAACCGCCCTCTTCCGGCCGCCCCACGGGACCGCCCTCCGGCCCGTTGTCGGGCCCACCCTCCGAGCCCCCTCCGGGCCGGCCTTCCGGTCCGCCCTCCCAGCCCCCCTCCGGCCCGCCCTCCCAGCCGTCGGGCGCCGGCTCCCCGGAGGACGGCGACGGAGAACCGCGCCGGAGCCGGTGGAGGTCCGCGCCCGGGATCGCGCTGATCACCACCGCGGTCGTGGCCGTGACGGCGATCGCCCTGGTGCTCGCCCTGATGAACGGCGGCGGCTCCGGCTCCGGCGGCGGCTCCGGCCAGGTCGGCGAGGTCTTCATGCAGCCGGCCGGCAAGACGGGCCCGGAGCCCTACACCGAGGCTCCCGCCACGGACACCTCCTTCCCGCCTGCCTCCGTCGCCCCTGCCGGCGCCTCGCCGCCCACGGACACTGTCTCCGGTGTCGACGGCGGGGACGACGGGCTGTACGGCGGCACCCGCAACGTCTCCAGCTGTGACGTGGAGCGGCAGATCAAGGCCCTCCGGGCGGATCCCGCCAAGAACAGGGCGTTCGCCTCCGTGGCCGGCGTCGCCCCCTCCGGGGTCCCGGCCCACCTGCGTTCCCTCACCCCCGTACAGCTGCGTCTGGACACCCGCGTCACCAACCACGGATACCGCGACGGCGCCGCCACCACCTACCAGGCCGTCCTCCAGGCCGGTACGGCCGTCCTGGTCGACCGGCACGGCGTGCCGCGGGTGCGCTGCGCCTGCGGCAACCCGTTGACCCCGCCGCTCGCCCAGCGGTCCGGGTTCAAGCGGACCGGCGAGTCGTGGCCCTCGTACAGTCCCGCGACCACCGTCGTGGTCAAGCCGTCCGTGACCGTGGTCGACGAGTTCGTGCTCTACGACCCCGAACACGACCACCACTGGTTCGCCCGCCGGCCGGGCGACAAGCCGCACCAGGACCGGCCGACCCGGCCCCCGGCGAGGCTCACGCCGTCCATCACGGTCAGCACGCCGAGCACACCGGCGAGCGACGGCCCGCGGACGTCCCCGCCGTGTGTCTCGCCGCCCGCCGACCGGCCGCCGGGCTGTCCGCTGCCGCCGTCCTCCGGATCGTCCACGGGGTCCCCGTCCTCGGAACCTCCGTCGTCGCAACCCCCGTCCGGGGAACCGTCCTCCCCCGAACCGCCGTCCTCGCCGTCCTCGAGCTCGGAGTCGAGGGGACTCGCGCCCCCGTCCTCCGAGTCCCGGTCCTCCGGGGCGCGGGATTCCGAGCCGTCGTCCTCCGAGTCCCGGTCCGCCCGGCAGCTGGTGCCCGACCCGCCGGGTTCCGCGTCGCAACCGCCCGGCTCACCGTCCGAACCCACGAGCGAACCCGAGAGCTCCTCGGCCTCGCCCTCGCGGCTTCCGCTGACGGACGACAGCACGAGCCAGTCGCCGCCGACCTCGGCGGTCTCCTCCGGCGTCAGCTCTCCGGCCCCCGGCCCACCCGCCGGCTCACCGGCCGTGTGAGACGCTCCTCGGCCGCCACGCGAACGGGAGGAAAACTGACCTGGACTGCGCGGCGCGGCACGGGGTACGAGCACAGATGCACACCCAGCGGCGTCCGGCCATTCCGGCCTTCGAGAGAGAAACGCATGATCGAGCACCTGGACGGGGCAGTGATACCTACTGGCTTCGACGTACCCGTGGAACCGCTGCGGCGGGCGGCGCACTACACGGGGGAGCCCGGCTGCATAGCCGACGCCCGCGCTTTCGCCGCGCACTTCGTCGACCAGCTCAGGACGGAGTGGTGCGCCACGATCGGCGACCGGGCGAGCGGAGAGGTGCTGCTGGTGGTCAGCGAACTGATCACCAACGCCGACCGGCACAGCAACGGGCCGTACATCCTCGAGCTGGAGGGTTCGGAGGCCTCGGTCACGGTCTGCGTCTACGACAGCAGTGACGCCCTGCCCCTGCGGTTCCCGAAGGACCCCGAGCGCATCGGCCGGCACGGTCTGGAGATCGTGCACGCGGTGGCGGCGGAGGTCACCGCGGAGCGCGTGCCGGTGGGCAAGCGGGTCCGAGCCGTGCTCACCTTCGAACCCTAGGCCACCTTCGAGCCCTGGGCCGGACCAGCCGGGCCCCGGGCCCGCAGGGCGCGTGCCCCGCGGGCCCGGCGATCTACCGCCTGCCGAGCGGTCGGCCGGGCGGTCAGGCGCAGCCCAGCTCGCCCAGCATCCCGTGACGCAGTCGCGTGATGATCCGCTTGATCAGACGGGACACATGCATCTGCGAGCAGCCGAGCCGCTCGCCGATCTCCGCCTGGGTGGCCTCCTCCACGAACCGCATGTGGAGGATCTGCCGGTCGCGCTCGCTGAGCTCGGCCATCAGCGGGGCGAGCGAGTGGAAGTCCTCGACGAGCCGCAGCCCTTCCTCCTCCACGCCGATGAAGTCCGCGAGGACCGCCTCGCCGTGCTCGGGGCCGTCTCCGGTGAGCGCCGCGTCGAGGGAGGAGGAGTTGTAGCCGTTGGCGGCGATCTGGGCCTCGACCACCTGGTGCTCCGCCAGGTTCATCAGCGTGGCCAGCTCGGGCACGGTCGGGTCCCGGTCCAGGCGGCTGGAGAGCTCGTCGCGCGCCTTGGCCAGCTCGACGCGCAGCTCCTGGAGCCGCCGCGGCACGTGCACCGCCCACGTCGTGTCCCGGAAGAAGCGCTTGATCTCACCGACGATGTACGGCAGCGCGAACGAGGTGAACTCCACCTCGCGCGAGACCTCGAACCGGTCGATGGCCTTGATCAGGCCGATCATCCCGGTCTGGACGATGTCCTCCATGTCGTCCCCGCGGCCACGGAACCGGCCGGCCGCGAACCGCACCAGGGACATGTTCATCTCGATGAGCGTGTTGCGCGCGTACTGGTACTCGTGGCTTCCCTCTTCGAGGACGGCCAGCCGCTGGAAGAACTGACGGGACAGCTCCCGCGCGTCCCGCGGAGCCACGCTCCGGGGTGCCTCGATACCCGGGAGCGGCGCGCCGGCCGTGCCGACGGTCCCGGCGGTGTCCTCGACGGCCTTGGCGTCTGTCCGGATCACAGCGGTCTCCATTGCCTCTCCCAGAAAGGTCACGGTGCGACGTCCGGTGTACTCGGTCCGTGAGCGGGCACCTGCGGGCAAACCCACTCCGGGTGCGACTACCCCGTCCGGGAGGACCCATGCGTGCGGACTTCCCGGCGCCGCGGCCACCGGGGTTCTCCGTCCGATTCCACCGAGGGCGCAACGCCCGGCCCTTCCGCTGGCGGCCCGCTTTCCTAGGCTGGGGAGGTGAGCAACCAAGCGCCGAACCGAGCCCGCGTGATCCCGCTGCGCCCGCCTGCCGAGCGCCCGGGCACCGCCGCCACCGTCTCTCCCACCGCTCCGGCTCCCGCACCCGGGATCGGCCCGCGGGCCGCGCCGCGCGAGCCCCTGTGGCGCGACCTGGTCGGGGACGTCCTGCGCCGTGAGCGCCAGGCCCAGGAACGCACGCTCAAGGACGTCGCCGACTCGGCCCGTATCTCCATGCCCTATCTCTCGGAGGTGGAGCGCGGCCGCAAGGAGGCCTCCTCGGAGGTTCTCGCGGCCGCCGCCCAGGCCCTCGGCCTGAGCCTGGGCGACCTGCTCGCCCGGGCGCAGGGGGAGCTGATCCGGCTCAGCAGCCGGCACTCCGCCCGGAGCCGTACGGCCACGAGGGCGTCGTACGACGGACTCTGCCTGGCCGCCTGACGGGCCGCGCGGGCCGGCGTCTCACACCAGCGCGGGACGCCGGCTCAGCACCTCGTCGGCCAGGCCGTACGCCACCGCCTCCTGCGCGGTGAACACCTTGTCGCGGTCCATGTCCGCGCGCAGGCTCGCGATGTCGTGATGGGTGTGGCGGGCCAGCACCTCCTCCACCTGGGAGCGGACGCGGACCATCTCCTTGGCCTGGAGCGCGAGGTCGGAGACCGTGCCCTGGCGGCCGCCGCTGGCCGGTTGCCCGAGCAGTACGCGCGCGTGCTCCAGGACGAGCCGCCGGCCGGGGTCCCCGCCCGCCAGCAGCACGGCCGCCGTGGACGCCGCCTGCCCGACGCAGAGCGTCGAGATCGGCGCCTGGACGAACGTCATCGTGTCGTAGATCGCCATCAGCGAGGTGAACGAGCCGCCGGGGGAGTTGAGGTAGATCGAGATCTCGCTCTCCGGTGACGCCGACTCCAGATGGAGGAGCTGCGCGATGACGACGTTGGCGACGCCGTCGTCGATCTCGGTGCCGATGAAGATGATCCGCTCGGACAGCAGCCGGCTGAACACGTCGTAGGACCGCTCGCCCTGCGGGGTCCGCTCGACCACGTTCGGAATCGTGTAGGTCCCCATGTCACATCCCCACCCGTCGCTTCTGAGCGGCCGGGCGGACGTCCGCGAGGGACTCCACGACCCGGTCCACGATGCCGTACTCCCGGGCCTCCTCGGCCGTGAACCAGCGGTCGCGGTCGCCGTCGCGCGAGATGGTCTCCGGGGACTGGCCGGTGTGCTCGGCGGTGATCTGCTCGATGGTCCGCTTGGTGTGCTCCAGGTTCTCGGCCTGGATCTCGATGTCCGCCGTGGTCCCGCCGATCCCGGCCGACGGCTGGTGCATCATGACCCGCGCGTTCGGCAGCGCGTACCGCTTGCCGGGCGCGCCGACGCTCAGCAGGAACTGGCCCATGCTGGCCGCGAAGCCCATGGCGAGCGTCGTGACGTCGTTCGGGA
Source organism: Streptomyces sp. NPDC002884 (assembly GCF_040295245.1). Lineage (NCBI taxonomy): Bacteria > Bacillati > Actinomycetota > Actinomycetes > Kitasatosporales > Streptomycetaceae > Streptomyces > Streptomyces sp. NPDC002884. Next base: position 73,083 of record NZ_JBEOVB010000018.1, on the reverse strand, counting down.
TCAGCTGCATCGTGTCGTAGATGGCGAGTCCCGCGTGCACCGACCCGCCCGGGCTGTTGATGTAGAGGGCGATGTCGGTGCGCGGGTCCTCCGCCGACAGGATCAGCAACTGCGCGCAGACCCGGTTCGCGGAGACCTCGTCGACCTGGGTGCCGAGCAACACGATCCGCTGGCCGAGCAGTTGGGAGGCGAGCTGGTCGTCGAAGCGGGAGGGCGCGGTGTCGCCCTCCTCGGCACGGGGAGCGAGCGTGGTGAGTGGAGTCATCGGTTCTCCTCGTCGTGGTGACTGCCGTCGACTCCACTCTTGACCCCGGGGGGTGCCCGCACGCGGTTTCTCTGCCCGTGGCAGATTCGCCCTGGGCAGAGCGCCTCCGGCCCTCGCGCGGACGCCCTCCTTCTCCCACAACTGCCGGAAGCACGCCCGCACATCGCCCACCGGCGGAGCGGCTCCTCCGGCGCCGCGGAGCGGCCGCCCCGGTCGGACTCCGTCCAGCGCGCCGGGTCCACGGTGCGCTCGGCCTTCGCCGGCGGGGCGGACCGCATCGGCCGTCCGGATTACCCCACGGCCGAAGCGATGAGTTCCGGGACGACCGGCAGTCGACACTGATGACCGCGTTCCACGCCCAGGAGGTACTCATGACCACCGACGGATTCACCACGTGTCTCTGGTTCGACGGCCAGGCCGAGGAAGCCGCCCACCACTACGTCTCGATCTTCAAGAATTCCAGCATCGGCGACATCGGCCGCTACAACGAGGCAGGCCCGGGGCCGGCCGGCTCCGTGCTGGCGGTGGAGTTCACGGCCAACGGGCAGAAGTTCGTCGGCATCAACGGCGGCCCGCAGTTCACGTTCAGCGAGGCGGTCTCCTTCCAGATCTACTGCGCGGACCAGGAGGAGGTCGACTACTACTGGACCAGGCTCACCGAGAACGGCGGCGAGCCCGGCCCGTGCGGCTGGCTCAAGGACAAGTACGGCCTGTCCTGGCAGGTCATCCCGGACGGACTGATCGAGATGATCAGCGACCCCGACCCCGAGAAGGCCACCCGCACGACCAAGGCCATGTACGCCATGGGCAAGCTCGACGTCGCCGCCCTGAGGAAGGCCTACGAAGGCGAGTAGGCGCCCGAACACGAGGGCGCGCTAACGGGCCTCGGCCAGGATCTCCTTGATCACATGCCGGGAGTTCTCCGCCAGCGGCGGATTGGTCTCCCAGTAGTACGGCAGCTGGATCAGCGAGATCGACAGGGCCCAGCCCCGGCCGCGCGCCCATTCGTCGTCGTCCGCGCCCACCGCCTCCCGGAAGGTTCCGCGCGCCGAGGCGGGCAGCAGGTTCCAGGCGACGATCAGGTCGACGGCCGGGTCACCCACCCCGACGCCGCCGAAGTCGATCACCGCCGTCAGCCGTCCGTCCCGGACCAGTACGTTCCCGGGGGACAGGTCTCCGTGGGCCCAGACGGGCGGCCGTGTCCGGCCCGGCGTCCGCAGCGCCTCCTCCCACAGGGCGGCGACCGCGGCGGTGTCGATCCGTCCCTCCAGCAGGGCGAGGGCGTCGCGCGTGGGGGTGTCCCGTTCGGCGAGCGGGACACCCCGGCCGTTCGGCGGCCCGCCGTCCGTCGCGATCCCGCGCAGGGCGGTGACGAACGCCGCGAGGTCCGCCGCCAGCGCCTGGGGCTCCTCGACGGCACCGGCGACCGGATTGCGGCCGTCCAGCCAGCGGTAGACCGACCAGGGCCAGGCGAACCCCTCACCCGGCCCGCCCAGCTCCAGGGGCACGGGCGTGGGGAGGGACAGCGCCGGCCCCAGCCGGGCCAGCCAGCGCTGCTCGTGCGCCACGCTCTCGACGGCGCCGGGATGCCGGGGCAGCCGCACCACCTTGTCGGCGCCCAGCCGGAACATCGCGTTCTCCGTCCCGGAGGAGTCCAGCCGCCGCACGGGCAGCCCGGCCCACCGCGGGAACTGGGTGGCGACGAGCCGGCTCACCAGCGGGGCATCGAGGTCGGCCTCGTCCGTATGCATCCTCACAGCGCACATGCGCCCATTGCAGAGGACCGACCTCGTTGCTGTCCAACGGAATTCAGACCCGGTCGGCCGCGATCAGCAGGTACTGGAAGCTGCCGTTGCGGTAGGCGTTCAGGAACGTCTCCTCGATGCCGGTGACCAGGTGGTCGGCCTGACTGCGCAGCTCCCAGTAGGGGATGGCCGCCTCGGTGAGGTCCTCCACATGGACCGGCACCAGCCGGTTGCGGGCCATCGCCCTGAAGTACGCCGAGCGCGGGTGGATGTCGCAGATGTAGTGGGCGTTGATGAGCGACACCTCGCGCGAGGCCTGTCCGTAGGCGTCGTTGTAGCAGCCCGTGATGACGACGTAGCGTCCGCCGCGGCGCAGCAGCCGGGCATGCTCGGCGAACAGCAGGTCCAGCTCGACGTACATCGTCGACTCGTTGTTCCACGACGCCGCGTAGGCGCCGGTCTCCAGACCGGTGTCGAGCATGTTGCGGTGGTGGTAGCGCACCTGGTCGTCGATGCCCCGCTTGCGGGCCTGCTCGTTGGCGAAAGCGGCCTGTTTGGCGGAGATGGTGACGCCGTCCGCGTGGCAGCCGTGGCGCAGATGGGCCGTGACACTGCCGCCGCCGCGCCCGCACCCCGCGTCGAAGACGCGGTCGGCGGGAGTGAGCCGGCCGAGCCGTGCGGCCAGCAGCTCCGCCTGGGCGTGCTCCAGCCGGTGCAGCTCGGCGGTGACCCGGTCCCGGCGCCGATCCGCGTCGGGTTCGTCGAGCACGGTCCAGTCCGCCGCGCCGACGCCGTAGTGATGGTGGTAGAGATCGTCGATCCTGCCGAGTTCGAGGTTGACCGGGTTCTCCTCGGCGTTCCAGTAGTCCGCGACGCGGTTCTGGTACGTGGACTGGGTGGGCACCGGGACGGTCTTGGTGCCGGCGTCGTGGGCTGTGGTCAACAGTGGCTCCTCATGGTGCTGTACATGACGGTGGGTCAGGAAGTCGGCGCTCACCAGTAGTCGGGCAGGTGGTAGCGGTGGGTGTTGGTCGCGTGCCACTCGTGGTTGCCGGCCACCCAGTCCGACAGGCCCTGGAGATACCGTTCGAGAAGCGGTGAGGCGGCGGCGAGCGCGGCCGACTCCTCCTCGAACGCCTCCATGATCTGGTTGTGGATCCCGACCGACTTCAGATAGGCGGCCTTCAGCCCGCGCCGGTCGTTGGCGGCGACGACCTGCGGCAGATTGAGATGGGTGGGGTCGGCCGCCAGCTCCTTGGTGAAGGAGTACAGGTCATTGACGATCGTGGTGGCGTTGCAGGCCAGCGCGGTGACCCGCTGGATCTCCGGGCGGGCGTAGAGCTGCTCGGGCAGTTCGTAGCCGTCCACCGCGTCGACGATCGACAGGCACGGCCGGAAGTTGTTGAACTGCCGCATCGCCAGGTACTCCCAGATCCGCGGCACGTACCGCGTCTCCCCCCAGGCCGCCTCGCCGAGGTAGCCCAGGTGCAGCCGCGCGATGTCGTGCACGAACCGGTCGCTCTGGCTGGGTGTGGCGAGAGCCGCGTAGTCCTTGAGCGCCCAGTGGTACGAGCGCAGCGGCCCGTCGGCCTGCACTCCGCGTGCCCACTCCTCCTGGAGGTCGGGCGGGCCGTGGTAGGGGTCGAGCGCCGACTGGGCGATGACCAGCCGGCCGCCCAGTCCGCTGCGCGAGCCGCCCTTGTCCTCGTCCTCCTCGCAGTAGCAGTTGTCGACGATGTTCTCGGCCAGCAGCAGCTTGCCGGCCACCGTGAGGCGCTCCAGGTCGAGCGCGCGCGGATGCTGGAGCACCACGGCGCGGCCGAACTGGAAGCCCGCGAAGTCCCCGTTCCAGGCGGCCGGGAACAGGTCCAGGCCGCGCGCCCACTCCTCCAGCCTGCGGTCGATCTCCGCGGCCTTCTCCGGGTCGGCGGGCTCGACCTCGCGGTACCGCAGGCCGGGGATCGCCCCGCCGCGCCGGGCCCGCATGCTGCGCGCGAGGTTCGGCGGGCCGGGCAGCGCACTCCCGGTGCTCGTGGGTGTGCTCATCGCGAACTCCCCGCCGTCACTCGGCCGTCCGGCCGACCTGGACGTTCTCCAGGACCCCGGCGGCGTCCGGCACGAGGACGGCCATCGAGTAGTAGGCGGTCACCAGGTAGCGGATGATCGAGTTGGGGTCGATCCCCATGAACCGTACGTTCAGGCCGGGTTGGAACTCCTCCGGGATGCCCGTCTGGTACAGCCCGACGACCCCCTGGTCGGCCTCGCCGGTGCGCAGCGCGAGGATGCTGCTGGTGTGCTGCGGGCTGATCGGGATCTTGTTGCAGGGGAAGATCGGCACCCCCCGCCAGGCCGGGATCTCGTGCCCCTCGACGGTGGCCGTGCCGGGCGTCAGACCGCGCCGGTTGCACTGGCGGAAGAAGGCCGCGATCGCCTTGGGGTGGGCGAGGAACAGCTTGGTCTTGCGCCGCATCGACAGCAGTTCGTCCATGTCGTCCGGGGTCGGCGGTCCGGTGAACGTGCTGACGCGCTGGGAGTGGTCGGCGTTGTGCAGCAGCCCGAACTCCCGGTTGTTGACCAGCTCCCACTCCTGCCGCTCGCGGATCTCCTCGACGGTCAGGCGCAGTTGCTGCTCGGTCTGGTTCATCGGGTTGTTGTAGAGGTCGGCGACCCGGGTGTGGACCTTGAGCACGGTCTGGGTCAGCGACAACTCGTACTCGCGGGGGGAGAGTTCGTAGTCGACGAAGCCCCCCGACAGCGTCGGCTCCCCGGTGTGGCCCGCCTGTACCGGCAGTTCGGCCTCGCCCCTGCGGTTCATCGGCAGCCGCTGCCGGGCGGCGTAGGCCTCCAGATGGGTGGCGAGGGACGGCACGCGCCCCACGAACTCGCGCAGGGTGTCCCAGGGCAGCGCCAGCAGTACGCCCGCGGTCTCGGCGCGCACCGAGGTCAGCCACAGCGGGTCGTGCTGCCCGACGGCCTCGTCGCCGAGCTGGTCGCCGCCGGAGACCACCCCGACGATCTCCTCGCCGCCGTACTTGCCGGCGGTGAAGCGGGTGAACCGGCCGTGCACCACGAGATAGGCCTCGGTGACCGGCTGTCCGGCCTCGAAGACCACCTGACCGGCCCGGATCTCACGCGCCTGGAACCGGGAGGAGAGCTCCGCGAGGGTTCCGTTGTCGCTGTAGCCGCGCAGCGCGGGCAGCTCGGTGAGGGTCTCCGGGATGACCCGTACGTCGTTCCCGCCGTTGTGCTCGAACTGCACCCGGCCCCGGCCGACGCGCAGCTGGAGGCGCCGGTTGACACGGTAGGTGCCGCCCTTGACGTCCACCCAGGGCAGCATCCGCAGCAGCCAGCGCGAGCTGATGGCCTGCATCTGCGGTTCGGACTTGTGGGTCGTGGCGAGCTGGCGGGCCGCTCGGGTGCTGAGACTGGTGAGCTGCGCGTCGGCAGCGGGTTCGGGGGCGGGTTCGTCTAGGGCGGGACCGGTGGCGCTGTCCGGTGTGGACACTTTCCCTCCAGGAGGTGCACGGAGACGGACGGACCATCCGGAGTGGTTCCGTCCGGTGATCCGCGTGCACCAGCCAAACACCCTGGGTGACGGGTGGGTACGGCGTGAAGGGGGCGGCTTCGTGGCTCGCAGGGTGCACACCTGCCGGATGGGGCGGAAGGCGCCTTGTGCGCGCAACCGCTTCCCGTGTGTGCTCCCGCACGCCGGAGCGCTCGTGGGTCACTCAGGGTTACCCGTGTGTTCGGCGCGCGAGTGGACGACCCGGTGACTAGCGTGAGGAACCGGAAAAACCGTCTCACCGGAAGGCTGCGGTCATGGTCGTACGACCAGAGGGAATCCCTTGTTGGGCCGACGCGATGTTCAGCGACGTGGAGGGCGCCAAGGCCTTCTACGGCGAGGTCCTCGGCTGGACCTTCGGCGATGCGTCGTCGGAGTACGGCAACTACACACAGGCCTATGCGAACGGCAAGGCGGTCGCCGCCGTCGTCCCGCCGATGCCCGGACAGGAGGGCCAGTCGCAGTGGTGCCTCTACTTCGCCTCCCCGGACGCCGCGGTGACCGCGGGCAAGATCCGGGAGCACGGCGGCGAGGTGCTGATGGAGCCGATGCAGGTCGGTGACTTCGGCACGATGTGCCTGGGCCGCGAGCCCGGCGGTGCCGTGTTCGGCGTGTGGCAGGCGGGCGTCCACGAGGGCTTCGAGGCGCCGCCCGAGCAGCCCGGCGCGTACTGCTGGGCCGAGGTCTTCACCCGCGACCCGGGGAAGACGGACGCGTTCCTGCCGGCCGTGTTCCCGTACACGGCGAAGCAGCTCCAGGACGACGCGGTCGACTTCCGGCTGTTCGAGGTCGACGGCGACACCGTCCTCGGCCGTATGAAGATGACGGACGAGTTCCCGCCCGAGGTGCCGTCGTACGTCAACGTGTACTTCACCGTCGACAACTGCGACGACGCCGTGGCCAGGGCCACCAAGCTCGGCGGCGTCCTGCGCTTCGGCCCGATGGACACCCCGTTCGGACGGTTCGCGGCGATCAGCGATCCGCAGGGCGCGAGCTTCTCGGTGATCGACGTCACCACCACCGCGGGCGACATGCCGCAGACCACGGACGTGTCCTAGCCGCCCGGCGGGGCACCGGCGCGACCGTGGCATGATCGGGCCCATGCGTGAACGAGTGGTGGCCGCGTGCGACGGGGCTTCGAAGGGAAATCCCGGACCGGCGGGCTGGGCATGGGTGGTCGCGGACGACGCGCAGACACCCACTCGCTGGGAGGCGGGGCCGCTCGGCAAGGCGACCAACAACATCGCCGAACTCACCGCGCTGGAACGCCTGCTGGCCTCCACCGACCCCGCCGTGCCGCTCGAGGTCCGGATGGACTCGCAGTACGCGATGAAGGCCGTCACCACCTGGCTGCCGGGCTGGAAGCGCAACGGCTGGAAGACGTCCGCGGGGAAGCCGGTGGCCAACCAGGAGCTGGTCGTCCGCATCGACGAGCTGCTCGACGGCCGCTCGGTCGACTTCCGCTACGTGCCCGCGCACCAGGTCGACGGCGACCCGCTCAACGACTTCGCCGACCGCGCCGCCAGCCAGGCGGCGATCGTCCAGCAGCCGGCCGGCAGCGACCAGGGCTCCCCGGCGCCGCCGGCCTCGCCGGACACCCCGAAGACGAAGTCCGCGAAGACCGGCCGCTCCGCCGGGGGCAAGTCCCCCCGGCGGAGCGGTGGTACGGCGTCCCGCACGATCAAGGCCAAGTTCCCCGGCCGCTGTGTGTGCGGCCGTCCGTACGCCGCCGGCGAGGACATCGCCAAGAACGCGCAGGGCTGGGGGCACCCGCAGTGCCGTACGGCGGACACCGACGCGGGCTGAGCGCCACGTCAGTCGGTGTCGAAGGTGTAGTGGGCGGTGTGATCGAGAAGGTCCGCCGGGGTGGTGTCGTTCCAGGGCTTCATCGTCTCGTGGAGGTCGACCACGTCCGGCGTCCCGGCGTCCGGGAGGTACGCGGACCCGGGATGCCGCCGCTGCCACTGGGCCCACAGCCTGTCTATGTAGGCGTGGTGCAGCCAGAACACCGGGTCGTTGGGGGACACCCCGGTCGCCATCTGCCCGCCGACCCACACATGGACCCGGTTGTGCAGATTGACCCCGCGCCAGCCCTCCAGGTGATTGCGGAAGCCGTCCGAACCGCTGTTCCAGGGGGCCATGTCGTACGTCGCCATCGACAGCACCGAGTCGACCTCGGCCCGGGTCGGCAGTTCACGGACGCCCGTTCCCAACGCGCGCCGCAGGTAGGTGCGGCCGTCCACCCGGACGTTGACGGCCCAGTTGCCCGCCGAGGCGGCGAACGGGCCGTCCATCACCTGGCCGTCCCGGCTGCGCCCGCTGCCGCCGAGGAAGTCCGGCGCCCACAGCGAGGAACGCGGTGATCGGTCGGTCGACCAGTCCCAGTACGGCAGTGCCACCGAGGCGTCCACGGACTGCAGGGCCCGCTCGAACTCCAGCAGGAATCTGCGGTGCCACGGCAGGAAGGAGGGCGAACGGTGGCCGGTGCGCTCGCCGTTGTCGGTGTCACCCACGATGAACGCGTTGTGCGTGGTGACGAAGGCGTCGTAGCGGCCGTTGCGCTTGAGGGCGAGCACGGCGGCGACGAAGCGCCGCTTCTCGTCGGAGGTCAGGGACGCCTGGTTCTTGCGGACGGTCATGTGCGGTGCTCCAAGTGTGCGGTAAGGGGGCGGTCGGCCGGTCAGCCGGTGGGGAACGGCAGGAGTCGCGCGCCCTGGAGCTCGTCGACCGCGGCACGGGCGGCGGCCCGCGGGGTGGGCACCGGGTCGTAGTGGCTGACCACGCTGATCCAGGTTCCGTCGGCGTTGCGCATCACGTGCAGTTCGACCCCGTCGACGTACACGCCGTAGCCGCCGCCGTGGTGATGGCCGCTCCCGCCGGCGGACCGGCCCTGTATCCGGCGGCCCTTGTAGACCTCGTCGAAGGAATCGGGGGAGGCGGGGGAGGGGTGGGAGCCGTGGTCGTGGTCCGCCGCCCGGGCGACGGGGACGGCGACCAGCGGGGCACCGGCGACGACGGCCGCCGCGGTGAGTGCGCGACGACGGCTGAGTTCCGGCATGCGGGACCTCCTGGGGTGCGTTCGGTTGACGACCCCGTATGCCTATCGACCCGGGGGAGAAAGGGAGAAATCGCCCGAGAGGGGTTGGCTGTGATCCGGACAATCAATTACATGTCGTGCAATCTTTAACGAAGATGATCTTGTTGTGGGCGAGGGGCCGGGCCGGGCGGAAGGGGCAATTCCTTTCCGTGAACGCACCGCTTCCGGTGATCTTTCGCGCGCCGGTGCGTCCGCGGTGGTGTGGCCCACGTGGGGAAAGTGGCGCGATCGGGCAGGTGGGGCGTCCGGCCGCGTGCGTCACGCCCTGCTACCCTGCGTCGTCAATCAACCACGTCTGGTAACTCCTGGGAGTGTGCGTGAAGGTCGCCTGTGTCGGCGGCGGGCCCGCCGGCCTGTATCTCTCGATCCTGCTCAAGCGCCAGGATCCGTCCCACGACGTCACCGTCCACGAGCGCAACCCGGAGGGCTCGACCTACGGCTGGGGTGTCACGTACTGGCAGGCACTCCTCGACAGACTCCGCGTCTGCGACCCCGAGTCGGCGCGCGCGATCGAGGCGGAGTCCGTCCGCTGGAACGAGGGCGTCGCCCACGTACGGGACCTGGCCACCCGTCAGCCGGGCGACGAGGGACACGGCATCGGACGGCACAAGCTGCTGGAGATCCTCGCCGCCCGCGCCCGCGCCCTCGGCGTGCGGCTGGAGTACGAGAGCGAAGTCACCGCCGGCAACCTGCCGGACGCCGATCTCGTCGTGGCCGGCGACGGTGTCCACAGCGCCCTGCGCACGCACCACGCCGACGGCTTCGGCGCCGAACTCACCCCGGGGCGCAACGCCTACATCTGGCTCGGCACCACCAAGGTGTTCGACTCCTTCACCTTCGCGTTCGTGGAGACCGAGCACGGCTGGATCTGGTGCTACGGCTACCCCTTCAGCTCCGAGCAGAGCACCTGCGTCATCGAGTGCGCCCCCGAGACGCTGGCCGGACTCGGCCTCGACCGGGCGAGCGAGGGCGACGGACTGGCCCACCTCGAGAAGCTCTTCGCGCACATCCTCGACGGCCGGCCCCTGATCGGCCGCGCCGCCGCCGACGGCAGCACCCAGTGGCTGACCTTCCGCACCCTCACCAACCGCAGCTGGTACCGCGGCAATCTCGTCCTCCTCGGCGACGCCGCCCACACCACCCACTACTCGATCGGCGCCGGCACCACCCTCGCCCTCGAGGACGCCATTGCCCTCGCCGACGCCCTGCGCGAGAGCGCCGACCTCCCCGGCGCCCTTGCCCGCTACGAACAGGAACGCAAGTCAGCCCTGCTGTCGCTGCAGAGCGCCGCCCGCTACAGCGCCCAGTGGTACGAGAACCTCACCCGCTACATCGACCTCCCCCCGGAGCAGATGTTCGCCCTGCTCGGCCAGCGTCACTCGCCCCTGCTGCCGTACGTCCCGCCCCAGCTGTACTACCGGCTCGACCGGGCGGCCGGACAACTGGGCGCCCTGCGCCGGTTCAAGCGCTGGCTGGGTCCGAAGCTGGCGCGCGGCGCCCATGCCAGGGCGCTGACCTCGCGGAAGTAGCCGGGGGGCGGCCACGGCGGCCCAGGTCCGGCATGGGGTGAATGACAATTCACTGCTACGGTGAATTGTCATTCACCCTTTCTCGTCACCTTCAGGCCGCTGGAGTGCCCATGGCGTCGCCCGCTCCGATACCCGCCCCGGCCGGGGGAGCCGCCGGTCTGCGGGCCCGCCTCACCATCTGGGTCCTGGCGTACTGCGGCATCCTCATGGCCGTCATGCAGACCGTCGTCGTCCCGCTGCTGCCCGACCTGCCCCGGCTGACCGGCGCCTCGGCGGGCGCCGTCTCGTGGATGGTGACCGCCTCGCTGCTGTCCGGCGCGGTCCTCACCCCCGTCCTCGGGCGCGCCGGGGACATGTACGGCAAGCGGCGGGTGCTGATCGTCTCGTTCGGCCTGATGGCCGCCGGCTCGGTGATCTGCGCCCTCACCTCCGACATCGGCGTGCTCATCGCGGCCCGGACCCTCCAGGGCGCCGCCTCCTCCGTCGTCCCGCTGTCCATCAGCATCCTGCGCGACGAACTGCCGCCGGAACGCCGGGGATCCGCCGTGGCCCTGATGAGCTCCACCGTCGGCATCGGCGCCGCGCTCGGACTGCCGGCGGCGGCCGTGGTCGTGCAGTACGCCAACTGGCACGTGATGTTCTGGGTGACCGCCGCGCTGGGCGCGACCGGTGTCGCGCTGATCCGGTGGGCGGTGCCGGAATCGCCCGTGCGCGAGCCCGGCCGGTTCGACGTGACGGGGGCGCTCGGACTGGCCGCCGGGCTGATCAGCCTGCTCCTCGCCGTGTCCCAGGGCGGCCAGTGGGGCTGGGGGAGCGCCCGGATCGTGGGTCTGTTCCTCACCGCCGTGCTCGTCCTCGGCCTGTGGTGGTGGCACCAGCTGCGTGCCGAACAGCCCCTGGTGGACCTGCGGTTGGTGTCCCGGCCCCGGGTGGGTCTGTCCCATGTGGCGGCGCTCCTGACCGGCTTCGCCTTCTACGCCAACTCCCTGGTGACCGCCCAGTTGGTGCAGGCGCCCGAGGCGAGCGGATACGGGCTCGGGCTGTCCATCGTCCAGACGGGCCTGTGCCTGCTCCCCGGCGGTATCACCATGCTGCTGTTCTCGCCGCTCTCCGCCCGTATCTCCGAGAGGCGCGGGCCGCGGATCACCCTCGCCCTCGGCGCCGCCGTCATCGCCTCCGGGTACGCCCTGCGCATCGTCGACAGCCGCGACCTGTGGATGATCATGGTGGGGGCGACGGTCGTGGCGACCGGCACCACTCTCGCGTACTCGGCGCTGCCCTCGCTGATCCTGCGCGCCGTCCCGCCCGGACAGACCGCCTCGGCGAACGGCTTCAACGTGCTGATGCGCACGATCGGCCAGGCCACCTCCAGCGCCGCCGTCGCCGCCGTCCTCGTGCACCACACCGGCCTCGTCGGCGGAGCGCCGGTACCGACCCTGCACGGCTATCTGCTGGCGTTCGGCGTCGCGGGCGCGGTGGCCCTGGCCGCGTGCGCGGTGGCGCTCACCATCCCCGGCGACGCCGGACCGGACGGACCGGAGGGCACGCGGCGCGCCCGTGGCCGTACCCGCTCCGTCACCGACGGGGCGTTGGAGGGAGCATGAGCGGCGTGAGCATCCCACCCGGCACCTCGGCCGCGACCGGCCCCCCGGCTCCCGCCCGGCGCGACGCCGAGGCGACCAAGGCGGCGATCCTGCGCGCCGCCCGGCACCTCCTCGCCCGTCAGTCGCACGCCGACATCACACTCAAGGCCGTCGCGGAGCGCGCCGGGGTGAGCGCGCCGCTGGTCCTGAAGTACTTCGGCAACAAGGACGCCCTGTTCGCCCGGGTGATGTCCTTCGAGGAGGACGCCGACGCCCTGCTCGACGCCCCGCCGGCGGACCTGGGCCCGCACATGGTCCGGCACGTGGTGACCAGTCAGCGCGAGCGCGGCGCCGACCCCGTGCTGCGCATCGTGTTCGCGCCCCTGCACGGCGACCACGGCGACATCCTGCGCGCCAACTTCCGTGCCCAGGTCACCGAACGCCTGGCCGCCCGCCTCACCGGCCCCGACCGGGGGATCCGCGCCGAACTCGCCGTCGCCACCGTGCTCGGCCTGGGCGTGATGTTCGGCATCGCCCGCGGGAGCGAGCTCAGGGCGGCGCCGATCGAGCACATCGTCGACCGGTACGGACCTACGGTGCAGGCCCATCTGGACAGTCCCGGGCAGCCCCCGGCCGAACCCGACCGCCCCTAGGGGAACAGCCGTCCGTGCGGGGGCGCGCCGGACACCCGGCGCGGGCCCGGCCTTCACCGGTGGCGGCCCGGAGCGGCCCGTTCCGCACCAGGTCACGGCGGATGACAGACTGACGCCATGGACGAGCGCGAATTCGGTAGGTCTGGTCAGCACGCATCCGTCGTCGGTCTCGGCACCTGGCAACTGGGCGCCGACTGGGGAGACGTCGACGACAAGGAGGCCCTGACCGTTCTGGAGGCGGCGGCCGAGTCGGGGGTCACCTTCTTCGACACCGCCGACGTCTACGGCGACGGACGCAGCGAGCAGACCATCGCCGCCTTCCTGAGCGGCCGGCCCGACCTGCATGTGCTGGTCGCCACCAAGATGGGCCGCCGCGTCGACCAGATCCCCGAGAACTACGTCCTGGACAACTTCCGCGCCTGGAACGACCGCTCCCGCCGCAACCTCGGCGTCGACCGCATCGACCTGGTGCAGCTGCACTGCCCGCCCACCCCCGTCTACTCCAGCGACGAGGTCTTCGACGCCCTCGACACCCTCGTCGAGGAGGAGCGCATCGCGCACTACGGCGTCAGCGTGGAGACCTGCGCCGAGGCCCTCACCGCGATCGCCCGGCCGGGGGTGGCGAGCGTGCAGATCATCCTCAACCCGTTCCGTCTGAAGCCCCTGTACGAGGTGCTCCCGGCGGCCCGTGCGGCCGGTGTCGGCATCATCGCCCGCGTCCCCCTCGCCTCCGGCCTGCTCTCCGGCAAGTACACCAAGGACACCGTCTTCCCGGAGAACGACCACCGCGCCTACAACCGGCACGGCGAGTCCTTCGACCAGGGCGAGACGTTCTCCGGCGTCGACTACGCCACCGGCGTCGAGGCCGCCGTCGAGTTCGCGGCCCTCGCGCCCGAGGGGTACACGCCGGCCCAGCTGGCCCTGCGCTGGATCATCCAGCAGCCCGGCGTGACCACCGTCATCCCGGGCGCCCGCTCGCCCGAGCAGGCCCGCGCCAACGCCGCCGCCGCCAAGCTCCCGGAGCTGACCGGTGAGACCCTCGCGGCCGTCCGCGACCTTTACGACCGGCGCGTCAAGGAGCAGGTCGAGGGACGCTGGTAGCCGGGAACGGGGCGGCGGACCGGAGAGAACCGCCGCCCACGGGGTACTCGCGGGGAGAGGGGACCGACCCACTCGAACCGGGAGGACGGCACACGTGACGGATACGGCGGCGAAGGCCGAGCAGCGGACGGGGCGGGACGAGACCGAGGAGGAGAGAGCCGACCGCATGTGGGGGGAGCTCATCCAGGAGATCAGGGTCGCCCAGACGGGTGTGCAGATCCTCTTCGGCTTCCTGCTGACCGTCGTGTTCACCCCGCGCTACGCGGATCTCCAGCACGCCGACCAGGTCATCTACATCGTGACCGTGGTCCTGGGCGCCTGCGCGACCGGCGCCCTCATAGGCCCCGTCTCCCTGCACCGCCTGGTCTCCGGGCGGCGGGTGAAGCCGCAGGCGGTGCAGTGGGCGTCCCGGCTGACGTTCGTCGGCCTGCTTCTGCTGCTGGCCACCATGACCGCCTCGCTGCTGCTGATCCTGCGCGTGGCCACCCACGACGAGTTCGTGCCCTATCTCGTCGCGGGCGTGGTCACCTGGTACGGCCTGTGCTGGTTCGTGCTGCCGCTGTGGACCCGGCGCCGCTACACGACGGGCTGACGCCGGACGGGCCGACGCCGGACGGGCCGGCGCGCCGACGCCGGACCGGCCGGCGCCCGACTAGCCGGCTTCGGGCGTGATGCCCCGGGCTCCGCGGAGCGCGGTGATGCAGCTGCCGATCGCCTGCTGCAGTTCCTCCAGCCGCTGGACCATGTCGTCCTCGTAGAACTCCTGCGCGTCGGCGTCGTCGAAGGTCAGCTCCTCGAAGACCTTCGTCGCCCGCTGAAGGCCGCTGTAGAACTTCGTGCGCCGCTCCTGGACGCGCAGCTCGGGGTCGGCCTCGACGGTCTCCACGACCAGGCTCTTCATCGTGTCGTAGGCATCGCTCGCCCACTCGCCCGCGTCCTCGTCGTCGTTCAGCTCGTCGAGCAGCGACAGGTGCCGCTCGGCTTCCTGGCGCAGCTCGGCCGGCGCGTCGAGGGTCTGTCCGGCGGGCGTCTTGATCTGGCCCGACTCGGCGATCTGCCGCACGTATCCGATGCGGTCGGCCGAGCGGCTCTCGGTGGCCACGGCCTTCTTGAGGTCGTCGGTGCGCACGACGTCCCGGGCCAGCTCGATCTGGAGGTCGGGGTCCTCCTTGATGCGGTCCAGGAGGGCGGCGCGGGCCGCGCGGGCGGTCGAGGGGTCGGCGAGGATCGCGGCGCGCAGGGCGGTGGGGTTCTCCGCGACCTCCAGCGCCTTCGTCGGGCGGATGCCCTCGGCCTCGGCGGCCTCGGCGATCGCGGTACCGCGTTCCGAGCCGGCGCTGGAGCGGGAGACGTAGTAGGTCAGCCACACCTCCGCGTCCGGCAGCTCGACCTCCTGGCCCGGCGCGAGCTCCTCGAAGTGCGGGACGAGACCGTCGTCGGCGGCCCGGTCCCAGGCCTTGTAGTACCGCATGACGCGGTCGGGGGAGCAGCCGGCGAGCCCGGCGAACTCCTTCGCCGACACCTTCGGCGTCTCGTCCACGCTCTGCCCGCCCGGCCGCACGCTGCGCGCCACCATCAGGCCGAAGGCCCACCCACCGGTCCGCGCGTAGACGCCGAACTCACGGGCGTCCCGCGCCACGAGGTCGGACAGGGGCGCGGGGGACGTCGGGGCGGACGTCTGGGCGGACGTCTCGGGCAGGTCGATCGCCAGGGTCACGGATGACTCTCCTCTGCGGGCTGCTGGACGTAGGATCGGCACTGCGAAAGTGCAGACCGGCAGCCTATATGCACCTCTTGGCGATGCTTTGCCGGACCCGCGCGCGGGCCGGCCGGCCGGTCAGCCGAAGGCGTTGCGCAGCGCGGGCAGCAGGGTCTTCTCCGACCAGTCCAGGTACGCGGGCTGGGCGTCCCCGCCGATCTGCACCAGGGCGATCTCCGTGAACCCCGCCTCGGCGTACGGACGTACGGCCTCGACGAAGTCGTCCGGATCGTCGCCGCAGGGGATCGAGGCGGCGACGTCGTCGGGCGTCACGAACCGGGTCGCCGCGTCGAAGGAGTCCGGGTGGGGCAGTTCGGAGTTCACCTTCCAGCCGCTGCCGAACCAGCGGAACTGGTCGTGCGCCCGCTTCACGGCCGCGTCCCGGTCGGGGTCGTGGCAGACCGGAAGCTGGCCCACGCGCGGCTTGCCCGAGCCGCCGTGGCGGTCGTACGCCGCCAGCAGGTCCGCCTTGGGCTCGGTGGCGATCACGAGGTCGGCCAGCCGTCCCGCGAGTGCGCACGACCGCTCCCCGGAGACGGCGATGCCGATCGGCGGCGGTTCGTCGGGCAGGTCCCACAGCCGGGCGGAGTCCACGTCGTAGTGGGTGCCGTGCCGGGTCACATGGCCACCCTCGAACAGGGCGCGGATGATCTCCACGGCTTCCTCGAGCATCTCGTGCCGCACCTCCACGGAGGGCCAGCCACCGCCCACCACATGTTCGTTGAGGTTCTCCCCGGAGCCCAGCCCCAGCCGGAAGCGTCCCTCGGACAGCAGTTGCATCGTGGCGGCCTTCTGCGCCACCACCGCCGGGTGGTAACGGAAGGTCGGACACGTCACGTACGTCATCAGCGGAATGCGTGACGTGGCCTGGGCGGCGGCGCCGAGGAGGCTCCACGCGTACGGCGCGTGGCCCTGCGAGCGCAGCCACGGAAAGTAGTGGTCCGAGGTCACCGAGAAGTCGAAGCCCGCCTCCTCGGCCCGCACCACGTGGTCGACCAGGTCACGGGGGCCGGCCTGCTCGGTCATCATCGTGTATCCGATTTGCACCATGGGGCCCGAGTCCCCGGCCGCCGGGGGAGGAAACGGGCACCGTGACGGGAAACGCGCCGGTGATCGACGAGCGATCTCGACGCGCCCGGCGGTGTCCTCACGCGTCCTGTCCGGCGCGTCACTCACAGGCGCCGCTGTGCAGGTTGCGTGAAAGGCTGGGTATGAGGCTTGTCCAGGCGGGCGATGGACGGGAGTCGAAGTGGACTGGGGTCGGTTCGGGCAGCAGATGGCCTCGATGGCGCGTGACCTGCTGGCGCAGAATTCGGTCGACGCCACGCTGGAGCGGATCACGGCATCGGCCACCGAGCTGGTCGAGGGCTGCGACGCGGCAGGCATTCTCGTGCTGCACGACGCGAAGGTGGAGACCCTCGCCCCCACCGACGAACTGGTCGTCGACAGCGACCGGCTCCAGGAACGGCTGGGCGAAGGACCCTGTTTCGACGCCGCCCACAGCGCGCGGGGAGAGCGGGTCTTCCGCATCGCCGACCTCACCGGCGAGCGGCAGCGCTGGCCCGCCTACGCCCCCAGGGCGCACGCGCTCGGTGTGGGCAGCGTGATGGGCTTCCTGCTGTTCACCGAGGACGAGGATCTCGGCGCGCTGAACTTCTACTCACGCAAGCCCGGCGCGTTCAGCGAGGCCAGCGAGACGGCCGGCTGGCTGCTGGCCTCGCACGCAGCGGTCGCCTTCTCCAGCGCCCGCACCCACGCCCAGATGGAGCGGGCCGTCGCCACCCGGCACGCCATCGGCGAGGCCATGGGCATCCTCATGGGCCGCCACCACCTCACCGAGGACCAGGCCTTCGACGTGCTGCGCCGCTACTCGCAGGAGAACAACATCAAACTCCGTGAAGTAGCCCGCAAGGTCTGCGAGGGCGGCGGCCTGCCGTAGCCGCGGAGAGGGCGGACGGCCTCCCTGTCTCGTGCAGCGGCCGAGACGGCCTCCCTGGCTCGTGGGCTGAACCAGCGAGGCCTGGCCGGGCCAGCGCCCTGGGGGAACGCCACTGAACCGGCTTGCGCATTCAAGTCCCCAGTCCTGGCCTCCGCACACACCGCACGGCCGCACCGATCCCGCCCCGGGGCCGGCCGGCACCCGGTGCCTGTGCTGTCGCCGGCTGCTCAGCGGCCGGCGAAGTGCGCTTCGCGGTAGTCGTCGAGCCGGTCGAGGACGAGCAGCAGCAGGCCGCGAGACAGACTGTCGTGCCGACCGCTCCGGAGGAGCCCGTCCTGTCCGTCGATCGCCCGGGCCCGGGCGATCGGCTCCGTCGGATCGGCGCCGTCCAGCGCGCGGACCCACGCGTGCCGCACGGCGTCCAGCAACGGGCCGGGGCCGTCCGAGGCGTGACCGGCAGGGGGCTCGGCCGTCGGCGGCCCGTTCGCCGGACGCAGCTGAGAGGTGAGGCAGTGCAGGGGAGCCGCGGTGCGTTCGGCCAGGTGGATGCGGTGTCCGACCTCGTCGAGCGCGGGGGCCGAACGGCGGTGGATCACACTCCAGCGCAGCGCTTTCCGGGCCCGGTCCAGATCCCGTGCGAGGTCGTGGGGCTGCTGCCACAGGCCCATGCCCCGCTCCGCCCCCTGCCCGAGCGGGGGCCGGCCGGAAGGGCGGCCCAGGTCCTTCAGCAGCCGGTCGAGCCGGTCGCGGTAGGCGTCGAGCCGGCCGGACAGGAGGCGGCAGGGGTCGGGAGGCCACAGCAGGGGGCCGAGGAGGACGACCACCGCGATACCGACCAGGTTCTCCAGGACGCGCTGCTCCGGGTAGCCGGAGACGGGGACACCGAAGACGAGCACGGCGCTGACGAGCACCTGCGGACTGGGAACCCCGTCGATGCGCAGCAGCAGACCGGCGAGGTATCCGGCGCTCACCACGAGGGCCAGGGAAAGGGTGGACACGGGAAGCCAGCGCAGGGCGACCGCCGCGATGCCCACCCCCAGCAGGACACCGCCCAGCCGGTAGAGCCCCAGCCGGGGCGCCCACAGCGGGATCCCGGACAGGGTGAACACCGCCGGCAGCACTGCGGCGACGGGGGCACTGCTGATGCCCGCCTCGACCGACAAGTACCACGACAGCGTGGCGCACACGACCATCCGGGCGCCGCCGCGTACCTCCTGCGCGCTCACCCGGCGCAGGCCGCCGGACACCAGGTGTCCCCGGCGGCCGAGGGCGGTCACGGCCGACGGCATCATGCGGCCAGGCCGGAAGTCCCTGCCCCGTACGGCGGCACGAGCACACTCCCCTCCCACAGGCGATGAGACCCGACCAGATTACGAGCCGACCCCACTCCCGCGGGTCTCCGCGCGACGTGTCTCCCGCCCACCGCGTCCGTCTGCCCGCTGCCGGCCGGCGCGGCCGGCGCGGCCGGCGCGGCGGAAGGGGCCGGCCCAGGAGCCCGTCAGGACGTCAGGATCGTGCGGGTCGGGCGCCTCGCCGGACCCGGGCTCAGCCCCCGGACCTAGGTCCCTGATCCGATGCGCGCGTGGCAGGGGACGTGCTTGGCTGCTGCCATGACCGAATTCAGCGCGACCGAGCGTGCGTACCTGGTGGCACAGCGACTGGGGCGCCTGGCGACGGTCGACCCGTCGGGGCAGCCGCAGGCCAATCCCGTGGCGTTCTTCCTGCAGGAGGACGGCACGATCCTGATCGGCGGGTACGCGATGGGACAGACGAAGAAGTGGCGCAATCTTCGCAAGAACCCGAAGGTCGCGCTCGTCGTGGACGACATCGTGAGCCTGCAGCCCTGGAAGGTGCGCGGTGTGGACATCCGTGGCGAGGCCGAACTCCACACCGGTCCCCATGAGCTGGGGCCGCACTTCAGCGAGGAGGTGATCCGCGTCCACCCGAGGCGGATCCACAGCTGGGGCTTCGAGGACCGGCCGGGGTCCGGTACGGGCCGTGTGACGCCGGCGCGATGACCGATCGACGCGAGGTCGTCATCGTCCGCCGGTCGGGTCAGGGACCTTCGGCGGACCGGCTGGCCGAGTTGCTGGCGGCCTACCACCTGCGGACGGAGGCCGAGAAGGGCGTCGGCGTGGCGGATGTGGACGGGCTTCCGGAGCGCTACCGGGCAGAGATCGCGGACCCGTGGGCCGCGTTCGCGGACGATGTCGTGCTGATGGCCCTGAGCGGTGACACGGCCGTGGGCTGCCTCGTGGTGACGGCCCCCGTCGACGGGCGCTCGGAGATCAAAAGACTCTGGACGGACCCGTCATTCCGGGGCCGGGGTGTCGCGTCGGGCCTGGTCGGTGCCGCGCTGGCGCATTCCGCGGAGAACGGCGTCAAGACGGTGCGGCTGTCGGTGTGGAGGTGGCGGACGAGCGCCGTCGCCCTGTACGAGCGCTTCGGCTTCACCGTCGTCGAGTCGTGGGAGACACGGGCCCAACTGATCTGCATGGAGCGTGCCGTGTGACTGGCCACAGCCCTTCGTCCTCGCGGCCGGCGCGTGCCCGTACGCCGTCCACTACAGTGCGAGTGGGCCGTGACTGGCGCTGAGGTGGAGCACCACCGGGGAGCGGTCTGACGAGACGTCGTTGTTGCCGTGCGCCTGGGCGAGTGGTCAACCACACCCCGGAGGGCAACCATGTCCCTGACTCGGACGGCCCAGCTCATGGACGGCACCGGCCCTGCCGGACGCATCGTCGAAGAGGCTGCCGCCAAGGCTGCGGAGATCTCACGGCGCACGGGGACCAGTCCCTGTCTGGCGACGGTGCTGGTCGGAGAGGATCCCGCTTCGGTCACGTACGTCCGTATGAAGCGGGCGCGGTGCGCGAAGGCAGGCATCCGGTCCCGGCACATCGCGCTGCCCGCCACCACCACGACGGCCGAGCTGATCGACACCCTCGCCGGCCTGTCCGAGGATCCGGACGTGCACGGCATCCTGCTCCAGCATCCCTGCGGCCCGCACATCGACGAGCGAGCGGCGTTCGAGGCCATCGCCCCGCAGAAGGACGTCGACGGGGTCACGACGCATTCCTTCGCCGCGATGAGCTTCGCGCTGCCCGGCTTCGTGTCCTGCACCCCGGGCGGGATCATGCGACTGCTGGAGGCCTACGACGTCGACCTCACCGGCAAGCACGCCGTCGTGGTGGGCCGCAGCGCGATTCTCGGCAGACCGGTGGGGATGCTGCTGCTCGCCCAGGACGCGACGGTGACCTACTGCCACTCCCGCACGGCGGACCTCCCGGCGATCGTGCGGGAAGCGGATGTCGTGGTGGCGGCCGTGGGGCGGCCCCGGCTGATCCGGGGCGAGGACGTCAAGCCCGGCGCGGTGGTCATCGACGCCGGGTACAACCCGGGCAACGTGGGCGACGTGGACTTCGACACCGCCCTCACCCGGGCCCGTCTGATCACCCCGGTGCCCGGCGGCGTCGGGCCGATGACCATCGCGGTCCTGCTCGCCCAGACCGTGGACGCCGCCGCGAACCAGCTCGGATTCCAGCACCACTGACCGCTTCCCCGAGCGCACACCCCGGCCGGCCACCCGCTGCCCCGTCCCCCTGGCCGGCCGGGCAACCTCACCGACGGAGCGCCCCGGGCCGGCTGCCGGCCCGGAGCCCGGAGCACCTCGCACGAAGCACCTCGCACGGCCACGGGGCACGAAGCACCTCGCACGGAGCACGAAGCACCTCGCACGGAGCCGAGGTCGGGGGAGTCCGCCCGGCGGAGTGTGACGGAGGCCATAATTCCTGTCGCCCGATCGTGGAATGCGTGAGCCCGTGCCGCGGCTGCATTGCTTGTGGGCCTCCCCTGTCCTGGGGGGCGCACCGGGCAACGGTGGCCGGCGCGACTGGCCACAGGAGCAGGACACCCGTGGTCCCGCCTGCTCCGCCGCATCCGGACCGCCGCCCGCGAAAGGTACTCCCGCTCCATGCCACTGGCCCTGCTGGCCCTTGCACTCGTCGCGTTCGGTATCGGTACGACCGAGTTCGCCACGATGGGGCTGCTGCCCCAGATCGCCGACGGGGTCGGCGTGTCCGTGCCGCACGCCGGCAACATCGTCTCCGCCTACGCGCTCGGCGTCGTCGTCGGCGCCCCCCTGCTGACGGGCATGGGCGCGCGCATCGCCCACAAGCGACTCCTGCTCCTGCTGTCCGGGCTGTTCGTGGTCGGCAACGTCGCGTCCGCCCTCGCGCCCAGCTTCGGTCTGCTGTTCGCCGCACGATTCCTCGCGGGCCTGCCCCACGGAGCGCTGTTCGGCGTGGGCGCCGTCGTCGCCTCCCGGCTGGTCGCCCCCGAACGAGCCGGGCGGGCCGTGTCGAGGATGTTCCTCGGACTCACCATCGCCAACATCGTCGGCGTCCCGGCCGGCACGGCCCTCGGGCAGCAACTGGGCTGGCGGTACGCCTACTGCGCGGTCGCCGTCATCGGTCTCGTCGCCCTCGCCGCGCTGGCCGCCTTCGTCCCCCATCACCCGCGCAGCGACCAGGCCGGCATCCGGCACGAGCTGCGGGCGATGGCGAACAGGCAGGTCGCGCTCGGCCTGGCCATCGCCGTCGTGGGATTCGGCGGCTTCTTCGCCGTCTACAGCTACCTGGTGCCGATCCTGACGCATCTGACCGGCTTCTCCGACTCCTCCACCACCTGGGTCCTCGCGCTCTACGGCGTCGGAATGACGGTGGGCACGCTGATCGCGGGCCCGCTGACCGACCGTGCCCTGCGCCCGACGCTGTACGGAGGGCTCGCCCTGCTCGGCGCGGCGCTGGTGACGTTCTACTTCACGGTCCACAGCACCGTTCCCGCCCTGGTGACACTCGCGTTCATGGGCGCGATGGGCGCCCTGGTCACCACACCCGTGCAGATGCTGCTCATGGCCAAGGCGAAGAACGCCCCGACGATGGCGGCGGCCTCCAACCACTCCGCCTTCAACCTGGCCAACGCGGGCGGCGCCTGGCTCGGCGGCCTGGCCATCTCGGCGGGCTGGGGCTGGGCTTCGCCCGCCCTGGTCGGCGCGACCCTCGCCGCCGGCGGCCTCGGACTCGCCCTCCTCAGCGGCTTCACGGACCGCGGGAGCGGAGGATCCGAGGTGATCACTTCGTCGGGGGCCGAGGCCTCGACGGAGGTCGGACAGGTCCCGGCGGCCTGACGACGGCCGTCTCGTACCGGCGTCCGGTCCGCGGGCAACGGCCCGATCCCGGCGAGGGGAGGGCGCCGGAGCAGTCGGCGGGAAGGTGGCGCCGCGTCTGCTCGCGTGACACGCTGACGACCGTGATCATCAGGGTGAGTGAGGCACGCGTACGTCCTGAACGGTTCGAGGAATTCCGCGACATGATCGTCTCCGCGGTGCGCGAGTTTCCCGGCCGCCACCCAGGGCTCGTCGGCCACGAGGTCCTGCTCGCGCCGCCCGATTCGCTGCTGTACGTGAGTCGCTGGCGCAGCGAGCAGGACCTGGTCGGTTACGCCGGCGAGCACTGGCGTGACCAGCCCGTGGTTCTGCCGGGCGAGGACGAGTACCTCGTCGCACCGCTGGAGCTGCGGCACTTCACGCTCGCCTCGCTGAGCTGATCCCGCTGCGGGGGCCGCTCCTGCCCGGCCGCCCAGGCGAGTTGGCCGCCGGCGGCTCCGCCGTTCCGTGAGCCGCGCGGCCGGAAAGGCGCCGCCCGACGGACCCAGGACCTGCTCACCCCGACCCGACCCGCTGTCCTGACCAGCCAAGATGGGCACATCAGGTGATGTTGCGGAGACTCGGGGAAGAAGTTGCGGCAACCGATAGGAGGTTGTCGTGGAGGGTGGAGATCTGGAACTGGGCGAGTTGCTGGCCGCTGCGGAAGCAGCCCCGCCCGGTGAGTCCGTCGATGTGGTGGCACACGATCTGCAGAAGCGGTTCGGTGCCGAGCGCGTGTCGTTCCTGTTCGTCGACCTCATCGGTCAGCGGCTGGTCCGCCTCGCCGCGGCCGGCGGCGAGCCCGCCGACGACGGCGAGCCGATCGATCTGCACGGCAGCGTCTACGACGGCGTTCTGCGCAGCCAGCGCCAGCATGTGGAACCGGACGGCCAGGGCGGACGGCGCGTCATCACACCGGTCACCAACCGCGGCGACTGCATCGGCGTCCTGGAGGTCACCCTCCAGTCCGCCGACGACACCGTGCTGCGGCAGGTCCGCGAAGCGGCACACGCGCTGGCCTACATCATCGTCACGGACCGCCGTTTCACCGATCTGTACCACCTGGGCCGGCGCACCACCGAGACCAGTCTGGCCGCGGAGATCCAGCACCAGCTGCTTCCCTCGGCGCCGTGCTGCGAGGCGGCCCAGTTCACCCTCGCCGCCGGGCTGGTCCCGGCCGACGACATCGGTGGCGACACCTACGACTACACGCTCGACCGGGACACCCTGCACCTGTCCATCACCGACGCCATGGGCCACGACACGGACTCGGCCCTGCTGGCCACCCTGCTGGTCGGCGCACTGCGCCGGGCACGCCGCAGCGGCTGCGACGCCCTCAGGCAAGCCCGCCACGCCCACGAGGCCCTGCTCAGCCACAGCCGCGGCCTGGCCACCGGACAACTGCTCTGCGTCGACCTCGCAACAGGCCTGTGCGAACTGGTCAACGCAGGCCACCCCCGGCCGCTGCGGCTGCGCGACGGCACCGTCGAAGAGGTCGGCCTCGCCGTCAACCTGCCCTTCGGAGTGCTGGCACCCACCGGCTACCGCCTGCAGGAACTGCAACTGCGCCCCGGCGACCGCCTGGTCCTGCTGACCGACGGAATGCAGGAACGCGGCGCCGCGGCCGTCGACCTGGCTTCGGTCGTTCACGACACCCGCGCGCTGCACCCGCGTGAAGCCGTCCGGAGCCTGACCGCCGCGGTGCTCGACGCCTGCCACGGCAGCCTCAAGGACGACGCCACGGTCCTCATACTGGACTGGCACGGCGACAGCCGCCGACCGGACGAGTCCAGACCCGACCCGAAGCGATGACGGGAGACGGAGCGACAGCGTCACCGTGGCGCGTGGGTCACCTCCGAGCGGGCGCCCGCAAGGCGAGCAGGGCGACGTCGTCGTCGTTGGCGGCGGGGCGGACCCGGTGCAGCAGCTGGTCGGTGAAGGAGGCCAGCGGGCGGTGGGCGAGGGCGGCGGCGTGCCGGCGCAGTCGGTGCAGGCCCTCGTCGAGGGTGTGGCCGGGTTCCTCGATCAGGCCGTCGGTGTAGAGCAGGAGGGTGGCTCCGGGCGGCAGCAGGGCGGTGGCGTCGGTGCGGGGCTTGCCGACCCCGGTGCCCAGGAGGATGCCGTGGCCGCCGGTGAGGTAGTCGGCCAGGCCGTCATGGCTGATCAGCAGTGGCGGCGGGTGGCCCGCGTTGGTCCAGGACAGCTTCCACCGGCCCTCGTCGGCCTCTTCGACCCGGGCGAGGATCAGGGTGGCCATGGTGACGTCGGTGATGTGCATGACCGCCTCGTCGAGGCGTTCGACGATCCGGCTGGGGGGCTCGGGCAACGCCCAGGCGTAGGCGCGGAGCATGTTGCGCACCTGCGCCATGCCGGCCGCGGCCTCCAGGTCGTGTCCGACGACATCGCCGACGGCCAGCGCGGTGGCGCCGTCGGACAGGGAGAAGGCGTCGTACCAGTCGCCCCCCACCTGCGAGGCGTCGGGCGCGGGCAGGTACCGGACCGCCATCTGCAGCCCGGACACGCGCGGCATCTGGGGCAGCAGATGGTTCTGCATGGTCTCGGCGACCTTGCGCTGGCGCTGGTAGAGGCGCGCGTTGTCCAGGGCGAGCCCGGCGCGGCGGGCGATGTCCTCGATCAGGGGAAGGTCGGCGGTGTTGAAGTCCCCCGGCTGCCTGGCACGGCCCAGGGTCAGGGCGCCGAGGACGGCGCGGGTGCTGCGGATGGGAGCGATGGCCGCGGAGTGGATCGCGGCGGCGTCGAAGAGGCGGCGCTGTTCGACCGCGATACCGGAGTCCGGCGGCCCCTGGTAGGTCTGCGGCCCTGCCAGCGTCGAGGCGACCCCGCGCAGGGCCCTGGACAAGGGCATCGGGGACTCCTCGGGGACCGGCGGCATCGGCCCCTGGAGCTCCTCGTGGGCGACCAGAGCGTCACCGTCCGCCTCGACGACGACGGTGCGCCACACCTCGTCGCGCTCGGTGATCAGATCGATGACGGCCCAGTCCGCGAGCCGGGGCACCACCAGGGTCACCAGCCGCCGCAGTGCCTCGTCGACGTCGAGGGTGGACGTCAGCTGCGTGGTGGTCGCAGCCAGCAGCGCGAGCCGTTCGAGGTCCGGCAGCAGGGTGGCCGCCGGTTCCGGCCGCACGTCGGCCTCCCGCGGCTGCCGGGCGTGGAACAGGACGAGCGTGCCGCGTTCGCACTCGCCGAGATCGAACGGGGCTATCAGCCAGGAGATGGGCACCACCGAGCCGTCGGCGCGGGCGAAGTAGTCCTCGTCGGCCTGCGCGGTGCGCCCGGCGTGGAAAGCCGGCCGCATACGGCATCGAGTTCTCGCCAAGGGCTGACCATGGGCGTCCCGGTGCAGCAGGTCGTGCGCGTCATGGCCGAGGAGATCTCCGGCGGGCCGGTCCAGGAGCTGTTCGGCGTGGGAGTTCACGGCGAGGATGCGACCCTGCTCGTCGACGACGTAGGCCCCGGTCCCGATGGTTTCCAGCACCTCGGCGACCTCGGTGGCGGGCGCCGGCAGGAGCCGTCTGCCCTGACTCTGCGTATCCTCCGGTCCTGCCATGCCGTGGTCTCCTCAGCTGACGGGCGGCACGCCGGTACGACGTGTCCGCCCCTCCCGACTGCCCATGCGCCGATGAATCCCACCTGTTCTCGTCTGGCGGTCGCCGCAGGCGGCCCGCCGCCGCCGGGCCCGCCGGAGCGGCGGCGGTGGAAAGGTCGTTTCCCACCTTCGGGTGAGCGCAGGCATGGATGCGGGAGGAGCGGGTAACCGCGCGGTGCGCCGGTCGTATCCACCGGCAGCGGTGGTCGGCTTCGATGGTGGGAGGGGTTCGTCATGGTGTTCATGAGCGCGACGGCTACGGGGACGAAGGCACGGGAGCTGCCGGAGGTCGCCGATCCCTCTCGCGTCGCGCCCAGGGACGCGCGCGAACTGTCCAGGCTGTTCTTCGACCAGCTCGCGGTGCTGGAGGAAGGCACGCCGGAGCACCAGTACGCGCGCAACACGCTGATCGAGATGAACATGTCCCTGGTCCGCTTCGCGGCCGGCCGCTTCCGCAGCCGAGGTCCCGAGGAGATGGAGGACATCGTCCAGGTCGGCATGATCGGCCTGATCAAGGCGATCGACCGGTTCGACCTCTCCCGGGAAGCGGAGTTCACCTCCTTCGCCATCCCCTACATCGTGGGGGAGATCAAGCGGTTCTTCCGCGACACCACCTGGGCCGTGCACGTGCCCCGCCGGCTTCAGGAGGCCCGCGTCCAGCTCGCGCGCGCCACGGAGGAACTGCGCAGCCGTCTGGGCCGCACCCCGACGGTGAAGGAGCTGTCGGAGCTGATGAGCCTTCCCGAGGAAGAGGTGTGCGAGGCCCGCCTCGCCGCGAACGGCTACAACTCCTCCTCCCTGGACGCCGCCATCGGCGGCAGCGAGGACGGCGAAGCGGCGCTGCAGGACTTCATCGGCGCCGAGGACCAGGCGCTGGCACTGGTGGAGGACTTCCACGCCCTGGCCCCGCTGATCGCCGGACTCGGCGAGCGGGACCGGCAGATCATCCACATGCGGTTCGTGGAGGAACTCACCCAGGCCCAGATCGGCGAACACCTGGGTGTCTCACAGATGCATGTCTCCCGGCTGCTGTCGCGCACCCTCGCCCGGCTGCGCGAAGGCATGCTCACCCCGCACTGAGCCTCACCACCGCAGGCATGGCATGGCATGCGGTGCCTGCGCCGTGTCCGCCTCAGCCCGGCGTGTCCATCAGGGCGACGACGTAGGCATCCAGCCTCTCCTCCACGGCCCGCGTCGTCAGCTCCGCCCTTCCGGCCTCCTGCCACGGCCGCGCCACCCACCGCAGGCCCCCCGCGAAGGCCAGTACGTCCAGCAGCCGCCAGTACAGCCGCTCGCTCGCGGAAGCGGCCGGCACCCCGCCGGCCTCCTCGTACGCCTCGGCGAACCGCAGACCCCACGCGGGGCCGTGCAGCAGTGCGAGATTGGTGGAGCAGTGCGCCACATCGAGGTCCGCCGGGCCCCATGAGGTCTGCACCCAGTCGACGACTCCGGTGATCCGAAGGCCCGTCGGGCTCGGGGACGTCATGTCGAAGAGCACGTTGCCGGGGTGGAAGTCGCGGTGCAGGAACCGCCCCTCGTACCGCGGCGCAGGCCTGCGGATCACCTCGGTGGCCGCGGCCCATGCCGCCGCGTCGGCGCCGTCCGGAGGGACGACGGCGTCGGCGGTCGTCCACGCCTTGTACGGCTGGGGCCGCTCGGCCGGTCGAACCGCGTGGATCGCCACGAGTTGACGGGCCAGCAGGGGGATGCGCGCCTCCAGTCCCTCGTCGTCGAGGACCGTCCGGCCCGGCAGATGCGTCATCAGGAGCGACGGATACTCGCAGTGCGTGGCGGTCGCATCGACCGCGACCGGCCCGGGAGCCGGCACACCCGTCCCCGCGAGCAGGGTGAGGGCGTCGGCCTCGCAGTTCAGCAGGTCCTCGGCGTTCTCCACGAAGAACGGGTCGACGAACGTCCGCAGCACCAGTTCCCGGGTGTCTCCGTCCCGCGTGCCGACGGTCAGCCGTCGCATTTCGGCGGTGATGCCGCCGTGCAGCACCTCGGTTCCGACGATCCGTTCGCGGGCGTCCAGCTGACGGCCCACCCAGGCCAGGGTCGACGGGCGGAGGGATCCGGCCCCTTCGTCATTCATCGCCGTGCCGCCCGTCACCCGGAGGGCGTGGTGGTGAAGGAGCGGCGGTAGGAGCGGGGCGGGACCCCCCGGCGGCGTACGAACTGTTCGCGCAGGACGGCCGCGCTTCCGTATCCGACGCGGCGGGCGATCTCCTCGACGGGCAGGTCCGTGGTCTCCAGGAACTCCTCGGCGCTGCTCAGCCGCAGGCTCCGCAGCCAGGCGTGGGGGGTGGTGCCGGTCGCGGCGGTGAAGCGGCGGGCGAAGGAGCGCTTGCTCATCACGGCGCGTCGGGCCAGTTCCGCGACGGGAAGCGGCTGGTGGAGGTTCTCGCGGGCCCAGGCGAGCACCTCGGCGAGACGCTCGTCGCGGCAGTCTTCCGGGACGGGAGCGGCGAGGTACTGCGCCTGCCCGCCGTCGCGGTGGGAGGGCAGCACCACGTCCCGGGCGACGGCGTTGGCCATCGAGGCTCCGTACTCCCGCCGCAGCAGGTGCAGGCAGAGGTCGAAGCCGGCGGCCGCTCCCGCGCCGGTGATGATGCGTCCTTCGTCGATGTAGAGGGCGTCGGGTTCGACGGTGACGTCCGGGTGGCGGTCGGCGAGCAGTTCGGCGAACCGCCAGTGGGTGGTGGCCCGCCGGCCGTCGAGCAGTCCGGCGGCGGCGAGTGCGAAGGCGCCGACGCAGTGGGCCGCGACCAGTGCGCCGCGTTCGTGCGCGGCCGACAGCGCATCGAGTACGGCGGGTGCGGGCGGTGTGCGGAAGCCGGCCCCTGGCAGGGCGATCACCAGATCGGCGGAGGCCAGCCGGTCCAGGCCGTGCGTGACGGTGAGCGGCACGCCGAAGTCGGTGGGGACCGGCCCGGGCCGGTCGGTGCACAGGGCGAGGTCGAAGCCGGGCAGTGTCGGCCCGTGCGGGCCGAAGACCTCGGTGACGATGCCGACGGCGAGCATGCCGACTCCGGGCGGGGTGTACGCGGCGACGGTCGTGAAAGGAGGCACACGCGCAGTGTGGCACTGATCCTGCGATCAGTGGCAACCGTGCCACTCGTGAACGGCCGCCCTGCCCGGCAGGATTGAGGCCATGACAGACGCACCGCTCGGCCGCAGCGCCGTGTACACGATCCTGACCACCGGATACGTCGGCTCCACCGGCCCCGGAGTCGCCGCCACCGTCTCCTACACAGCCGACGCCGGCCGGCATGTGATCTTCGACCCCGGCATGGTGGCGGATCGCGACCGTATCCTCGCCCCGCTCGCGGAGTTGGGACTCGGACCCGACGACATCACCGACGTGGTGCTCAGCCATCACCACCCGGACAACACGATGAACGTGGGCCTGTTCGGACGGGCCCGGGTGCACGACCACAAGGTGGAGTACCTCGGCGATCAGTGGAGAAACCGGGACGCGGAGGGTTACGAACTCACCCCGTCGCTACGGCTGATTCGCACCCCCGGCCACAGCGCCGAGGACATCACCCTGCTGGCGGGCACGGAGTCGGGCGTGGTCGCCTTCGCCGGTGACCTGTGGTGGCACGCGGAGGGCCCGGCGGACGACCCGGTGGCCCCCGACCGTGAGGTGTTGCGCGCCTCGCGGCTCCGGGTGCTGACCGCCGCGGACCTGATCGTGCCCGGCCACGGCGGCCCGTTCAGGGCCGACGAGACCACGCCGCGCTAGCCGCTCCGGCCGCTTGAGCTGCGGAACGCCGTCCGGACCGGCTTCGGCGACGCCCGTCCTGGCCGAGCCGAAGCGGGCGATGGAGCTCGGCGGCGAGGACCGGTGTGGCCCGACCGCGCTGCTCCGGTCCGGCGCCGCCCCGTACGGCTGCGGCACCTTCCGCCTGCGCATCCCGCACGCGACGCCGCTGCCGTCGTCACCGTCTCGGTCCCGCGACGGCGTAGGCCGCGGCGCCGGCGACCGCGAGGACCAGGGCCGTCCAGGTGCCCGCCGCCGTGCCGGGCGGCAGCAGCATCCAGCTCGCCACCTGCATCGGCGTACTGGTCGGGGGCGGGGCGAGAATCGAGCACGAGAGCCAGGCGAACGGTGGCGTCCAGGCGTACCGGCCGTCCGAGAGCGCCGCGCCCAGGGCGGCCAGTCCCATCAGGCCCGCGCTGTCCCGGACGACGAACGCGGTGGTGGCCATGTCCTCGCCCACGGCCTGCACCGTCAGGAGCACCGTGCCCACGACCGCTCCGCAGAGCAGCACGTGCGCCGCTCTGCGGAGCATCCAGCGGATCGCGGCCGTCCGGTCCAGCGCGAGGTCCTGCCCGCTGAGCCCGATCGAGGCCGCCATCACCCCCGTGGCCAGGACGAGCACGGGCGGCCGGAGATCGCCGGGCCCCCCACTGCCGTCCCGGGCGAGTGCCCACACCGCCACCGCGCTGATCACCACCGCGACGAGCGACGCGGGGACCTGACGAGAGCGCGCGTACAGCGTCAGCCATCTCACCGGGACGCACCGCCCTTCAGCGCGTCGAACGCGTCGCCCTCGCAGGAGAACGCGGCGGCGCGCATCGCGTCGATCCGCGAGAGCTGTTCCGCCCGCGGCAGCGCCATGAGTTCCTTCCACACCGGGCGGGTCTGCGCGTCGGCCTCGCGGCGCAGACCCGGCGGCAAGGTGCCGGGAAGCGGCTCGAGGTCCCCGAGGACCCAGCCCACGGCGACGGTCTGCGCGAACTCGTCTCCCCCGAAGCTGCTCCAGCCGACGGGGGCGCACCCCGGCACCATGCCCTGGGCGATCAGGGCCCGGGTCAGCTCCTCGCCCTTCGCGGCGGCGATGACGTCGTCGTCGAAGTCGAAGAGCAGGGTCCTGCGGGACCACTGCGGCGTGGAGCCTTCCGGTAGCACGGTGGCGTTCTCCCGGACCGACATCGGCGCCCGGCTGCCCAGGGCGCCTCGCAGCAGGCGCAGCGCCTCCTCGCCGGGGCCCGCGAGATCGGTGAGTCGTGCCTGCTGCGTCTTCGTCACGCACACCGGGCCGTCGCACACCAGCTCCGCTGCGGCCTCGTCGACGACATACATCCGGCGCGGGTCGGAGGGCAGGACGAGCAGGGCGAGGGCCGCGCCCGCCAGGACGGGCGTCAGGGCGATCAGCCGGGCGCGCGGCGTCGCGGCGACGAGCAGCGCGAAGCCGGTCGCGGCCATGCCGAGCAGCCAGATCGTCTGCCCGATGTGCACGGAGGCGGACAGTGTGACGAGTGCATGGCGCACCTGGTCCACCGTCGGTGACAGCAGGGAGACCCGGTTCGGCTCCGTGCTCGGGAGCTCCGTCGCCGTGGTCGTCTCCGTCCGGCCCAACGACGTCTGCATCAGGGCCGTGAAGACGAAGGCGCCCATGGTCAGCGCGGGCGGGGTGAGCACGGAGGGCAGGGCCCGCCCGGCCCCCATGCCCAGTACGGCCCCCGCGACGAGAGAGAGTGCCCCCACCAGCGAGATCGGCAGCCATCCGAGGTGCGTGTAGGCGGTGTTGGCGACGACCTGGACCGCGCCCACGAGGACGAGGAGCGCAAAGGCCGAGGCCAGCGTGATCGCCGTCGCGCCCGCCGGCGCGGCCGCGCGGTGCCGGGCGGGCCGCGGCGTGCTCGTCAGCAGCTCGGACATCTTCGAGCGGTGGTCGCGCAGGCCCTGCAGCGCCCCGAACCCCACGGCGAGCGGCCACAGGTAGAACAGCAGGGAGCGCGTCCACAGTGCCATGGACGTCCACTGGGCCGTCCACGCCGTGGTCCCCGTCCACCACGATCCGGGAATCAGGTACAGGAACGCCAGCGCGCTCGTGAGGACCACGGCGCCGGCCCACGGGGCGACGGAGCGCCTCAACTCGGTACGCAGTACGGAGACGTTCACCAAGTGCCCCTTGCCTGATCAGGGTTGAGCAGCAGCGCCGAGTAGCCGCGCTCCAGCGGGCTGTCACCCACGTGCTCGGGGCCGCCCATCGAGGCCAGTTCGTCCGGAGGGCCCTGGAAGACCAGCCGGCCCTCCGCGAAGAGCACCACGTCGGTGCAGGCGGCGGCGACGTCCTCCACCAGATGGGTCGAGACGAGCACGCAGGTGTCCGCACCCAACTCCTGCAGCAGTTCGCGGAAGCGCAGCCGCTGCGCCGGGTCCAGGCCCACCGTGGGCTCGTCCAGCAGCAGGATCGTCGGGTCGTTGACGATGGCCTGGGCGATGCCGACCCTGCGCACCATGCCGCCCGACAGGGCCTTCATCCTCTCGTCGGCGCGGTCCGCCAGACCCACCCGCTCCACGGCGCGCTGCACCGCCCCGGGGATCTCCGCCTTCGGCACCTCCTTCAGCCACGCCATGTACTCGACGAACTCGCGCACCGTGAACCGTTTGTAGTAGCCGAACTCCTGCGGCAGGTAACCGATCCGGCGGCGCAGCGCACGGTGCTCGCCCATGCCTCCGGCGGACTCGCCGAGCAGTTCCAGGGTGCCCTCGGTGGGGCGCAGCACGGTGGCCAGCGTCCTGATGAGGGTGGTCTTGCCCGCCCCGTTGGGGCCGAGAAGGCCGTGTACGCCGATGCCCAGTGACAGGTCGAGGCCGTCGACGGCCATCCGTTTCCTGCCGACCCTGACCTTCAGCCCGGTCGCCTTGATCTCCCAGGCGTAGGCCGTCGGCGCGATGTCGGCCGCGCTCACCGCGGACGTCATGTGGTGTTCCTCTCCGATGTTCATCGATGGGCTCCCAGCACGGAGTACGCGCCTCTGCGGGCGATCACGACACCGGTGCCGAGCGCGAGAATCAGCCCCCACACGGGCAGACCGCCCGTCTGCAGGGCGAAGGACGTACGGCTGGCGGCCAGGGTCGGCGCCACGACCACGGCGGCCCACACCGCGGCCAGGACGACGGCGGCGCGGGTCACACCGACGACACCGCCCAGCGCCAGCGTCGTCGCGGTGAAGGCCAGGCAGGGCAGCAGCCACTGAGCCACCATCACCCCCGTCGCCCATCCGCCGACCAGCAGTGCGGGGACGACCACGGCGAGCACGGACGCGGTGCGTCGCAGCACCAGATGGAGCCCGGCCCTGGGCACCGAGGCCGTCAGTTCGTACGCCGGGTCCAGGCCGCGCGACCAGGACGCCGCGACGCCGAGCACGGGCAGAACCGGTGCGAACAGCAGCACCAGCGACACCTCGCCGGAGCCGGTGTCGGCCAGGTCGAGCAGCAGGGCCAGCAGCGTCACGCCCACGACCATGGCCAGCCACGGCACCATCGAGGGCGTCATCCATCTCGACAGCGGCGCCGCCCGGCGCCGTCCGCGCGGCATCGTGGCGGTGGCCGCCAACTGGGGTTCGAGGCCGGACCAGACGGTGTCCACCAGCGCCGCCACGGCGGGCACCTGGGCCCCGACGGTGGCGGACAGCCGGTCACGGCACCCCCGGCACGTCTCCAGATGGGCCTCCACGGCCCACACCTCGTCGGCGGTGAGGTCCCCGCCGCCGCGCGCGTAACCCTCGATGATCCGCTCCGACGCGTGTTCCCTGCTCATGTCAGCGCCCTCCGCATCGCGATACGGGCCCGGCGGGCCCGGGTCTTGACCGTTCCCTCGGGCAGCCCGAGCAGGACCGCGGTCTCCCGGACGGACAGCCCGTCGAGCACCATCGCCTGCAACACCTGCCTCAACTCCGGCGCGAGGCGCCGCAGCGCGTCCCCGACATCGCCGCCCACGGTCGCCGACAGCGCCTCCTCCTCGGCGGCGGGCGCCGCGTCGGGCACGGCGGCGGCCGGCGGCGGCTCCGCGTGGTGGGCCCTGCGCCGGAACGCGTCGACGAGACGGCGCGCCGCGATCGTCCACAGCCAACCGGTGGCCGATCCGCCTACCGCGGCCCCGGCGAAGGCACCCGCCGCGCGCCACACCGCCAGATACGTCTCCTGCAGGACCTCCGCGACGATCTGCTCGTCCACACACCGGCGGCGCAGCCGCACCGCCAGCCACGGCGACGTACGCCGGTACAGCTCCTCGAACGCGGCACGGTCGCCTTTCGCCACCAGCCGGACGAGACGCTCCTCGTCCAGCTCGTGCAGCGCCGCCGCCTTGACTGATCTCACGCCAGCTAGACGCCCGGGACCGGCCGCAGGTTTTCCCTCCCACGTGATCCCCGCCACATGGGACAGAATCCGTGGGCTCCACTCAGAACGCGGTAGCCGAGCAGGGCGACGGCGACGGGGACGGTCGGCTCGAACGCGAAAGAGACGGAGGCGCGCAGACCACGTGGACCGAGTGGAGGCCGTTTTTTTGCCGGACCGGCAACAGGAGTGGCAGCCCGGGACGCGGTGGGCGACGGTGGGCCAGTGACCGACGACATCGCAGCAGGATCAGCCGCGTCCGACACCCCCGCGCCCGCCGACGGATACGTCGGGGACCCGGCGGTACGGGCGGAGTGGGACAACCGGTACGCCGACCGACAGCAGTTGTGGAGCGGCCGCCCCAACGGCGCGCTCGTGGCCGAGTCCGCCGGGCTCACCCCGGGGCGGGTGCTCGACGTCGGCTGCGGCGAGGGCGCGGACGCCGTCTGGCTCGCGCGTGGCGGCTGGGACGTCACCGCGCTCGAGGTCTCCGGCGTGGCGCTGGAGCGGGCGGCCGGGCACGCGCGGGACGCCGGCCTCGCCGTTCGCTGGGTACACGCCGCGCTCACCGAGGCGGCGCTCCCGCCGGCCTCCTTCGATCTGGTCTCCGCGCAGTACCCGGCCCTGCTGCGCACCCCCGACGCTGCCGCCGAGCGAGCGCTGCTCGCGGCCGTCGCGCCCGGCGGTGTGCTGCTGCTCGTGCACCACGCGGGGATGGACACCCGGCACGCCGACGACGGCGGCTTCGACCCGGCCGACTACGTCTGGCCCTCCATGGTCGCCGAACTGCTCGACGACGACTGGGAGGTGGAGGTGGACGAGCAACGGCCACGCGTGGCACCCGACGGCGGCGCCGGCGCGCACCACACCGACGACGTGGTGCTACGCGTGCGCCGGCTGCGCTGAGCCCCCCTCGGCTCACAGCTTCCCGAACCCGGACCGCCGACTCTCGCCAGCCGCGGCACGGCGGTGATCGCCGTAGCCGCTCGGGATTCCCCGCCGGCTGCCGTCTCGCGGGAGGTGTCCGGCCGCCGGGCCCTCGCGCTCCGCAAATGGGGAGGCCAGGGTGGCGGCGAGGGCGATAGCGTCCCCGGCATGACGAGCGAGGAAGTGCTGCAGAACCAGCCCCACCGGGAGGTGGTACGGGTGGGAGACACCGTTCGCCGCCCCGTCCAGTCCTGGACATCGACGGTGCACGCCTTGCTCGGACATCTGGAAGCGGTGGGCTTCCCCTACGCACCCCGGCCCCTGGGTTTCGATGAGCAAGGCCGGGAGGTGCTCACCTACATCGACGGTGAGTCCGGGCCCCGGAGCTGGACCGAAGTGGTGGACGACCGGGGCTTGGCGGCCTTCGCCCGGCTGCTGCGCGACTACCACGACGCGACCGTGGGCTTCTCACCCCCGAGCGGGGCGGCCTGGGCCGACGGCGTCATCGAGGCCGACGAGGACCACGTGGTCTGCCACGGCGACTTCGGTCCGTGGAACGTGGTGTGGCAGGGCAACCGTCCTGTGGGAATCATCGACTGGGACTTCGCCCGCCCGGCGCCACGGCTGCACGATGTGGCCTACGCGCTGCAATACGTGGCCCCGTTTCGCGATGACGTCGAGTGCCTGAGGTGGCTGCACTTCACGGAGGCGCCCGACCGCCGACGCCGTCTGGAGCTGTTCTGCACGGCTTACGGCCTCACCACGGCCGTCGGCGTCGTGGATGCCGTGATCGACAGACAACGGCAGAACATCGACCTCGTGCGCCGACTGGCCTCCGAGGGGCACGAGCCGCAGGCCACGTGGGTCCGCGACGGTCTGCTGGAAGAACTGGGCAGCCGACTCGCCTGGAGCCGCGAGAACCGCGGCCTGTTCGAGTAGCGGTCCACGCCCGCCGGCCCACGGTCACCACGCCGCCGCCCGGAGCCGGACATCGGTCGGTCACGCCACCCCGTCACCACCCGCGGATCCTGGGCGGTTGCCCTGGCGGAACCGGGTGGGTTCCGCCAGGGCCGGCCGGACTGCTACGGCCTTCTGTCACGTCCCGCGCCATGGCGCCCACCGGCCGGACCCGGCGGTCTCCGGCCTGACGGTCGGCGGGTGTTCCGGTCGGCAGTCGCATGGCGTGGGCCGGCGGTCTGCCGGGTGGGGCGGGTCAGCGGGTGTAGGTGGTCCGGGTCTCCTTGAGGGAGCCGCAGTTGGAGCCGATCACCTGCACGTAGGTGTTGCCGATGCCGCCGCCCCAGTCGACGCAGTGGCCTTTGCCGATGACGTAGGAGGGTCCTGCGTACGAGGTGTAGCGCCCGAAGTCGTCGTCGCCCTCGTTGGTGTCCGGGACGTAGATCCAGGCGGACATGTCCACGGCGGTGCCGGGGTTGTTGCGGATGGTGACGACGCAGTTGTTGGCGTTGGCGGCGTTGTAGGCGAGGTACACGGTGCCCAGCGAGCCGACGGCGGCGGAGTTCACGGTCTTGTAGCCGCTTCCGCAGACTTTCTGCGGGGTGGTGTTGGGCGTCGCGGACGCGGGTGCCGCCAGGGCGGTGGTGACCCCCACCGACAGAGCGGCCAGTGCGGCGGCGCCCAGTATGGAGTGAGTGAAACGCATATTTCCCCCTTGTGTGCTTAGGAGTTGGTTACTCCTGCCTTATGTGACGGGCGACGCCTTCGGATGGTTGTGCCGGAGTTACTGGTGTTTTCAGTCATAACTGGCGGCATAGTTGGCCGAGTTGGGACGCAACCGGAGGGGTGTGGGCGGTGTGTGCGGGGTTCTGGCCGCATGGGCTCACTCAGGGCGTCGGTCGCGCACCACGACGCGGACGAACAGCCGAAGCGGGACAGCGTCTGGCGGCCGTGCCGAACATAAGAAACCGCCGGTCTGATGACAAAGGACCGGCGGTCTGTAAAGTGGGGGCATGACGAGCTTCCAGCGCGCGCGCAGCGAAGAGCAGCGGGAGATCCGGCGCCGGTCGATCCTCGACGTCACCGCCGCGATGCTCGAGGAGATGCCGGTCGCCGAGATCAGCCTCAACGAGCTGAGCCGCCGGGTGGGGCTGGCCAAGTCGAACGTACTGCGGTACTTCGACTCTCGCGAGGTGATCCTGCTGGAGCTGCTGGACCGGGCCTGGAAGCAGTGGACGGCCGACCTGCCCGAAGTACTGGACGGGGCGGTCGACCCCCAGGCGCCCCCGGTGCGGCGGGCGGAGCAGTTCGCCGTCGCCCTGGCCGCCTCCCTGGCAGGACGCACGGTCTTCTGCGACCTGCTCAGCGCGCAGGCCGGCGTGCTGGAGCACAACGCCTCCCCGCAGGCCGCCGCCCACTACAAGCGGGCCGCCCTCGCGAACGTCGGCGTACTCGCCGCCCTTGCCGACGCCCACCTGCCCGGCCTCGGCGAGCGGACCTTCCGCCTGGCCGCCTCGATCACCATGACGATCGGCGCGGTGTGGACCCACTCCCGCCCCTCGCCCGCGATGCTCTCCGCCTACGAGGCCGACCCCGATCTGGCCGCGGCCAGGATGGACTTCACCGCCTCCCTGCGGGACGTGGTGGCCACCCTCGCCGCCGGTTCGATCGCCCGCGCCACCCTCGCCCCCTGAAACCCACCCCCTGAAACCCGCCTCCGGGCACCCATCCCTCACCACCAGGAGCACTCGTGCGCGTCATCGTCTTCGGAGCGTCCGGAATGGTCGGGCACGGCGCACTGCGCGCCTGCCTGCGGGACGACGCCGTCACCGAGGTCCTCGCCGTCGTTCGCACACCTCTCGCCGTGGAGCATCCCAAGCTGCGGCAGATCGTCCACACCGACTTCACCGACTACACGGCGATCCAGGACGAACTAGCCGACCTGGACGCCTGCTTCTACTGCCTCGGTGTCTCCGCCGTCGGCCGCAGCGAGGCGGAGTACACCCGTGTCACCTACGACTACGCACTGGCCACCGCCCGCGCCCTGCTCGCCGCCAACCCGGAACTCACCTTCGTCTACGTCTCCGGCGAAGGCACCGACACCACCGGGAAGAGCCGGCAGATGTGGGCCCGCGTCAAGGGCCGCACCGAGAACGACCTCCAAGTCCTGCTCCGGACCGCCTACATGTTCCGCCCCGGCTTCATCCAGCCGGTCGACGGCGCCGTCTCCCGCACCCCGCTCTACCGCACGATGTACCGCGCCACCGCAGCCCTGCACCCACTGCTCAAGCGCCTCTTCCCCCGGCACATCACCACCACGGAGGCCGTCGGCCGCGCCATGCTCGCCGTCACCCGGCCGGACAGCACCGCCCCCGCCGTCGTACGCAACCCTGACATCAACCGCCTCGCCGCCCGCGCAGAGCACTGATCCACCTCGGCCGGCTTCGTCGAAGATCCCTCGGCCTCCGCAGCTCAGGAGCCGTTTGTTAGCCTCGGCAGCGTGAACCGTTCCTCCCTGCCGGGCCGAAGTGCGCCGTGAGCGTCGTCGATTCCTGCCCTCTCGGTGCCGCGACCACGCTCGCCGAACTCGCCCGGGATCCGCATCCGCGGCTGGCGTTGCTCCGTGCGCGGGAGCCGGTGTCCTGGCTTCCCGAGCTGGGCGGCTGGCTGGTGACCCGTCGTGATCTCGCGTTGAGCGTGATGCGGGACGCCGAGACCTTCACCGTCGACGACCCCCGGTTCTCCACCGCGCAGGTCGTCGGCCCCAGCATGCTGTCCCTCGACGGCGACCACCACACCCGGCACCGCGAGCCCTTCACCGCTCCGTTCCGCCCCCGGGCCGTGCGCGACGGTTTCGCCGCGTTCATCGAGCGGGAGACCGACCGACTCGTCACCGCGCTGGAGCCGACGGGCGCCGCCGAACTGCGACGTGCCTTTGCCGGACCCCTCGCGGTCGCGGTCGTGACCGAGGCGCTGGGGCTGGTCGGCACCACCGGGGACACGGTGCTCGCCTGGTACGACTCCATCGTGCAGTCGGTCTCGGACATCACCGCCGGCCAGGAGGCGGGGCCCGCGGGCGTCGCGGCGTACGCGCGGTTGCGCACCGCGGTGGAGGTCACCGTCGCCGACCGGGGCGCCTCCTCCCTCCTCGTCTCCGCCGCCGGGCAGCTGACGGTGCCCGAGGTGGCGTCCAATGCCGCGGTGCTGATGTTCGGAGGCATCGAGACCACCGAGGCGATGATCACCAACGCGCTGCTGCACCTCCTCCTGCACCCCGACCAACTCGCTCTCGTCCGGGCGGACGCCGCTCTGCTGGACGGGGCGATCGAGGAATCACTGCGCCTCGAACCCGGCGCGGCGGTCGTGGACCGCTATGCCACCCGTGACACCGTCCTCGGCCCGGCCACGATCCACCGCGGCGACCTCGTCACCGTCTCCCTGACGGGGGCCAACCGCGACCCGGCCGTCTTCCCCGAACCCGACCGCTTCGACGTCCGTCGCGAGAACGCCCGCCTCCAACTGGCCTTCGCACACGGCCCGCACTACTGCCTCGCCGCACATCTCGCCCGCCTGGAAGCCCGCATCGCCCTGCAGCACCTGCTCGAACGCCTCCCCGCCCTGCGCCTCGACCCCGATCACCCCGCGGCCCCGTACGGCCTGGTCTTCCGCAAGCCCGGCACCCTGCACGTGCGATGGGACCGGGCGGCCTGAGCCGATTCGGCCTCGCGCATCCCCGATGTCCCGGCGTGGACGTGGTCGTGGTGGTGGCCGTGGCCGTGTACCGGGGGAGGGCGCGTCATTCTCCGATGGGGTAGGGCGGGCACTGGCGGCTCGTCGGGTGGGTGCCGCAGTGTGCGTCCAGGGCCTGCCAGGCCAGGACCAGCGCGGTGATGACCGCGGCGAGCGCGCACACGTAGAGGATCCACCACCGCAGGGCCGCCCGGGGAGGGCCTTGCAGTGACGACAGACCGACACCCCCGGTGAGCAGCACGACCCAGCCGAGCAGGAGCACCAGCAGAATCAGCACAGGTCCTCCGAGGCGCTCGTCCGGCCGGCGAACCAGTCAACAGGTGCGGACGGGCGAACGGTAGGGCGCGGGGCAGACCTGTCCCGGGACGGTGCCGGTTGACGGCAGGTCGGCGCGTCAGCCGCCCCGTACGGCTCACCCGCCCGAGACACCGGCTCCTGCCGTCAGCGACGAGAGCCCTGACTAGGGGGTGAAGACCTCGTCGAGGCGGTCGATGGCCCCGTCGCTGCCGAGGTGGTAGGTGAAGACCAGTCCGGAGTTCGGGTGTGCCTCGAGCCAGTCGAGGAACTCCTGGACGCCGATGGGCTGGTTCTCGGTGCTTTCCACGATGGGGTTGGTCACGGTGACGTCCGCGGCCTGGTCCATCGGGATGTAGGTCTCCTTGCCGACCGTCTCGAACGGTGCGCCGTCCGAGTCGGGCGTGCCGCACCCCCAGTTGCCGTGCCTGACGATCAGGCTCAGCGATCCCCCTTCCGGTGTGTAGCGGTAGACCGCGACCTCGTCCGGGGAGATGGGCATCTTGTGGTCGCAGTCGTCGCCACCGCTGTCGCCACCACCGCCACTGCCCGCAGCACCCGCCGTGCCCGCCGTCGGGGGAGCCGGGGACTTCGAGGCGATGGGAACCACACTGGGCGACTTGACGTCGCTGCCCGCGCTCGTCGAGGGCTCCGCGCCGGGCTTCTTGCCCGTCGTGCCGGCGTCCGCCCCCGT
The DNA here is from genome assembly GCF_040295245.1 of Streptomyces sp. NPDC002884. Taxonomy (NCBI): domain Bacteria; kingdom Bacillati; phylum Actinomycetota; class Actinomycetes; order Kitasatosporales; family Streptomycetaceae; genus Streptomyces; species Streptomyces sp. NPDC002884. The sequence continues at coordinate 32,284 of NZ_JBEOVB010000018.1, read as the reverse complement.
CGTGTCGCCGGTGCCGGTCGCCGTCGTCGCGCTCGGCTTCACGCCGCTGCCGGCGCTCGCCGTGCCGCCGTCACCGGAGCAGCCGGTGAGGCTCAGCGCGCCCGCGGCGCACACGCCCAGCACGACTGCCCGGACGGCGCCCGGTCTGCGTCTGCTCTTCCTCGGCGTCAGGTTCATGGTTCGTCCCCCATCTTGCTTGTCCGCGATCTCCGTGAGCTCGTGGGCTCGGGAGGAAGGGACGAGTTTCAGCCGTCGGCAGTTGCGGCCTGGCCGGATTTTGTATGCCGCACGGCGTGGCGTGTCCCGTGTCGGCCGTGCGTGCCGTGTCGGGTTCGTCGTGCGACCTGCGAGTGGAGGGCCGGTTTTGAACGTGTTCAATTGTAGGCGTACGCTGCCTCCATGAGCGACCGAGCCGCCCTGGTGAAGGGCATCCGCGCATGGTTGGCCCTCTTCGTCGTCTGTCTGGCGCTCAGCGGCGCCACCGCCTTCCCGCTGGTGCACGAGCTGCGCTGGGCCGAGGAGTTGTTGCGCCGTCTGTCCGTCCCCGAGCAACTGCCCGGCCTCATGGAGTGGATCGGGCGCGTGCGGCGCGGACTCGACACCGCCGACGCCGACCACCCCTTTCTCCTCTACGGGACGGACTGGCTGGCCTTCGCCCATCTCGTCATCGCCGTCGCCTTCTACGGCCCCTACCGCGACCCCGTCCGCAATATCTGGGTCGTCGAGTTCTCGATGATCGCCTGCGCCGGGATCATCCCGCTCGCGCTGATCTGTGGACCGATCCGGGGGATTCCCTTCTGGTGGAGCGTGATCGACATGTCGTTCGGGGTGTTCGGGGTGATCCCGCTGTACGTGGTGCGGAAGAAGATCAAGCGGCTGGAGGCGATGAACGGCGGCGTTCCCGCACCGGCCCTTCGCTGAGGGTGTGGTGCCTCCATGTGGGTTACGGCGTTTCTGGCCTTTGGGGAACGGGCGCCGACTTTCCGGTTCCCGTGCACTCGGAGGGCGAGGCTGCACCAAACATCGATTTCTGGATATTTTGAGCGGTCAATCGGTATATAGCCCTGTTTGGTTGTCCTGGTCGCACCGCATGTACCGGGTGCAACGTGCGACGTGAAAGGGGCACAGACATGGCTGACTGGAAGCAGATCTCTGGCGGTCTGACGACGATCTCGGTGGGGTCGCGGACCCATGTGTGGGGGGTGAACTCCCTGGGGCAGATCTACCGGTACACCGGGCACGACGCGAACCCGTGGGTCGGCATCCCGGGTAAGGCGGTGGACATCGGTGTGGCCGCGGACGGGACGGTGTGGCACGTCAACTCCGCGGGAGGGATCTACCGTTACACCGGGGACCAGGGCTCCACCGACTGGGTGGGCGTCGCCGGCGGGTTAACCCGTATCTCGGTGGGGTCGCGGACCCATGTGTGGGGGGTGAACTCCCTGGGGCAGATCTACCGGTACACCGGGCACGACGCGAACCCGTGGGTCGGCATCCCGGGCAGGGCGGTGGACATCGGTGTGGCCGCGGACGGGACGGTGTGGCACGTCAACTCCGCGGGAGGGATCTACCGTTACACCGGGGACCAGGGCTCCACCGACTGGGTCTCCGTCTCGGGAGGCCTGTCCCGCATCTCCGTCGGCTCGCGGACGAACGTCTGGGGCGTCAACGCCTCCAGCCAGATCTACCGCTACACGGGCCACGACGCCAACCCCTGGACCGGCATCCCCGGCGGCGCGGGCGACGTCGGTGCCGCCGCCGACGGCACCGTCTGGGTCGTCAACTCCGCCGGCGGCATCTACCGCTACACCGGAGACCAGCCGAGCTGACCCTGTGAGCCAGGCCGTGCGGGTCCCGGTCCGCGGTGACCGGGACCCGCACGCCGCTCGCCCGGCTTCGAGCAGTACCCCACGGGGCCGACGACCGCGCAGGCCGTCGTCGGCCGCATCCGCCGTCAGCCGTCCACGGCTGTCATTCGTTCTTCGTCATGGTCCTGTACGCCTGGTGGCGTACGTCGGCGCTCCTGTGCCCACGCAACAGGCGCAGCAGCGACCGCCACTCCTCGGGCCAGTCGAGCGCCGCGCCCGTTCCCGTCACGAGGCCGACCGCCAGGAGTCCCGTCGCGGTGCCGCCGTCGCGGGCGAACCGGTCGGCCGCGGTCAGCAGGGTCTCGGCCCGCGGCGGAAGAGTGTGATACGCCGAGGGCGTCCGCAACCGGCCGGACGTGTGTGTCGCGACGGCCGCCCCCGCGCCCTCGAGAGCGTCCGCGAGGTCCCGCAGCCGTTCGAGCAGTGCGGTCGGCTCCACGGCGTGGTCGACCAACTGGCCGAGCAAGTAGGCGCGTTCGGGCGCGAGCAGGGGCTCCGGCGCCAGCTGTTCCGCGACCGCTTCGAGCAACTCGGGCCGTACTCCGTCGACGTGGCCGAACGAGGTCAGGTTCCGGAGCCGCTGCAACGCGGGCAGGTCCCGCCCCTCCAGGGCGTCACCGCCGCCCTCCGTGGTGTGCATCGCGGTCAGCAACTCGGCCACCGTGCCGTGGAACACGCTGTCCGGCGCGGCACCGCCCACGGGGTGCGGCAGTTCGGACACGGCCAGATCGCGCAGCACCCACCCCGCGAACTGCCAGTGCGTACGCTCGCCGAGGTCGCAGACGGTACGGGAGATGCGGACGGCCAGTTCGGGTGAGCAGCGGCACCACACCCCCATGGCGAGCAGCAGGGCGTACCCGCCCCCGAAACCCTCCGTGAGCGCGAGGGACGTGTCGTACGCCGCGACGACCACCGCGGCGTAGGCGCGGCGGTGGGTCTCGGCCAGCTCCCAGGGGGTGACGGCCAGGAGGGCCTCGTGTACGGGCCGGGCGTCGTCGCGTGCGACGTCGTCGAGCAGATGCCAGGCCTCCGGCTCGCCGAGCAGCGGCGGCAGTGCGCGGACGACGGCGGCCCGCACGTCCGGGTGACGGTCGGGAGCGTGGAAGGCGCCGGCCAGCAGGGACACCGCCCGCCGGGGCGGCAGGAAGGTAGCGGCGAGCCGGACGGCCTCCTTGCGGGAGGTCACCTTCGCGGGCCGCTCCCCGGTGAGCAACGCGCCCAGGGCACCGGCGAGTTCGGACGGAGCCGTGAAACGGGCGGCGCGGGACGCCGCGTACACGGCGACCCGGGCCCGGTCGCTGCCCGCCTGCTCCAGCAGCACCGGCAGGGTGTCGTGGGGCCGGTCGGTCCAGGGCAGCGCGCCGAGCGCCGCCTCGGCGACGACCACCTCCGTGTCGTCCTTGTGCGCGAGCGCCAGCGCCCGCCCGAACGCGGGCACCCGGGCCGCGGCCCGGACCAGGGCGGCCCGTTCGTCGAGCGGAAGAGAATCGTCCGCGACCGCCTCTCCGGCCAGCCGGACCGCCGTCCGCTGCTGGCGGGGCAGCCAGCGGTCGCTGTCGCCGAGGTCGGGCAGCGGGCGCCGGGCCCCGTCCACCAGGAAGCGGCCGTACGGCGAGGGCGCGTCGAGCAGGATGTCCAGCAGATCCGTGCGCCGCCGGGTCAGCGCCCGTTGCACGGACGGGAGGACGACCGACGACGGTTCGAGTGCGACGATCCTGGCGACCCGTTCGTCGCGGGTCGCCGGTGCGGCCAGCCACAGTCGGGCCGCCGCCCGGAACGTCTCGTCGTCGCCGCGTTCCAGGGCCGTGGCCAGCCTCTCCTGCAGCTCGGGCAGCCGCCGGGCGCGCGGTCCCAGCGCGGCGGCCAGGCCCAGCAGCAGCCGGAAGTCGGCCCGCCCGGCCCCGGCGTCGAGCCACGGGCGCAGGGCGTCGAACACCTGGTGTTCCTGTCCCCGCCGCAGGACACGGTGCAGCGGGCCGAAGTCGGGTACGCCGACGCGGCTCGTGATGCGCTCCAGGGTGCGCAGCGCCCAGTGCCGCAGGTCCGTGACCTCGTCCGTGGCGTGCTCGACGAGCAGACGTACGGCGAGTGTGCGCAGCGCCGTCAGGGTGGCGGCGGAACCGTCCCGTGCCTCCAGCGCGTCGGCGGCGATCGCGTCCAGCAGCGGGACGTCGTCGGAGCCGAAGAGCCGCGGGTGCGTCTCTTCGAGTGCGCGCAGCGCCTCGGCGCGTACCGGGTCCCGCTCGTTGCGCAGACGGCGGCCCGCCGTGGTCAGCAGCTCGGTGATCGCTTCCCGGCTGCCCTCCCGGGCGGCGCAGGCCACGAACAGCGGCCAGGCGGCGGCCCGGTCGTCGGCGTCGGACCGCCCGATCGCGGCGAGCAGCGCGGGACGCGCCTCGTCGATCGGACCGTGGGCGAGGGTGTCCAGGTCGTCCCACCAGTAGTCGGTGCCGTCGAACTCGGCCACCGCCCGCCGCACTTCCGCCCGGCGGCGCTCGCGCGGCAGCAGACCGAGGACGCTCAGCGCCGGGTCGGAGCGCGTCCCTCCGTCGGCGACCGCGTCCACGAACGCGGGGCGCCGGCCGGGCGCGAGGGCCTTCACCAGTGCGGTGAAGTGGGCGCCGCGGTTCAGCCAGTGACGGCCCAGCGCGGTCAGTGACGCGGGTTCGGCCCGCACGAGCCTGTGCAGCACCCCGGGCGGCGGTATCGGCTCGTGGCGCTGTTGCCGGCGGTCGGGGGAGGTGATCCAGCGGATCACGCGTTCGGCGTCGGCGCTCACCAGCGGGCCGAGCGCGTTGTTCAACGCGGGCGGCAGACTGCCGGGGCCGTGCCGCTCCAGCAGGGTCAGCACCCGCTCGGGGCGCAGGGGCGCGAGTGCCGCGACCGTGGTGGCGTGGACGCGCCACCAGTCGTCCCGCTGCTGCCCGCCGGCCCGCTCCGCCAAGGCCTGCTCGGCGTGGTCCAGCACCGGGTCGGGATGCCGGCACGCGAGCCGCGTCCACCCGTCGACGGCGTGCGCGAGCCCCGGCAACTCCCTTGCCACGAAGGGGGTGGAGCAGGCCGGCAGCAGCCGCGCCGCCTCGGTGTCGCCCCACTCCGCGCGCAGTCGCGCCACCAGCCGCTCGGCGAGTCCGGTACGGCCTCCCGCGGCGAGCAGACGTGCCAGCCGCTGCCGCAGCACGGCCGGTGCGTCGTCGTACGCCGCCTCCACCGCCCGGTCCGGTACGGGCAGGTCCCGTGCGGCGCGGCGCGCGTACCCGGCGACGACCGGGTCCGCGTCCGCCAGCCGGTCCGCGAGGAAATCCGCGTCCCGTCCGACGAGGGCCGCCAACGCCGCGAGCCGCCGCTCGTAGGGCCCGCGCCCGTCCAGCGCGGACAGCAGCGGGGCGAGCGTCCCGTCGTCCGCGAGCCTGCGTGCGGTCCGCGCCGTCAGGGTCAGGCGGGCGGGGAACGGCAGCGGTTCGAGGGCGGAGAGCAGCTGCTCCGCGGTGGTCGGCATCCGCCGATTGTGCCCGGCGTGATCTGTTCACGCGATCGAATAAGACGGTGTCCGGTGCGGGGAGGCGCAGCAGTCGCCGGTAGCGGCGAAGGGCCCCGCGAGGCCGGGAAGGACCAGACGGTCAGGCGGCGGAACCCGGCCGGAAGGTCTTCAGGAACGTGTCCAGGGCCTCGCGGTTGGCGCTCTTGCCCCAGTCCGCGGCGGGCGTCGTCCAGCGCAGCGAGAAGCTGCGGTGCCCGCCGAGGAGGAAACCGCGGCCGAACGTGCGCACCCGGGCGCCGTCGACGTCCACGAGCCACTCCATGTCGGCGGCCTTGTAGCCCTGGTACGTCGTCGCCTCGATGTCGCCGAGGCGACGGAAACCGTCGTCCTTCTTCAGGCCGGGCTCGACGTCCTCGCGCCAGACGGTCACCGGGTCGGGTCCGGCGCTCTCGCTGTAGGTGACCGCGAGGGTGCGCGGATCGCCGGTCGCCCCGAAGGTGACGCGGTACGCCCGGTCGGTGCCGCGCGTGGTCTCCAGCGCCTTCCAGCCCGCCGGGAGCGCGACCGAGAAGCCCTCGGGCGCGCGGTACACGCGGTAACCCTCGGGGAGGGCGTCGGCGGTGGCGGGCGCCGAGGGGGAGGACTCCGGGGACGTGCTCGGCGACGGGCTGCCCGGCGCGGTCGGCGCCGGCGTCGCGGAGTCTCTTTCGCCGGCGTCCTCGCCGGGTGCCGCGGCGGAAGCGGACGGCCGGGCCGGCGCGCCGCCCCCCGCGGTGTCCTCGGTGTCGGGCAGCTGGTGGGTCACGGCGAGGGCGGCGACCGCGACGGTGACGACGGCCAGCGCCGTCCCGGCCGCCATCGCCCGGCCGCTCCACCGCGGACCGACGTACCGGGCGGCGGCGCAGGCACGCTTCAGCCGGGGAGCGTGCATGACCGCGTGCGGGTCCTCGTCCAGCACCCGGGTCAGGGACTGGCGTACGACCGTCCTGGTCAGCCGCTCCCGGGAGTCCTTGCGCAAGAGCCCCTGCACGGTCGGGGTGAGCGAACCGGCCCGCAGCGGGGTGCGCAGCGGCAGCCGGTCCACCCCCTTCAGCGTGCTCTCGGGCCGGTCCCGGTCCCGGTACGGCGGCCGCCCCTCGACCATCGTGTACAGGATCGCGCCCAGCGCCCACAGGTCGGCCGCCGGGCCGATCCGGTCGTCCCGGGCCTGCTCGGGGGAGGCGTACGCGGGGGCCGCCACCCGGGGGGCGAGGGTCGCGCCCGCCAGCCCGAACCCGGTGAGGACGAGAGGGCCACGGGCCCGCACGAAGACCTGACCGGGGCTCAGCTCGCCGTGGGTGATGCCCTCACCGTGCGCGACCTCGAGCACGTCGAGCAGCTGCAGCCCGATCGTCGCGGCCTTGGCCGGACTGAACGCCCCCTTCTGATCGAGGAGCTGACTCAGGGGCAGACCGTCGATCCACTCGGTGACGGTCCACAGGGAGCCCGCCTCCTCCACGGCGTCGACGACCGCGGCGATCCGGCCGGGGCACAGCCGCGCCATCGTCTCGGACATGCGCAGGACCCGGTCGGCGGCCTGCCGGGCCTTCTCCTCGCCCTGGCCGGCCGGCAGCCCGATTCTGGTCACCAGGCAGGGCCGGGCCGCCCCGGTGTCCTCGACGTACTCGCCGTACCAGCCGACGCGGTTCGTCTCCCGGTGGACGACGTCGAGCAGCCGGTACCTCCCGGCGACCAACTCGTGCGTGGAGACGTGCGTCTTGACCATGGCCATCCCTCGCTGAACCGCCGGACTCACCTTTCCCAGTGGTACGACCGGCGTGAGGGGGTCCGTTCAATTGGAGCGCAACTCCGGTGTGATTCCTGTCTTTTATTCAAAAGGGGCGTCGCTTTGGTCCGAGTGCATGTACGAGAAAAGGGAATTGCCGGGGGTCGTCCTGGGCCCGTCCTGCGGTGTAACCAGCGGTAAACAGGCCGGGCCGGACTCGCCGGGGTTCCCGGGAACGACCTCCTCGACCGTCATGCATTCCTGCTCGGAGGCACTCCCGGCGGATTTCCCAATCCGGCGCAATCGCTTCCGCGCAGGGCTCCGGCCGGGCACTGCCGGAAGCTCGTCGCGTGAGCACGGCCGGGCCGGGCGGAGCCGGGTCAGAGGTCTCGGCGCACCGCGAAGTCGACCAGCGAGCGCAGGTCGCGGACGGCGCCGGCGGCCAGCGGGGCGTCCGCCAGCGCCGACTCGGCGGCGGCCACCTGCCGGCCCGCCTCGGCGAGCGCCGCCGCGCGACCACCCGCCGCCTCGGCCAGCGCTGCCGCCTCACCCGGGTCGCCGCCCCGCTCCAGGAGTACGGCCAGCCGGCGCGCGGCCGGAGCGGGCGAGTCCAGCGCGGCCAGCACGGGGAACGTCTTCTTCCGCTCACGCAGATCGCCGTGGACCGGCTTGCCGGTGACCGACGGGTCGCCCCAGATGCCCAGCAGGTCGTCGACCACCTGGAACGCGACCCCCAGATGCCGCCCCGCCCGGTCCAGCGCGGCCGACGCGGCCGGGGACGCGCCGCCCAGCACGGCACCCAGCGCGGCCGCACAGCCGAGCAGGGCACCGGTCTTGCCCTCGGCCATCGCCCGGTAGGCGTCCGGCCGCACCCGCTCCGGCCCCGACCAGGGGCGCGCGGCGAACAGCAGGTCGTCGGCCTGCCCACGGACGAGGTCCCCGAGGGCGCCGGACAGCAGACGTACGGCTTCGGCGCCGGCCGGGGGCGGCTGGAGCGCGAGGGTCTCCACCGCCAGGGCGAACAGGGCGTCGCCCGCCAGGACCGCGGGTCCCGTGCCGTACGCCGTCCACACCGTGGCACGCCCGCGCCGGGTCGCGTCGCCGTCCATGATGTCGTCGTGGAGCAGGGAGAAGGCGTGCACCAGCTCCACCGCCACCGCCGCGGGCACTCCGGCCCGCGCGGGCGCACCGACCGCCTCGGCGCCGAGGACCGCGAGGGCCTGCCGTAGGCCCTTGCCTCCGGAGCCGGCCGCGGGCACCCCGCCCACCCCGCACCAGCCGAACGAGTAGCCGGCCATCTCGCCCACCCAGGGGTGCGACCGCCCGACGGCCTCCATGAGCGCGGGGCGCACCAACGACCGGCAGCGGGCCAGGACCTGGGGCGTGCGAGACCGGGTGGCGGTGGCTTCCCGCACGGTCGCGCCGAGCGCCGTCACCGGGCGACCGCCGCGCGCTCGTGGGAAACCCCGGTCGTGGGTGCCGGTTCTGGTGCCGGTTCTGGTGCCGGTGCCGGTGCCGGTGCCGGTGCCGGTGCCGACATCGAGGTCGGTGCGGATGCCGACGCCGACGCCGACGCCGAGGTCGGTGCCGATGCCGAGATCGACGCCGGTGCCGGTGCCGGTGCCGGTGCCGCTGCATCCGGGGTCGCCGTCTCGACCTCCAGCTCGCTCTGTGCCCGGGCGACCATCTCCCGTGCGTGCCGCAGGCCGATGCGCTCCAGCTCCCGTGCCAGCCCGGCCAGTTCGGCCGCCGTCTCCGCACGGTCGCGGCCCAGTCGGGCCAGCGCCTTCGTCAGGCCGAGCCGGGCCAGCGCCTCGCCGCGCGGTTCGCCCATGCTGCGGAACTCGCCGAGCGCCTGTGTGTACAGCTGCCTGGCCTCGGGGTAACGCCCAGCGCGGTACAGCACGTTGCCACGCATCTTGTGGTTGTAGGCCAGTGCGCCGGACAGGTTCATCGCGCGGCAGGACTCCTCGGCCTCGGTCAGCAGGCCGAGCGCGCGTTCGGTGTCCCCGTCCCGCGCGGAGACGATGTCGGCCAGTCCGCGCAGTGCCCAGGCGTGACCGCGGCGGTCCTCGGCGCCCGCGGCGATCTGGGCCGCCTCCTCGAAGAGGGCGTACGCCGTGTCGTGGGCGCCGGAGTTGCGGTGCATCTGCGCGATGCCCTCCAGGGCCCACACCGTGTGCCGCGCCTCGCCGCGCCTGCGCGCCTCCGCCAGCAACTGCTCGTGCAGCCGGCCCACCGCCTCGTAGTCGCCCTGGATGCGCCCGGTCTCCGCCAGACCGGCCAGCGAGTAGCCACGGACGACGATGTCACCGCCCTGCTCGCCGAGATCGGCCGCGAGCCCCAGCAGCCGCCGGGCCAGCCGGAACGCGCCCCGCTGCCGGGCCAGGGTGCCGCCGCTCCACAGGGCCCACGCCATCGCGGCGACGTCCCCGGCGTCCCGGGCCGCCCGGTAACTCGCCTTCCAGGCCCGGTCGGCCTCGCGCACCTGCCCCAGCCGTCGGTGCGCCTCGGCGACCGCGAGCCCCGAGCGGGCCGCCTCGCCGTGTTCCCCGGCCTGCTCCGCCGCCCGCAACTGCTCCGTGCCGACGGCCAGTACGTCGTCCAGCGAGGAGTTCACGGACAGGGTGGTGAGAGCGCCCTGGTACTCCGGGGCGAATGCCTTGCCGTACATCGGTTCCCTTCGGCAGACCACCGGGTGTTCACGTATGCACTCTGTGTATACACGGTGGGTATAGTGCGGTGTGCTGCCGGTCAAGACGCGGGCACCGTGACAGGGGTTGCCTGTGAGGCGTAGATCACCCCGGCGGCCGGTGGGGCGTCAGGCGCCGAAGAGCTGCGTCCAGTACGTGCCCGAGGGGCCGCCGCCCGCGAAGCCGACGCCGATGTGGGTGAAGCCGGGCTTGAGGATGTTGGCGCGGTGACCGGGGCTGTTCATCCAGCCCTCCACCACCTCGGCGGGGGAACGCTGGCCGCAGGCGATGTTCTCTCCGATGGTCCGCCGGGTCGAGCCCGCGGCGGCGGCCCGGTCCCAGGGCTGGCTTCCCTCGGGCGAGGTGTGGGAGTAGAAGGCGCGCGCCACCATGTCCGCGCTGTGCGCCTGCGCCGCCGTGGTGAGCGGGGGATCGACGGCCAGGGCGCGCAACCCGGCCTTCGCCCGCTCGCGGTTGGTGAGGCCGACGACCTCGGCCGCGGTCCGGGCCAGGCCGTCCGGGGTGAACGGGCTCGCCCACAGGGCGGTCCAGTAGGTGTCGCCGGTACGCGCGTCGGTGGCCCGCGCCACCCCGGCGTGTGTGAACGCCGGGTCCCGCAGGGTCTGCCGGGCCTGGTCGGTGCGCAGGCAGTATGCCACGAACTCGTCGGTGGTATGGGGACCGGAGACCAGGTGCTCACCGACGGCGAGATACCGGTATCCGGCGGCGGTGACCCGCTGGTACACCGAGACGCCGTCCGCGCCCTCGGTACCGAGCCGCCCGGCCGCGGCCAGGGCGGCCGCGTGCGCCCGGGCCGCCGAGTCGAGGCGGGCGTCGAGGGACACGGGCGGCGAACCGGACGTGGCGCGGGCGGGGTTGACGAGGGCGAGGAAGCCGTCGGGATCGGCGGCTGACACCGCGGAGCCGTGCGGGGCGGACGGGCCGTGCGGTGCGAGGACGCGGCCCGGTGCCGTCGTCGGGCGCGGTGCGGTCGTCGGCCGCCGGCTCGCGGGGACGGCGCCGCCGGCCCCGGTGTACCCGCGGGCCGGCCCCGCGACCGCCTGTCCACCCGGGGACGCGCTGTCCTGCGCCACGACCTCCACCCCGAAGTCCCGGGCCAGACCCGCCAGTCCGTCCGCGTACCCCTGGCCGAGCGCCCGCAGCTTCCAGCCGCCGCCACGCCGGTAGAACTCCGCGAGCAGCAGCACCGTCTCGCCCTGCGTGGGCGGTGGGGTGAACCGGGCCAGGACACGGCCCGGCGCATCGGCCACCTGCAGCGTGGGCAGGGGCAGCCGGGCCAGGGGCGTGCCCGGATCGGCCGCGCCGACGACCACGGTGACGCGGGTGGCGCCGGCCCGCAGCCGGTCGGGTTCCAGCGTCAGGGTGTCGCCCCGCAGCCGGGCTCCCGGCGCGGTCGGCTGGTTGTAGAACACGAAGTCGGCGTCGCCCCGGACCTTGCCGCTGTCGTCCGTGACGAGCGCGCAGACGTCGAAGGGGCCGGGCACCCTGACGGCCAGGGCGCCGCCCGGGAGGGGCAGGTTGCCCCCGGGAACCAACTCGTTCATCCTGCCGCCCCGATGTCGTCGTACGGCCACGCCGCGGGCCTGCCCGGACAACGGGCGGCGGCCCGCCGGGGTTCCTCGCCCGTATCTGCCCGCCCGCATGTGCCCGCCCGCATGTGTACGCCCGCACCTGCACGTCTCGTTGAACGCCCGTCCGTCGTGGCCGGGCCGAGGCCGCCGGGATCAGCCCGACGCGCCGAGCTCCGGTTCGAGCAGCCGCTCGCGGTAGGCGATCGCCACGGCCTCCGTACGGCTCGCCGCGCTCAGCTTGGCGAGGATGTTGGAGACATGCACGCTCGCCGTCTTGCCGCTGATGAACAGCTCCTCGCCGATCTGCCGGTTGCTCCGGCCGAGCGCGAGCAGCCGCAGGACATCCCGCTCCCGGGCCGTCAGGGCGACCGGACCGCCCCGGGCGGCGGTCCCGGCGTCGGTGAGGCGTCCGCGGCGGACCAGGTCGTCCCACCGCTCCAGCAGGGTCGTGGCGCCCAGCCGTACGGCCGTCTCGCGGACGGCGCGGGCCTCGGCCGCCGCGTCCTCGCGTCGCCCGGCCGCCAGCAGGGCCCGCGCGTACCGCAGCCGGCAGCGGGCGAGTTCGTAGACGTCGCCGTAGTCGAACGCCGCCACCGTCCTCTCCCAGGCCGCCGGATCGGGCCCGGTGGTGGCCCACGTCCACTCGGCCTCCGCGCGGGCCAGCCAGGCGCGCCCCTCCGGGCCCTGCGGCACACCGGCCGCGCCCCGCAGGGCCACCGCCCGCGCCGGCTCCAGGAGTTCCGTCGCGACCGCCGACCAGCGGCCGGCCGCCGCCTCGTCGCCGCCGCGCCGTGCCTCGGCCGCCGCCTCGGCGACCGCCGTGAGGGCGAGCGCGGTGAGTCTGACCGTGACGTCCGGGAGCATGCCCACGTCGTCCGTGAGAGCTTCGACCGAGGACCGCAGCCGGGCCACCGCCCCCTCGGCGTCACCGCTCAGTACCGCCGCGTCGGTCAGCACGATGCCCGCGACGAGCTCCGCCATCCAGTCGAAGCGCCCGTCGAGCAGGGCCCGGGCCCGGTCGACGACGCCCTTGTCGCCGCGCGCGAGGCCCACGTACAGGGCGGGACCCACCGCGAATCCACCCGACACCGGCAGCACCGCCAGGTCGGTCGTCGCCGTCCGCAGACACTCGTCCCAGCGGCCCAGCGTGTAGAGCACCAGCAGCTGGAGGTACCGCATCTCCAGCGGATACGGCGAGGACAGCAGCCCCGCCCGGCGGGCGCGGTCCAGGCCCTCGGCCAGCCAGGGCAGGCACTCCGCCAGCTCCCCGGCCTCGTAGGCGCCGATCGCCAGGGTGAACAGGGCCCGCATCTCCACCGGAGCGTTGCCGCCGCGCCGGGCCAGTTCCCGCGCCTCCGTCAGCCTCGCACGGCCCTCGGCGGAGCGGCGGCCGTCGCCCTCGAGGTTGGCCAGCGAGACCAGGAGGTCGGCACGTGCGTCCGTCAGATCGAGTTGCTCGGCGGCGCGCAACGCCCGGCGCGCGACCCGCAGGGCGGTCTCGGAGTCACCGACCTGACGGGCCGCCAGGACATGCGTGGCGGCGGCCCACACCCAGGTCGGCGACGGCGGTTCGGCGGGGATCATCGCCAACGCCTCGCTGCTGTAGGCGAACGCGGCCGTCAGACTGTCGACGCCCATGAGCGTGCCGGCCAGCGTGTACCGCACGCGGGCGGCGAGTTCGGCGTCGGTCGTCCGGCCGACGCCGGCCAGCGCGGCCCGGTTCAGGGAGACCGCGCGGTGCGCCTCCCCGGCGTGCGCGGCCGCCGCCGAGGCGCGCAGCATCAGCGTGACCCGGTCGGACCCCTCACCGGACGGAAGGGCCGCCGTGGGCACCGACTCCCAGAGGTCGAGAAGGGCCTCCAGATGGCGCAGTTCCTCGGCGGGCGCGCCGACCCGGCGGGCGTGGTCGGCGGCCTCCAGCGAGGCGGCGAGGGCCTCGCGCAGGTCATGGCTCTCGCGGTAGTGGTGGGCGCGTTCCGCCGCGGTCTCGGCACGGTGGCCCCGCCCGGCCAGCAGAGCGGCGAACGCGCCGTGCAGCCGGGACCGTTCACCCGGCAGCAGATCGGCGTACACCGCCTCGCGCGCGAGGGCGTGCCGGAAGGCGTAGGCGCCGTCGCCGCCCGCGACCAGGAGCTGGTGGCCGACGGCCTCCCGCAGCGCCGACTCCAGTTCGTCCTCCGGCAGTCCCACCGCGTCCCGCAGCAGGTCGTGTTCCACGCGCCGGCCGGCGACGGCGGCGGTGCGCAGCACCTGCTGGGCGGTGTCGGGGAGTTGCTCGACACGGATGAGGAGGAGGTCGGCCAGCCCGCTGGGCATCCCGCCGGCCTCCGTGTCCGTGGCCGCCAGCAGCTCCTCGGCGTAGAAGGCGTTGCCCTCCGCGCGCTCCACGATGCGGCGCACCGTGGCGTCCGGCAGCGGCCGGTCCTCCAGGGCGCGCAGCAGCAGGGCCACCTCGGCGTCCGCCAGCGGCCGCAGTTCCAGCCGGTCCACGGCCGGCAGCCGCACCAGCTCCGCCAGCAGCGGACGCAGCGGGTGCCGGCGGTGCAGGTCGTCCGCCCGGTAGGAGGCCAGGATCGCCAGCCGGTGACCGGATCCGCCGCCCGTGGGCCGTTGCAGGAAGCCCCGGCTGAGCAGGAAGCGCAGCAGGTCCCGGGAGGACTGGTCGGCCCAGTGCAGGTCCTCCAGGACGAGGAGCAGCGGTGTGACGTCCGACAGGTCGGCGAGCAGCGCCGCCATCCCCTCGAACAGTCTCAGCCGTCCTTCCCCGCTGCCGCCGGACCGCGGGGCGTGCCCCGCGTCGTCCCGCACGGTGTCCGTGCCCGCGCCGAGCAGCCGGTCGACCAGGGGGTGCGCGGCCAGGACGGCGGTGAACCGCTCGTCGGCGGCGAGCAGGCCGAGGATCTCGGTGAACGGCAGATACGGCAGCCCCACGTCACCGAGGTCGACGCAGTGCCCGGTGAGCACGGTCATGCCGGAGCGGACCGCCCGGGTGGCGACCTCGTCCAGCATCCGGGTCTTGCCCACGCCGGCGTCCCCGGCGATCAGCAGTGCGCGCGACTCACCGCCCCGGGCGCGTTCCAGTACGCCGGAGAGCCGGGCGAGCTCCTCTTCCCGGCCGATGAACGGGGTGGCGAACACGGTCTGCGACACGACTCCATCCTGGCACGCGCCACCGACAACGCGGCCCGCGACCAGGAACGGAACCCTGCCGGGACGATCTCAACGGTGCAGTGCCTGCGCCCAGTCCTTCGGCACGCGCCCGGCCGGGCCCGGCACGGGCTGGTCCGCGGGGTGACTGGCCGGTGGGGCGAGTGCGGGCCCGGACTCGTACAGCTCGTCGGTGGAGTAGTCCCAGAACCACTCCTCGCCCGGCTCGAAACTGCGGACCAGGGGATGCCCGGTCGCCTTGTGGTGCGCGGTGGCGTGCTGCGCGGGGGAGGAGTCGCAGCAGCCGACATGGCCGCAGGTCGCGCAGCGCCGCAGGTGGAACCACCAGCCGCCCGCCGAGTCGCAGTCCACGCAGCCGGCGCTGCTGGGCGGGACGCTCGGGTCGATCGCGTCTACGTCGGTCATACAGGCTCCTCGGCGGTGTCGGGATCCGGTGCGCTCTCGGGGTCGGGATCGGGGGCGGTCAGCGGCAGCAGCACCTGGAAGCGGGTGTCGCCCGGCACGGACTCCACATGAAGGCTGCCGTGGTGCTTGTTGACGACGATCCGCCAGGAGATGTCCAGACCGAGCCCCGTGCCCTCGCCCACCGGCTTGGTGGTGAAGAACGGGTCGAAGATGCGGCCCCGGACCTCGGGCGGGATCCCGGGGCCCGTGTCGCGGAACTCGACCAGCAGCCGGTCGCCCTCGCGGGCCGTCCGCACGGTCAACGTGCCCTCGCCGCCCGCGCTGTCGACGGCGAAGACGGCGTTGTCGACGAGGTTCGTCCACACCTGGTTGAGCTCCGCCGGGTAGGCCGGGATCGCCGGCAGCGCACGGTCGTAGTCCTTGACGACCTCGATGCGCTGTCCGATCTTGCCCGACAGCATCAGCAGGGTGCTGTCGAGGAGTTCGTGCACGTCGACGACCCGGTAGGGGGCGCGGTCGAGCTGCGAGTACTGCTTGGCGGCGTCGACGAGGTGCGAGATGCGGTTGGTGGAGTCGCCGATCTCGTCCATCAACAGCTCGGTCTCGACCGTGTAGTTGAGCCACCCCATCGCGCCCGGCAGGATCTCCTCGTCGACGGCGGCCGCGATCTGCTCCAGCCAGTCCACGTCCAGCCCGGCCTGTACGAAGGTCGGCGCGATCCGCCAGCCCTCCTGGATGCCGTGGTCGTCGAGCCAGTCGGTGAGGTCGTCCTCCCGGTCGGAGGCCTCCAGCGGGCTCAGCACCGGTGCCTTCGCCACCAGTTCGGCCGTCCGCTCCTGGATCTCGATCAGCCGGGTCAGCGCCTCCGGGTCGTACGCGCCGGAGGCGATGACGGCCAGCTTGTGCCGCATCTTCGCCACCCGCTCGCGCAGCGTCGCGGTGGCGCGTACGGCCGCCGCGGCCGGGTTGTTGAGCTCATGGGTGAGGCCCGCCGACAACGAGCCCAGGGCCAGCAGCCGTTCGCGCTGCCCGATGGCCCGCTGGGTGTTCTTCGAACCGAAGAACAGCCCCTCCAGCAGGTGCGCGGCCATCGGGAACCACTCCCGCATGACGGCCGAGAACGACTCGGCGGGCAGCACGAAGAACCGCGTCGGCTCGGTCACCCGCATCGAGTTGTTGTAGACCTGCGGCACCTGGTCCCCCAGGTAGGCCTGCATGGCCCCGGCGTACACCCCGCGCTGGGAGGTGCGGCTCACCTCGACGTCGTCCCCGCCGACCCGGCGGTACAGCACGACCGTCCCTTCGACCATGACATAGAAGCAGGTCGCCGGATCGCCCTCGGTGTACACCGGACCGGGCTCGAACCTCTCCACCCGGCCCTCGCTGCAGAGCCGTCCCAACTGCTCGGGGGAGAGCTTCTCGAACAGGAACAGCGAGCTGATCTCGGTCGGGCTGCACGGCATCAACTGCCCGCTCATGACTGCTCCAGATACCGGTGGACGAGCATCACGGCCATGGCTCCCTCTCCTACGGCGGACGCGACGCGCTTCGCGGACTCGGCGCGCGCGTCGCCCGCCACGAACACGCCGGGAATACTGGTCTCCAGGTGGTACGGCGGCCGGTCCAGCGCCCAGTCCGCCGGCGGCCGCCCGTCCGGGGTGAGGTCGGGCCCGGCGAGGATGAACCCGCGTTCGTCGCGCAGCACCGTGCCGTCCAGCCAGTCGGTCAGCGGGGCCGCGCCGATGAACACGAACATCCACTGCGCGTCCACGAGTTCGGTCTCGCCGGTCGTGACGTCCCGTAGCGTCAGCTGCTCCAGGTGGCCGTCCCCGTGGGCGGCGTCGACGACCGTGCCGGGACGCACGGAGATGTTGGGCGACTCCTCGATCTGCTGGATCAGGTAGTACGACATCGAGGCCGCCAGGGACTCCCCGCGCACCAGCAGCGTGACGGACTTGGCGCCTCTGGCCAGGTACATGGCCGCCTGGCCGGCCGAGTTGGCACCGCCCACGATGTACACGTCCTGCCCCTGGCAGGAGGACGCCTCGGTGAGCGCGGATCCGTAGAAGACCCCGCAGCCGGTCAGGTCGTCGCAGCCCGGCGCGGCCAGCTGCCGGTACGACACACCCGTCGCGAGGATCACACTGTGCGCCGCCACCGCCGACCCGTCCGAGAACCGCACGACACGCGCGGAGCCGTTGACCTCGAGCCCGGTGGCCTCGCGCGCGGTGAGGATCTCGGCGCCGAACTTGGTGGCCTGCCGCCGTGCCCGGTCGGTGAGCTGGGCCCCGGACACGCCGTCGGGGAAGCCCAGGTAGTTCTCGATGCGGGAGCTCTGCCCGGCCTGTCCACCGGTCGCGGACCGCTCCACGAGCACCGTCCGCAGCCCCTCGGAGGCCCCGTACACCGCCGACCCGAGCCCGGCCGGGCCGCCGCCGATCACCACGAGGTCGTAGAAGTCGGCCGTCGGCGTCGTCGCCAGCCCCACGTGGGCGGCCAGTTCGGGCGCGTCCGGCTCGACCAGGGGCGTGCCGTCCGCGGTGACCACCAGCGGCAGCCGCTGCCCGTCGACCCCGGCCGCGGCCAGCAGCCGCTGCCCCTCCGGCTCGTCGGCGGAGTACCAGCGGTAGGGCACCTGGTTGCGGGCCAGGAACTCCCGCACCTCCGACGACCGTGCCGACCAGCGGTGCCCGACCACCTTCGTGGCGGGCACGGGCCGGTAGTCGCTGGAGCGCCAGGCGTCCAGCAGGTCGTCCAGGACGGGGTAGAGCTTCTCCTCCGGCGGGTCCCACGGCTTCAGCAGATAGTGGTCGAGGTCGACGACGTTGATCGCGTCGATCGCCGCGCTCGTGTCGGCGTACGCGGTCAGCAGCACGCGCCGGGCGCCCGGATACACGTCCAGGGCCTGTTCGAGGAACTCGATGCCGTTCATCTGGGGCATGCGGTAGTCGGCGAGGATGACCGCCACCAGGTCGCCGCGGAGCTTCAGCTCGCGCAGCGCCTCCAGCGCGGACTCCCCGGACTCGGCGCGCACGATCCGGTACGCGGCGCCGTAACGGCGCCGCAGGTCCCGGGCGACGGCGCGGGATACCCCCGGGTCGTCGTCCACGGTCAGGATGACGGTCCGCGCCGAATCGGCGGCCTGTGCCATACGTCTCCCACCCCGAGAGGGTCGTCACTCACGGCGGCACGGCGAAGCCCGCGCCGGCTCCGCCCATCGTATGTTCGATCGCCGCGGTCCGCTCCGGGATACCGGCGGACCGTGCGCTCTCGGCACAGGGCAGGGCACACGCGGTCAAGACGGCCGCCGCGCCCCCAGCACGCAGAACTCGTTGCCCTCGGGGTCGAACAGCGTCACCCACGGCTGCTCGCCCTGTCCGATGTCCGCGTGGCGGGCGCCCAGCGACAGCAGCCGGGCCACCTCGGCGTCCTGGTCGTCGGGGCGGAAGTCCAGGTGGAGCCGGTTCTTGACCGTCTTCCGCTCGGGCACCGGGACGAAGAGCAGGCCCGGCGTCCGCTCCTGCTCCGGTCGGATCTCGTACTCGTCGGGTGCGTCGTTGACCACGACCCATCCGAGGGCCGCGGCCCACCAGCGCCCCAGCGCCAACGGGTCGGCCGCGTCCACGATCACTTGCTCCCACTCCAATGCCATGTCCGAAGCGTAGTGAAGACTGGGGGCCGACGGATGTGATCACGACACGAGGAGGCGGCGGGATGACGGGCCCGATCACGGCAGGGGTCGACGGGACGGACGAGAGCCTCGCGGCGCTCGCCTGGGCGGCCCGCGAGGCCGTCCGGCGAGACCTGGACCTGCGGGTGGTGCACGCCTGGCGGTTCCAGCCGAACGCGGCGGCCGACGTGGCGGACCGGGACGCGCAGGAGCGGTGGGTGCGGGACTCCGTGCGGCAGGCCGTCGCGACGGTCGCCGAGCGGCACCCGGGACTGGCCGTCACCACCGACGTCCGCGAGGGCAGCCCGATCGGGACGCTGATCGCCGCCGCGGCCGAAGCGGATCTGCTGGTGCTCGGCTCGCGCGGGCACGGACCGGTCGTCGGGTTCCTGCTGGGCTCGGTCGGCCAGCAGGTCATCACCGAGGCCGCCCGCCCGGTCGTGCTGGTCCGGGCCGGTGACAAGCCGTCGTCCGAGGTGGCAGGGCACGAGATCGTGGTCGGCCAGCACGGAGAGCCCGAGGACAGCGCCTCCGCGCTGCGCTTCGCGTTCGAGACGGCGGCGGCCCGGGGCGCGGGCGTGCGTGCGGTGCGGGCCTGGACGCTCCCGCCGGTGTTCGCCTACAGCCCCGGCTCGCTCAAGCTCGCGGACGACGCCGGCGGCCTGGAGCCGTACGAGAAGAAGGCGCTGGCCGAAGCACTGGAGCCGTGGCGGGCACGGTTCCCCGACGTGCCGGTGGTGGAGCACGTGGAGATGGGCAGCGCCGGGCAGGTGCTGCTGTCGGTGTCCGGGCGGGCGCAGCTGATGGTGGTCGGCCGCCGCGCCCACCGCACGGCCGTGGGCGCCCGGATCGGCTCGGTGGCGCACGGCGTCCTGCACCACGCGGACTGCCCGGTCGCCGTCGTGCCCCACGCGTGACTCACTCCGGGATCGTCGGCTCCAGGGTCTCCCGGGCCTTGGGCAGGATCTTCCTGATGTAGTCCTCGACCGCCGTGTCGAGCCCGATGTCGTGCTGCGCGTGCTCCGAGAGGTACCAGCGGTGTTCGAGGAGCTCGTGGTAGATCTCCGCCGCGTCCATGGAGCCGCGCAGCTCGAGGGGGACCGCGCGCACGGTGGGCCGGAAGACGTCGCGTACCCAGCGGTGCGCCAGCACCTCCGGGCGGGCCGCGAGGGGGTCGCCCGGGGCGTAGTCGTCCTGGGTGGCCATCCAGCTCTCGAGGTCGTTCAGCAGCCGCCTGGCCTGGTTCTCCTCGGTGTCCAGGCCGGTGAGGCGCAGCAGCTGACGCTGGTGGTGGCCCGCGTCGACGACCTTCGGCACGAAGGTGACCGTGTCGCCGTTGGTGGAGTGCTCGATCTGCATCTCGGCGACGTCGAAGCCGAGCTCGTTGAGCCGGCGGATCCGGCGCTCGATGTAGTGGTACTTGCCCGCCGGGTAGACCGAGGTGCGGGTCAGCTCCTGCCACAGGGCCCCGTAGCGGGCGCAGATCTCGGTGCCGAACTCGATCGGGTCCACCGAGGGGTGCAGTGCCCCGGACGCCTCGAGGTCGAGCAGTTCGCCGCTGATGTTGACGCGGGCGAGGTCGAGGTCGTAGTCGCGCTGGCCGGGGCTCAGCTGGGGGTGCAGGTCGCCGGTCTCGGCGTCGACGAGGTAGGCGGCGTAGGCGCCCGCGTCGCGCCGGAACAGCGTGTTGGACAGCGAGCAGTCGCCCCACGCGAACCCGGCCAGATGCAGCCGCACCAGCAGCACGGCGAGGGCGTCCATGAGCCGGTGCATGGTCGCCGGGCGCATCGTCGTCTCGAACATCGAGCGGTACGGCATCGAGCCGCCCAGGTGCCGGGTGACCAGCACCGACTCCAGCGGCACACCGTCCTCGTCGGCGCGGCCGGTGACCACGGCCAGCGGGTCGACGGCGGGGATGCCGAGCCGGTCCAGGTCGCGCAGCAGCTCGTACTCGCGCAGCGCGGGGCGTTCGGCGAGCTCCTTGACGGCGATCACCTCGTCGCCGGCCTGGGCGTAGCGCACCACGTGGCGGGAGATGCCGCGCGGCAGCGGGACGAGGACCTCCTCGGGCCACTCCTCCAGGGGCAGGTGCCACGGCAGCTCCAGCAGGAGTGCCGGATGCTCCGGGTTGGTGGCGCTGATCTGCAAAGCCATGGCCTGACCTTAGACGGCGCGTTCGCGGGCCTGCTGGGCCGCCACCCGCACGGACCCCTGGTGCACCGGGCCGTGCCCGGGCAGCAGCAGGTCGGCCGCGAGTCCCTCGATCACGTCCAGGGACTCCACCGCGCGGCTCCGCTCGTGGTGGAACATGTCCGGCAGCAGCTGCGGCCCCTTCAGGCGCGAGGTCGGGTGGCCGCTGACCAGGGCGTCGCCGGAGACGACGACGCCCGCCCCCGGAAGGTGGAAGACGGCGTGGCCGTCGGTGTGGCCGGGGGTGTGCACCGGGACGGGACGGCCGGGCAGGTCGAGCGGTCCGCCGTCGCCCGGGAACGCCTGGGGCGCGGTGACCGGGTGCTGCTCGGTGCCGCCGGAGCGCAGCGCGTGCACCGTCCAGGGCAGCACGCCGGGCCGCCAGGCGTTCCTCAGCACCTCGCCCACGGTCACCTGCTGGAGGAACTCCCGCCGGGCGTGCGGCACTTCGGCCTCGTGCAGATACACCGGCGTGCCGTACACCGAGCGCAGGTGTTCGGCGGAGCCCAGGTGGTCGTTGTGGGCGTGGGTGATCAGTACGGCCGTGACGGCCTCCGGTGAACTGCCCACGAAGGCGAGGGAGTCCAGGACCAGTTGCCGGTCTCCCGGGTAGCCGGTGTCGATCAGGGTGACGGCGTCCCCCTCGGTGAGGATCACCCAGTTGGTGTTGCTGCCGTGCACCAGGTAGGTGCCGTCCGCCACTTGCCGTACGTCTGCCCGCATGGCCGTCCCGTGTCCTGGAGATTCGTGCCCGACGGGGACAGCAAAGCAGATCACCGGGTGGATGCGGACGGTGGGGCTCCACGCATCCCGAACAGGAGTCCGTCACCCGCGTCGGGCGCACCCCGTGCTCGTGGACCGGCTGGATCACCGTCGGCGAAGCGGTCGCGATCGCCGCGTACTTGACGCTGATCGGCGCCGGCCGGCCGCGATCCGACGGTAGCTGTGTCCCCGCTCCCAGGGGTACACGGGCCGACCGCGTGAGCGACCCACCGGAGCCCGCGTCCAGACACAGCTACGTCGGATCGCTTCAGCGCACCCCGCGCGGGCGGAACTGGACGCTGATGCGCGGCCCGGCGGCGCGGGTGGACTTCGGGACGCAGTGCTCCCAGGTCCGCTGGCAGGAGCCGCCCATCACGATCAGGTCGCCGTGTCCCAGCGGGCGCCGTACCGTCTCGCCCCCGCGTGCCGGGCGCAGCAGCAGGTCGCGCGGGGAGCCCACGGAGAGGATCGCGACCATGGTGTCCTGCCGGGCGCCGCGGCCGATCCGGTCGCCGTGCCAGGCGACGCTGTCCCGGCCGTCGCGGTAGTGGCACAGACCGGCGGTGACGAAGGGCTCGCCCAGTTCCTCGGCGTAGTGCGCGGACAGGGCCCGGCGTGCCCGGGCCAGCACCGGGTGGGGCAGTTCCTCGTCGGCTCCGTAGAACGCGAGCAGGCGCGGTACGTCGATGACGTTGTCGTACATCTTCCGGCGCTCGGCGCGCCACGGGACCTCGGTCGCCAGCTGTTCGAACAGGGCGTCCGATCCGGTGAGCCAGCCCGGCAGCACGTCGATCCAGGCGCCCGCGCCGAGGGTGGTCCGGCGGATGCCGTCGAGGGGGCCGAGGCGCAGGTCGTCGGTCTGGTCGAAGAGGGAGCCCTGGAGGTGGTGCGCGGTCATGGTTCCAGCGTACGCCTTAATCGAAAGTATGTTCCCTTCGGTGGCCGTGCCCGGGGGTGGTGGGGCGGTGCGGCCGCCTTCGACAGGGCTTTCGATACATCGGTGTATCGGATACATTCCCGTATCGAACGGAGGTCCGGTATGGCGGCGGAGCAGACCGAACAGACGGCCGAGCGGACCGGGCCGACGACCGGGCGCGTCACCAGGCGCCGGGTCCGTACCCGGGCCAAGCTGCTCGACGCCGCCTTCGAGGTGTTCGCCGCCAAGGGCTTCGGGCGGGTCTCCATCGAGGAGGTCTGCGAGGCCGCCGGCTACAGCAGGGGCGCCTTCTACTCCAACTTCGACAGCCTGGACGAGCTGTTCTTCGCCCTCTACCGGCAACGGGCCGACCTGATCGCCGAGCAGGTGTCCGGGGCCCTGGCCCTCGACGGACCCGACCTCGACGTGCCCGCGGCCGTCGACCGGGTCACCGAGGTGCTCCTCCTCGACCTGGACTGGCTCCTGGTGAAGACGGACTTCCTGGTGCACGCCGCGCGGGCTCCGGACGTCGCGCAGACCCTGCTCGAACACCGGGCGCGGCTGCGGCGGGCGATCGCCGACCGGCTCGCCAGGGCCCGGGGCCTCGCCGCACCGCCGGCCGTGCTCGGGGACGTCGACAGCGCGGCGCACGCCGTGGTCGCCGCCTACGACGGAGTCACCGCCCAACTGCTGCTGGACAAGGACGTCGAGGGCGCCCGTGTCTGGCTGAAGCAACTGCTCACCGCGCTGCTGACCGACGGCAGCGGCACCCCCCAATGACCTCTTCAGGAGAAAGGCAGCGGACGCCATGGACGCGGACGTCATCGTCGTCGGAGCGGGCCTCGCGGGCCTGGTCGCGGCGCACGAACTCACCAGCAGGGGCCGGCGGGTCGCCCTGGTCGACCAGGAGAACGCCGCCAACCTCGGCGGCCAGGCGTTCTGGTCCTTCGGCGGGCTCTTCCTCGTCGACTCGCCGGAGCAGCGCCGCCTCGGCATCAAGGACTCCTTCGACCTCGCCTGGAGCGACTGGCAGGGCAGCGCGCAGTTCGACCGCGCCGACGACGAGGACTCCTGGGCGGTGCGCTGGGCGCGCGCCTACGTCGAGTTCGCGGCGGGGGAGAAGCGGACCTGGCTCGCCGGGCACGGGATCTCCTTCGTGCCGACCGTCGGCTGGGCGGAGCGCGGTGACCTGCGCGCCGACGGACACGGCAATTCCGTGCCCCGCTTCCACGTCGCCTGGGGCACCGGCACCGGCGTCGTCGCCCCGTTCGTGCGCTACGCCAAGCAGGCGGCGAAGGACGGGCTGCTGACCTTCTACCACCGGCACCAGGTCGACGAGCTGGTCCTCGAGGACGGCGCCGCCCGCGGGGTGCGCGGCACGGTCCTCGCCCCCGACGACTCCGCGCGCGGCGTCGCCTCCAACCGCGACCGCCTCGGCGACTTCGAGCTGACCGCCCAAGCCGTGGTCGTCACCAGCGGCGGCATAGGCGCCGACCACGAGATCGTGCGGCGCTACTGGCCCGAGCGGCTGGGCACCCCACCCGCCGAGATGGTCACCGGTGTCCCCGCCTACGTCGACGGCCGCATGCTCGACATCAGCGCCGAGGCCGGCGTCCGGCTGGTCAACCGCGACCGCATGTGGCACTACACCGAGGGCATCCAGAACTGGGACCCGATCTGGCCCGGCCACGGGATCCGCATCCTGCCCGGCCCGTCCTCCCTGTGGTTCGACGCCCTCGGCCGCCGCCTGCCCGACCCGTGCCTGCCGGGCTACGACACCCTCAACACGCTCAAGTACCTGCGCACGACCGAGGACATCGCCGGGCACGACCACTCCTGGTTCATCCTCACCCGCAAGATCGTCGAGAAGGAGTTCGCGCTCTCGGGCTCCGAGCAGAACCCCGACATCACCGCCAAGGACCGCAAGGCCGTCCTGCGCGACCGGCTGCTCGGCAAGGGCGCCCCGGCGCCGGTGCAGGCGTTCCTCGACTGCGGCGCGGACTTCGTCATCGCCGACACCCTCGACGAGCTCGTCGGGAAGATGAACGGCCTGACGGAGAAGGCGCTGCTCGACGTGGACGGCCTGCGCCGTCAGATCGAGGCCCGCGACCTCCAGATCGCCAACCCGTACGCCAAGGACTCCCAGGTCCAGGGCATCCGCAACGCCCGCCGCTACATCGGCGACCGGCTCGGGCGGGTCGCCACCCCGCACCGGATCCTGGACCCGGGGGCAGGCCCGCTCATCGCCGTCAAGCTGCACGTCCTCACCCGCAAGACGCTCGGCGGCATCCAGACCGACCTCGACTCGCGCGCCCTGGGCGCCGACGGACAGCCGGTCGAGGGCCTGTACGCGGCGGGCGAGGTGGCCGGCTTCGGCGGCGGCGGCGTGCACGGCTACAACGCCCTCGAAGGCACCTTCCTCGGCGGCTGCCTCTTCTCCGGCCGTGCCGCCGGCCGGGCCGCGGCCCGACAGACCGGCTGAGGGGCAGACCGAAAGATCGGCTGACGGGCGGACCGGCTGACGGGCAGGCTGACGGGCCGTCGGCCGGACCCGTCGGCCGGACCCGTCGGCCGGACCCGTCGGCCGGACCCGTCGGCCGGACCCGTCGGCCGGACCCGTCGGCCGGACCCGTCGGCCGGACCCGT